>CAJTTI010000011.1 GCA_910579225.1 uncultured Lachnospiraceae bacterium | reverse complement strand
AGCGGAACTAAAAAACAGCGAAGCCCCGTCCGGAGCCCAGATGGATTTCCGGATGCAGAGCATCAGGAAATTCATCTCTTACCCGGGGGAAGGAAAGGGGCGAAGCGGAACTATAATAGGAGCAAAAAGAATGTGTATAGACGTCACGAATGATACAAGGTTTTTCTCTTGCACCACTATGTACACGTTTTACACTATTGTATCATAAATATGTGGAAGACAAAATCGGATGCCTCACAAGAGACATCCTTAACTGAAAAATAAAAATCATTTTTTTCGGATATATATTATGGCAAGTATTGCGCTGATACCCACAATAATGCTTACAATTGCCACAAGTATCATAGCAGAGGTTTCTGATGATTGAGTATTATGCTCATCTGCTGAATTTTTCGCACCTGGGGCCTGATGGGATTCCAGATCAGCGATCATGGCATCATCGAGAGAGCAAATTCGTGTGCCTATATAATATTGTTCAGCATCAGGTAAAACATCTGCGTTTAAGATGGTCGAAAGAGTGTTATATGCATCTTTGACTGCCGGAATTGAAACGAGGTGTTTACCGTCAGTATCATATATATCTACTGTGGAACTATAGTACATTAAATGTATTGGACTACTAGCGGATATATCTACCTGGCCAGTATACGCGTTGGTCGCCCAGCCGACTGACATTGTAAAGTAATCAAAGTCTGTCGGCGCATCTGGATCGAGTAGTTTCGGAGAATGTAGTAACCACCAAACCTCTTCGTCCGTTGTCGTCGAATTGCGACGATCACAGGGTATTAGTATCTGGTATACTCTCCCCGCTTCTAATGTCATCTCATCAATTGTAGCATAGGAGTCCCAATCCAGATCAGCAGATAGTGTTGAGTCAATTGCCTCACCGTGAATCTGTACCATAAGATCAGCCTCTACAAAGTTGGCGTCAGGAAGGCCGGACTCGGAGTTTTCGGCAGCTGAGGGAGTTATGCTTGACTCGGATGTCTGGTCCAGGTGTTCCGTTTCTGAAGCTATAACCGACATGGGTGTCGCCGTTATCATCAAGGCAGCGATAATTACAGATTTTAAAAGTCTATTACTTCTCAATATGTACTACCACCCTTGCATAATCCTGCATAGTTTTTGTACCGACACCGGCACGGCCCCAGTTTACCAATGTATTTGAACCAGATACCAGATCCTCATCGACTATTTCTGCCTGGAAACGGACAATGGCATTTGAGTTGGAAGTATAACCTCCAATGTTTACACCATTTTCAACAAGAAAGTCCTCAGAAAATGTTGCACCTTCTGAGTGATTGGCATTGTAAAGTTTTGCTGATCCGCTGATATACTGCAAATTGGATGGCAGGACATCACGGATACTAACATCCGTCTGCTCTTTATCGCTGGTATTTTTATACTCGATCTGGAACTCGACTTTATCACCGAGCTTAGCTTCAATGGTATCTTGCCATTCGTTGTCCTCATCACCAACGAGCCGTACTTTGGTTTCAGTAACGTAGTCATAATCAAAAACGGCTTTGACTTCAATCGTAACATAATTGATGTACTCATAGCCTCCGGGAATAATGCCGTCAAGGTCATTATAGCCGATTTTAACCCATTCCTCTGCAACGTCGGTACTAAGATCGCCTTGATTAATAATAGCATCGGTAAGCGTGACACCGGCGCCACTGGCGTAATTGCCATTTTCGAGGAGAGCAGATCCCTCCTGATATTCAAGATGAAACGCTGTATCACTCGCAAAGGTCACGTCGTCAACATAGCCATTTTCTTCTGTGGCATTTGAAGCGCTGATCCATCCATTCACCGTAACATCTTTTGATGCGGTTTGCGGAACATAAAAACGTACTTGGGTGTTCTCCGCTGCGCCCTCTTCGCCATTAGGATTGTTATTATGAACATAGAGACGAATAATATAAGTCTCACCATCTTCGACTTGGATACTATCACCCTCCCAAACATTTTCAGCCCCCTGATTTTCTCCTGATATGCGGGCACCGACGAAGTTGGTCTCGTTACGGAGGGTACCTTCCGGGATAGGCTGTCCATCGTGAGCGTTCTTGTACCATTCATAATCCGAGTCTTGCAGTATGATAGAATTAAAAGTAACACCTTCGAGTTTACCTTCGTTTATCTCTTGGAGTGAATAGGTTGGACGAACATTCCATGTCGTATTATCAGTATTATCCTCATCTAAAATCGGTTCATCGGTGTTGGCTTTGTCAGTGTCCGCGGTAGATTCTGTGGACGAAGCGACATTATTTTCCGTATTCTCAGGAGTTTCTGCTGTTTGGGTGTTTACTTCCGCATTCGTATCTCCCACTGTACTGTTTTGCCTGCAGGCACTGCATAGCAGGCATGCCGCTAATACGGTTACGAACATTTTCTTTTTCATTTGTTTTCCTCCATTTTTGTTTATTTTGATTTTGACAGAACAAGATGCTGCTGTCATAAAATCCTATTATAGTAAGGCTCAACACTACCATTAAGATAGAAGGCATAAATGATGCCCCGTTCGTATGAACAGGGGTTTAATCATGCGGTGGACAGACGAAGCCAGTGGCTTCGGCTCTGAACAGTTTGAGTAGGAACAATATCATTACTCCTAGAGCCTACTTCAGTACAGGCTAAACTTCTTGCGCTGCTCTTCCTCTTTCTTATTAGGACGCCCGTATGACTCAATAGCCTCCTGATGACAACGTAATTTGTCGAGCTCTTCTTCAAATCGTTGCTGGACAATCTCCTGCGTCAGTTCTTCCTGACTATGAACATGCAAAACCTCTTCCAGAGCATCTTTCGTCATAGTAATATGGCATTCCGGATCATTTAATACGCGATTTGCCTGATTCAGGACACCAAACATGATATAGTGTCCCATGGTAAAAAATCTTGGCTTGATGCCCTTCGGAAGTCTACCATGCTTGACATCATTAGCATACCTAGAATAACACCTCGGACAAGCCTCATCGTCATAATGTCGCGTACCGCAAAGCATACATGTGACACGGTCATTCGACAAGTTAAACACCACCTTTCTTTGAAAACTTAGTAAGATTCGTCGAACAGGCTGAGCCGGTGGCTCCTACGCTGAACGATTTGGATAGGCAAGAACGATGCATTACCACATTTTGCAAAGTATAGTCAGTGCGAAAGTTGATTCGACCTAAACGCCGAAATAGGCATTTTCTTTCTCACGTGCCGCCCTTTCTCGTTCCTCTTTCTTCCACCTCTCTGAGACTTCGATACCTCTTCTCTGGAGTTCCCCCTTTTCCTCGATATACTCGTCGATAGCTTTGCGGATCTGATCTTCAGGGCACCCCTCGCGTTCAGCTATCACACGAAGCATTTTAATATCTTGAAAGATGCCGAGGCTCCACATAGGGATCTTGGGGGAAAGCTTGCCGGCTTTTCGAAGTTCATTGTACTCATTACTACAAATTGGGCAAACACTACTATTGGTAGAAATGTAACCGTGAATCTCGCACGTCATACTCCATATTCCTCCTTTCAGACATGATTCAATGCCATGCATATTAAGATGTAACAGTTTTCCTCTTATGTTACATTCTGGATATGTTTTTCTCAGGAAAGGGCCATTATGTAACCATACCTCTGTAGAAATTTGTTCTGGTCCCTTGCATAAACGTATAAAACCACGTAAAATGGCGTATTTTGATGTTGAAATCCATCCAAAATGATGTTAAACTAGGAACTAAAGAGGAATAAAGTTACCAAGCCCACATTGTCAGAAATAGGTTATACTCAAACATATTACAGACAAGGGGGCTTGATTTAGTTATGGCAGCAACAGAACCAATCAGAGATAAGGCACAATTACGTGCAATAGCAGAATATTATCAGAAACGTGGGAAACTACGTAATTATGTGCTGGTAGTTATGGGCGTATATACAGCGCTCAGGATCAGCGACTTACTGCAGCTGAAATGGTCTGATGTATACGACGAAGAGAAAAAGGCATTTCGGGCACATATTGCCTTACAGGAAAAGAAAACCGGTAAGTCCAAGATCATTGCCCTGAATAAACGGGCGCTCGAAGCCTTAAAACAGTATTTCCCCAAGAGGCGCGGTGAGTTTATTTTTGCTAATAATCGGAAGGATGCCAAACCGATCAGCCGGGTACAGGCATGGAGGATCATTCATGAGGCAGCGGTGGCTGAAGGAGTAATGGGAAAGATCGCCTGTCACAGTCTCAGAAAAACATGGGGATATCATGCCTGGACGAGCGGCAGGGTATCCCCAGTTGTAATTATGCATATATACAATCACAGCAATTATGAAGTAACTCGACGTTATCTTGGAATCGTACAGGATGATCTGGATAAAGCCTACTGTGGTCTGGAGCTGTTATAAATACTATATGTATGTTGCCTGGTCGCGTCCTAAAACATGGTTTTAGGACTCTTTAGGTTGTCCATCTGCAGCAGAAAATGATTTTTACCTGAATGGCCGCTGTCATTCGTCTGAATCTTTATAAAATGTTTTCTCAGCGACTGGATTTGAAAGAAACAGATCACCCTTATTTCTGTATAATCGTATGTTCAATTCGTCAGACTCCCCATTCAATCTTATTTGGTAACTTTTTACGGCGTCAAACATTTCATCAATATCATAGTTCTCCAGATTGATAATCACCTCTAAGCTTGTTCTCTCAAAATTATCCGATCCTATTTTGATACTCTGAAAAATCTCAAATTCACGAAGGTTCTTCCGGCAGATTCTGCCTGCACTTTTGGGAATGAAACAGGCTACAACAAGGAGCAGTAAATACAATTCCATTTTCTTCAGCATCTTTTTGTCCTTTGCTTTCTCAAAATTTGTCTTGGGGTCTGAAAATAGAACCTTTTGGACATGTTCATTATAGAGGTAAAATTATTCCAATACAAGCACAAGGAACATCGAGATATGATTAAATACGATAAATTGTGGGTGACTATGAAGAAAAAAGGGATTACTCAGTATAATCTGACTCATGACCACCACTTGAGCAAATCACTTTTGCATCGGCTCAGAAAGAATGAGGGCGTCAGTACAAACTCATTGAATACCCTCTGCAACATATTAGACTGCAATATTGAAGACATCGCAACGCATTATAAAGACTAAAGCCTCATTTCTACAAAAACGTACAGAAATGAGGCTTTTTTGTATTCTAAAAGAAAATGGATTTCTTCTATAAATGGATATATCATCTTCCATTCTCACACTGTCTATATTGGAATCTCCAAACCCATCTTCCCGGTTTTTGTCAAAATTTTAAATTTTTTCTCACAATGTGTTAATAATCCCGTCTTATCACGGCCTACGAAGTAAGAGGAAAAATAATCCTCTAAATAAAAACAAGGAGGAAGATTCCATGAGAAACAAAAACAGGTACACCGAAGATCCTACCGCAATCCTGGCAGATGACATTATTGACCCGTCACCAGCCAAGCGCAGCATCAGTCTGCTGCTTTCATCCCGCTCCGGGAGTCTGATGTTGCAGGACGCTATGTTGCAGGCAGGAAATGATCATTGTCGCGCCTTACTTGCACAAACAGCGTTGGAACACACGGGGGCACTTGCTGTAATGGCCGGACGATTGAGTACGATTGCTCCGCAGGGTAGTCAGTATTACCAGGCGATTCTGGCAGCGTATGCTCAAAAAGCGGTTGAAAAAGTTGGGAGGTGGTAATTGTGCTGCAAGTCATAATCCTGCTCATACTGAGCATATGCCTGACCTTATTGATTATCTTTTTGCTGATCTGCTACAGCGATTATCACAGGTTAAAAAGGGAGAACCGCCAGCTTTCCTACGTGTTAGAAGACCGCTTTACTTTGCAGTCTGACAGTCTGGAGGCCTACTGCAGCATGATTCATGAAGCTTGTCGTGAGTGCGGCTTCTGGGAAGACATGGACGTTAGTGAAAAGGATAACAATTAAACCATTATCTGTCGATCCCTGAAATTATTACAACAGCGGTTTTTACAGCATCATATTGATGATTTTACATCTGTTATACCATGTCTTATCGCTGTGTAAAGTAGTTCCGGTTAAGTTTTTTATCTGGTGTGACTTTTGCTTTAATCTGGTCAAAAGCCACACCAGAAAAGAAAGGAGATTTTATGAACAAAGTACCTGCAGCTAAAAAATTTAGAACAATTCTTGCTGATCCGCCCTGGAGCATCAATCAACGGGGCAGATACAGTAACCGCAGCGCAGAGAGCCATTATGAGCTAATGTCATTGGAGCGGATCAAGTCTATGCCAATAGCAGACCTGTGTGAAGATAATGCTCATCTTTACCTTTGGATACCGAATGGGCTGTTACAGGAAGGGCTGGACGTTGTCAAGGCATGGGGATTTACTTTCCGCAGTCCGATTTACTGGATCAAACCACGGCTCCTGCTGGGAAATTATATCAGAAATGCTTCAGAAACATGCTTGTTTGCCACTCGCGGCAAAGCACCGGTTAAATTCAATTCTCAGCCCAACTGGGTGTTTGCACCGCAACAGGATCACAGTCACAAGCCGGAGGAGCAGTTTGCGATCATAGAAAGATTATCATATGGTCCATATCTGGAGCTGTTCGCGCGTCGTCGACAACCTGGCTGGGATGTTTGGGGTAATGAGATTGACAGTGACATTATCATCCCGGACTATCCCGTCCCCAGATACAGCGCCAAAGCTCTGGGGGAGGAGGTATGATGTTTGGAACCAAGAGGATTCTTAAACCGGCTGCTCGAATGTGCATTTATCTTTGCTCTAAGCGCCTGGCTCATCAGAACTGCTGTACGGTATCTGGAAGAAGTCTGGCCAATACTGTTACTTCTTGCTGTTGTTGGTCTGATCGTCCTTATTTGTTGGCGCATATACAGACATTGGAGGGATGCGGGACAATGGTAGGAGAAAGGAGTGGGCAATGAGAAAACATAATATAGAAAACATTATCTGGCGGGAGGTGGTCTGGCAGAGACAGTTTGAAACGACGGCAGTGTGGGAGGCATTCTCACACCTCGCCGCTCTTTCTCCCAGAGGAGCTGTTATCTGGGAAACACGCGGTCACAATGGAAAAGTCACTCATCTTTTGGGCGCTGATCGGAAATATATGAGAAGCATCGAGGAGGCTCTCCATGCCCATGGTGATATTCGGTTCCATGATATCTCCTTAGAGGTACGTCATCCGGTAACAATTTCCCGTCAGCTCAAGGTAACACATCCCCGGCTTTCTTTAAGAACGGATATTACCGCAGCAGTCATCCGGGCGGGACTGGCAGCATTGACTGAGGATAAAACGAATACGGAGACAATTGTACAGGTTATATTGGGGCGGGCTTATGCGCCCACCCCTGTTCCAGCCGATCTGCCAGACCCACATGTTACCTGGCTGCAGGTAATTCTGGGCAACGTTGGTAAGGCTACAACGGAAAGCCGTAAAAATGTTCGTGAAAAAGCCGAACAACAGGTATTTCAGGCGGTTGTCCGCATTGGAGCCTCCGGTGATCATGCTGCAGCGCGTCTTCGAGGACTGCTTGGAGCATTGAAGATTCTTGACTCTGCCGGTGTACATATCCGGGAGGAAAAAGCTTTCTCCAATCATATAAATCTTGCATATGTACCATGGCATTTCCCATTACAGTTATCTGTAAAGGAACTGACAAGTTTTCTCTTACTTCCGGCAGGAGAGGATGAGCTTCCGGGTACACCCGGACTTCACCCTAAGCTCCTTCTGCCGCCAGCATGGTACAAAGCTCCGATCAATCTAAATAATGATCGTGGGTTTGCGGTGAGTATGGACGCATCTGTCCCCAGAAAACTCAGTATCCCCATAAAAGATTCTCTGGAACATACTCACCTGATTGGCCCGACTGGTTCAGGAAAATCAACAGCCATGTTGCATTTGATTCTGGCGGACATTAAGGCTGGGCGCAGCGTTCTGGTCATTGACCCGAAGGCTGACCTGATAAATGATATTCTTTCACGGATTCCTGAACAACGTGCAGGCGACGTGATTGTCATTGATCCCGGTGATGCCTGTCCGGTTGGATTCAATCCATTAGCATTCAAAAATTATGAGAGTTCAACACTGATTGCGGATGCTGTTCTTGGCGTACTCAAAGAGATCTGGCGTGACAGCTGGGGAGTGAGAATTCAGGATATTCTCAGTGCTGCACTGTTGACCTTGGTGGATGTTGAAGGTGCAACGCTCTTATGGCTTCCGGCCTTGCTGACAGATGAGAATTTTCGCCGGAATATCACCAAAAAGATAAAAGACAAGATGGCTCTGAGACCCTTCTGGGAACAGTTTGAGGCACTCAGCGAATTGCAGCGTCGTCAGCAAATTGAACCTGTATTAAATAAGCTGCGCCAGTTTCTGCTTCGACCGGGGCTTCGTAATGTTTTGGGGCAGGCAAAACCAAAATTTGATCTTACGGATTTATTCTGCAAACGTCGGATCGTATTGGTTCCTCTCAATAAAGGATTGATCGGTTCGGAAAGTGCCCGGCTTCTTGGCAGTTTGATCGTTGGTCTGACCTGGACGCTGGCTTTGTCCCGTGCCAAATTACCGCCGGAACGCAGATTTCCGGTAGAGATGTATATTGACGAGCTTCAGGATTATCTCAGCCTGCCTACTGATTTATCAGATGCTTTAGCACAGGCAAGAGGCTTGGGACTTGGACTGACATTAGCGCACCAGTATTTTGATCAGCTTCCACCGGATATCCGATCAGGTATCAACGCCAATACCCGTAACAAGATATTTTTCGGACTTAATTCTGTGGATGCCAGAATTGCTGCTGGCATGGCGCCGGAATTATCCATCGAAGATTTTATGAGTCTGCCGCGGTATCAGATTTATACATCGTTCCAGTCTGCCGGAAAAAGCACAGGGTGGATACAGGGACGAACATTGCCTCCGCCTCCGGTCTTGCGGGATGCTACTGAGCTTAAAGCCCAAAGTCAATCATCCTATGGCATGTCGGCAGAACAGATGGAGGCTGAGTATTTTGAAATGTTCTCAAATGATCCTATTTCTGAGGAAGAGTGGGAGAACTCATCGATTGGAAGGAGGAAACGCTTATGACTAATCGACCGACGAACCATGATCGGAAAGCAGAAGCAAAAAAGCCTGCAACGCCGGATTTTTCTAAATATAAGGTTTGTAATTCCTATAGTAATCCAGCCCCCAATAATTCCTCTTACGGGGGAGAAGGTAAGGAAAATCAACGGATTTCCCGTAAACACTTAATCGAGCTGGATATGTCTTTGGGAGAGCGTGATAAAAAAGTATTATCGGCGATTCAAAGACATCGTTATCTGATGACAGGACAAATTCAGCGGCTGTTTTTTACGGATGCTGCCTCGCCCAATGCCGCTCTGAGAGCTTCAGGCCGTTGTTTGAAAAAGCTTCGGAATATGGGGCTTGTCGATGCGCTGTCCCGCCGGATCGGGGGAATACGGGCCGGATCGGGGTCCTTAGTCTGGTATATCTCTCATGCCGGAGAACGTCTGCTGTGCCTTCACGACTACAAAGCAGCACCCGTCAGACGATTTTTTGAACCTTCGCCGTATTTTCTGGCGCATACACTGGCAGTATCAGAAATTTCTATCCAGTTGGCAGAGTTATGTCAAAAATATGGATTTACTCTTAATACATTACAGTTGGAGCCGGAATGCTGGCGAGTATACAGCAGGCATGGAACACAACTCTCCTTAAAGCCTGATCTGTACGCTGTTACTGTATCCGGTGAGTATGAGGACCGCTGGTTCTTCGAGGTCGATCTTGACACCGAATCTCCAGCCAAAGTGATAGAAAAATGCCGAAAATATCATCAATATTATCATACGGGATTAGAGCAGAAAATTTCCGGCGTATTTCCGCTGACAGTCTGGGTTGTACCGGATCAGAAACGTAAAGAGCATCTGATTGACCATATTCGTACTGCATTTGAGAAACAGCCTCGTCTGTTTGCGGTGATTACGGGGGATGAATTGGCAGATCTTATCCGAGAAGGCGGGGATGGAGGGATGCTGTGCTGACGAATCACGGAGGAGATTCATTAAACATTATCCATACAAGCCATAAAACAAATCAAACAACATGAAAAAATTATGAGAAGGAGACCATATGATACCCAATATCAAAAAAGAAGCTGTTCTTTCCATGTACCAACAGGGACAGAAATATAATGAGATTGCAGAAAGCCTGTTCTTATCCCCCAACACAGTCAAATCTATTTGTCGCCGCAGCGGTATTAAACCGATACAGATGGACAAGCCGGGGCATGAAAGATGCAGGAATTGCGGTGTACCTTTACGTCATAGCCCAGGTTCCAAACCAAAGACATTTTGCAGTGATCGTTGTCGTTATACCTGGTGGAATCGGAGAAGAAAACTCCAGCCGCACCACTTAGTTTGCAGCTATTGTGGACGAAGGTTTATCAGTTATGGAAATAAAAAACGAAAGTTTTGTGGACGGGAGTGTTATCTTCTCAGTCGTCATGGGGAGGGACTGCCGTAAGGAATGGTTTGTCACTTCCCAATACGTGCGGCATTGTCATTGCCGGACGACAATGCGGATCGGCTGTCTGGAACAGATTGTGATTGTCTGGAATGATATATCAGGAAGTACCAATATACAACAGGCACACGAAAAGCTGGCTGATCTGAAAAAACAAAAAGAAAGGAGGCTCTAAGTCAGTAACGATGTAACATGCTAAACGCAGCATAAAACAATTGGTGGACACGATGTGAACTTATTTTAAGGACGCATCCGTGGATGCCTCCTTAAATGACGATCGCAGAACGGTCCGCCAGGAAAAGGAGGACGATGTTAGATGTTTACCAGAAAATTTGGCATTGAGGTGGAGTTCACCGGGATCACTCGACAACAGGCGGCAGACACGATTGCTGATTACCTTCGGGGTGAGGTCAACTACGTTGGCGGTCATTACGAAGTCTACGAGGTCAAAGCCCCAGATGGAAGGACCTGGAAGTTTATGTACGATGGCAGTCTCAATTGTCAGTACAGGGAAAATGGACGAACCCTATCAGCAAACGATCATTACAGTGTAGAGCTGGTCAGCCCTGTCCTAAACTATTATCAGGACATTGCTGTTCTTCAGGGGATCGCAAGACGCCTGCGTCGAGCTGGAGGATTTGTCAACAAAACCTGTGGTATCCATATCCATCTGGATGGAGCGGGGCACACTGCAAGGAGTATCCGCAACTTTATCAACATTATTGCCAGCCATAATGACCTGTTCTATAAAGCGTTACAAATTGCGCCAGAAAGAATGCAATATTGCCAGAAAATGGATCTGTGGCTGGTAGAACAAATGAACCAGAAAAAGCCAAAGACTTTGGAGCAACTTGAGGATATCTGGTACGAGAAATATACAGGTAGACGCAGCAACCATTATCATGGCAGTCGCTATCATTTCCTCAATCTACATAGTTTCTTTCACGGAAACCATACAGTAGAGCTTCGAGGGTTCAATGGCACACTCCATGCCGGAAAGATCAGAGCTTATGTTGTGTTTGCTCTTGCGCTTAATCATCAGGCGCTGACACAGAAAAATGCTCGATATCATAAGGTACAGGAAGATAACGAAAAGTTCGCAATGCGAGTATATCTGAATCGAATTGGTTTCATCGGAGAGGAGTTTAAAAGCTGTAGAGAACACTTATACAGACACTTAAAAGGTAATGCTGCCTGGAGATATGGCTCACGGGAAAATGTGAGAAGCCATATCAACACGAGAAACAGCACAAATTCTGAAAATGGAGGTTTGGAAAATGTACAATAAAAACAAAGAGAAACTGTATATTGCCTATGGCTCTAATCTTAATCTGGAACAGATGGCAAGACGTTGCCTTACGGCGGAAATAGTAGGAACAGCTACTTTACGTAACTGGCGTTTGTGGTTCCGCGGCGGGAATCGTAGTGCTGTGGCAACTGTCGAGCGTGAACAGGGATATAAGGTTCCTGTGCTGGTTTGGCGACTGCAGCCAACAGACGAAGATGCTCTTGACATCTATGAAGGGTGGCCGCATCTCTACCGCAAGGAAACTTTACACCTCACACTGGACGGGAAAAGAGTCGCCGCTATGATTTATATCATGAATGAATCTGGGCATCCCTATAATACGCCGTCAGCTCACTACTTTGAGATTATCAAGAAAAGCTACAAAGATATGGGATTTGATCTCAACATCCTGCATCAGGCTGTTTGCGATTCCCGGAAAAGGAGGATCGAAAATGACTGAAACCATCAGGCAACAGATTGAGAACATACGACGAAGCGGAGAAACCAATATGCTGGACGTAAACATGGTACAGCGGATCGCTAATCGCAGGCACTATTATGGACTTGTCGTTTATCTGGAAGAGCATCGTAAAGAGTATGTAAAATACATTTTTACCGGTGAAATCTGTGATAAAGAGTAACCTGTAGATTTTCCGCATACTGATCAGATATTCAGACTTGATTTTTTGGAAAGCTTGAGTGATATATGGTGTGCGGACTAAAGAAAGGAGCAAAATCCATGAGAATACAATACAGCTACAATCTAACCGGTAAAAAACGTAAAGAGTTTGTTCAGGCCATAAGTGATATCTTAGGCAAACCGGCTGTTTACCAAAAGGCACCCACGTTTGCTTATGCCATAGGGCTTTACAACGTAGATAAGAATGGCGTTTTATCCTGTACGGAAAATGTTTCTCCGGACGAACTGGAACGACTGATAAACCAGCTGAAAGAACACGGCTATATATCGGAGAGTTCAGAAGAAATCTCCACAGAAAATGTGGAGCAGGAATCTGAAAGGTCTCCTAGGGTAGAAAACAATGAACCGGATAATGAGACGGTGGATGACAATACCTTCATTGTAGAAATACCGAAAGCCGGGTTTTCTGAAGAAGCTCTGGAAAGATTGACAAAAATCATTGACAGTAAGGCACCGTTGTTCAGAAAAGCCATTGGTACAGATCATTTATCCGTAATCATTGATGAATCCAGTCTGCGATTTCCATGGTTTACATTACATGATCTGGATGGAGAAGCCGATGCCTATCACCGCTTAATTTCCGCTCTATGTGAAATGGCAAAGAAGCAAAAACGAGTCATCACCAAAGAATGTAGTATGGAGAATGAGAAGTTTACGATGCGCCTTTTTCTGATAAGATTGGGTTTTATCGGAGATGAATATAAGGCAGCACGTAAGATTCTGCTCAGAAATCTGTCTGGCAATGGCAGCTGGAGATACGGATACCGTCCGGAACGACCTGCATCAACAGAGAACCAAAATGAAGGGGGCGCACATTATGGAAAATAATCACATTTCCTCCGGCTCAGATACAGTGTTTGTAAACTGGGCATACAGGTTTGGTCTGATTGCTATTTACAGTATTGACCAGATCTGGAAACTGTAAGATCAAGGGGGCCGATCGGTCCCCTGATTATTTAAGCATAAACACTGGGAAAGTGGAGGTAAATTATGAGAGAAATTACAAAAATTGACCATTCGTATCTTAAACCGATCCGACGAAAACGTGTGGCGGCCTACGCTCGCGTATCGTCTGGTAAGGATTCCATGATTCATTCACTGTCTGCTCAGATCAGCTATTACAATCATTATATTGGCAACAGGGGAGACTGGGAATTAGCTGGAATCTATGCGGACGAAGGCATCACTGGAACGAAGGAGAAGCGTCCAGAATTCCAGAGAATGCTGTCTGACTGCAGAGCGGGAAAGATTGATATGATCCTTACCAAGTCTGTGACACGCTTCGCTCGCAATACGGTGACCATTCTGGAAGCTGCACGGGAATTAAAGGCATTGGGTATAGATATCTATTTTGAAAAAGAAGACATCCACACCCTAAGCGCAGACGGAGAATTGATGCTGACACTCCTGGCATCTTTTGCACAGGAGGAGAGTTGGTCAGCCAGCGAAAATATGAAATGGCGTATTCGGAAAAAGTTTGAGCAGGGACATCTTGCCAACGCCTGTATGCTGGGTTACCGTTTAAAAGATGGAATCTTACAGATAGTACCCGAAGAAGCCAAAACAGTGCGTCAGATATTTCATGATTATCTCTCAGGAATGGGGAGAAATGCCATTGTCAAAAAGCTGATACGCATGAATACTCCTACCCGGACGGGCCGTCCATGGAACGAAACTACCATTTATGGTATTTTGCGAAACGAAGCCTATACTGGAAATTTACTATTACAGAAAACTTACAAAAGTGATCATATTACCAAAAAGTGCATACAAAATCGCGGAGAACTTCCCATGTATTATGTGGAGAATGCTCATGAAGCTATTATCGACAAAGATATTTTTGAGCAGGTACAGCAGGAGATCGCACGCCGAGCGAAAAGGTTCCATAAAACACCTAAACCAACGGAACCCTACATTTTTACAAGTATGATTCGTTGCGGATTTTGTGGCGGAAGCTTCAATCGAAAGGTCGCTGACGCTGGCTTCAAATGGCAAAAACCAGTATGGAGGTGTCGTGTACTTGATGCACGCGGTAAAAAAGCCTGTCAGTCCAGGCAGATCCCGGAGAAGATCCTCCTGGAAAGAACTATGGGAGTTCTGGGTGTGACGGAATTAAGCCGGGACATCGTCCTTGACAAGATCGCCGAGATACAAATGCTGAAAAACAATCGGATACTTTATATATTCAGGGATGGACATACAGCGGAAGTAACCTGGGAGCATCCTCCCCGCAGCGAAGGCTGGACAGAGGAAATGCGACAACAGGCGAGAGAACGCCGACTGAAAATGGAAGAAAGGAGACATCGAAATGACAACCCCGATCAGAAAAGTTCATAAGATAGAGAGCAGAATTGCTTTAGATATTGCCACACCAGTTGCAGAACAGCACAAAAAGCGCGTGGCGGCTTATGCCCGTGTCTCTACGGATTCGGATGAGCAGCTCTCCAGTTATGAAGCGCAGGTAAACTTCTATGCTCAGCATATTAAAAGTAATCCTGAATGGGAATTTGTCTCAGTTTATACTGACGAAGGGATTTCCGGTACTAACACCAAAAAACGGGAAGGGTTCAATCACATGATCGAAGATGCATTATGCGGAAAGATTGATCTAATCCTTACCAAGTCGATCAGTCGTTTTGCCCGTAATACGGTGGACACATTGACTGCTGTCAGACGGCTGAAAGAAAAGGGGGTGGAAGTGTATTTTGAGAAAGAAAATATTCATACACTGGATGCCAAAGGCGAGGTTATGATCACCATTATGAGCAGTCTGGCGCAGGAGGAGAGCCGTTCTATCAGTGAGAATGTAACCTGGGGCAAGCGAAAGAGCATGGAAGACGGAAAAGTCAATATGCCTTATAAATCTTTTCTTGGCTATGAAAAAGGCGAGGACGGGCTTCCCAAGATTGTTGAGGCAGAAGCGGAGATTGTACGTAAAATATATAATCTGTTTCTGGAAGGAAAAACTGTTCGGGCTATTGCCAACCTGCTTGTCAGCGAGGGGATTCCGACGCCAGCAGGTAAAAAACAATGGAGCGTGTCTACTATTATGAGCATTCTTCAGAACGAAAAATACAAGGGTGACGCCCTGCTTCAGAAAACCTACACAGCAGATTTTCTGACCAAAAAGATCAGGAAAAACAGGGGAGAGCTTCCGCAGTACTATATAAAAAATTCTCATCCGGCAATCATCAATCCAGAGATGTTTGATCTGGTGCAGAAGGAAATTGAGCGGAGACGTCCTGTTCGTCGACAATTACACAAGAACAGCCCGTTCACTGCCAGAATCCTCTGTAATGACTGTCATGGATTTTATGGTAGAAAAGTATGGCACAGCGGTAGTAAATATCGTAAATGTATTTGGAGATGCAATCATAAGTATGATCATAAGACTGCCTGCACAACTCCAATTTTAGAGGAAGAGGAGATCATGGATGCTTCTGTAATGGCCTTTAATCAGGTATTGGAGAAAAAAGAACCGTACATAAAGCATCTTAAGGAGCTTTTCATCAAACTGGCAGATACTCAGGATCTGGAAAAACAGCAGGATCTGGCAAGAACCAAACATGCTGATCTGATCAACGATCTTCGTCGTTATATGAATGAGAACACCCGACAGATACAGGATCAGGAAGAGTATAACCGCCGATTCTCAGAAATGGATGCAAGATGTAAAAGGGCAGAGGAGCGGATTGCCTATCTGGATGGTAAAATGGTAGAGCAGCTTGGCCAGAAAGAACAGATTCACCGCTGCCTTAAAAAGCTGGAACAATGCGGAGAGAGTCTGGCGGAGTTTGATGCCGATCTGTGGTGTACCATGGTGGATTCGGTGACAGTGTTTGCGGATAAGACTCTTGTGTTTCGGTTTTATGGCAATATGAAGGTGTCGGTCAAAATATCAGAAAATAAGTAAACTGATACGAACGGAATTAGCACATTAGGCCCCTGCGGAGACTTCCACAGGGGCTTGTTATCATGATAATCAAGTATAAATCGGATACGATTATAATAATCTCGTATTTATTTTTTTTAAGTTTTGCCTATGTGTGGATTTGCTTGTTTTTATGCATTTTATAAAGTAAAACGATAATGGCGGCTAGACATATTAAAATTAACATACTAAGCACAGTTGCTTTGGTCATAAATATATTCCCATCTTTCTTGACTATCACCTGAGCATAATCCTGAATGGTCTTCGTACCGACACCGGCACGACCCCAGTTTACCATAGTGTTAGAACCACAAGCCAAGTTATCATCAACGACTTCCACCTGGAAGCGAATGATAGCGTTGGAGCCAGCAGTATATCCACCAATATTTACACCCTGATTGACAAGATAGTCATGAGTGAAGGTAGCACCGCTAGGATGGTTAGCATTGTAAAGTTTGGCCGAACCGCTGATATAACGCAGGTTGGATGGCAAAACGTCACGAATGCTGACGCCCATCTGGGTCTTGTCGCTGGTGTTCTTGTACTCGATCTGGAATTCGACTTTGTCGCCGACCTTGGCTTCAACAGTGTCTTTCCAAGTGCGATCGGCATCACCGACGACACGAGCTTTCTTTTCTACAGTATATTCGTAATCAAAGACCGCTTTGACTTCGATGGTCACGTAATTGATGTATTTGTAACATCCAGGGACATCACCGTCGAGGCCGTTGTAGCCGATCTTAGTCCACTCATCGGCAACGTTGCCGGTAGGATTACCTTGGTTGACGATGCTATTGGTGAGCTTGACGCCAGCACCACTAGCGTAGTTACCGTTCTCAAGCAGAGCGGAGCCATCAACGTACTCAAGATGGAACGGAGTGTCGTTGTTGTAGAAAGTCACATCATCGACATAACCGTCTTTCTCACGAGCATTGTCGGCTTTCAGCCAACCATTGACCGTAACGTTTTTGGAGGCAGTTTGAGGAACGTAGAAGCGCACCTGAGTGTTCTTCGCGACGTTACCCTCTTCCTCGCCGTAAGGGTTGTTGTTGTGAACGTAGAGACGGACGACATAGGTCTTGCCATCTTCGACCGAGATCTTATCGCCTTCCCAGACGTTGGCGGCACCTTGGTTGGTTCCAGCGACACGAGCGCCAACGAAGTTGGTCTCGTTGCGGAGGGTGCCTTGAGGGATGGGCTTACCATCATGAGTGTTTTTGTACCACTCGTAGTCAGAATCTTTGAGGACGATGGAGTTGAAGGTGATATCACCTTTCTTCCAGCTACCGTCATTGATCTGCTCTAACGAGTAGGTAGAATACTTTTCGTTATGGTTACTATTAGCTTTTAATTGCCATGTCGTAATAGCAATAACAATAACAGTGACTCCGATTATTGGCCATAGGATTTTAATTATTTTCCGCATCTATAGTTCCTCCGTTTACCTCTTCTCCGACAAAAAGAGATATTGTTTCTGTCTGCCCTGTCTCATCATTCCAATAAGAACGAGTCATTTCAGTTCTTCCATTTATGCAAAATTCACTGGAAAGTTGTCTATCCATATTTTCAAATTCGAGCTGGCGTCGAGTCTTATCTGGTTGGTTTTTTTGTTGTATTTCAGTAAAAATGATAATTGTAATTTTAACTACAAATATGGTATAAACAATAACGCCCAATATATTCTTTAGCGATTTCTTTATCACAGATAATTTATTAGGTGACATAGATGGCTCAGGTGATTCATCGGGGAATAGTCCAATAAAGAATGTTTCTTGCAGATTATGCTCTCTATTGTTTGCATTGGTTGATACTTGTATGCCACTGTTTTTAGTTGATGTATCCTGCGCCTCCTCACATATTGATATGTTATTCGTGTCAGGGCTCTTCTGTTCGTTTCCTTCCTGCTCAATACTATTCTTGTTTGTCAGGCTAATTTCAGGTTCTAGGGGTTTGGGCGAAGGGCTTTTTAATGTTTCATTTTTTAATTCTGTATTATGTTCAGCATTCGGTTGATGATTTTCCGACTCATTATTTGGATTTATATACGAAGTACCATTTTTTAATGTGTCTATAGTATTTTCAATTTTTCTTGGTTTGGGAAATTCTAGTTTTTTAGGAACTTCTTCTATAATACCTAATTTATTGTTATTTGCATTTTTTATTTCTTGGGTTTTCTTATCTAAATATCCAATGATTCTTTTGTATTCATCTCTTAACATACCTGGAACACTTGTACAGCCCCAGCTAGTCTTAATAAATTTATGTGTTTTATATTTGCAGACATATTGCCAATAGGCTGTTATTCGCGCTTCATAGAATCGATAATCTTCGTATGTAAACTTTTCTAAAAATCCGTATATGGCAAGCATGAATTCATAATCATCTTTACTCATACAATATTTTTCTAAAAATTTTATAACATAGGATATTCCGAAATCACGGGATTGTTCATCTCGATTATCAATAGAGATACCTTCAAGCAACTTTACAATTTCATATATCAAATCAATATCTAAGCGTAATGCAACCATTTTTTTAAAAAAATCAGTTTTCTCATCTATCTCTTCAGAAGGAATACTCTTTCTCATATTAGTACCGCCCCATATAGAATATTCTGATAATGTAAATTATACCATAATTGGCGTAATTTAGAAAGGAAATTGAATAAAATATGAAAAAGCCCATTCCTGTCAAATTTAAGAAATGGGCATAAGCGCATTAACCAACATATTCTGTGATAGTAACATAACAGTCAACAGACGGCTTATCATTGCCGTTGTACGTAAACCTCAAGTCGCGCCTGACGCCATTAATCTGCTCTACTACTTCTGCATAACTATGTGTCATACCGTTTCCATAATCTGAGTTACCCTGCCGAATCGTATATTTCTCTATAGAGTTTTTGCTTCTTCCCGGAACAAAAAACTCTGCTTGAAGAACATTCACTGCGCTAAGAATTACCGAAACATTTAATCCACTATCTGGTTTATAATATCCTAAAATAACACTTTCTGCACAGACTTCAAATGAGGTTAGACGCCAGTCTAAGTACTTTCCCAGAAATATCTCTTCCAGGTGATCCTGGAATTCTTTTTCGAGCTTTCTTCTAAACTCCTTTGATTCGCCAAAAGCATTAATGTTAGGAATTAAGTCGCCGTAATGGGTTAAGATTTTCATTTCTATGGGTTGACCCTTGTTACTAAAAAGACGTACATCTTCCTCGTTATTACAGCTTGATACATAGTATCCAGTACCGTTATCTCTGTTTAACTTCACGTCATATTGTATCATTCTCATGATTTTACCCCCTTGAATAAAATTGTCTTTATTTGATTATTGCGTCATCACCTATTTTCCGAAGAAAAGAAGTGAATTCCGCAATAATCAGGGGCAGATGAATATATCCAGATATGTTGATAGAAGCGTTAATGTACATAAACAAGTTAGTCTATACTAACCATAATAGCACACATGTTCGTTTTTGTCAATACTTTTTATGCTAGAAATAACGCTTTAGCATACCTTAAACACTGGCATCTGCTTTTATCTGGTTTTCGAATTTTTTCGAACACGAAAAAAAAAATCGAATTTATTCGAAATCTCTCATCACTTCAATTTAGGTGTATGGTCATATTGTCACTACAGAATAACCCAAATAAGAATACGGAGGTAAACATTATGCAGAAAACAAACATATCAGTAATGGAAGTCCGACACATCGGAGGGCATCTAGCGGCCAAGCATTATGTCGATAAGGGGGTGATAGAAATCAAGGATGGCGAATATGTTGTGCAAATTATCATTGGACCGGGAATACCAATCAAAATACTCCGTGGCAGAATACGCAATGCAAAGTAAAAGGTAACAATAACAACTTAATAATCCCGTGAGACCGCGATTCTGAGTTTATCAGAATTTTGAGACGGCAGTGCGGAGGACATCAAAAGAACAAATGTTTGGTGTTCCGTGCTGCCGTTCTTTGGCGTCTCAGGAAAGGAATCCTACCATAAACGGCTCGACGGAACACCGCCACTAAGAAAGGAGCCGGTTATGGCAAGCTTTATTTATGCTTATCATCGCAAAATTATGGAGAAAAAATGGGAAGAGACTGCAAAAATTTGTAAAGAGGCTGAAATGTCAGATCAACAAATATCCGAAATATATCGGATGTGGCTCGATGAACTCAACGGGGATAGACGCTTTGCTAAACATACTTTATCTTACAACGAAGAAGAAGGTGAAAAGAGGCTATTATCATTGAGTTATGCGATGTATCAATCTGGCATGACACAGGATGAGTTTAGTGGCTGTGGACGTTATTCCTGGATCGATGATATTGCAACACCTGAGATAGTTATGTGGCTTAAATCCTTAAATGAGATCGAAATCGAGCTATTGACGATGTTAGTTGTAGACGGTTTGAATCAATCGGAGGCAGCTAAAAAATTAGGGAAGTGCCCCTCTGATATATCGAGAAGGATAAGAAGACTGCGTGAGAGTTTGGAAAAAATTCTCCCAGAGTATTTAAAGCGAGAATACATAAAATAGTATTTTGATATGTATACCTGGGTACATAGGTGTTATCTGTACCCAGGTATACATCCGTGAAAACTTAAGCAGTATAAGTGCTAATACCCCTGATGTGTGGGCATAACACTTCTACAAAGCGAAAACTTTTCTTGTTTCAGCGGATAATTTGAAGTATAATCTTTTTAAGATAACTATAAACTTATACAGTGCTTTATAAATGCCTTTTAAGGATCGGGGTGCATTTAGGTGCAAAATGGTGCATCGTGTAGAAGGGGATAAAAGTCTAAGTAATTACAGCTTAGATAAGATTATCAAAAACGCACTGATATGTTTATTTTGAACACGAAAACCAAAGAATACCCCTATAAAATGGGGTATTCTTAAATAATATGAGTGGAGAAAGCGACGTGGTTATATGGTAAGGAAGACAGGGATGTTTGTTCTTCTGTGTTTTTTGTGTCTGCTGGCAGCTGGATGCGGGCAAACCAGTGAGACGGAGCAAAGCGGATATCAGATCTGGTACATGAATAAGGAAGAGACCAGGCTGGATTGTGAATATAAGGAGCTGCAGGCAAAGAATACAGAAGGGCTTTTGAAAGAAGCGCTGGAACTTCTGCGCGAAAGACCGGAAGATGATCTTCATAAACCGGTACTTCCGGATAATGTGCGTATCGAAGGATACGAGATAGAACATAACCAGCTGTATCTGAATTTTTCGATAGAATATATGGATATGCCGAAAGTATATGAGGTTTTGTGTCGGGCAGCCCTGGTACGGACCCTATGTCAGATTCCAGATATCGACTACATTGGCTTCCGGGTGGATGGTCAACCCTTGATGGACCTAAAGGGAAAGGCAGTCGGTTTGATGAATGAAGAGCAGTTTATTGAGAATGCGGGAGAGGAGATCAATGCTTACCGAACCGCAGATTTGACGCTTTATTACACCAATGAAGCGGGGAACCGGCTGGTTACTCAGCGGGTACCCATGGAATATAATAGCAATATTTCAGTGGAAAAGCTGATTGTGGAACGACTGATTGCGGGTCCGCCTTATGAGGGCGTCTATCCGACCATACCGGAGAATACGAAACTGGTCAGCGTATCAGTCAGGGATGGAATATGTTATGTAAACCTGGATGAAGGATTTCTGCAAACGGGTTACAATGTAACAGAGAGTATTCCTGTTTATTCGATTGTAAATTCTCTGATTCAAAATACAGATGCACAGAAAGTACAGATCAGTATCAATGGAGAGACAAACCGGATATTTCGGGAAAGTATCAGTTTTGATACCATATTTGAGAAAAATGAGGAGCTAGTGGAATGAAGCAGCGGCCAATTGCATGTCTGGCGCTGCTGGTATTCCTGATTTTGCAGCTGATTCCTGCAGGATTCTTCTATGAATACCGGCAGATATCAGAAAAGTGCGAAGCTCAGGTTACCGGGCAGGTCAGCCGGTGGACGATAAAAGATGAAAAAATGCAGATCTGTCTGACAGACTGTCAGGTGCAAAGCGTATATGGACAGTTTAAAGTCAAACAGATGCTTGTATATACAGAAGAGATTCAGGAATATCCGGTAGGAACCGATCTGTCCTTGTCAGGAACCATTTATCCAATCGAAGAACCAACCAATCCGGGACAATTTAACAGCAGACTTTACTATGGAGCAAAAGGAATCTCCTATACCCTGTATGCCAAAAGGTCCAAAGCACTGGCATTGCATCCGGCGCCGGTGAGAGAAGGCCTTCTGTCTCTCAGCAGCCGATTTGGAGATGTGTATAAGCAGGTGTTGAATGAAAAAGACAGTGGGCTGATACAGGCTATGATACTGGGACACAAAGAAGACCTGGATACAGAAGTGAAGGAACTCTATCAGCGAAACGGGATCTCCCATGTGCTGGCCATTTCAGGGCTGCATCTGTCTCTGGTAGGTATGGGGTTTTACCGCCTGCTTCGGAAGATCACCGGTTCCTATATATGGTCGGGCATTCCCTCCATAGTTTTTTTACTCTCTTATGCATGGATGACGGGAAGTTCCATATCTGCCGTTCGTGCAGCGATTATGTGCAGTATGGCGATTCTGGCAGATCTGATCGGACGGACTTACGATATGCTGACGGCAATCGGTCTGTCAGCGCTGACTTTGATGGTGATAAATCCTCTGAATGCCAGACAAAGTGCATTTCTTCTTTCTTTTGGGGCAGTACTTGCCATTGCCCTGTTCTCCCCCATTTGGAAATTGTATAAAAAGAAAACCGGACAGATAAGGCAGGCGCTGTCAGTGAGCATCTCTGTCCTGATGATTACGTTTCCCATATTGCTTTGTACTTTTTATGAATACCCTTTATATTCTACGTTGCTGAATCTACTGGTAATCCCGCTTATGAGCCTTTTGATGATATGCGGGATTCTGTGTGGTCTCTCAGGACTTGTCTGCCTTCCGCTGGCCCGGGCGTTGGCTGTTCCCTGTCGCATGATTTTAGAATTTTATGAATGGACCGGCAGGAAGTGTCTGGCTTTTCCAGGGGCCCTTTTGACAATCGGAAATCCGTCAGTTTGGAAACTCATGTTGTATTATATGGTGCTGACGGTGGGGCTGATACTTCTGTACCGGGAAAAACGTCGTAAAAAATATTGGAGAAAACAGGAGAAGTTCCGGCCGCACAGGTATATACTGTACATGAGTTTATGTCCTCTGTTCCTGTGTCTGTGCCTGCTATGCGTCAGAGTACGATATGGACTGGAGATTTATATGCTGGATGTGGGGCAGGGAGACAGTCTGTTCTTCAGGACTCCTGAAGGAATTACCTGTCTGTATGACAGTGGAAGTTCCAATGTAAAGCAGGTGGGTGCTTTTCGGCTGTTGCCGTTTCTGAAATGGTCAGGAGTCGGAAGACTGGACTATCTGTTTATATCTCATATGGACCAGGATCATATAAATGGAGTAAAGGAGCTTGTGGAGGACAGCAGGAGCAGCGGGGGCATCCGGATTGAACATGCAGTATTTCCAAAGCTCTCTATGAAGGATGAAGCTTATGAAGAAATGGAAGCGCTTTTTCTGGAAGCAGGGATCCCGGTTCATTATATGGGAACCGGGGATATGCTGTATGGCGAAAAGTTTTCCCTTACGTGCCTGTATCCGAAAGCCTCCGCCGTATCCGAAGACCGGAATGACCTTTCTCTGGTACTGATGGCGGAGTACGGGGATTTTCAGATGCTTTTTACCGGAGATATCGGTAAAGCGACAGAAGCAGAGCTTGTGTCTTCAGGGCTTTTACGGGAGATAGAGATTCTGAAAACGGCGCACCATGGCTCCAGACATTCTTCCACAGCAGCATTTCTTGAGAAAACAAAGCCTGTGGTCAGCCTGATCTCCTGCAGCGCCACGAATCGTTACGGACATCCGGGAGAAGAGACGCTCCAAAGGCTGAAAGAAGCAGGGAGCAAAGTATATGTTACCAGAGAATGTGGCGCAATCCGCGTATGGACCGACGGAAAAAATGTACAGGTAAAAAGTATAAAGGATTCAACAGGTGAAAAGAAATAATGGAAATATCAAAGTTTTCCAACGGACCTTGCCTGGGAAGCACACTCATGCTAAAATGATACAATAGTTAAAAAAAGAGCTGTAAAAACACCATATCATGCAGATCAGTAAGAGTAAGAAAGCGTAGATTTATGAAAACATTAATGGAAGATATCAAAAGCGGAAATTTTAAACGGGTGTACCTTCTGACCGGAGAGGAGATCTATCTGAGGAACCAGTATGAGAAAAAGCTCCGAAACGCCCTCCTTCCGCCGGAAGATACCATGAATACAGCTTCTTTTGAAGAAAAGGGCATCAATCCGAAGGAGATTATTGATCTGGCAGAGACAATGCCTTTTTTCGCTGACCGCCGGGTGATCAAGCTTCGGGACAGCGGATTTGCCAAGAATGCGTGTCCGGAGCTGGCCGACTATATTCCGGAGATTCCAGAAAGCACCTGCCTGATTTTGTCAGAGTCAGAGGTGGATAAGCGGGGAAGACTGTACAAGGCGGTTAAGAAAACCGGACGGGTGGTGGAATTCAAGCGCCAGGATACCCGTACTCTGACCCGGTGGGTTCTTGGGACCCTGAAGAAGGAAGGAAAAAATATTACAGAAGAGACCATGCATGTATTTCTGGGACGTACAGGTGCAGATATGGAGCGGATTGACCGGGAATTGGAGAAACTTCTGTGCTATACTATGGGAAAAGGAATAATCACCACAGAAGATGTGGAGGCAGTCTGTACAGAGCAGACAGAGAACCGGATATTTGATATGATTCAGGCCATTACAGACAAGGATCAGAGGCGGGCGCTGGATCTGTATGCAGACCTGCTGGCCATGAAAGAGTCTCCCATGCGGATTCTTGCGCTGATTGTAAGACAGTTTAACCAGCTGTTTCAGCTGAAGGAATTATCCGGACAGGGTATGGAAAAAGGAGAGATGGCGAAGGCGGCAGGAATACCTCCTTTTGCGCTGGGAAAATATATGGCTCAATGTAAAAAATATTCCAGGGAGCAGCTGCGCCAGGCATTGGAGGAATGCGTGGATACAGAAGAGAAAGTGAAAACCGGACGAATCGGAGATCAGATCAGCGTGGAACTTCTCATTATAAAATACAGTGCAAAATAACCGTTGAGAGACTGTCTGCTTTCCTGCGCGTTTTTGCAAATATAAAAATCCCGACCGGTATGACGGAACCGTTCGGGATATTTTTTTGCAAATTTGTAATTAAGCCATTGCATTTACGGCTTTCTGCAGGCGGGAAATTTTTCTGGAAGTTGTATTCTTATGATATACGCCTTTGGAAGTTGCTTTATCCATAGTGGAAACGGCATCTTTCAGAGCAGCCTTTGCCGCATCCTGATCGTTGGAATCAATTGCAGCATATACTTTCTTAACCATGGTTTTTACTTCAGATTTAATTGCTTTGTTTCTGGCAGTTCTGGTCTCAGTTACCAAGATTCTTTTCTTTGCAGATTTGATGTTAGCCAATTCGTACACCTCCGGTTTATTCACTGTGATTCAATTTCATGATAATTGTTATGACGTGTTTCATGAAAGCGAGACACGGGGAAGCTTTACACGGAAACACACGAATATATTCTAGTCCAAAGAGGAAACGGTGTCAATACATAAATTTACATTTTTCCGGAAATATTATCGTCAAAGGTTGTTTTTCACAGCTGCGCCAGGCTGAATACCGGCAGGTGTATAAAATCATGATCAAAGCTGCTTTTTATAAAGTTGCTTTTTATCAGAATACTGTTCGGATGTTCGGCGCGGACGGAGCAGGAAAGATATTATGAAAAACGAAAACAGAATACAGAGGAGCTGAAGAGATGGAACGAATGAGAGTACGGACGGACCTGGCGCTGGAGGCCAGAGAAAGCTTTGAAGGAAGTGATGAAGAGGTCCATGGCGTTGTGGTTGAGGAGGAATATGATGAGTACAGGGATATTCGGCTGACAAGAGTACAGATCATATCGGAACGAGGGGCACGGGAAATGGGAAAACCTATGGGAAATTACCTGACACTTGAAGCTCCGGGCATGGCATCTCCGGACGAGGATTATCACCGGGAAATCTCAGAGTCTTTGTCTCATTATCTAAGAGAACTGATGGGTGAGGAGAAGGAACGGTCAATTCTGGTGGCCGGGCTCGGGAACCGGGATGTGACGCCGGATGCACTGGGGCCGAAGACGGTGTCCAATCTGCTCATTACCAGGCATTTAATCCGGGAATATGGAAAGGAGGCCATGGGAAGCGACAGATACTGTCAGGTCAGCGGAATTGTGCCGGGAGTAATGGCCCAGACAGGAATGGAAACTTCGGAAATCATCCGGGGGATCGTGGAGCAGACAAATCCAGATCTTCTGATCGTTATTGATGCACTGGCAGCGCGAAGCACAAAACGGCTCAGCCGGACGATTCAGCTTACAGATACGGGGATACAGCCGGGCTCCGGAGTGGGAAACCACAGGAATTGCCTGACAGAAGAGAGTCTTGGGATACCGGTGATTGCCATAGGAGTTCCAACGGTGGTGGAGGCTGCCGCTATTATTTATGATGCCCAGGGAAACTGCGAGCAGATGCCGCCGCACCTGAACGGCATGTTTGTGACACCGAAAAATATTGACGAGACGATCAAACAGCTCAGTTTTACTCTGTCAGAGGCATTGAATATGGCGTTTCAACTGTCTGAAGAGGCATAGAGAGAATGCTTTTCCCATATAATAAATGGGTGAGGATTCTTATGGAACGATTTTCAAGATTATGGAACTGGATATTGTGGATATTGTTTTTTTTGGTAGGTTCTTATATTGTTTTTACCGGAGGGCGGAGATTTTGGTCAGGGGATCTGCCGGGTCTGCTTCGCGAGAGCAGGTCATCTATGCAGCGTGTGTGCCAGAGGGAGTTCGCACGCTGCCTGTATCCAGGGCTTTTTCTGGAATATAGGGAAGGCGGAGACAGCGATTCCTTTGCCGATTGGTACATAAGACGTATTATGACTATGCATCCGCTTTACCGGCTTCAGTACGGGGCGAAACAGGATGGAGGCGTGGAAAATGCGTCTACTTATGAGATGTTGATAACAGGCGGCGTTCATGATGAAAATGAACTGGATGAAACCGGTAAGGAATATGATATGGAGACGCTTGCTCAGGAAGAAAATGAAAGGGCGGCTGCAGAAAGGGAGAGAGAGGAACAGAAGGCACTGGAAGAAGCACAGGCGGCTGAGCGTGCATCAGAGGAGATACCGGCGACCGTTACAGCAGGTACGATCTATAATATGGAGGAACTTTCAGACTTTGACTATCTGTTTGGTAATTTTTATTCCATGGATAAGACTACCGCAATTTCTCCGGAAGATTTGAATGCAGAAGTATTGCTGTCCAAAGACATGAGCATTAATAAAGAAGTGGAAGGACCGCAGATACTAATCTATCACACTCATTCTCAGGAAGGATTTGTGGATTCTGTACCAGGTGACAATTCGACTACGATTGTCGGGGTGGGAGAATACCTGACGCAGCTTTTGCGGGAAAAAGGATATGATGTGATGCATGTGACCAGCGTCTACGACCTGGTGGACGGCAAACTGGACCGAAATGAGGCATACAGTAAGGCCCAGAAGGAGATCAGCGCCATTCTGGAAGCGAATCCGGGGATCCAGTCAGTGATAGACCTTCACAGGGACGGAGTGGCAGAAGGGACGAGACTGGTGACGGAGATTAACGGGAAAACCATGGCCAGATTCATGTTCTTCAACGGTCTGAGCCGGACCAAGAAAAATGGTCCTATTGATTATCTGTATAATCCGTACATACAGGATAATCTGGCGCTGACGCTTCAGCTGAAGCTGAAAAGCGAACAGTATTATCCGGGATTGGCCAGGAACATCTACCTACGAAGTCTGCGCTACAACCTGCACCTGTCCGACAAGGCGCTTTTAATAGAAGTAGGAGCGCAGACCAATACGCTCCAAGAGATGATGAATACCATGGAACCTCTGTCAGACATACTTGATAAGGTATTTGATCCGTGATATATTATAAGCAATGAGCAGTGCGGAAGAAGTCAGAGGCGGCGGAGCGCCGTGGGGACACGGAAGCGAAGCAGCATCTGACGGATTCCATAGGGCGAAGCCCGATAGCGAGACGAAGCGAAGTGGAGTCGAGCGGGCACTGCGGCCTGCCGTAGCAGGCAGATGAGAAAACAGTGCGGAAGAAGTCAGAGGCGGCGGAGCGCCGTGGGGACACGGAAGCGAAGCAGCATCTGACGGATTCCATAGGGCGAAGCCCGATAGCGAGACGAAGCGAAGTGGAGTCGAGCGGGCACTGCGGCCTGCCGTAGCAGGCAGATGAGAAAACAGTGCGGAAGAAGTCAGAGGCGGCGGAGCGCCGTGGGGACACGGAAGCGAAGCAGCATCTGACGGATTCCATAGGGCGAAGCCCGATAGCGAGACGAAGCGAAGTGGAGTCGAGCGGGCACTGCGGCCTGCCGTAGCAGGCAGATGAGAAAACAGTGCGGAAGAAGTCAGAGGCGGCGGAGCGCCGTGGGGACACGGAAGCGAAGCAGGCATTTATTATAAAAGACGGAGGATATAAGATGGCAGCAGTAGATCAAAGCAAAATCCGCAATTTTTGTATTGTGGCGCATATAGATCATGGAAAATCGACACTGGCGGACCGGATCATTGAGAAGACTGGTCTTTTGACCAGCCGGGAGATGCAGTCTCAGGTGCTGGATAATATGGAGCTGGAAAGAGAGCGGGGAATCACAATCAAAGCGCAGACGGTCCGGACCGTATATCAGGCGCAGGACGGTGAGGAATATATATTCAATCTGATCGATACGCCGGGACATGTGGACTTTAACTATGAAGTATCCAGAAGTCTGGCCGCCTGTGACGGGGCGATTCTGGTGGTGGATGCGGCTCAGGGGATTGAAGCCCAGACTTTGGCGAATGTATATTTGGCGCTGGATCATGATCTGGATGTGCTTCCGGTAATCAATAAGATTGATTTGCCCAGTGCGGAGCCTCAGAGAGTCATTGATGAGATTGAAGACGTGATTGGGATTGAAGCCCAGGATGCTCCGTTGATTTCGGCGAAAACCGGACAGAATGTGGATGAGGTGCTGGAACAGATTGTGAAGAGGATACCGGCACCAGGAGGAAGTCCGGAAGCGCCCCTGCAGGCACTGATCTTTGATTCTGTGTACGATTCTTATAAAGGGGTGATCATTTTCTGCAGGATCAAGGAAGGAACGGTCCGTAAAGGAACTCCCATCCGGATGATGGCAACCGGAGCGGAAGCTGATGTGGTGGAAGTGGGGTATTTTGGAGCCGGCCAGTTCATTCCGTGCGAAGAGTTGAGTGCGGGAATGGTCGGGTATATCACCGGAAGCATTAAGAATGTAAAGGATACCCGGGTGGGTGACACGGTGACTGACCGGTCCAGGCCTTGTGAGGAACCGCTGCCGGGATATAAGAAAGTACAATCCATGGTATATTGCGGACTTTACCCGGCGGACGGGGCAAAATATCCGGACCTTCGGGATGCACTGGAAAAGCTCCAGCTTAATGATGCGGCGCTTCAGTTTGAACCGGAGACTTCTATCGCTTTGGGATTTGGGTTCCGATGTGGATTTCTTGGGCTTTTGCATCTGGAGATTATTCAGGAACGGCTGGAAAGAGAATACAATCTGGACCTGGTTACAACGGCCCCGGGCGTTATCTATCGGGTGTACAAGTCGAACGGAGAGATGATTGAGTTGACAAATCCCTCCAACCTGCCGGACCCGTCGGAGATTGAGCATATGGAAGAACCCATGGTGAGCGCAGAGATTATGGTGACGACGGAGTTTATCGGCTCCATCATGGAGCTCTGTCAGGAACGTCGGGGCGTCTATCTGGGAATGGAATATATGGAAGAGACAAGAGCTTTGCTGAAGTATGAACTTCCACTGAATGAGATTATCTATGATTTCTTTGATGCACTGAAATCCCGTTCCAGAGGTTATGCGTCCTTTGACTATGATTTTAAAGGCTATGTGCAGTCGGAACTGGTGAAGCTGGACATCCTGATCAACCGGGAGGAGGTGGATGCTCTCTCCTTCATCGTGCATGGAGCTTCTGCTTATGACAGAGGCAGGAAGATGTGTGAGAAACTAAAGGATGAGATTCCGAGACACCTCTTCGAGATCCCGATTCAGGCTGCAGTGGGCGGCAAGATTATCGCCAGAGAGACAGTAAAAGCCATGAGAAAAGATGTATTGGCAAAATGCTATGGAGGCGATATTACCCGGAAACGGAAGCTTTTGGAAAAGCAGAAAGAAGGCAAGAAACGGATGCGCCAGATCGGCAATGTGGAAATCCCTCAGAAAGCATTTATGAGTGTGCTGAAGCTGGATGATAAGAAGTAAGATGCCTAAACCGCTGGAGTTATATGTTCACATTCCATTTTGTATCCGCAAATGTGCCTACTGTGATTTTCTGTCAGCTCCCGCAGAGCGGGAAGTGCAGAGCGCTTATGTGGAAAGGCTCCTGGAAGAAATACGCAGATCAGAGAAGTTATCTGATGGATATGAAGTGCAGACCGTCTTTTTTGGAGGCGGGACTCCAAGTATCCTGGAAGCGGATTGCCTTTACAAGATTATGGGGGAGCTTAGAAAACAGTTTTTGTTTTCTGGAAATCCGGAGATCACAGTGGAAGTGAATCCGGGAACTGTGGATGAAGAAAAGCTATCAAAATACCTGGAAGCAGGCATAAATCGTCTGAGCCTGGGGCTTCAGTCGGCGAATAATGAGGAATTGCAAAAACTGGGGCGGATCCACACCTGGGAACAGTTTCAGGAAAGTTATCAGATCGCAAGAGCGGTGGGATTTCACAACATCAATGTGGACCTTATGTCTGCCCTCCCCGGGCAGACAAAGGAGAGCTGGCGGAAGACTCTTGAAAAAGTATGTACACTTTCACCGGAACATATATCGGCATACAGCCTGATCATTGAAGAGGGAACGCCTTTTCATGAGCGATACAGCGGACATCCGGAGCTTCTTCCTTCAGAGGAAGAGGAGCGTCAGATGTATTATGATACAAAGAAGCTGGCTGTTGCTTATGGATATGAGCGTTATGAGATTTCCAACTATGCGAAGCCGGGGTATGCCTGCAGGCACAATCTGGGATACTGGAACCGGACAGACTATAAAGGATACGGGCTTGGGGCGGCTTCGCTTTTGAACCAGGTGCGGTATACAAATCAGATGGTGATTTCTGAATATCTGGACGGAAATACAGAGGGTACCATGGAGCCTTTGACAGACCGGGAGATCAGGGAAGAATATTTCTTTCTGGGACTTCGCAAGACAGAAGGGGTGTTTCCGGGCCGATATCAGGAGTATTATGCGTCGTTGTTTCAGAAACTTCAGCAGCAGCAGCTTTTGGAGGAGGCAGAAGGCAGAGTCCGTCTGACGGATCGGGGAATCGACGTGAGTAACTATGTACTGGCACAGTTTCTGGAGTGACAGGATATTTTGAGCGGCATAAATCGAATAAAAGAATCTGGAAAGACAGACATAAAACTTCAACAAAAAGGAGCAGAATACGATGCAGGGAGAACTGAGATTTCTGGAAGAGCAGGGGGTGGACAACCTTTTGATCTGCAAAGTGGAGGCGTTTCGGAAGGAATATCCGGTGCGGGAGGAAGTTAAGGACCGTGTGGTACGGCCATCCATACCATTTTATGGAAAGGAGATTCTGGAGATGGCTGTGGCAGCGCTTCTGGAAGGCTCCAATCTTCTGCTCAGCGGAGCAAAAGCCACCGGGAAAAATATCCTGGCAGAGAATTTGGCATGGATTTTCGGAAGGCCGGTATACAATATTTCCTTCAATGTGACGACAGACAGCAGCTCTTTGATTGGAACGGATACGTTCCGGAATAATGAAGTTCAGCTTCGAAAGGGCAGTGTCTATCGCTGTGCGGAGGAGGGCGGCTTCGGGATTCTGGATGAGATTAATATGGCGAAAAATGATGCGGCATCCGTACTGCATGCCACGCTGGACCACAGAAGGATCATTGATGTACCTGGCTATGAGAAGATCAATCTGCATCCGTCAGCACGTTTTATCGGAACCATGAATTATGGTTATGCAGGGACGAAGGAGCTGAATGAGGCTTTGGTGTCCCGTTTCCTGGTCATAGATATGCCTATGCTGAAGGAGGAGACGCTGCATCGGATCATCCTTCATGATTATCCGGATATAAAAGAAGATGCACTGCAGGCATTCTCCGGGCTGTTTCTGGATCTGCAGGTGAAGGCTCAGAACAGTGAGATTTCCACAAAGGCCATGGACCTTCGGGGGCTTTTGGCAGCACTTGGCGCCGTGCGGGTGGGACTTGCACCCTGGCAGGCGGTGCAGATGGGGGTCACCAACAAAGCTTTTGATATTTTTGAGCGTGAGATTGTGTCGGACATGGTGATGACCCGAATTCCGGAAGAATGGACGAAAGAGCAGGTGTTTTGATGCTGGAACAGTCAGGGGGGTATACGGAGGAAGAATACGAGTATGAGCTGCAGAATCGTATGAAAAATCTTCTGTGGACCGTAAGCGGCGACTATGAGCTGGATGTGGAACTGGATATACAGTCTTTTCGGCGATCCAAATATATTTCTCTGTATGATGCGGTGAAACAGGGGGCTTTTGCCAGATATTTTTCCAAAGATGAACTTGGATTGTATCTGGTGAAAAAACTGTATCTGGGAGCAGATGAGTCCGCTCTCTCAAATCTGGCGCAGATGTGTGTGGACCAGGCAGTGGCGGAGAAGGTGACAGGAGAAAGGAAAGGAGTGGCGACACTCAGGAAGAAAGCTTTTGCAGATATTTTGGAGAGAGATTTTCACAGGCTTTCCAGACCGGGCAATGCAGCCGGACGGATGAAGATTGCCATGTTGCAGGAGGGAATTGATGGTAAATGGACGGCGGAGAAGAAGATACGGGAGCAGGCAGAAGCCCTGTTTGCGCTCAGAAACGCCGTACAGACCATAGATGTGATTCGCCAGGTAGATACGTTCTATAACTGTCTGGTGGACCCGAAATTCGAAGAAGAACACGGGGGGCTTAGGGAAGTTCTGGCAGTTCCCACAGATGACTTGAGGAAATTTGACTGGCAGGATTTCCTGGACGAGACGGCAGCGGAGAGTTCTCTGGAAGAGATGATGCGTCAGGCCAGCAGCAGTGTCGTGGAGGAAGAAGAGGATGAGACCGGGAAAACGCGTATTGGCAAGATTCTGATCAATGAAGAAGCGGCACAAAAAATGCATTCCTACATAGAATTGCATTTTGGCTCTTCCTATATGGAGGAACGGGAGCTGAAGAGGATGAACCGACGGATCTGCAGAGGAGTCCATGCAGATTGTAAACTGTACTTTACAGATGGTATCATCGGAAACTGTGTGCGGGAAAACAACACTTATGTGATGGCAAAGCGGACCTGGGAGATGAATCAGAGATTTTACCGACAGAATGCGCGTGTGACACGCCATAATATCAATGAACTGGGAGACATCCTGAAGCGTTCCCTGCAGGCAAGAAATGAGGCGGAGCAGTATGCAGCGTCTTACGGGAATATTGTTCCGGCAAAGCTCTGGAAAGTGGGAAGATCAGAAGATGCCAGACTTTTCCTGCGGGAGACCAGAAGGCATTGTTCGGATTTTGTAGTAGATGTGCTGATTGATGCCAGCGGTTCCCAGAGAAGCCGTCAGCATATGGTGGCGTTGCAGGGATATATTCTGTCGGCTGCTCTCTCCAGAGCAGGGATTCCTCATCGGGTCTTCGGTTTTTGTACGTTCTGGGATCATACAGTCATGCGCAGATTCCGGGAATATGACGAGGGCCGGGAAGCGGACTGGCGCCTGATGGAATTTACTTCTTCTTCCAATAACCGGGACGGACTGGCAATCAGGGCTTCTGCAGAAGGTCTGCTGGAAAGAACAGAGGAGAACAAGGTCTTGATTGTCTTAAGCGATGGGCGGCCCAATGACCTGGTGGTCAACCGGCCCAATGTGAAAAATCCGTCGGTCTATACGGGCGAATATGCGGTAAAAGATACGGCCGCAGAAGTGCGTAGACTTCGGAGCCAGGGAATTGCTGTGCTTGGAGTATTTGCGGGGGAAGAGCAGGATCTGATGGCAGAACGGAGGATTTTCGGTAAAGATTTTGCGTATATTCGGGATCTCTCCACATTTGCTCATGTAGTTGGCAGATATTTGAAAAAACAGGTGGACGACCAGTAGGACAGACATGAAGAATAAAAAGGAGGGCAAAATGAAAGAATATGAGGTAGTGCATGAGATTTTTAACGAATGTGCAAATAATCAGATGCGGGATGTATTTTTTGAGGAAGTGATGATCGAAGATCCGGAAGCGTATATCCGGGACAGGCATAAGGACAGCGATCTGAAACTGGAACGGGAAGATCTGGCAGACGGAACGATTCTTTATCATGTGAATACATCCGGAATGCTGCAGCGCTATACTTTTACGGAATTATAGTGGTGTTGTGGGAGACTGATGCAGATTTCAAGAAGCATCTGCCCAAAAAAGGAGGTATCTATGGCAAAAGTAACGGTCGCAGAAGGGAAGCTTATATGCAGAAAGTTTCTGTCTGTATGTGAAATTTTTGTCAAAGATCTGGTGTGGGCGTATCTGCAGCGGGAGGAAGTATCGGCAAAGATGTGCTGCGGAAATTTTCATGGGGAGATCGGCAGAGTTATCGTCGTGGAACGGGACGGGAAGAGAGAAATTTTTCAGTTTGAGAGTATGCAGGAAGCCAGGGAACTTCTGGAGAAGCTCCAGGAGGCTAATCCGGATATGGCTGTCGGATACACGGAAGCAAACCGGAAGAGATTTGAGCGGGAGATATGAAGGGTTTATTTTTGTACAAAAGAAGCACCGGAAGGAAACTTCCAGCATATATAAGAAAAAGGTGTGAAGAACGAAAGTAGGAGGAAGTATCATGTCAGATGTATTGTTTCAATCGTTTTTAGGGTATCTGATCCCGGTAGTGCTTGTATTGCTGGTGATCATCGTTTTGCTTGTGGGGTATGTGAAAGCACCACCGGACAGGGCGTATATTATCTCAGGACTTAAGAAAGAGCCGAGGATATTGACTGGTCGCGCAGGTATCCGGGTGCCGTTTTTTGAGCGGCTGGATAAACTGTACCTGGGGCAGATGACGGTAGACATTAAAACAGAACAATCAGTACCAACCACGGATTTTATTAATGTCAATGTGGATGCAGTGGCAAAAGTGAGGATTGATCCGACCACAGAAGGGATTCAGCTGGCGGCAAAGAACTTTTTAAATAAGACGCCGGAACAGATTTCCGTTGACCTGCAGGACTCTCTGCAGGGAAACATGCGTGAGATCATAGGTACTTTGACGTTGAAGTCGATCAACACAGACCGGGATTCTTTTTCTGATCAGGTTATGGAAAAAGCATCAAAGGATATGAAGAAGCTGGGTATCGAAATCGTATCCTGCAATATTCAAAATGTGACAGATGAAAATGGACTGATCAAAGACCTGGGTGCAGACAATACGGCAAAGATTAAAAAGGATGCTTCGATTGCACGGGCACAGGCAGAACGGGATGTGGCGATTGCACAGGCAGAGGCGAATAAGGCGTCCAATGATGCAAGAGTGCTGGCAGAGACAGAGATTGCAGAGAAGAACAATGAGCTGGCCATTAAGAAAGCGGAGCTTCAGCAGGTTTCTGATACCAAAAAGGCTATGGCAGATGCCGCTTATAAGATTCAGGAACAGGAACAGCAGAAAGTGATTCAGACTGCGACAGTCAATGCACAGATTGCAAAAGCAGAGAGAGAAGCAGAACTTCGCAAACAGGAAGTTTTGGTCAAACAGCAGGCACTGGAAGCAGAGATCAACAAGAAAGCGGATGCAGACCGTTATGCAGTGGAACAGGCAGCAGCGGCAGCACTTGCCAAGCGGCAGCGGGAGGCGGAAGCGAAGAAATACGAAGCAGAGCAGGATGCCATAGCGAAGAAGTACGAGGCGGAGCAGGATGCTTTGGCGAAAAAGGCTCAGGCAGAAGCGAGAAAATATGAACTGGAGCAGGACGCTTTGGCGAAGAAAGCCCAGGCGGAAGCCAATAAATATACCATGGAGCAAGAAGCGGCAGGTATTCAGGCAAGAGGTGAGGCGGAAGCAGAAGCAATCCGTGCAAAAGGTATGGCAGAAGCAGAAGCCATGGAGAAAAAAGCAGACGCCTATCAGAAATACAACAGGGCGGCTGTGGCAGAGATGCTGATTGACGTATTGCCGGAGATTGCCGGAAAGATAGCGGAGCCGCTTGCGCAGATTGATAAGATAACAATCATTGGAAATGGAGAGAATGCCGGCGTAGGCGATGTGGCAGGAAATGTACCAGCGATCATGACCAGACTTTTTGAGTCAATGAAAGAAACGGTGGGGATTGATCTTGCCGAAATTGTCAAGGCGGATACATACGATGCAAAAGTGACCCGGAATCTGAATATTTCCGGCATAAAGGATACAGAAAAAAAGATAGATGACATTTTCGGGGAAGAAGATAAGTAAGACAAGAAAGGCGTCCGTGGTCACCTTGTGACTGCGGACGCTGAATTATTCAGGGCGTATGATAGAAGAGAGCAGTTCCAGAAGAATCGCCATATCCAGTGGCTTTGCCATATGTGCGTTCATGCCGCTTTCCATGGATCGGCGGCGATCCTCGTCAAATGCGTTGGCAGACAAAGCAATGATTGGGATACCAGAGAGGGCAGGCTCAGAGAGGCTTCGGATGGTACGGGCCGCATCATAGCCATTCATAATCGGCATCTGGATGTCCATCAGAATCAGTGCGTAGGTTCCGGCAGGAGATGCTGTAAGTTTATCTATGGCTTCCTGTCCGTTTTCAGCAGTGTCCGTGGAGATTCCGATTTCCTGGAGAAGCTCCGTTTCAATCTCAAGATTTAATTCATTGTCATCCACCAGAAGAATTTTTCGATGGTTTAAAAGCTTTCTGACATTTTCCTGTGCTTCTTCGTAGGTGATTTCCTGATTGTGTCGGATGCGGAGTCTGATCGTCATGGTGAAAATACTGCCGATTCCGGGAGTACTGGTCACGTCAATCTTTCCGGACATCATTTCCACAAGATTTCTGGCAAGCGTCAGTCCGAGTCCTGTTCCAAAGACTCCGCAGGAAGTGGTGTCGGATACTCGTTCAAATGGTTCGAAGATACTTTTGAGATATTTTTTGTCGATACCAATACCGTCATCCTCCACCGAGAAATGATAGAGTGCGTATTCGGTGGCGGGTTCGGATTCTTCTGTAACTGTTAACAGGACATGTCCGCCGTTGCCTGTATATTTGACGGCATTGCCGGCTAGATAGACAAGAATCTGAACAATCTTTGCACTGTCACAGTAGACCATATCATGGATCAGTGAAGACAAATCAACAGAAAATGCAATGTCTTTGGCTTTTGCCCGGGGCAGTATGTTTTTCTTTAAATCTTCTATGATATCCTGAAGTCTGCCTTCTGATTCCAGAACTTCGATGGAGCCTGATTCCAGGCGTGAAATCTCCAGAATATGATTAACTAGACGAAGGAGATGGTCGCTGGACATGTCAATTTTATCCAGATAATTCAGGACTTTTTCAGGATCATTTATATTTTTCCTGGCAAGGGCTGAAAAACCGGTAATTGCATTCAGTGGGGTACGCATGTCATGAGACATGTTGGATAAAAATCTGCTTTTTGTGATATTAGCTAATCGGGCTTGGTTCCATGCATCTTCAAATATTTTTTTCTGTTCTATCTCATGCTGAATTTCATCATCTATCCGTCGGGAACCGAGGACAATACAGGAAATATGTTCTACAGTTCCCACTCTGGCAATAAGAAGCTGCAGATATTGGATTTCTCCGTCCTCTATGGTGCGGAAATTAATATAAAAACTTCTGCAGCTGGACAGTTTGCGCCGGATAGAATCTGGCGCAATGGAACAGGCAACCATGTCCTGATCATCTGGATGAACCCAGGTTTTCAGATATTCCGAAAGAAAAAGATCATATCTGCAGGTACGAAATATTTCCTGAAACTGATACCGGACACGGCTGCTCAACCGGTAAGGCAGTATTTGATTGTCATCCAGATTTGCGTACAGAATAGATTCGTAATTAATACTGAGCCCTTCTATCACTTCAAGACGCTGAAGATGTTCTGCTTCCTGCCGTTCCTTTTTTTCAGTGGCATCCCCTACAAATACATAAAAAATATCACCGCAGGTCTCGCTGTGGATAAAATGTCCATAATCTTCCACCCAGCGTACAGCGCCTCCCTTTTGGACGATCCGGTATTCCACATAATCCAGGTCGTGATGACTTTGAGCGATCTGCTCCCAGATACTTTTTTCGACTTCTTCCAGATCTTCAGGATGGACAATTCCACGAAAAGAATTACCGGTCAGTTCCTGAAATTCTTTCATTGTGTCACAATTAAAAATCCGGAGTAAAGCACGGTTGGCATAGATGAGTTTTTCGTCTTCATCTGCATGGTAAATAAAAAATCCTCCGGGCATCTGATCCATGAGTATTTTGAACTCATTAGCAGCGTGAATAGAAAAGGATGAAAAGAAAGAACCGTTGTCTGATGACCCTGGTTTCGGTATGGATTCCTGACTGGGGGCATCCAGCGCAGACAGCAGAGATTCAATTAGATCATGATCAATTTTTGTCTGGTTATCCAAGTTGATGCCCTCCTGCGTTTTTTATTTTATCATACCATTTAATAGAAGATTTGTCATTATTTTTTCGAACAGAAAATGGGACTTCAAGACTTCAACAGGAAGAAGGGAACGCCAATGACGATTACATATTCTGACTTTGCTCAGACTTGAATTTTCATTGTTGCCCTTGTTGGTCTATGCTATACGATCTTCAGGGGACGAAAATAGCCGCCATTACTGCAATAATGATGGCTAACCTTGTAAAAGGTTAAAGCTTTCATGTTGGGTAAGCCGTGCGTCTCTGGTTTTCCTTTTCTCAGTCTTATCACATCCGGCAGCAGGACGCAAGGGCGAACTGATGTTCATTCCCAGAAATATACAAGCAAATAAGGGCAGATCGGCAGCAGGTGCTTTTCTTCTTCCGGGCGACAGTTTTAGAAAAAATAGAATAAATTCCAAAAATAAAAGGCTCTCACTTTCGTGAGAACCTTGAAACTTCGAGGGAGTGGGGAACCTTTTACAGTTCCCCAAGTGTTATGAATGAAATACGGATATGTCTTCCTTACAGATACTATACTATCAGGGAAATGTGTCTAAAATATGTCGCTCTTCTAAAAGATTTCTAAAAAGAATAAATAAACCCCAAAAAAAGCAAAAAGAAATTACAGATATTAAGAACCATCGGAAATTCATACAAAACAGGTTCTATGAAACAGGCAGATAGTCATAAAGTGTGATAATAGAATGTATCATTGACTGCCGATGTGGTGTACCGGCAGTTGGATATGGAGAGTTGGCCGGGAGACGAATATGTCCGGATGGAAAACAAGATGGTGATTTTGTGGGTTGATCGGATGTTTGTGCTGTGGAATCATTTTATATGGAACAATAAAAAGAACAGGGACAGAAGTGGAAGTCTGTTCGGAATCTACGGAGAAACAGGAGGAAGCGAAAGGACAGGGGGGTAAGGAGCCGGAAGGTGCAAAAGAACAGGAGGCAAAAAAGATCGCGCTGACCTTTGACGATGGACCGCATCCGGTCTATACAAAACAAATGCTGGAAGTTTTGGAAGAAGCCCAGGTGCCTGCAACCTTTTTTCTGCTTGGACAGAATATCGAAGGACATGAGGAGCTGGTAAAGGAAATTGCCGAGAAGGGTCATCTGATCGGTAATCATACGTTTCACCATGTACAGATCACAGGTCTGGCGAAAGAGAAAGCCCGCGAAGAGATTGAGGAAACAAGCCGGCTCATTGAGGAACTAACTGGTAAAGGGACAGAGTATGTGCGTCCTCCTTTTGGGACCTGGAATGAAGGGCTGGAATCTAATCTGGACTTGATACCGGTCATGTGGACAATTGACACATTGGACTGGACCACACAGAATGTGGATTCTATTGTAGAGCATGTGGTGAAAAATGCGGGGGAAAATGATATTATATTAATGCATGACAGTTATAAAAGCACCGTACAGGCGACAGAGCGAATTATCTCTCTTTTGAAAGCAGAGGGCTTTGAGTTTGTGACAGTGGATGAGGTATTGTTTGACTAAATGTTTTACAAGGGATAAGATGCCAGAACATAATCTATGCCGTCTTCTTCAGAAAATCATCAAAACAGGTGTAAAAAACAGGAAACCATTTCTTGATTTCCTGTTCTGATGTGCCGTTTTGTAAGGGCACTGTTTGATTTTCAGGTTGCCAATCTTTTAGAAAATTTTACTCATTCGTTAAAGGGAAAAAGAGACAGTCGTTGTAAAGCAGCGGACCAACCTCAGGTCTCTTTCCTATAAAAGGTCGTTTTTATCTAACTCATTTTGTCAATCCTTTTTCGTGTTTCCAGCAAAAAAGCAGATAAGTTGTTGACTTTTTTGCTTTAAAGCGCTATAATCGAAAAAGCTATTAAGCAATAGCAAAATATTAGATTCAGGGAAAATGGAGGAAGAGACATGAAAAAGATTTTGGCGATCGTTATGGCAATGACCATGGGTCTTGGTCTGGTCGCATGCGGCGGTGGTAATGATACTTCGGGATCAACGGCTGAGGCGCCGGCAGGAGACGCAGCGGAGACAGGTGATGTTGCAGATGCTGAAACGCCGGAAGCACCGGCGGCAGAGAATACAGCTTCCGGAGAAGCACAGTATACAGTTGGTATCTGCCAGCTGGTGGAGCATGATGCTCTTGACGCGGCTACCAAAGGGTTTATGGATGCTTTAAATGAAGAACTTGGTGAGGGAACTGTGGAATTTGAGATGCAGAATGCCCAGAATGATCCAAATACCTGTTCTACAATTATTAACGGATTTGTATCTGGTGGTGTGGATCTGATCCTTGCCAATGCAACGCCGGCTCTTCAGGCGGCTCAGGCGGGAACCAATGAGATCCCGATCCTTGGCACTTCTGTGACGGAATATGGTGTGGCGCTTGGCATTGATGGGTTCGACGGGACGGTAGGGGGCAATATCTCCGGTACGTCTGACCTGGCTCCTCTTGATGAACAGGCAAAGATGCTGCAGGAACTGTTCCCGGATGCAAAGAATGTGGGCCTGATCTTCTGTACTGCGGAGGCAAACTCACAGTATCAGGTGGACGAAGTACAGAAGACTCTGGAAGGACTTGGTTATACCTGCAAGCAGTATGGCTTTTCGGATTCCAATGATCTGACTTCCGTAGTGACTACAGCAACTTCTGAAAGTGATGTGATCTATGTTCCGACGGATAATACGGCAGCAAATAATGCGGAACTGATCGACAATGTATGTCGTCCGGCGAAAGTTCCGGTAGTAGCAGGCGAAGAAGGAATCTGTGCAGGCTGCGGCGTTGCAACGCTTTCCATCAGCTATTATGATCTGGGAGTTGCAACCGGCAAGATGGCAGCGAAGGTTCTGACCGGAGAAGCAAATATCTCCGAGATGCCGATTGAGTATGCTCCGCAGTTCACCAAAAAGTATACACCGGCTATCTGCGAGGAGCTGGGTATTGAGATTCCGGCAGACTATGAGGCAATTGCAGAATAATCAATAAATTACGGAACAGAATGATCTGTTGGCGGCAGCGGGACAGGATTACTCCTTTCTCGCTGTTGTCGTTGCATATGGCTTCCTGTATGAGTGACCTGTACAGACAGATCAGGAGTGTATTTCGTCAGGATGATTTTACTGAGGTGATGAGAATATGAATATTATGAATTTAATCAATGCTTTGCCGGGGGCGGTGGCGCAGGGACTAATCTGGGGAATTATGGCAATCGGTGTTTACATCACTTTCCGAGTCCTGGATATTGCAGATTTGACTGTGGACGGTACACTCTGTACCGGAGGTGCAGTCTGTATCATGATGATGCAAAGCGGACAGAACGTTTGGATATCTATGGTGGCGGCTCTGTTGGCAGGCATGCTGGCCGGGATGGCTACCGGTCTGTTACATACATTTATGGGGATTCCGGCAATTCTGGCCGGTATCCTGACGCAGCTTGGGTTATATTCGATTAATTTGAAAATTATGGGAAAGGCCAATCAGGCGATCAATGTGGATAAGTTTGACCTGCTGGTTTCACTTCGTTATATTAAAGGGGTGCCTTTCTATAAAAATACAATTCTGATTGTGGCACTGACAATCGTGGTACTGGTACTGATTCTGTACTGGTTCTTTGGAACAGAACTGGGATGCTCTCTGCGCGCTACAGGATGTAATGATAAGATGGCAAGAGCACAGGGGATCAATACAGATTTTAACCGGGTACTTGGGCTGATGATTTCCAATGGCCTGGTGGCGATTGCGGGAGCAATGTTAGGGCAGTACCAGGGTTTTGCCGACGTCAGCATGGGGCGCGGCGCGATTGTGATCGGTCTGGCTGCGGTGATTATCGGAGAAGCAGTATTTGGAAAAATTTTCCGAAATTTTGGATTCCGGCTTTTGGCAGTCGCATTGGGCTCGATCATCTATTACTTTGTGCTTCAAATCGTGATCTGGCTGGGAATTGACACGGATCTGCTGAAACTTTTATCTGCGGCAGTTGTGGCGGTCTTCCTTGCGATTCCTACCTGGAAACGCAGATATTTCTCAAAAGCAGGCAGCAGGGGAGGTGTGTAAGATGCTGGAGATCAAAAATATATTTAAAACATTTAATCCGGGGACGGTAAATGAAAAACAGGCTCTTCGGGGAATAGATCTGACGTTGGAGGACGGGGATTTTGTCACAGTAATCGGCGGCAATGGAGCAGGGAAATCCACCATGCTCAATGCCATTGCAGGAGTATGGCCGGTGGACCAGGGACACATTCTGATTGATGGACAGGATGTGACAAAGCTCCCGGAATACAGAAGGGCGGCGTTTCTCGGCCGCGTGTTTCAGGATCCCATGAATGGAACTGCTGCGACGATGGGAATCGAGGAGAATCTGGCGCTTGCACTTCGCAGAGGACAGAGCCGGACTCTGAGAGCCGGAATTAAGAATCAGGAGCGAGAAGTGTACAAGAAGCTGCTGTCGACCCTGGGTCTGGGCCTGGAGGAGCGATTAACCTCCAAGGTGGGGCTGCTGTCCGGCGGACAGAGACAGGCGCTGACACTCCTGATGGCCACTTTAAAGAAACCGAAGCTTTTGCTTCTGGACGAGCATACGGCGGCCCTGGATCCGAAGACTGCAGAAAAGGTGCTGGAGACGACAGATATGATTGTAAACCGGGACAGGTTGACTACACTGATGATCACTCATAATATGAAGGATGCGATCACTCATGGAAACCGGTTGATTATGATGATGGACGGGAAGATCATTCTGGATATTTGCGGAGAAGAGAAGCAGAATCTGACGGTGGAAGATCTGCTTCATAAGTTTGAAGAAGTCAGCGGAGAAGAATTTGCCAGCGATAAAGCGATCCTGGGATAAAGGCTGCAGCCGATAATCTTCAGATGCAAATAATGATGGAAATTTGATTGTCTGGAATCATTCTGTAGGGAGGCAATGGCCGGGACGTTGTTCTGCGGTGCATTGCCTTTTTTAAGTTTGTGGGCTACGAGCATGTTCTGACAGAAAGAAGCCATATATAAGGTTTAAAAATTTAGATATGCCTGGAAAGGACCAGCTCTGATCAGGATGCATAATTGTTATTTGACATATTTTGTGGTATGATATAAACAAAAAACAGATATGGAAAGCAGGAGATTGAAATTATGAAAAAAATAATTACTGAAATGGAGGCTCCCCGTAAAATCCGTACAGAAAAAATGCATTGGAATACGAACGCGGTGTCCCGGCTGATGGGCGGTTTACTGCCTCTTGAACAACAAGGTTTTGAAGAGAAAGCAATGGAAAACAGCCATGAAAGAAGAGAAAAATAAAAAGGAAAAGAAATATTTAGAGATTATATTTAAATTTTATAATGAACGTAAGTTGTTGATCGCAGTGGTTGCGGTAATCGCATATGGCGCTTTTTCGGTTATTGCAGGCAGATGGACGAGAAATACTGCCGACTGGTGTTCAGAGGTCGGGTATCATATGTGTGTGGCAGCTCAGAACGTATCAATTACTGTTTTTTCTGTGTTTTTTCTGGATTTTTTGATAAGCAGTATGTATCAAATTCAATTAAAGAAGAGTGTGGCGGATATACTTACCAATCCTGATTTGATGAGAAACTTTATTAAGGATGAGCGTGAAGAAGAGATTTTGCAGTGCAGCATGGATGCCATTCTGGGCGAACGGGTCTCACGGAAGATCACAGAAAATATTCTGCAGAATTATCGGGTAATGGAAAAAAACTGTTACCGGGAAAATGTATATGTAAATATTGTATTGACAGAGGACAGTAGCGATCCGGAATTTTTTACAGGTATGTTTACTGTTAAATTCTCTGTGGCAGGACTGAGGAAGGAAGAGGAGTTCGAAATATATTATACAGACGAAAGAGATGATTACAATCAATATATGGAGGAACTCTCTGATGGGAAAAGAGTTTTATCTTTTCCATTTTTAATGGCGAAGGATGCACCGGAAAATAGTTTTGAAATTGTTAGTTTTAAAGAAAACGGCGTTGATTCTGCCCCATCAGAAGTGATTTCATATTCTCCTGCGAACAGGAAAAAACATATTTACCAGATTAACAATGCTTTAGAAGAAGGGACAAGGGTTTCTTTCCGTTTCAGGACAAAACTGAACAAAAGGGAAAACTATCTGTTTGAAAATATACCCTGTGTTTGTGATAAATTTCATTTGAGCTTTTACTATGCAGGGACAGGTATAAAAAATTGTAACTGTTATTGTTCCAGCAAGGACGATTTACTGAGTATGGAGGAATCTGAAGAATATGTTTTGGTGAACCTGGACGATATTGTCCTGCCAGAGACATTTTTCATTCTGATCTGGGAGATATAGAGAAACCATGGCTGATACAACTGTATACTATCAGGAAAATGATAATGACTGCTGGCTCTGTGCGCTCAGGAATATGCTGGGAATTCTGGGAATACCCGTTTCCGAAGATCAGATCCGGGAGATTCTTCTAAATAAGAAAGGACTTGCACTTCTGTCAGGAAGGGGATTTTTTACCTATTTGCCGGAGGTGCTTGATTTTCTGCATCTGGCCTGTGAATTTGTACTGGATTCGGATGATTCTTTGCTTTCGCATATTTTCTCAGAACAAAACCGGATAAATATAGATCAATTAAAGATTATAGAACAAGAGTGCTTTGATAACAGGAACGCTTTGTATTATTATTATAAATCTTTAAGATCTGCATGCGGCAGTCCGTATGTGACAATCAGATTCGATGAACCTGTGATCAGAGAATACCTGGATCAGGGATATATGGTTGTTGCCTGCCTGGAAGCATCCGAATTGTATGGAATGAAACAAAACCATGTTTTGCATACGGTTACAATTATAAAAGAAAGGGAAAAGATAAAAGTAGTGGATCCATACGAACAAATGGGAGGTTTCAGAGAGAAAAACTGGAGTGAATTTTCAGTATTCAGAGATAAAAAAGAATGGAACGAAAAAGTGCCATATTTTATTGCTGTCAAAGCAAATGGTCGGGAAGCAGATGCGGAGGGACGGCTTTTGGAATTGGAGTGCTAGAAGGACCGTAGGGGAACTATGATGAAAGCAGGAGGCCTATATGATAACAGACAGAATCGGAAAACTTCGGCAGAAGATGCAGGAAAGAGGAATCACTGTCTATGTGGTACCGTCCGCAGACTGCCATGAATCAGAGTATGTGTGCGCCCACTATCGGGCGAGAGAATATATGTCCGGGTTTACCGGTTCAGCGGGGACATTGGTGATTACCATGAGAGAAGCGGGACTCTGGACGGACGGCAGATATTTTCTGCAGGCAGAGCAGCAACTGCAGGGTACTGGAATCCGGCTGTTCCGGATGGGTGAGCCGGAGGTGCCAGAGCTGGAAGCGTATGTAAAAGAGAAGCTTGCAGAAGGTGGCAGGCTGGGATTTGACGGGAGAGTGATGGGAGCTTTCCAGGCGGAGCGGTTTTTTCAGGCGGCGGGAGAAAGGGGCGCCGATGTGCAGATGACCGAAGATCTGGTGGGAGAGATCTGGGAAGAGCGTCCTGGAATACCAGATAAGAAGGTCTTTTTGCTGGAGGAATGCTATACCGGAGAGGGGACAAAGAAGAAGCTTGCCAGAGTCCGTCTGGAGATGGAGAAGGCGGGAGCGGATGCTCATGTACTGGCGTCTTTGTGTGATATTGCCTGGATTCTGAATCTGCGGGGGGATGATATCCCGGGCGTGCCGGTGGTGTTGTCTTATCTGTATATGACGCAGACGAGTGGTATCTGGTATGTACGGGAACAAGTGGTAACGGAAGAGATTGTTAAAAAATTATCAAATCTGGGAATCGAGATCAGGGAATATGAGAAAATATACGAAGATTTGGAGGAGCTTACAGGCGTACAAAAAATATTACTGGATAAGAAAAATGTAAACAGCCGGTTGCTTTTTGGGCTTCCGGAATCTGTGCAGGTGATTGACCAAAGCAATCCGTCAGAATTGATGAAAGCGGTCAAGAATGAAACAGAGCTTCAGAATCTTCGGACCGCTCATCTGAAAGAGGGACTTGCATTCACCCGGCTGATGTACTGGCTGAAGACCCATGCAGAAGAAGAAATTACAGAACGGGATGTGGCGGAATATCTGGATACACGCAGAAAGGAGCAGGTCCATTACCTGGAACAAAGCTTTGCGCCGATCTGTGCATGGGGCCCTCATGGGGCAATTGTGCATTATTCGGCTACAGAGGAGAGCGACATCCGGATCGGAACGGACGGGCTGCTTTTGGTAGATGCAGGCGGGCATTATCTGGAAGGAACAACAGACACGACGAGAACATATGTTCTTGGTTCGGTCAGTGAAGAACAGAAAAGAATGTTTACTGCTGTATGCAGGGGAAATCTGAACCTGGCTTTTGCAAAATTTCTATATGGATGTACGGGTTCTCATCTGGATATATTGTGCAGAAAACCTCTGTGGCAGATGGAAGCGGATTATAAGCATGGTACCGGCCACGGTGTGGGATATCTTCTGAATGTCCATGAAGGACCCAATGCATTTCGCTGGAAGCAGCCAGAGGCGGGAGTGCAGCCTGCAGTGCTGGAAGCAGGGATGGTGACGACAGATGAACCAGGCTTTTACCTGGAAGGAAAATATGGAATCCGGACGGAAAATGAACTGGTCTGCAAAAAAGGTATTCAAAATGTATATGGCCAATTTATGGAGTTTGAGATACTGACCCTGACGCCCGTGGACCTGGACGGAATCCTTCCGGAAGAGATGACGTCACAGGAGCGGGATTGGCTGAATGCATATCACCGGCAGGTATATGAGACGCTGTCGCCTTATATGGAGGAGGAAGAACGACAGTGGCTCCGGATTTATACACGAAAGATCTGATTCGTCGGATTGCTCAGAAAAGACAGAAAAAATCCCTGTGAGACTGTGCTGTTTCCAAATTGACAAATGGATTGTCAGAGCATATAATCTCTTTCGATTTTGTTTGAAAGAGGTAGAGAGATATGACAAAAGACATGACGACTGGCTCCCCGATCAGATTGATCATCGGCTTTGCCGTTCCTATGTTCCTGGGGATGCTGTTTCAGCAGTTCTACAGTATGGTGGATACAGTTGTGGTAGGGAAATATCTGGGAGTGGCTCCTTTGGCTGGCGTTGGTTCCACAGCTTCTCTGAATTTTATGGTGATCGGGTTCTGTATGGGCGTATGCAACGGTTTTGCCATACCGGTGGCCCAGATGTTCGGGGCCAGGGAGGAGGGCAGACTGCGCAGATTTGTGACAAACAGCGTGTGGCTCAGCATAGGATTTGCGGTGGTCATGACTCTGTCTGTGACGATTGCATGCAAAACTGTCCTGAGGCTTATGAATACGCCCGATGAGATTTTTGATTATGCTTATGTATATATTTTCATCGTGTTCTGTGGGATACCCTGTACATTTCTGTATAACCTGCTGGCCGGGATTATACGGTCTCTGGGAGACAGCAGAACGCCAGTGATTTTTCTGGCTATATCTTCTGTCCTGAATATTGTGCTGGATTTTGTGTCCATACTGGGATTACACATGAATGTAGAGGGTCCTGCGCTGGCGACTGTGGTCTCTCAGGGAATCTCCGGTGGCGTCTGTCTTCTGTATATGCGCAGAAAGTATCCGGTTCTGAGAGCGTCAAAGGAGGAATGGAAACCTGACAGGAAATACATAAAGCGGCTTTGTTTCATGGGGATTCCCATGGGACTTCAGTATTCGGTTACTGCCATCGGTTCGTTGGTGCTGCAGACGGCGATCAACGGTATGGGAGCAGCGGTGGTGGCAGGCGTCACGGCAGCCCAGAAGATCAATGTATTTATTTCCTGCCCCGTGGAGGCGCTTGGACAGACGATGGCGCCGTATACGGGTCAGAATATGGGAGCCGGACGGGTGGACCGGATAGGAAAAGGACTTCTGCAGGCTTCTCTGATGGGGTTCCTGGTATCTGTGATCTGCTTCTTAACTGCATTTGCAGTTGGAAAAGATATGGTTCTTTTATTTCTGGATGCAAAGGAGACAGAGATCATCACATATGCTTACCGGTTCCTTCTGTGCTGCACAGGCGGTTACTGTCTGCTGACCCTGGTGAATACGGTGCGTTTTACGATCCAGGGGATGGGATTTTCCGTATTTGCCATTATTTCCGGGGTAATGGAGATGATTGCCAGAAGTCTGGTAGCGCTGGTGGTCGCCAGGCATTTTGGCTTTGCAGGGATTTGTTTCGCACATCCGGCAGCCTGGGTGTTTGCAGATGCGTTCCTGATTCCGGCTTTCTTCTATTGCAGGCGGAAAATTGAAAAGTCCGGAAGTGCCGTTCAAGTATGAAATGCATAGTGAAAAAATTGCTGAAAGAGTGTACCCCGTGTTTTGTTATTGCAGAATACATGAAGTATGGTATAATAGAAATAAAGAAATGTGTATTGGGGGTACTGTACATGAAAGCGGGTTTGTCAAAAGTAAAGATATCATTTAATTCGCCGGTGATTTTGTCATTTGCGATCATTTGTCTCCTGTCACTGCTTCTGGGAATGGCTACTGAGGGGAAGACGACAGACATGTTTTTCAGTGTATACCGTTCTTCTCTGTTGAGTCCCGTAACTTATATCCGGTTTGCAGGCCATGTGTTCGGTCATGCGGGCTGGGATCATTTTCTGGGAAATGTTATGCTGATTCTGGTGGTGGGTCCGTTGCTGGAGGAGAAATACGGCTCGTCCAATATGCTCTTTGTAATTCTGGCAACTGCACTTGTGACCGGAATCGTGAATTTTGTATTCTTTCCGAGGGTGCAGCTTCTTGGGGCCAGCGGAGTGGTATTTGCGTTGATTTTATTATCATCATTTACAAGCATTAAGGAAGGATCAATCCCGCTGACGTTTATACTGGTGGCGTTGATCTATATGGGAGAACAGATTTATCAGGGTATTTTTGTACAAGATAATGTCTCCAACCTGACCCATATATTAGGTGGGGTTGTAGGTGCCGGGCTTGGATATGTGATGAATAAAAATAAAATGAACAGATATTGAGGAGGTAAAGCAACATGGCAATTAATCTACAAAAGGGACAAAAAGTCAGTCTGAAAAAAGGTTCCTCTTCTGCGGGACTGGGTGAGATTCTTGTGAATCTGAACTGGAATGCAAAACCGAAGGGGTTTCTTGCAGGTCTGTTGTCATCCGGTATTGACCTGGATCTGGGCTGTCTTTTTGAACTGAAGGACGGAAGCAAAGGTGCAGTACAGGCCCTTGGCAATGCATTTGGTTCTCTGAACCGGCCACCTTTTATCGCACTGGATGGGGATGACCGGACCGGCGCGGCAGTAGCGGGAGAGAATCTGCGCATCAATGGCAACGAGATTGCGAATATTCAGAGGATTCTGGTGTATACATTTATATATGAAGGGGTAGCAAACTGGAAGCAGGCGGATGCAACAGTCACTTTGAAGTATCCGGGAGCAGAAGATTTGATCGTGAAGATGGATACTTTTAATTCTTCTGACAGAATGTGCGGACTGGCACTTTTGGAAAATGTGAATGATGAAACATTCAGTGTAGAGAAAATTGTACAGTTCTATCCGGGGCATGAGGCTTTGGACAGAGCGTTTGGATGGGGAATGCGCTGGAAAGCGGGACATAAATAAAAAACAGGAATGGGAAGCGGGGACCTGAAAGCTGGATTCACAGGGAACCGCTTTTCTGCATGATAAAACGTTTTGGTGATGGGAACGACGTAGGCAGGCTCTGGTACATAGGATATTGGAACAGAAAGCATGCGCAGGAAAGGTGGGATTGAGAGATGAGGAACCAAAAGACACAGAGAATTGCTCAGCTTGGACTTCTGACCGCGCTGGCTTTGGTTATCGGTTACATTGAACTTTTGATTCCTATACCCATTGGGATACCGGGTGTAAAGCCGGGACTGGCGAATCTGGTGGTGGTATGGGCGCTGTATGTTATGGGACCTGCGGAGGCGCTGGCCGTCAATGGGATGAGAATCTTGCTGTCCGGTTTTCTGTTCGGAAATCTGTCCATGATTCTTTATAGTCTGGCTGGTGCTGCTTTAAGCTTTGTATGTATGTATCTGGCAAAGAGAAGCGAAATGTTTACGATTGCAGGAGTCAGTGTGATTGGAGGCGTGGCACATAATTTGGGACAGCTTGTGATGGCGATGATTGTGCTGGAGACAAAAAGTCTGATCTACTATGGCCCGATGCTTCTGGCGGCGGGAGTCATTACTGGGCTGCTGATCGGAATTGTCTCGCAGGAAGTGCAGAAGCGTATACCTCTGAAAATATAAAACTGTCCAATGTTCATTTTTTTCTTCCGATATCTTGCATATTTATGGAAATTCATATAAGATAGAAAAAAAGCAAGTAGATGGGGGAAGCAGTATGGATTTTCAAAAGTTTTTAGCGGGCAATGTATTTGATGCATATGAGTATTTTGGCGCTCATATAGGGAAAGACGGCGTGGCTTTTCGAATCTATGCGCCAAATGCGGAAAAGGTGGAGCTTCAGGGAGATTTTAACGGCTGGGAATTTCAGAAGCTGGAGACAGGAGAACATCCGGGGGTGTTTACATGTGTGATCACAGATGCAAAAGCCGGAATGTATTATAAATACTGTATTACGGACAGACAAGGTAAGGGAACCATGCACAGTGATCCCTACGGGATGCTGATGGAGCTTCGCCCCGGGTTTGCATCCAGGATTGTGGACCGGTCTTATGTATTTCAGGATCAGCACTGGATACAGAAGAGGGACAAGAACTATAATCGGCCCATGAATATCTATGAGTTGCATGCAGGTTCCTGGCGCCGAAAAGCAGATGGCACCTGGTATCGCTATGATGAGTTGGCAGAGGAACTGATTCCATATTTAAAAAGGATGGGATTTAATTATATTGAATTTCTGCCCTTGTCGGAGCATCCGGCTGACTGTTCCTGGGGATACCAGAATACGGGATTTTTCTCCCCTACGTCCAGATATGGAAGTCCCGATCAGCTGAAAACGCTGGTAGACCGATGCCACCAGAATGGGATCGGCGTCATCACAGACTTTGTACCGGTGCACTTTGCTACAGATGATTATGGACTTTCGAATTTTGACGGAACGCCTCTCTATGAATTTCCCCATCCGGATACGGCTTACAGCGAGTGGGGGACAATGAACTTTATGCACAGCAGGGGGGAAGTGCGGAGTTTTCTTCAGTCGGCAGCGGATTATTGGTTGACAGAGTTTCATTTTGACGGGATCCGTATGGATGCTATCAGCCGTGCTATCTACTGGAATGGAGATCCTGCAAGAGGCGTGAATGAGAAAGCTGTGGAATTTCTTAGAAATATGAACGCAGGACTGCATAGGAGACATCCGTCTGTTATGCTGATGGCGGAAGATTCCACAGATTTTCCGAAGGTGACTGCGCCTACAGAATTTGACGGTCTGGGCTTTGACTATAAATGGGACATGGGATTTATGAATGATACTCTTCGTTTCTTTCAGACAGCCCCGGTGTACAGACCTTATGATTATCATAAACTTACCTTTTCCATGATGTATTTTTACAGTGATTTGTTTCTGCTTCCGTTCTCTCATGATGAAGTGGTGCATGGAAAAGCAACGATTATACAGAAGATGTGGGGGGACTATGAGTTTAAATTTCCTCAGGTAAAAGCATTTTATACGTATTTATATACGCATCCGGGCAAGAAGCTGAACTTTATGGGAAATGAGTTCGGACAGTTTCGGGAGTGGGATGAGAACCGGCAGCAGGACTGGGAACTCCTGTCTTATCCGCTGCATGATGCATTTCATCATTTTTATGAGCGGCTTTCCCATCTGTACCTGTCGGAGCCGGCTCTCCATGACGGGGAATACAATTCGGAATGTTTTGAATGGCTGGAAGTAGATGCGGCGGATTATGTGACTTATGCCTATGAGAGAAGGGCTTCCGGGGAGACGATTTTGATGGTGATGAATCTGTCGGATCAGTTTTGGAAAGATTTTAAAGTAGGGCTTCCCATGCTGTATGAGTTGGAGGAACTGCTGCATACGGACTGGGAAATGTACGGCGGAAATACAAAGCAGACAGATGCGACGTGGAGCGTAGAAGATTTGCCGCATAAAGAACGGCAGTATCGCCTGGTTCTGGATCTGCCGCCTTTCTGTGCGAGAATATTTAAAGTGACAAATGTATTAAAGTCAGGGAAAACCGTCAAAAGGGCAGAGAAACCGTAAAAGTACTGCCCAGGTCCGGCTGGCTTTCCACCTGGATGGATCCATTGTAGAGGGCGATGATCTTATGGACTAAAGGAAGTCCGAGACCATTGCCCTTTTTTTTGTGGGAAGTATCTCCCTGATAAAATTTATCAAAAATATGCTTTTGAATCTCAGGAGTCATGCCGGCTCCGCTGTCCTGAAATGCGACGATTAGACAGGAGTCTTTGACATGTGCGGTAATCCTGATCTCCCCTCCTGGAGGAGTAAATTTAATCGCATTGTCCAGAAGGTTTGTCCAGATATGCGAAGTCAGTTCCATATTTCCATTCCAGACAATGCGTTCCAGTACCGGGTCAATGCAGAGGTTTTTGGAAGACCATATAGGTTCCATGCGCAGGATACATCGGCGGATCTGTTCGTCTACCCGGAAAGATTCTTTCTCGCTGATAATGGTCTGATTCTCCAGACGGGACAGATCCAGAATATTGCCGGTCATACGGGAAAGCTCCCGGGCACTCTGAATAATGGTGTTAATATATTCGCATCGCTCCTCATCTGTCAGTGTGTCATCCTGCAGAAGTGTTGCATAACCGCTGATGGCAGCCAGGGGAGTTTTGAATTCGTGGGAGACGTTGGAAATAAAATCTGAGTGTAATGTCTCTGTACTGCTTAGTTCCTGAACCATCTGGTTAAAACTGCTCCAGAGATCATACATCTCGCTTTTCGGTCCGTGAGAGGGTGGTTCCAGTCTTATAGTATAGTCTCCTTTTGCCACTTTCCGCATAGCTTTGGACAGCTCCATAATCGGATTCAGTACGTGGTGCAGAGCAAACATACTGACCAGGGAGCCGAATACAATACTGATCAGCGCCAGCAGGGAGAGGATGTGCAGGCTGGTCATGGGGAGCGAGAGGAGGCCCCAGACATTAAATCGGTTGAACAGGTGAATTGTAAACCCGAGGGCTCCTATAGTGAGGACCATGACCCAGAAAAAGGCTGTGACAATCCGAAACCAGATGGAATAAAAATGGCTTTTCATCGTTCAATCATTCCTTTATAGCCAAGGCCGCGAATCGTCTGGATCTGAAAATACGGGATTTCCCGAAAACGATCTCTGAGCCGGTTGACATGTACATCCACAGTGCGGATATCCGTCTCGGAATCATAACCCCACAGCTCGTCCATGATCTGCTGGCGGGTAAAAGTGTGATTGGGGAAGGATAAAAGCTTGTATAGAAGCTGAAATTCTTTCTGTGGAAGTATCTGAGAATTGCCGTCGATGGTTACCATCAGATTGATATAGTCCAGACAGACATGGTCAAATTCCAGCTTTTTTTCAAAAATGATCCGGGCGCGCCGCAGGAGCGCTTCTACCCGCAGAAGCATCTCGTTCACGTCCACAGGTTTTACCATATAATCGTCAATACCCAGTTTAAAACCTTTCAGTTTGTCCGGAAATGTGTCTTTGGCCGTGATAACCAGAATGGGGAGCTGATAGCCGCTTTCACGAAGTTCTTTTGTCAGGTCATAGCCGTCCATGCGCGGCATCATCAGATCCGTAATGATCAGATCAATGTATGTCTGGTCCAGGAGAGTGAGGGCTTCTTCTCCGTTAAAAGCGGCAGTTACTTCATAATTGTTCTTGGTAAGTACTCTGCAGATCAGTTTATTCAGCGCCTGATCGTCTTCTACTACTAAAATATGAAACATTTTTGGTACCTCAATTGTGAATTTTGATTTATTTTCTGTTTATTATCATATATAATGATTGTGAACGGAATGTGAAGTGGGAGAGAAAAAAATTTTGGAAAATCAAAAGGACAGGGGACAAATTTATATTCTGTTTAAATTCATTGCATAATCTGGATGAGACCTGAAAATAAGAGTGAGTATGAGGAGGAAGAGAATTATGAACAGTAAGAGACTCACGGCCATGGGGCTGATTGTGGCTTTAAGCATTTCTGCTGTGGCTTGTAGCGGTGCGGAAGAAGAAGCAGAAGAAGCGGGCCCGGTAGCTGTTGAAGTGCTGACGCCGAAGACCGGAGAGCTTACGGTGGATACGGCTTATATAGGAACGGTTGCACCGCAGGAACAGGTATATGTGATTCCAAAGGCGTCGGGAACGGTGACAGAGACGTTCTTTGAAGTAGGAGACCAGGTGCAGGAGGGGGATGTTCTGTTTAAGATTGACGACGAGGCAGCGCAGCTCCAGATGGCCAACGCAAAGGCGGCTTATGAATCCGCCCAGGCGGGCGTGACTGCTCAGAACGGGGGAGCAAGAGATCTGCAGAATTTCCAGACAGAAGAGCAGATCCGGCAGCTGAGGAAGAGTCTGTATGATTCGGGGGACCAGCTCCAGGAGCTGGAAAACGATCTGGATGAAATACGTGAAGCCAAAGACGGATTGATGGAACAGAAGAATCAGGCGCAGGCCGGTGCGGACGCGGCGGGGCAGGCGTATTTTGCGTTGGATCAGGAATTGTCTGGAAAAATAGCAGATGTAAAAATTCAAATTAGTGCAAAGCAACAATTGATAGATGCGAAAGAAGCAGAGATATTAGCTATGGGCGGAGAAAGTGCGGTTGGACAGAATCCGGATGTAGAAAACTTAAAAAAGGAGTTAGATACTTTAAAAGGGGAAAAAAAGGTTTTGGAAGAAGAAGAAGCAGGTTTAAATGCGCGTCTGGCGGAAGCGAAGACTTCCTATGATCAGGCCCGAACCGTCGTCGAACAGCTTGGAGGCCAGATCTATTCCATAGATGCCAGCAAGACGCAGCTGAAATCCGCTATTGATCAGCTGGAAACCGGTCAGGATACTATGATTGAGAGTCTGAATACGGCGGAACAGGCATACGCGATCACTCAGAATGAAATCTATCCCCAGACGGATGCCGTAAGCTCTGCGCAGCTTCATGCAGCTTCCATCGGAATTGATTCCGCACAGATGCAGCTGGATTTCTATACGGTGAAATCCCCCATCAGTGGCGTGGTGGAGTCAGTCAGTGTGGAGAAGAACGGCATGGCGGCGGCTGGTAATCCTGCATACATAATTTCCAATAAAGAATCCATGACTGTTACGTTCCATGTGGCAGAGAAGGCAAGAAATGTACTTGCAGTCGGAGATCATGTGACGGTAGAGCGGGATGGAGCGGAATATGACGGAATTATAACCGAGATTGGTACCATGACGAACCCGCAGACAAAACTGTTTCAGGTAAAAGCCACAGTAACGGGAGCCGGCGCAGCGCTTCCTAACGGGGTGTCTGTAAAGGTATACGCAATTACGCAAAGAGATGCAGGAAAACTGATTATTCCGTATGATTCTATTTATTTTTCGGCAGGGGATGCATATGTGTACTGTGTGGAAAACGGGCAGGTTGTGAAAGCAGATGTAACAGTGGGACTTATGAGCGACACAGAGGCTGTGATTGAGGAAGGTCTGACCGCTGACAGTCAGGTGATCAGCAACTGGTCGTCCAGACTGAGAAACGGAGTGGAGGCAGAGATTGTATCCAGAGACGGAGAGGCAGTTGTGGACCAGACGCTTACAGATGAGCCGGAGGAGACGTCTGTAGAAGATACAGATGAGACAGAAGGGCAGCAAGAGGAGCCTGCAGATCATACTGAGATGACGGAGGAGGCAGAATAATATGGGTTTAACGAGGTTATCGTTAAAAAGGCCGGTATCCACGCTTCTGGTGATTCTGGCATTGGTTGTATTCGGCTTCTCTTCTCTGACAACTCTGCGCCTGGAATTGATGCCGGATATGGATATGCCGATTATGATGGTTATGACCGTGTATCCGGGGGCGGATCCGGAGTCGGTGGAGGCTCTGGTCAGCAGTGAGATTGAGGGCGAAGTCGCAAGTCTGAGCGGTGTGGATTCTGTCATGTCTTATTCCCAGGAAAATGTATCCATGGTGCTTTTGCAGTATGATTACAGTGTGGACACCAATGATGCGTATCTGGACCTGAGAGCGGCTCTTGATATCACTGCGTCCACGCTTCCGGAAGACTGCCAGGAATCTATGGTGATCCAGATGGATGTGAATGCGATTCCAAGTATCATGTATTCAGTCAGCACCACAGACGGAAGTGACGCCTATTCTCTGGTTCAGGATACGATCGTGCCGGAGCTGGAAGCCATCAGTACAGTAGCGGACGTGGAAGTGACGGGAGGACGGGAACATTATATCCGTGTGTTGCTGGATGAAGAGGCTTTGAATCAGTACGGACTCAGTATGAGCCAGGTGGCGCAGTTTATCGCCGCCACAGATTTCACCATACCGCTTGGTTCCCTGGAACAGGGAAGTCAGTCGATCAGCGCGATCAGCACTTCTGAAAACCAGACTATACAGGAACTGCAGCGGATTCCCATGTTTACAGGAGTGGGCAGCATGATTCAGCTGTCTGATGTGGCGGAGGTGAGTTGGTCTCAGAAGCAACAAGACAGTATCAGTCGTTTTAACGGCGAAGATACTATTAGTGTTTCTGTGACAAAAAATCAAACGGCCAGCACCATTGGTATGGTTAATGACGTGAAGAGTGTCATGAACCGGATGGTGAAGGAGAATGGTAATCTGATGGTAGATATTTCCATGGATATGTCTGATCAGATCAAAGAAGCGGTGGGTTCTGTGGCAAGTACGCTTCTGATGGGAGTTATTCTCTCTATGATTATCCTGTTTGTCTTCTTCGGGGACTGGAAAGCAAGTTTGATTGTCGGCAGTTCCATGCCCATTTCTCTGCTTGTAACGGTGATTGTTATGGCAGTGGCAGGATTTTCACTTAATATGATCACACTGGGCGCACTGGTGATTGCGATTGGTATGATGGTAGATAGTTCCATCGTTGTTCTGGAAAGTTGTTTCCGCTCCAAAGACCGGATGCCGGACTTTAAAGAGGCGGCTCTCCAGGGATCTCGCGGGGTGGTAGGTTCCATTATTGCTTCCACGATTACGACGGTGGTAGTATACTTGCCCCTTTGCTTGCAGAAAGGTTTAAGCGGTCAGATCTTTGGTCAGCTGGGTTATACCATCATTTTTGCCATGCTTGCATCTCTGATCTCTGCCATGACACTGGTGCCTCTGTTCTTTCAACTGTTTAAACCAAAGGAGAAGAAAGAACTCAAGATTAATAATTTCCTGGACCGGATGAGGGCAGGATATGATGTCATGGAGAGAAAGCTGCTTCATCGGAAGAAACTGTGTGTGTTTGTTGCAGTGCTTTTGCTGGTTTTTTCCTTTGTAATGGCGTCATTTATGGAGACAGAACTGATGCCCTCCATGGATGAAGGAATGGTCAGTATCAGTGCCACCTTCCGCTCCGGTACGAAAGTATCAGAAGTGGACGAACGGATGCAGCGCCTGGAGGATATGGTAGCGTCTCATGAGGATGTGGAGAGCTACACATTGACTGCGCAGAAAGGTTCTGCTTCGATCTCCGTTAATCTGAAGGATGACCGCAAGATGTCCAGTCAGGAAGTGGCAGACCAGTGGATGGAAGAAACCAGCGATATTGTGGATATTCAGCTGGAGATCGAAGTGAGCAGTCAGATGTCTACCATGATGATGTCCAGCGCCGGCGGATCTGTGACATTGAATTCTACAAACCTTGATGATATCAAAGAGGCTGCAACCATGATGCAGGAGGCTGCGTGGATGGTTCCCGGGGTACTGAATGTGTCCAACAGTGCAGGCGAGACCTCCACGCAGATTCGGGTAGTCGTGGACCCGCTGGAGGCCATGGGCCAAGGAATGACACCTGCCCAGGTAGCAGGAGCTATGTACAGTATGATCAGTGGGACGGAGGCTATGACGATTACGTCCAACGGAGATGAATACAGTGTTTTCCTGGAGTATCCGGAAGGAAGCTATGATGATGCCAGTCGGCTTTTAGGGGCTTCTATATCAGGGATTCCTTTGTCGGAGCTGGCAACGCTGAAATATACAGATTCGCAGCAGACAGTCATGAAGACGGATGGAAAATATAGTGTGACCATCAGTGCGGCCTGTCTGTCTGACGATTTGAGCAGGGTTCAAAAAGAGCTGGATAAACTTGCTGACGGGATGGATTTTGCAAGTTCAGTGGAAATCGCGCAGAATTCTATGGACGAGATGATGATTGAGTCTTTTACCGCTCTTGGGAAAGCGATTGCAGCAGCTGTCTTCCTGGTGTTCCTGGTGATGGCTATGCAGTTTGAATCGCCAAAATATTCTCTGATGGTCATGCTCAGTATTCCGTTCAGCCTGATCGGTTCTCTTGGGCTTCTGTTTGTCACAGGAGAGGCTATCAGTATGACTTCTCTTATGGGAATCCTGATGCTGGTAGGTATTGTGGTGAATAACGGGATCCTCTATGTGGATGGGGTGAATGAGCTTCGTATGCGTATGCCGGTGGAAGATGCGCTGGTACGAAGCGGTCAGACCAGACTGCGACCGATCCTGATGACTACTTTAACAACGGTTATTTCCATGATTCCCATGGCTATGGGGATTGGAAGCGGAACGGAGATGATGTCCGGAATGGCAATCATCATTATTGGCGGTCTGGTGGCCTCTACGATTCTGATCTTAGTGCTTATGCCGGTATTTTATCTGCTGGTATATGGCAGGAGTAAAAAAGAGCGCAGAGAACGTCGGCAAAAGTTTTATTTCTGGAAAAAAGAAGATAAAGAAAGTAATTTCTAATTGTAGAAACGGAAAATGGAAAGAACAGCTGTAAAACCTGGACAAAATACAAGATGTGGATGTATGTGTTTATCTATATACCATATCTTGTGTCGAGTCCTGGTTTTGCAGTATTTTTTTTGTAATATTATGTCGAATTCTATCGACAGGATTCGCTTGTAAGGAACTACTATTTTCCCTATAATTCTTTCTATGGACGTTGATAACTTTTGTATGAAACTGTAGAAAGGAGACAGAAATAATGGGAATTAAGGAGGATACTGCATGAGCAAATGGAGCGTCGCCATTGCAGATGACAATGAGAGAATCGTTGAGATCCTGGAAGGTATTCTGCGTCAGGACGAAGACCTCCAGATTGTTGGAACGGCTAGAAATGGAGAGGAAGCGTACCAGGTAATCAAGGATAAAGAGCCAGATATTGTATTACTGGATATAATTATGCCGAAGTTGGACGGGCTTACCGTGATGGAGAAGATCGGACAGGATAGTCATATTCAGAAAAAGCCGGAATTTGTCGTAATATCTGCAATTGGACAGGAAAGAATTACAGAAGACGCGTTTCTGCTGGGTGCCAGCTACTATATTATGAAACCATTTGACCATGAGATGCTTCTGAATCGTATTCAAAGTCTGAAAGCTGACAGGCAGAGAAAACGGGCTGAGATCCGAAGGGTAGCGCCATATGAGAACAAATTGGCTTATATTGAGCGTAACCTGGAAACGGATGTAACGAATATGATTCACGAAATCGGTGTACCTGCTCACATCAAAGGCTATCAGTATCTGAGGGATGCAATTATGATGGCAGTAGAGGATATGAACATGCTGAATTCCATTACGAAGATCCTTTATCCGACAATTGCGAAAAATCATCAGACGACACCGAGCAGAGTAGAGCGTGCTATCAGGCATGCAATCGAAGTGGCATGGAGCAGGGGGAAGATGGACACAATTGATGAACTGTTTGGCTATACCGTCAGTGTTGGCAAAGGAAAGCCAACAAATTCTGAATTTATTGCGCTGATTGCTGATAAAATACGTCTGGATTACAAAAAGCATGCGTAATTTGTGAAAAAATCTTTTAATGCGCCGTACTTTTTGGTATAATTGGAACAAATCTAATTAACTGGAGGGGAAGCATGAAGAAAAAGGTTTTGTTTGTGGCATCGGAGTGTGTCCCGTTTGTAAAGACGGGCGGGCTTGCGGATGTGGTGGGATCTTTGCCGAAGTATTTTAATCAGGAGAAGTATGAAGTACGAGTGATTATCCCCAATTACATATGCATTGGTTCCGAATGGAAAGAAAAGATGAATTTTATTACGAATTTTTATATGGATATGGCATGGAGAAGTCAGTATGTGGGTGTGCTGGAAATGTTGTATGAGGGGATTCAGTATTACTTTATAGATAACGAATATTATTTTGCAGGAGACAAACCATACGGATATATACATGAAGATGTTGAGAAATTTGCATTTTTCTCAAAAGCGGCTTTGTCAATTCTCCCGGTAGTAGGTTATCAGCCGGATATTGTACATTGCCATGACTGGCAGACAGGCTTGATTCCGGTATATTTAAAGGACAGTTTTCATGGCAGTGAATTTTTTGTCAACATAAAGTCCATAATAACGATTCACAACCTGAAATTTCAGGGAATCTGGAATATACCGGCAGTACAGGATGCCACGGGTCTGGATATGTCCTATTTTACATCGGATAAATTAGAAGCTTTTGGAGATGCCAACTACTTGAAAGGAGGAATTGTATACGCAGATTATGTAACGACGGTGAGCCATACTTATGCGGAAGAGATCAAAACTCCATATTATGGGGAACATCTCGACGGTCTGATGAGAGCGCGTTCAAACTGTCTGTGTGGGATCGTGAATGGTCTGGACTATCAGGAATGGAATCCCGGAACTGATACTATGATTGCAAAAAATTACTCAGATAAGACGTTCCGAACAGACAAGGTGAAGAATAAGCTTGCTCTGCAGAAAGAACTTGGTTTGGAAACAGACAAAAAGAAGATGCTTATCGGCATCGTCTCCCGCCTGACGGACCAGAAAGGCTTTGATCTGATTGATTGCGTGATGGATGAATTGTGTCAGGATGAGATACAGATTGTCATTCTTGGAACCGGTGAAGACCGTTATGAGAATATGTTTCGCCATTTTGCCTGGAAATATAATGGAAAAGTTGCGGCGTGCATTTATTATTCCAATGAACTTTCCCATAAGATTTATGCAGCATGTGATGCATTTCTGATGCCGTCTCAGTTTGAGCCGTGCGGACTTAGCCAGCTTATGAGTCTCCGATATGGTACCCTTCCGATTGTCCGTGAGACCGGAGGTCTGAAAGATACGGTGGAGTCTTATAATGAATATGAAGAGACAGGCACTGGATTTAGCTTCGCAAATTATAATGCCCATGAGATGTTGGCGGCAGTCCGATACGCAGAATCTATTTATTATGACAAAAAACGTTCCTGGAATAAGATGGCAGAAAGGGCCATGAAAGTTGATTTTTCCTGGAATAATTCGGCAAAACAATATGAAGAGTTGTATGTTCAGGTTTCGCCATAAAAGAGCCGGCAACTGGTAAGGTTTTGAAAGAATAATTCCTCCCTATTTTCACATACTACACTTGCAAGTATGGAAAATAAGGAGGAATTTTTAATGTCAGAATTATCAGAACTTGATGTACAGAATCTTCGTCATCTGATCGGCGGAAGCGAGACCTGCCACGCAAAATTCAGCGCTTATGCCGCACAGTCTTCAGACCAGAAGGTAAAACAGTATTTTGAGCAGGCGGCACAGTCAGCGAAAGAGAACAAGCAGCAGTTAATGGGATTTTTGAAATAGGAGGAACAGGAAAGATGGACGAGAAAACAATGGTCAGCGATGCGCTGGTAGGCATCAATGGAGAATTGAAAATGTATGCGGAGTATATTACCCAGAGCGAAAACCCGCAGTTAAAGCAGACCCTGAAACAGATGCGGAATAAGACAGAGACTGCTCAGGAGCAGTTGTATCAGATTGCAAGAGAGAAGTCTTATTATGTTCCTGCTTCCAAAGCTACAAAGGAAGAGATCGAGCATGTGAAATCACTGTTTAAGCCAGAGTCCATGCTGTAAGACAACGAATAAGGACCATTCCAAGGGGATGCTTCTCATTGAGGAAGTATCCCCTGGCTTGTTTTTACAGATATCAGGAAAACAGGCATAAAGGTATTTACAGAAGAAACATATGGCGTTATAATACATTACAGCAGAGAAATGTAACTGCAATCACTTTATTCATAACTGAATACCGAGAGTCTTTGTGGCAGGGTGTAAGTCCCTACCGATGGTATAGTCCATGACCCGCGAAAGCGGCTGATCCGGTGACTTCTTAGGAGTAAGAGGAATTCCGGAACCGACGGTATAGTCCGGATGAGAAAAGACATTTTCTGCAAAAATGCGCCCGGAGACCATGGTCCCCGGTTTTTTTGTTACAGGAAAAGAGTTGGAGGGTGTGGGAGACGGCGCAAATTCTTATATTTATTAGAAGGAGGATTCAGGATGAATCGAGTAAATGAAACAGCAGAGTCAACATTGAAATCAACAGAAAGGCTGAACCATACTGTTCATGTCAAAGTGAAGCAGATTGCTTTTGTAGGTCTTATGGGGGCAGTCAGCGCGGTGCTTATGCTTCTGCGTTTTCCGCTTCCGTTTTTGCCGCCTTTTATGTCCTTTGACCTGTCCGGGGTAATGGAGATCATGGGAGGGTACATGTTCGGGCCGGTAGCCGCGTTTTTTATTATTATTGTTAAGATTCTGCTGCAGCTTGTGATGCAGGGAAGTCTTTCCTTTGGGACAGGAGAGATTCAGGGACTGATCCTGAGCAGTGCTTATGTGATGCCGGCAATTGCCATCTACCACTGGAAAAAGACAAAGAAGACAGCCATGATTGGTATGGTAGTAAGTACTGTGGTGGTATCTGTAACGGCAGTGTTTACGAATTTGTATCTGATTATTCCATTCTATGCAACTCTGGCAGGAATGACAATGGACGATATTGTGGCGCTCTGTACAGCGGTAAACCCAGCAATGAAAGACGCCGTATCCATGGTGGTTCTCGGAATCCTGCCCTTTAATTTAATCAAATATGGGGCAACTTCCGCAGTTACATTCTTCATATACAAAAGACTTAGCCGGGTAATCCGCGATATTATCAATAACTGATGTCCGTCCCCAAGTCCGGAAGCAGGTCCATAAAACTTTTATCAGTATCTGCCCGAATAAAGTCCCGGAAGGATGTTCGGACGTGAATATGCCCAGATGCCCGTTCCTACATCTGCTCCGGGGGACTGTAGAATTAAGGTGGGAAGCAGGTCCATAAAACTTTTATCAGCATCTGCCCGAATAAAGTCCCGGAAGGATGTTCGGACATGAAATGGACGAACATTCTTCCAGATCCAGGGACTTTATAAGCGGCAGATGCGGAACTTTAATAGGAGAAACCAAAATGAAATTTACATTAAACAAAGGAATTACGTATCAGGAAGCTGTAGACCGCATGTTTGAGATGCTTGGAGACAGCAAGATTATGGCTCTGGCCTCCAGCGAGAATGACTATGTGATGGTGCGCAATGTGAGCTGTCTGTTTTATGATGAGAAAATTTATTTTAAGACAGATAAGAATTTCCGAAAGACAAAGCAGCTTTTTTCCAATCCGCAGGTTGCTGTCTGCTGGAGTGGCGTGCAGGTGGAGGGAATTGCAGAGAATAAGGGGCTTGTGGTGGATGAACCCGGTCAGCGGTTTGCAGAAGGCTATAAAAAGCACCTTTGGGAGAGTTATAATAAGTATAGCCATGAAGACACGGAGATTCTGATCGAGATTTCTCCCAAGTATGTGGAGATTTGGGATACCAGTGACGACGGCTATGCCTTCCAGCTCTTTATCGACTTCGGGAAAAAGAGTGTGGAGGTAAAAGAATATGATGAGCGGTAAAAGGGCCGCTCAGAATGGAGCCTGCAGAGGGGAAGAAGATTAAGGCTTCTGAATCAGCAGGTACTGGCCGTTATCTGCCAGTATTTCATAATTTGTCAGTTCCGGATAATCGTTGAGGAAAGGGATGGAAAGGATCAGAAGGCAGGGTTCTTCTTCCTGTAAAAAAGCAGCGGCACCTCCGTCGCGGCAGTCCAGATCACCTTCCATCATAGCCAGCAGCCGCATATTCTGCTGCCATTCGTCCGTATTGGCGTAGAGAAACGGATCATAGGCATCCAGATAGACGACAGAAGCAGTCAGGGAACCGGTCCTGTCGAATTGTTCCATCACAAAAGTCTGCAGGTTGTTGGAACAGGCGCCGCGGATATTGTCCATATAATTATTTTTAATAAAAGTAAGAGTCCCCGTACCAGTGATAAGGAGAAGCAAAAGCAGAAGCACGGCGGGGATTTTTTCTGTCCGGAATAGAGCAGACAGAAAGACAGCGGACAGGAGACAGAGAGGGACGATACAGGGATACACATACCACATAAGTTTTGTGGATACCAGAGAAAACAGGACTAATGGTACCAGGAGCCACAGCAAGAGACCTGTCAGATCCATGGAAGGCAGGGGCGTATCTGCTTTCCGTAAGGGGCGTATCAGAAGATACAGAATGCCAAGAATGGTGATGAGGCTTAAAAAGCCGTAGATATAATCGTAGTTCCAGAAAATAGAGGTGAGATAAAAAGTAAATGGAAATCCGTGGCCTTCCAGTCCTCCGGCGGCAGTCCGCCCTACAATATCCGCCTCGTACATATGCTGAAAAAAAATCATGCCATCATATTGATACCGGAGAAAAACCCACAAAAAGATCGGAAACAGGACGGAAAAAAGAAAAAATACCCACTGACCCGGGCGTATTCTCCTGAGTTCTCCAGTAAACAGAAGGAAAAGGCCTCCAACAGCGGCGATCATCCCTGCGTGGAAACTCTTGGTCAGAAATGCGAGAGAAAAACACAACCCGCAGATATAGAGCCAGCGTCTGTTTTCCTGTATTTTCAGCATGGCTAGTATGGACAGAGTAAAGAGAAGCAAATACAGGCTGTCGGCATCTCCGGCCCGTACCAGGTGAGCTTTAAAAGGAAAATAATTGGCAGTCAGAAAGGCCATAGTCAGAAGAGAAGCCATATTTCCGTAGCGTCTTGCAAACAGCCCTGTGCAGACCGTAGTCAAAAGGTAGGAGAGCGCGGAAAAAAAGCGCAGTCCCACCGCATTGTAGCCGAAAAGCGCAAATCCGGCAGTAACTGTCAGAAAGGAAAGAGGTGGCTTTACATTCCAATAATCGGCTTCTCCCATAAAGGTATTGATCAAAAAGTTTTTGTGCTTCATCATTTCATAAGCAGAGATTCCGTGACGGGCTTCATCCCAGGAATCAATGGCGCCGATTCCCAGGCATCGAAAGCATAGAAATGCCGTCAGCGCGGTCAGGAGTGCAAAAAAGATCGGGTAGTATCTGTCAGTCAGTTCAAACAGACTGTTGTATAGTCGTCTCATAAAACCTCCGAACATCTGTGATCTGAATTTTTTTCTTTTCACGTTCCGGCTGGTGCGGATGTGAAAAGTAATCTAAATATACCACGTTCAAATCGAAAAATCCATGGTACTTGTAATAATTCTGCAATAATGTTATAATCATCCAAAATGCAGAGCATAATTTTGGAAAGAAGCGGGAAATAAATCATTAAAAACGACAGATAAGCAGAATTGATCGTACAGACGGACGGCTCTTCGGCAGTGCCGGCGGGTACGGTCCCTTTGCTTTTGGGATCTATTTTCGTAAGGAAGGGATCTATGAAAAAAGATATGTGGATTCCGTTGGCAGGAGTGCTGCTTGGTATACTGGCATTGCTGCTGGGAGAGACAGGGATAGAGGTGAACGGGTTTACTTTACTTGGTTACCATAATGCGGATGCAAAGTTTTTGGGAGAGCATATTGTGACCAGTGTGGAGGAGGGGCTCCGGATTCTGGATCTGGAAGGGAATATAGTGCGTCAATATGATGGGCTGTATGCTTCCTGGCTTTATATACAGGAAAATGAGTCTGTCCCGGAGAGGGACTCCGTTCAGGAAACTCCGGAAGAAGGGGCAGTAAACTATGTGGTTGCCTACAGCAATCATGCGAATGAAACGCATATTCTTCAGCTGACAGAGGGAGAGAAGGTTCTGAGTGATCAGGTGGTTCTAAAGACGGATACGCTGGCGATTGATCCGATTCTCATAAGGGAAGGAGATACCTGGTTTTTGACTCATACATGGATTGAGGGAACAGTCAATAATCCGGATCCCCAGGGAGATAATGGTACCTATACGGTGAAACTCTACCGCTCGGAAGATCTGGAGAACTGGGAATATGTGACAGATATTATCAGCCGGAAGCAGAATCTGGAAGATGGCGATATTCGGTGTGTGAACGACGTGATGTATTATTTCTTCGAGATGGAGCAATATGATAAGGGTCCCTCAGCTATCTGCGTTATGACGTCGGAGGATAAGGGGGAGAGCTGGAAAGGACCGGTGGAACTGTTGCCTCCGGTGGCAGACAATGAGATGGCATCCTGTGAACCTGCAGAGGACGGCTGGAGGCTCTATATAAGCAGTGATTATTCTTGTGTGGGTGAGAGTTATCAGGGAGCTTCGGTTTATTATGCGGATTATACAAAGGATTTTACCCCGGTCTGCACATATCAGCTTTCAGAGATGCCAGACAACCAATCGGTGCGCCTCTATGAGGTAAAAGAAATTGACGGACAGCTCTGCTTTTTGTTTGCCAGGAATTTTCTGACAGACTGCGATTTGCTGCTCCGCATACTGGAAACTGAAAAATAAAACAGCGGAGGCCCGCCCGAGCGCCAGATGGATTTTGGGACATGAAGTGGCCCAAAAAGCATCTCCCACGCGGGGCGAGGAAGGGCAGAAGCGGAACTAAAAAACAGCGGAGGCCCGCCCGAGCGCCAGATGGATTTTGGGACATGAAGTGGCCCAAAAAGCATCTCCCACGCGGGGCGAGGAAGGGCAGAAGCGGAACTTTAATAGGAGAACTTAGAAAAAATGAAGGGAATTATACTGGCGGGCGGCTCCGGAACAAGGCTATACCCACTGACAAAAGCAGTATCCAAACAAATTATGCCGGTTTATGACAAGCCGATGATCTATTATCCTTTGTCGATTTTGATGCTGGCAGGCATCCGGGAAGTGCTGATCATCTCCACACCGAGAGATCTTCCTGTGTTCAGGGAGCTTCTTGGAGACGGAAGTCAATTGGGGATGCGGTTTGCGTATGAAGTACAGGAGCAGCCGAGAGGGCTGGCAGATGCTTTTATCATTGGTGCAGATTTTATTGGAAAAGACAGTGTGGCGCTGATCCTCGGCGATAATATTTTCTATGGGCAGAGTTTTTCCCAGGTATTGAAACGGGTGGTCTCCCACGAAAGCGGGGCGACCATCTTCGGTTACTATGTGCGTGATCCAAGAGAATACGGCGTAGTGGAATTTGATGAAAACGGTATGGCTGTCTCCATAGAAGAGAAGCCGGAGAACCCCAAATCCAACTATGCAGTGCCGGGTCTGTATTTTTATGACAATGATGTAGTGGAGATTGCGAGAAATGTGAAACCGTCTCCGCGGGGAGAGATTGAGATTACCAGCATCAATAACGAGTATCTGAGGCGGGGGACTCTGCGAGTGGAGACGCTTGGTCGCGGGTTTGCCTGGCTGGATACGGGAAATCATGACGCGCTTCTGGATGCGGCAGATTTTGTGGCGGCATTTCAGAAACGGCAGGGGCTTTATATTTCATGTATTGAAGAGATCGCATTCCGAAGGAAATTTATTGACAGAGAACAGCTTTTGAAGCTGGCAGAGCCACTGATGAAGACGGCATATGGACAGTATCTGGTGGATGTGGCCGATGGATTATAAAAGACAAAAGGAGAAAAGAGGAAGCAGATTATGGGTAAGATTACAGTGGAAACCTGCGGGATTGAAGGGTTGAAAGTCATAACGCCGTCTGTGTTCGGGGATGAGCGAGGGTATTTTATGGAAACCTATCATTATAAAGATTATGCGGCAGCTGGGATTGATATGGAGTTTGTTCAGGACAATCAGTCGGCGTCAAAAAAGGGAGTGCTGCGTGGTCTGCATTTTCAGATTCATTATCCCCAGGACAAGCTGGTGCGGGTGATCAATGGAGAAGTATTCGATGTGGCAGTGGATCTGCGCCCGGGCTCAGAGACTTACGGACAGTGGTATGGGGTAATTCTGTCTGCACAGAATAAAAAACAGTTTTTTATTCCGAAAAATTTTGCCCATGGTTTTCTGGTGTTGTCGGACTATGCAGAGTTTGCCTATAAATGTACAGATTTCTACCATCCCAATGATGAGGGGGGACTGGCATGGAACGATCCGGAGATCGGAGTGGACTGGCCCATACCAGAAGGGATGGAACTTACGATCTCTGAGAAAGATCAGAAATGGGGCGGTATCCGCGAACTGAAAAAATAAGGAGGACTGTTATGACGGACCATATGTTTCTGGATTTCTGGAAGAACAGAAAACTGATCTGGAAGCTTTCCAAAAATGATTTTAAGACTCGTTATGCGGGCTCTTATTTCGGCATGGTCTGGGCCATGGTCCAGCCGGTTGTCATTGTGCTGGTGTACTGGTTCGTCTTTCAGATTGGACTTAACAATGCGACGGCAGAACTGAAGCAGGGGATCAAAGTACCATTCGTACTGTGGCTGGTTAGTGGTATTGTGCCTTGGTTTTATTTTTCAGAAAGTTTAAGTAATGGGACCAATGCGCTGTTGGAGTATCACTATCTGGTGAAAAAAGTAGTGTTTAACATCAATATCCTGCCATTGGTGAAGACGATTGCGGCATTGTTTATTCATGTTTTTTTTATATTGTTTATGCTGCTTTTGTTTGCGCTGTACGGGTATTATCCGGGACTTCATACATTGATGGTGGTTTATTTCAGTCTGAGTCTGATGATATTTGTCACCGGGGTATGTATGATGACCAGTGCACTGGTCGTATTTTTCCGGGATCTGAGTCAGATTATCAACATCTTTTTGCAGGTGGGAATCTGGATGACGCCGATCATGTGGTCGCTGGAAGATCTGCTGGCAAAATATCCGATCCTGATCATATTAAAGCTGAATCCCCTGTGCTATATCGTCTATGGTTATCGTGCGGCTCTGTTTAAGACGGGTACCATCGCAGAACTTGGATGGATGAATGTTTATTTCTGGACAGTGACTATCCTGATGTGGTTCATCGGAAGCCACATCTTCCAAAAACTAAAAATCCACTTCGCAGATGTGTTATAGCTATGAGCAGTGCGGGAGCGGACAAGAACAGATGCGCCGTGTGTGCACGGAAGCATCTGTGAGTGTCCGAACCCATAGGGCGAGAGCCCGACAGCGAGACGAAGCGAAGCAGAGTAGAGCTGGCACTGCGGGGAAACGAGCGGGAGCGGAAAATATATTTTAAGAGGTGTCTATGGAGAGTGAAGCGATCAGACTGGAGCATATTACAAAAGTTTATAAATTATATCATCGAAACCGGGATCGCCTGAAGGATTCTCTTGGTTTGACACGGAAGAAGTGCTACAGTGAGCACTATGCCCTGAAAGATGTCAGTATGACCATCGGTCAGGGAGAGACGGTAGGGATCATCGGAGTTAATGGGTCCGGCAAATCGACGATTTTAAAGATTATCACAGGTGTTCTCTCGGCCACCAGTGGCGATATGAAAATCAATGGGCGGATCTCGGCGCTTTTGGAGCTGGGAGCCGGATTTCATATGGAGTATACAGGACTGGAAAATGTGTACCTGAACGGTACCATGCTGGGATTTTCCGAGGAAGAGATTCAGGACAGGCTTCAGGATATCCTGGATTTTGCGGATATCGGCGAGTTTATCCATCAGCCTGTGAAAACGTATTCCAGCGGCATGTTTGTGCGGCTGGCTTTTGCTGTGGCGATTAATATTGACCCGGAGATTTTGATTGTGGATGAAGCTTTATCGGTGGGGGATGTGTTTTTTCAGGCGAAATGCTATCATAAATTTGAAGAGTTTAAAAAGATGGGCAAAACCATTCTCTTTGTCAGTCATGACCTGACCAGCATCGCCAAATACTGCGACCGGGTCATTCTTCTGAATAAAGGCGTAAAGTTGGCAGAGGGATCGCCGAAGGACATGGTAAACATGTACAAGAAACTGCTGGTTCATCAGCTGGATGAAGAAACGCTGGAAGACAGATGCGGGAAAAGCGGGATTGATCGCCATACGGCAGAAGGCAAGGCATGGAAAGACCATTTTGAAGTTAATCCGACAATACTGGACTATGGAGAAAAGCAGGCGGAGATTGTGGATTTTTGTATTATTGACCAATACGGACAGTTTTCCAGTATTATTGAGAAAGGTTCTGCCTGCCAGGTGAAAGCGAAGCTTTATTTTCACAGTCAGGTGAAGAACCCAATCTTTACGATCACAATTCGCAACAAGCAGGGGACGGATATCACCGGAACCAATACCATGTTTGAACGGGTGGAGACCGGAATTGTGGAAGCGGGCGAGACAAGAATTGTGACATATGCCCAGCAGATTGACCTGCAGGGCGGGGAGTATTTGATTTCTCTTGGGTGTACCGGTTATGTGGGAGACGAATTTAGAGTGTATCACCGGCTGTACGATCTGGTGGGAATGACGGTATTGTCCGATAAGGATACAGTTGGATTTTATGATATGAATACGGTAATCACAGTGGAAAAGGGATAGTCGGATGGATGTTAGAAAAGTGGCAGACAGGGGAGCCTTTACAGAGACATACGGGAAGGTTCAGGTCCGGATATATGAAAAGGATCCGGAACTGATGGAAGAGACAAGGCCGGAGGACCAGAAGATCCTGGAACTGTTGGAATCGGGATATGACAGCCGCAGAGGGCAGGAGAATTCCTGGGAGGTCCTGTATCACCTGTCTCATCTCCGGAGAAATCTGACAGAATGGCTTCCGATTGGGGCAGAGGATGTGGTTCTGGAGTTTGGTGCGGATAGTGGTCAGCTGACTGGCGGGTTTTTGAAAAAGGCAAAATATGTATACTGCCTGGAGGAAAGTATCAGTCGCAGCCGGATCCTGGCAAAACGATATCAGGAAGCAGAGAATTTGGCGGTCTACAGCGGAAATCCGTGGAAAAATATGCAATATATTATGAGTGGAGCCGGTTTGGGGACAAATATGTTGTCTGAAGAAAGTATCAGCGCACACGGCGGAATAAATGTTCGATTTGACTGGATTGTGGCGCCGGGACTTCTGGCGGAAGCAGAGAGGTATTTTACAGGGGAGAATGTAAGAGCAGAGGCCGTCAGGCAGCTTCTGGCCTGTCTGAAGCCGGGAGGACATTTGGTGCTGGCATGTGATAATCGGTTTGGGCTGAAATACTGGGCCGGGGCCATGGCCCCCCATACAGGCAGATATTTTGACAGCCTGGAAGGAAACGGGTGTGGTTGCTCCAGAAGAGAGCTGGAGCAGATTTTGGAGGACTGCGGTCAGAAAGACGCAGTATTTTATTATCCTTATCCGGAGAGATGGTTTCCGACAGCAGTTTATTCTGACTTGTGGCTTCCGAAGAAGGGAGAACTGAACCAGAACCTCAGGAATTTTGAAGGAGAGAGGCTGCTTCTGTTCGATGAGGAAAAGGTTTACGATCAGCTGATTGAAGAGGGCAGGTTTCCGGAGTTTGCCAATGCGTTTCTGTGCATTACAGGGCCCGGGGAAGAAGAACAAACTGTCTATGTGAAATATTCCAACGACCGGGCGGAACGTTTTATGATTCGTACGGATATTGTAAAAAAAGCGGACGGCTTTGAAGTTCGCAAAATTCCGCTGTCGGAAGCAGCAGAAGATCATGTCCGGAGTATGAAGAATTGGGAAGAAATACTTGACAGATGGTATAAAAAGAATCATATTAGTGCTAATCGGTGTGAACTGAGAGACAATAGGGCATGTTTTGAGTATTTGAAGGGAAGGACGTTCGAGGAGCGCCTGGACGAGCTGCGTGCAAAGCGAGATTATGGAGGGCTTGCGGCGGAGCTGCTGGGTTTTGGCACTTTGCTCAGGGATACGCTGAGACCGGAACTGAAGCCTTTTGAGAAGAGCAGGGTCTTTTCAGAGATGTTCGGCAATCCTTCTTTTCCTAAAGCATATGAAGGAGCGCCTGTCAATAATCTGGACTGGATCTTTGGAAATCTGATGGAAACGGAGGAAGGACTCTGGATTATCGACTACGAGTGGACGTTCTCTGTACAGGTGCCGGTGGAATATCTTCTGTGGAGAGCCCTGTCCCTGTATCTGAACAGCCGGGAAGAATTGAAGCCTCTGGGGCTGATGGCTCAGGCAGGCATTACATCAGAGGAGGAAAAGTGCTTTGCCGGGATGGAGCATCATTTCCAGCTCTGGCTTCTGGAAGGAACAGTAACCATGGGCGGCCGGTATCTGGAGACTGCAGGGCGCACGCTGACTCTGGGTGAGATGATGAAGACTGACCGGAAGAATCGAATTCAGGTCTATGAAGATACAGGAAACGGTTATGCAGAATCACAGAGTCGTTGGATTATCACAGAGCCTGACAAGCAGGGAATGATCCGCCTGGAACTGCTTCTCTCGGAAGGAACGCGTGCGCTTCGGCTGGATCCGGCGGAGACGGCCTGCCTTGTGAAGGTCAGACGTCTGCTTGGAGAGCTTGGGGGATCTTATCCGCTCTCTTATGTTCATAATGGGAGGGAACTGGAGGAACAGGGAATTCTGTATACAACAACGGATCCGCAGATTACGATTCCGGAGGTGGTTCCCGGAACCAGCCGTATCTATGCAGAACTGACAATTGAGGAGTTATATCCGGATACAGCCTATGCCTGTATGAATCTGCTGAATCGTGTAAGAAGTGCCGAGAGACTTTATGGCAGCAGACCTTTTCAGTGGTTGAAAAAGATAAAAAAAGTATTTACGAGATAGAAGGACTATAACATGAGCAAAGAACATGCACCGGCAGATCTGCCGGCTCACAGAGATAAACGTTTTGACAAAGTACGTGGTACCTGGTACTGGAAAGCCAGCAAGCCGCTGCGTGTTGTCGTTCATTTTTTTCTGCGCATCCGGAATGCCTATATTCATTACGGAGGCCTGAAAGGTATGTACAGGCGCTGGAAACAGAAGCGTGGAGAAGCGGTAAAACGCGTGGATTTTGGCACCAGAAGTTTTCCGGATGAAGCCAGGCGGAGAACAGAAGAAGAAACGGTATTTCCAAGAGAACTTAAAATCAGTATTTTAGTGCCCCTCTACAACACGCCGGAGCGCTTCCTCAGAGAAATGATTGATTCAGTCCGGAATCAGACTTACAAAAACTGGGAGCTTTGTCTTGCAGATGGAAGCGACGGAGCAAATGGGAAAGTGGGTGAGATCTGCGCCCAGTATCAGAAAGAAGACAACCGGATTAGCTATCAGAAGATTGAGAAGAATCTTGGGATATCCGGAAATACAAACGTATGTTTTTCTATGGCGACCGGTGATTTCATTGGACTTTTCGATCATGATGATGTGTTGCATCCCAGTCTTTTGTATGAATGTATGAAAGTGATCTGTGAAAAGGGGGCGGATTATGTCTATACGGATGAGGCTACATTTACATCGCCGAACCTGGATGATCTGATCGTGCTGCACTTTAAGCCGGATTACTCTCCAGATAATCTGCGTGCCAATAATTACATCTGTCATTTTTCAGTTTTTGATGCGGCGCTTCTTGAGAAGACCGGAATGTTTCGGCCAGAATATGACGGAAGTCAGGATCACGACATGATTTTACGACTTACGGAGGTGGCGGAAAGGGTATGTCATATACCAAAAATCCTCTACTACTGGCGGTCCCATCCTGCTTCCGTGGCAGCAGATATCAATGCCAAGACTTACGCCATCGACGCAGCAAAACGGGCAGTGCATGATCATATGAGAGATTATTATGGAATTGAGGTGGAAGTGGAGAGCACCAGGGCGTTTCCAACGATCTTCCAGGTGAAATATCCTATCAAAGGGACTCCGCTTATCAGTATCCTGATTCCCAACAAGGATCATGTGTCTGATCTGAAACGCTGCATCGGTTCGATTTTGAAAAAATCCACCTGGGACAATTATGAGATCCTTGTCATTGAGAACAACAGCCAGGAGTCGGATATATTCGCATATTATGAAGAACTGAAGCAAAACTCCAGAATCCGGGTGGTCACATACGAAGGAGAGTTTAACTATTCTAAGATCAACAATTATGGTGCAACGTTTGCAGGAGGAGACTATCTTTTGTTCCTGAACAATGATACAGAGGTGATCACACCGGACTGGATGGAGCAGATGCTGATGTACGGCCAGCGCCGGGATGTGGGTGCCGTGGGAGCGAAACTCTATTATGGAGACGGCACGATTCAGCATGCCGGGGTGGTTATTGGCCTGGGGGCGCACCGTTCTGCAGGGCATACACACTATAAGATGCCGAAAGAGCATCTTGGCTATATGGGACGGCTGTGCTATGCTCAGGATATTACGGCGGTGACGGCAGCGTGTCTGCTGGTAAAGCGCAGGATCTACGACGAGGTGGGAGGACTGGATGAGACGTTCACCATATCTCTGAATGATGTGGATTTCTGCCTGAAGATCCGGGAAAAGGGGTACCTGAATATTTTCACTCCCTTTGCAGAGCTGTACCATTATGAATCAAAAACCAGAGGTATGGAAGAGGGGGAGAAGCTCCGGCGCTATGAGAGTGAATGTGCACATTTCCGGGAGAGATGGAAAGCAGAACTGGATGCCGGTGATCCTTATTATAATCCGAATTTTTCACTGGATTATTCGGACTTCACCCTGCGTTTTTAGAGACGTCTGCATAAGCAGGCAGATCCGTTTAGAGGAGAGTCATGAAGAGAATTGAACGTGAAAAGGTCATAAGAAATGCATACAGAAGTACCATTCTTTTGTTGACGGTATGCTGTATCTTTCTTGGCTTTGTGCTGGTAATTCATGAGACAGCCAGAGAGTATGAAGTGAAAGTGCTGGAAAGAGAACTGGAAGCCAAGGGCGTGGTTCAGAATAAAGAGGGATTGTACACAGGTGTGCAGCTTTTTCTGCCGGAGAAAATCTATGTTGCGTCGGGAGTGACGCTGGAATTGTACAACAGTCAGATCTCTTCCCTTGGCATGCGGATTGATGATTACCATGTAAAATGGACTTGTGCGGTGGGGAAAAACATGCAGAGGAAGTTCTCGGTCACTGGTACGGAAGAGCTGATCGGAAGCTATCCGCTGATTTTCACCATTTTTGATGACAATGGCACCCAGGTGGCGAAGACTTCCACAGAGCTTAAGATTGTTCCTTCTGTTGAGGAAAGCTTTTCCCTGCTGACTCTGGGAGACAGTTTGTCCTGCGAGACGGCGACTTATGAGAGATTGAATGAATTGACGGATGGTCATATTATCTATATGGGGACCAGAGGGGCCGGCGGTTCTCTGATGGAAGCCAGACGGGGATTTTCGGCAGCAGACTATCTGTCTTCAACTGGTTATACACAGGATGAACCGGTGGAAGAAGTGCATCCGTTTTATAATGAAGAAACAGGCAGCTTTGACTGGGGATATTATAAGGAAACAACAGGATTTGATCCGGATGCAGTGGAAATATTTCTGGGAACCAACGGTCTTGACACAGATCCGGTGGAAAACGGCAGGAATATTGTGAAAATTGTAAAAAATATCCACGAGCAGGATCCGGGGGTCCCTGTTTATCTGGTGCATACGTTGTATCCTGCGAACCAGGATGGAATTGGTTCCTGGAGCAACAAGGACGGGTATGCACTTTACGGGGATCGATATAAATATGAAGAAGACCGAAAGGTCTTTAACCTGATGATTTACCTGGAAGAAAATCTGAAAGACGAAGAACAGTTGTACTTTGTACCTGCGGGGATCTGCCATGACAGTGCGAATAATTTTGATACAGAGTCGGAGCCGGTCAATCCTCATTCAGACCGGACGGTAGAAGTTCCGAACAATGCGGTTCATCCGGGAACCGCCGGATACCGGCAGATTGCAGATTGTCTGTACAGTGTGATCTGTGGCACAAAGTCAGAGTGGGAGTGAGACTGAATGAAAAAACTGATGGAACAAATCGTTAAATTTGGTTTTGTGGGATTTTTATGTTTCTTTATAGATTATGGGATTATGGTTCTTCTGACGGACAGATTCGGAATGGATCCGGTCCTTTCCAGCGGCATTTCTTTTACTGTGTCTGTGATTGTCAACTATATTCTCAGCATAGTCTTTGTATTTGAGACGGACAAGAACAAAAATAAGTTTGGCGAGTTTCTTGTATTTGTGATCTTAAGTGTCGTTGGGCTCGGAATCAACGAGTTGTGTATGTGGATTGCTGTCAAGATGGCCGGAATCAACTATAAGCTGGCCAAGATCGGGGCCACGGCAGTGGTAATGGTATATAATTTCATCAGCCGGAAGATTTTTATAGAGAAGAAGAATTAAAAAGGAACATGAAAGGGAACTTTTCATCATGAAAAAACATCGGATACTGCTGAGTATTCTTCTGATTGCCGTGCTGTTTGCAGCAGGGTGCGGGAAGAATGCCGAAGAGCCAAAGGAAGAACAAAAGACAGAGGATGGGGAAGCGGAACGTGAGCCTCCCGGGCCCGGGGAGGAGAACTGGGGGACAGCACCGGACTATACCGTACCTATGATCACAGGCACGCCGATTCGCTATCTGTCTGTCAACGTGGGAAGGACGGAGGAGGAGGTGAACCTGACCTGGTTTTCGTCGTCAGAAGAAGCCGGACAGGTATACTGGACGACTGCGGAGGACACAGAGTTTGAGAACGCCATGGTGTATAGTACTTCTGCAGCTCCATCAGAGACGATTCCTGGGTATTATGTAAATCAAGTGACGGTTACCGGTCTGTTACCGGAGACCGGTTATCTGTATCAGGTAGGTAGTGAGGAGGCCCTGTCTCCGGCATATGAATATGCCACGCCTGCATTTTCCGACAGTTTTCGTTTTACGGCAGTGGGAGATGCCCAGCTTGGGAAGCCGGTGGAAGAGCTGGACCGGCAGAAGAACAACTGGCACAGGCTGTTGAACAAAGTAAAATATCATTTTCCGGATACCAGCTTTCTGGTCTCTCTGGGAGATCAGGTGAATGATTTTGACGATAATGAAGAATACAGTGCGTTTTTGAATCAGGGGGTACTTTACAGTCTTTCTCTGGCACCGGTGAAAGGAAATCATGATGTGGGGGGCCCTCAGTATTCGGAGCACTTTACGTTGCCCAATCAGTCTTCTCTGGGCACCTGCGATGACGAAGGAGACGGAGATTACTGGTTTCGAAGAGGCAGTGCACTGTTCCTGGTATTGAATACGATGGATGCACAGAAGTGGGGAGAGCATAAGGAATTTATCGCATCGGCGGTGGAAGCTAATCCGGATTGTACATGGAGAATTGTCTTCTCTCACTTCTCGCCCTACAATGCCTATGAGAATTACCTGGAAAATGCGCAAAATATCCGTCCGTATTTTCTGGAGTTCTGTGGAGCTTACGAGATTGATCTGGTCCTGTGCGGCCATGATCATGCATATATGAGATCTCACTATATAAAAGAGGACGGAAGTTATGAGGAATATGCCAGTCCGGCAGAGAATCCGGAAGGAACTATGTATCTGACGCTGAGTTCTTCCAGTGGAAGTCTGTACCGGCGTCCCAGTGCTCAGAATGAGGCGGCAGTCTCCAGCAAACGACATTCACCGGAAGTGACAGATGTGCAGGTCACCAGAGACAGCCTGAAGATCAGTACCTATGACGCAGAAACCTGGGAACTGACGGATGAATTCGAAATTTATAAGAAAGAAACGTAGCGTTGCGTATCAGGAGGAAAACTGTTATAATGGAATGCAATGGAAAGCCGTAACAGGCGGACAGGAGAGAGAATGGGAAAAAAGACAGCCTTGCTGTTCAGTGTTCTGCTGCTTGCAGCTTTCCTCTTTTTTTACATGAATGATTTCGGCAAGGGAGTAATTCCGGAGACATTCGTGCCTGGCACTTTTTCAGAAGAAGTCCGCCGGGCTATGCAGCTTCAGGCCGGGGCTTTGGGGCAGCTGGATACAGAGGAAGTACGGCTGTGTTTCCGCGGAGAAGAACTGGCATGTGACAGAGAGACGGGAGTCTGGTATCTGCCTGTGGATATGGACAGCGGATTGTGGGAAGCAGGTGATTTTACAGCCGTGGGAGGAGAGATTGATGTTCTTCCCCTGCAGGATTATACACTGCTTGACAAGAAGACTGTAGTGGCCGGAGGGCAGAAGGTGCCTTTCTTTGCATGGAAAGAGAAAGAGAGGATGGGGGTTCCCGTCTATGTGGTGTTTACGGGACTTCCTGTGGTGCGTGTGGAGACAGGAGCTGATCTGGATGTGGACACAGTATTTGCCGGGAATGTAGTATTTTATAGTGCCTGCAGTAGCAGGGACTGGACCGTAAGCTCTGGGTTTGAGGCGCATGAGAGGGGACAGACCACCCGGGCATTTCCGAAGAAAGGATACCGGCTGAATCTGATCACGGTAACTCCCACCGGTGTTGTGAACAAGAATCCACAGTCGGTGCTGGGGATGAGAGATTCGGATTCCTGGATATTTTATGCCATTTACAGTGACGGGACAAAAGTCCGGGACAAGTTTAATATTGAACTGTGGAATGCATTTGGTGCAGTTAATACGCCCTATGACGTGCATTTTGGTACTCATATGGAATATGCGGAACTGGTGGTGAATGGGGAATACAGAGGACTTTACGGGATTATGGAACCGGTGGATTCCAGGCAGCTGGCCATATCGGATCAGGAATTTCTGTATAAACGGACCATGGGCAGGGAACTTTCCACAGAGGTTCTGGATACAGCCAGTCCGGAAGACTACCTGTCTCTTCAGGGGATGGAGATCAAAGGGAAAGACGGATATGGAAGCAGAACCGACTGGCAACGGTTCCGGGATTTTGTGGAGATCACAGAGGCCGAAGACCCGGAATTTGTCCGGGAGACAGGAAAGCTTTTGAATATGGAGAATGCAGCGGATCTGTGGCTGTATCTTCAGATGCTTTATGGGGAAGATAATATATATAAAAATATGTTTTTCGCCTTTAAGAAAGAGGCAGGGGGAGAGAAGCTGTATCTGGTTCCCTGGGATGTGGATCTGACATGGGGGAATATTTATACAGATCAGAAAGAACATCTGTATACGGTCTATGATGGCAGAAAAGCAGAGGAATATCTGGAGTGGCCGTTTATGGACCGGGTGATTGCTCTGAATGCAGGAGGGATTCGGTCTGTCATTGAAGAGCGCTACCGGGAACTTCGCGGAGATATTCTCTCCGATGGACATATGCAGAAGTTACTGGAGTCCTGCATTCATCAGGTACAGGATTCAGGGGCCTTTATGCGGGACGCAGTCCGGTGGCCGGACAGCCATCATGACGGAAATTATGATGAGATTTATGAATTTATGAAAAAACGAATGATATTTCTCGATAAAATGATAGAAAATATGGATGAACAGATGCAAGATTGAGACAATATAAGAATAGACTGGAGTGGAAGGATGGAATCAATGGAGAACGGTTACCGGCATGAGTTCAAATACCTGTGTTCATACGGAGAACTGATGTTGCTGCAGGTACGGCTTAAGAATGTAGTTTTGCCGGATGCTCATGCGGGAGAAGACGGAGAGTATAATATCCGCAGCCTGTATTTTGATGATTATTACGATACCTGCATGAGAGAAAATGAAGCCGGAACAGATCCAAGGGAAAAATTCCGTATCCGTATCTATGATCACAGCAGTGAACGGATCACTCTGGAGCTGAAGCAGAAAATGAGAGGTATGACCCGAAAGCTTTCCTGTCCGCTGACAGAGGAACAGTGCAAAACTCTTATGAGGGGAGAGATTCCGGACCTTCAGGAAGATACGCCGGCGCTCCTTCACAAACTTTGTCTTCTGATGCGGACAAGGCTTATGCGTCCAAAAGTGATTGTGGAATATGAACGGGCGCCCTATGTGTATCCTCAGGGAAATGTCAGAATCACCATGGACAAAAATATATGCGCATCAAACAGGACGGACCTTTTTTTGAACGATCAGATTCCGCTCCGTCCCATATTGGGAACCGGGCAGCATGTTCTGGAGGTAAAGTATGATGAGTATCTTCCGGATCATATTTACCGGACAGCGCAGCTTGAGAATCTACGAACGACTGCATTTTCCAAATATTATCTCTGCAGGAGATTTCATTTATAAGCGGATTTGCGCAGTCCTTTATTCGACGGATAGACAAAAACATGAGAATAGAAGATGACGTTTTGCAGCTTCGTTTTCGCATGTGTTTAGTATTTTGCAGTGAATACACACTAAAAGAAAAGGAGAAATACATAAAATGGGATTTCAGGATGTATTTAAAAAATCGTTTTTAGAAGGATTTACGAGTATGGACATCACGACCGGAAAGATCGTGGCAACACTGTTTGTGACGGCTCTGCTGGCGCTGTATGTGTTCCTGATTTATCGGCTTGTGACCAGAAAAGTGTTTTACTCCAAGAACTTTAATATTTCTCTGGCAGCCATGTCGCTGATCACGGCGGCCATTATCCTTGCCATGCAGTCAAATCTGGTAATTTCTCTTGGTATGGTAGGCGCACTGTCCATTATCCGTTTCCGGACCGCCATCAAGGATCCTATGGATCTGGTGTTTTTGTTCTGGGCTATCAGTATTGGCATCATCTGTGGTGCGGGACTTTACGAAGTGGCTCTTGTGACTTCCGTGGCAGTGACAGTCTGTATCCTTGTGTTGGATCTGCTTCCGGTGTCCAAAGCGCCTGTAATGTTGGTAGTGAATAGTTCTTTGATGGAGAGTGAGAAAGATATTCTGGAGGTAGTCGGAAAATATGCGAAAGCATACAAAGTAAAGTCCAGGAATCTTTCCAAAGGGCGTCTGGATATGGTGGTGGAGCTTCGGGTAAAAGATGAGAGCGGGCTTGTGGAAGAAGTGGCAAAGCTGGAAGGTATGCTCTCGGCTTCCTTGATCGCACATGACGGTGAAGTTACATTTTAAACAGAGATAGATGCTGTCATTTTGTACCTCATTTCGTGCAGTTTGGCCCAGGTGTTGAACTTTCACAGTAATATCAGACAGAGAGATTTGATCATTATGAAAAATGTCAGTTATGCAAAGCGTGGTTATCAATATGTGAAAAATTATGGCGTGGTCCGGCTGCACAGAAAGGTGCAGGAACGTCTGTATCGCAACAGCCTGGAAAAAGGATATCAGGACTGGATGGTCAGATGTCGGCCGGCGGGAAGTGAAAAGGAGCTGCAGAGATCTCATCATTTTGATCAGAATCCCTGCATCAGTATTGTGGTGCCTGTTTATCGGACTCCGGAAAAGTTTCTCCGGGAGATGATTGAGTCTGTGCTTTCACAGACCTATTCCAATCTGGAGCTTTGCATTGCGGACGGCAGTGGAGAAGATTGTACTGCTGAGACAGTAATTAGGAGCTATATGGGCCGGGATTCCAGAATCCGTTACAGCAGGCTTCCGGAAAACCTGGGTATTGCAGGCAATACCAATGCAGCGCTCTCACTGGCATCGGGAGAATATGTGGCAGTTTTAGATCATGATGATCTTCTGGAGGAACACGCACTGTTTGAGGTTGTTAAATGGCTGTCGAAGCATCCGCAGACGGATTTGCTTTATACAGATGAAGATAAAGTGTCTTTTGATTCCTCCGTATATTTTCAGCCCCATTTCAAGCCGGATTTTAATCCGGATCTGTTGCGCAGCAATAATTATATCTGTCATCTGCTGGTGGTGAAAAAAACGCTGGCTGAAGATGCCGGCATGTATCGTCAGGAATATGACGGGGCTCAGGATTATGATTTTATCCTTCGGTGTACAGAGCGGGCTGTCCGGATCGGACATATACCCAAAGTGCTGTATCACTGGAGATGCCATGAAGCTTCCACGGCGGCTAATCCAGAAAGTAAACGATATGCCTATGAAGCGGGGAAGCGGGCGGTGGAAGATCATCTGAAACGCCAGGGAGTTGCCGGAAAGGTGGAAGACATGGAAAATCCGGGATTTTACCGGGTGATTTATCCGGTGTCCGGTCTGCCAAAGGTCAGTATTATTGTACTGGATATGCCGGGTCTTCCGGTGTTGAAAAGATTTATGAAAGCAGTCGGCCAGAACCGGACGTATGGAAATCTGGAGGTTCTGGTGCTGTTGAACGAAAGTCAAAAAAATAAATTAATTCTGAATTTTATAAAAGAACATAGACAAACACCAATAAAAGTAGTATATTGTACTAGTGCATGTAATAAATTTGTAACATTTTCCAGACTGGCGGAGAAACTGGACAGTGAGTATTTCCTGTTCCTGGAGAGCAGAATTGAGCAGATGGACAGAGGCTGGATGGAGAGCTTTCTGGGAAATGCTCAGCGCAGATCAGCGGGAGCTGTGGGAGGCCGTATCTACGACAGCGGCCGGAAGCTCCGGTACGGAGCCAAGATTCTTGGGCTGAACGGGCCGGCTGGAGATGCGTTTGCAGGACTTTTGAAAGGATATACGGGATATTTTCATAAGGCATCTCTGCAGCAGAATTATCATGCAGTGTCGGGGAAGGCCATGATGGTGAGCAAAGCACACTTCCTGGAAGTCGGGGGATTTTCTGAAGATGTGGAAGACCGGTTGAAGGATGTGGATCTTTGTCTGAAACTGGAGAACCTTGGGCTGTGGAATATCTATGAACCCGGGATTGTCCTGACAGAGCGGAAGCGTGTCCGGCGGAAGAAGACATTCAGACGGGCAGTAGCTTTTGAGAAGAAATGGAAGGAACTGCTTCAGGAACCGGACGGGTATTATAACTGTAATCTGTCTCTGGAAGATACAGACTGCCGGATTCAGGAGTTTCGTTAAAGGGGACAGTGCATGTCGGAAGTGTCGATTGTGATTCCGAATTATAATGGAATTTCTGTTTTGGAAGCCTGCCTGCGTTCAGTATTTCAGCAGACGGGGGTGTCTTTTGAAGTGATGGTGGTGGATAATGGCTCTTCTGACGACAGTCGGGAATTTATCCAGGAACATTTTCCACAGTGTATTCTGATCTGTCTGGACAGAAACTATGGTTTCTGCAGGGCAGTGAATGAAGGAATTCGACAGGCAGAAAGCCCGTATATCATACTTTTAAATAACGATACAAAAGTACATCCGGATTTTGCCAGATGTCTTTTGGATGCAATCCGGAAAGACAACAGAAGATTTTCCTGTGCAGCCAGGATGCTGCAGTTTCAAGATCAAGACAGAGAGATTCTGGATAATGCGGGAGATTATTATTGTGCGCTTGGCTGGGGGATTGCAAGGGGTAAGGGAAAGCCCGCAGAAAAATATGCAAGAGAACAGGAAATCTTTTCCTCCTGTGCTGGAGCCGCAATTTACAGAAAAGATCTGCTTGAAAAACTCGGGGGCTTTGATGAGGCACATTTTGCATATCTGGAAGACATAGATTTGTCTTATCGTGCAAAAATTCATGGTTACTGCCACTGGTATGTGCCAGATGCAAAAGTCTGGCATATGGGAAGTGCTACCAGCGGTTCCAGGCACAATCATTTTAAAGTAATACATTCTGCACAGAATAATATTTATCTGATTTACAAGAATATGCCGCTTCTGCAGCTGTTTTTGAATGCGCCGCTGCTGATTGCAGGTATGGTAATTAAATATCTGTTTTTTGTAAAAAAGGGTTTTGGGAGAGATTATCGAAAGGGCCTTCTGTGCGGATTTCGGCTCTGTCTTGCGAATCCGGACAGGAAAGTCAGATTTTGTAGGGGACATGTTCCCGCTTATGTGAAGATTCAGTTGGAACTTTGGAAGAACATATTGCTGTTTATACCATCGTTGTAACAGCTGAGAGAACAGGTGAGCAGTTTTGATCAAGGATAATCAACGTTATTTTAACCGACTTCATGTGGTGCTTGATGCCTTTACCATCTGCATCGCATATCTGTTGTCATGGGCGTATAAATTTCTCATACTGGACGGACCTCATGGTCTGAGTTTTGTCCAGTATTGTATTGTACTGGTTCCGATTGTACCATTATATTTGACCTTATATCTGGCATTTAATCTGTATACGTCCAAGCGGCTGCAGGGCCGAAGGCTGGAAGGCAGCAATATTATAAAAGCCAATACGATAGGTCTTCTGCTGATCATGGGTACGCTGTTTTTGCTCCGCAGTTATAATGATTATGCGGATTATTACTCCAAGACAATGTTGATTTATTTCTATATTCTGAACATTGGACTGGAAACAGCGGTCCGGAATCTGATCCGGATGGGACTTCGCAAAATGAGAAAAAGCGGGTTTAACCTGCGCCATATCATTTTTGTGGGCTACAGCAGTGCGGCAGAAGCTTTTATAGACCGGATCCGAACTAATCCTCAGTGGGGATATAAGGTAATGGGGATACTGGACGACAACAAAGAGATTGGTTATCTGTATAAGGGAGTCGAGGTCCTTGGGACTACAGAGGAACTGGAGCAGATACTGGATGAGAATCGTCTGGATGAGATTGCTCTAACACTTGGACTCCAGGAATATTATAAGCTAAAACGGATTGTTGCCACTTGTGAAAAATCCGGTGTGCATACAAAATTTGTTCCTGATTATAATGAGATTATCCCCACAAGGCCATATACGGAAGATCTACTGGGACTTCCGGTGGTTAATATCCGTCATGTGCCGCTGACAAATACATTCAATATGATCTGCAAACGAATTATGGATATTGCAGGCGCAGTGGCGGCAATCATCATTTTCTTGCCAGTGATGCTGGTTACGGCTGTTTTGGTAAAGACCACTTCCAAAGGGCCGTTGATATACAGACAGGAGCGCGTAGGGCTCCATAACCAGAATTTTCAGATGTATAAGTTTCGTTCCATGGAAGTGCAGTCGGCAAAGAGTGAGAAAAAGGCATGGACTGTTCGGAATGACCCGCGTGTGACGGCGGTCGGAAAGTTTATCCGAAAGACCAGCATTGATGAACTTCCGCAGCTGTTCAATATCCTGAAAGGCGACATGAGCCTGGTGGGCCCGCGTCCGGAACGACCTTTTTTCGTGGAGAAATTCCGGGAAGAGATTCCGCGGTATATGGTAAAACATCAGGTGCGTCCCGGGCTTACCGGCTGGGCGCAGATTAATGGATACCGGGGAGATACATCAATCAGAAAACGTATTGAATACGACCTGTACTATATTGAGAACTGGACCATGGGGTTGGACATCAAGATTCTGTTCCTGACGTTTTTCAAAGGGTTTGTGAATAAGAATGCTTATTAACAGGCGTAGAAAGGATGAATTATGGCAAAAGAAACGATGAAAAAGACAGGTGGAAAAAAGAGTTCTTCAAAAAGAAGCGCTTCTTCCGGTACCGGCTCTGCGAATTCGAGGAAGAAAGGGGCAGCCAGGAAAAAGGCGGCCAGGAAAAAGAAAAGATTTATTATTTTCGGCGTTGAGATTTTTCTGCTGCTGGTATTGGTGGCAGGGTTTTATGTAGTGAGACAGCTGGACAAACTGCAGAGGCCCGAGGTAAATCCGGAAAATGTAAAAGTCAATGAGACCATACCGGAAGAGACGGTCCAGACAATGTCCGGTTACACCAATGTGGCTCTGTTCGGACTGGATACCAGAATACCAGGACAGCTTGGTAAAGGAAACCGCAGTGATACTATTATCATTGCGAGCATTAATAATGATACAAAAGAGGTGAGACTTGTCTCCGTTTATCGTGATACTTATCTGGATCTGACGAATGGAAAATACAATAAATGTAACGGCGCTTATTCGGCAGGCGGTCCGGAACAGGCTATGACCATGCTGAATAAAAATCTGGATCTGGATATTCAGTATTATATGAGCGTGGATTTTGCGGCCCTGACAGAAACGATTGATCTGCTGGGTGGAATTTATATTGATGTGGATGAAGTGGAGATCGACCACCTGAATAATTATACAATAGAGACGTCCAAGGTAACAGGAGTAGCGACGCAGAAGTTGACACAGACCGGACGACAGCTCCTTGACGGTGTGCAGGCGACCTCTTATTGCCGTATCCGTTATACAGCGGGTGACGATTTTAAGAGGACGGAGCGTCAGCGGGAAGTAATCATGGAGATTGTAAGTAAAGCGAAGGAAGCCGATATTGCCAAGATCAACGAGATCATCAATGCAGTATTCTCCAAGATTGCAACAAATTACACGAACGAACAGCTGATCCAGATGGCGCCTGAGATGATAGGGTATGATATTGTAGATACGCAGGGCTTCCCCTTTGATAAAGTGGCAGCAAGTATCAAAGGAAAGGGTTCTTGCGTGGTTCCGGTGAATCTGGCGGAAAATGTGAAACAGTTGCATGAATACCTGTTTAATAACTACGAATATGAGCCGTCAGAAGAAGTACAGGCCATATCAGATCAGATTACAAGTGATACAGGATATTAAGAGATTTCAGGGAATGCTGCGGCATTCCCTGCGCCTGTTGTGGCTGGAGGTTTTACAGAAATGTTGACAGCAGATGTTCTGATCCCCGTATATCGCCCTGGAAAGCAACTGGATTCGCTGCTTTCCAGGCTGAAGGCGCAAAGCTTTCCGGTGCGGAAGATCATATTGATGAATACAGAGGAGGCTTTTTTTCCCCAGGGACTTTCCGGGAGGTATGAAAATCTGGAGATTCATCATCTGACAAAGGAACAATTTGATCATGGAGGCACACGGGATGAAGGATTTGCCAGATCTTCGGCAGATCTTGTGGTATGTATGACGCAGGATGCGGTTCCGGCAGATACCTGTCTGATTGAGAAACTTGTAGATGCATTTGTAGATCCCGGTATATGGGCAGCTTATGCCAGACAGCTTCCAAAGAAGAATTGCAGTGAAGTGGAGAAGTACACCAGAAGTTTTAACTATCCAAAGGAAAGCTGCGTCAAAGGAAAGGAAGATCTGGAGCAGATGGGAATCAAGGCATTCTTCTGTTCCAACGTGTGTGCTGCATGGAGGCGGGAGGCATATCTGGCCCAGGGCGGTTTTGAGAAGAAGACGATCTTCAATGAGGATATGATTCTTGCTGGCAGGATGCTTCAGGCCGGAGGGAAAATCGCGTATTGTGCGGATGCAAAGGTCTTTCATTCCCACAATTACAGTGCTGCGGAGCAGTTTCACAGATACTTTGATCTGGCAGTTTCTCAGGTCATGCATCCGGAGATATTCGGAGGCGTGCGTTCGGAATCTGAAGGGATGAAGCTGGTGAAAAAAAGTATGCTTCACTGTATCCAAATCAGAAAACCGTGGCTGATCCTAACGGTGGGAATGCAGAATGCCGGAAAGCTTCTGGGTTATCGTCTGGGGAGGCATTATCAAAAGCTTCCGGAGAAACTGATCTTAAAATGTACGATGAATCCATCATTTTGGCTGAAAGGGGAACAGAGATGAGGTTAAAAAGGCTAATAATCATAGGATTTGGCGTCTGTTGTCTCGCGGGCTGCGCAAAGAGTGCAGAGACGCAGGAACAGCAGCTGGCTCTTCGCAGTCAGGGGATGCAGCAGGCACTGGAAGGGAACTATGAAGAAGCGGTCCGCTCCTATGATCAGGCGTTGGAGCTTGCCGGTATGCATGCAGGAGCGCTGGAGCTGGATATTGCCGCATACAAGGCGTCTGCTCTGTACCATGGGGGAGAACTTCAGAAAGCGATTGACACCTGTACCGCGATTCTGGATCTGAAAGAAAGTCCGGAGATCTATATGACCCGTGGGCTGCTTTATCGGGAGGCTGAGAATCTCACATCAGCCAGAGAAGATTTTGCGGCTGCTATAGAACAGACTTCCAAAAAGGACACGCTGATGTTGGGCAGACTGGCTTATTATATGGAAGACTACACCAATGCGAAGAAGTATCTGGAGGGTGCGGTTGATGAAGGAAACAGCGAAGCAGTTTACTGGGAGGCAGAGCTGTATTGGCAGATGGGCAATACAGACTATGCAATGACGTTGTATCAGAGTTATCTTCAGGGAGAATCGCCGGTACATCAGGAAGCTTATGTAAAAGTTGCCTCCTGGCAGATAGATCAGGAAGATTATGATGGGGCTTTGAGTACGCTGGAAGCAGGGATTTCCAAAGGAGAAGGAGCAGTGCTCCAGGAGCTTCTGGGGCGTGAAATCGCAGTGTATGAACAGAAAGGGGATTTTGAGACGGCGCGGCTGAAGATGGAGAGCTATCTGGAGCGGTATCCGGAAGATGAGAAAGCACAACGGGAGTATATATTTTTGAAGACACGGTAGAGAAGTCTGTTTTGAAGAAACAAGAAGTATATGCTCATCTGTGTATGGCTGAACAGATGAAGAAAAAAGTATAAAAAAAATATAAAAGTATTGACAAAGCACCCCTTTGGGTGCTATCTTTATTTCAGTAAATGTTAGCACTCTTAATCGCTGAGTGCTAACAAGGAGAGGAAGGGATGTGAGATTGTGGATCTGGATGAGAGAAAACTGAAGATTCTGCATGCAATCATCCGGACTTATCTGGAAACCGGAGAACCTGTAGGTTCGAGGACCATATCGAAGTATTCAGATCTGAAGTTGAGTTCTGCCACAATCCGCAACGAGATGTCGGATCTGGAGGAGATGGGATACATTATCCAACCACATACCTCGGCAGGCCGGATTCCTTCTGATAAAGGTTATCGTCTGTATGTGGACCACCTGATGACGGAAAAGGAGCGGGAGGTCACAGAACTGAAAGAGCTGATGATTCAGCGGACGGATAAGCTGGAACAGGTATTGAAGCAGGTGGTAAAAGTACTTGCAAATAATACGAATTACGCCACTATGGTGTCAGCGCCTCAGTATCATCAGAACAAGCTGAAGTTTATTCAGCTGTCCAAAGTGGATGATCAGCAGATTCTTGCAGTGATCGTGGCGGAAGGCAATGTGATTCGCAATAAGCTGATCCCGTTGTGTGAAGAGCTGGATACAGAAACGATTCTGAAGCTGAATATTTTGTTGAATACCATGCTTAATGGAAAAACCATCGCGGAGATTAATCTGCAGATGATTTCCAGTATGAAAGAACAAGCCGGTATCCATAGTAATATTATCAGCGATGTGGTGGATGCGGTGGCAGAAGCGATTCATTCTGATGAAGGGATGGAAATCTATACTGGCGGCGCCACTAATATTTTCCGTTATCCGGAGTTGAGCGACAATGGAAAAGCCAGCGAACTGATCCAGACCCTGGAAGAAAAGCAGATGCTGGTGGAATTGGTTACAGAGACATTAAATAAAGAAGACAAGGGAATTCAGGTTTATATCGGAAGTGAATCACCGATTCAAAGTATGAAGGACTGCAGTGTAGTAACAGCTACCTATGAACTGGGCCAGGGACTGCAGGGAACCATAGGGATTATCGGCCCGAAACGGATGGATTATGAGAACGTCATGGGTACGCTGAAGACATTGATGGATCAGCTGGACGACGTTTTCCACAAATAGAAAGGTGGAGATACAGTTGGAAGAGAAGAAAGAATTAGAAAAAGAAGAATTAGAAAAAGAAGAGCTGGAACAGGAAGAGGTTCCCATACAGGAGGAGGAAGAAGTTCCGGATGAGACGCCGGCAGAACCGGAAGCTCAGGCAGAAGAGGAGGAAGAACAGGGTTCAGGCCCGGGAGAGAAAAAAAGTTTTTTTAAGAAAAGAGAGAAAAAAGACAAGAGAGATGAACAGATCGCAGAGCTGACCGATAAAGTGAAGCGTCAGCTGGCGGAGTTTGAGAATTTCCGGAACCGGACGGAGAAGGAGAAAACCCAGATGTACACCGTCGGTGCAAAGGATGTGATTGAAAAAATCCTTCCGGTAGTGGATAATTTCGAACGCGGAATCAAAAGTATTCCAGAGGAAGAGAAAGAGGGGCCGGTTGCCAGCGGTATGGAGATGATCTATAAGCAGCTGATGACGGTTTTGACAGATATGGGAGTAACCCCGATCGAAGCGGTCGGCCAGGAATTTGATCCGAATCTCCATAATGCAGTCATGCATGTGGAAAATGAAGAACTCGGCGAGAACATCATCGCTGAGGAATTCCAGAAAGGTTATAAATATAAAGATACGGTTCTGCGGTTCAGCATGGTAACCGTGGCAAATTAAACTGATGGAAAACAGCAAATTTAAAACAGCATTTGGAATTATAACAGGAGGCAAATTATGAGTAAAATTATCGGTATTGACTTAGGAACCACAAATTCTTGCGTATCCGTTATGGAGGGCGGAAAACCAACCGTTATTGCTAATACAGAAGGTGCAAGGACCACTCCGTCGATTGTGGCATTTACAAAGACAGGGGAGCGCCTTGTGGGAGAACCAGCAAAGCGTCAGGCAGTAACCAATGCGGAGAAGACCATCTCTTCCATCAAAAGGCATATGGGCAGCGATTATAAGGTGACGATTGACGACAAGAAATATTCCCCTCAGGAAATTTCGGCGATGATTCTTCAGAAGATGAAAGCGGATGCAGAAAACTATCTGGGTGAAAAGGTAACGGAAGCTGTGATCACGGTTCCGGCTTATTTTAACGATGCGCAGAGACAGGCGACAAAAGATGCAGGAAAGATTGCAGGCCTGGATGTAAAACGTATTATCAACGAGCCGACGGCAGCGGCGCTGGCATATGGCCTGGACAATGAAAAAGAGCAGAAGATCATGGTGTATGACCTTGGAGGCGGTACGTTTGATGTATCCATTATTGAGATCGGCGACGGCGTAATTGAAGTTCTGGCGACTGCAGGAGACAACCGTCTGGGCGGCGACGACTTCGATCAGAAGATCACAGACTGGTTGCTGGCAGAGTTCAAGAAAATGAACGGAGTGGATCTGTCCAATGACAAGATGGCACTTCAGAGACTGAAAGAAGCGGCTGAGAAGGCGAAGAAAGAGCTTTCCGCTGCTACAACGACGAATATCAACCTGCCGTTCATCAGCATGAACAGCGATGGCCCGCTTCATTTTGACATGAATCTGACCAGAGCAAAATTTGATGAACTGACGCATGATCTGGTGGAGCGTACGGCGAATCCGGTGCAGGCAGCGCTCAGAGATGCCGGCGTAAGCCCGTCAGAGCTTGGAAAGGTGCTTCTGGTAGGGGGCTCCACGCGTATTCCTGCTGTACAGGACAAAGTAAAACAGCTGACAGGTCATGAGCCAAGTAAAACGCTGAATCCGGATGAGTGTGTGGCTATCGGCGCATCCATCCAGGGCGGCAAACTGGCAGGAGATGCGGGAGCAGGCGATATCCTGCTGCTGGATGTGACTCCCCTGTCCCTGTCCATCGAGACCATGGGCGGTATCGCTACCAGGCTGATTGAGAGAAATACCACGATTCCCACCAAGAAGAGCCAGATCTTCTCCACAGCAGCTGATAATCAGACTGCAGTGGATATCAACGTGGTGCAGGGTGAGAGACAGTTTGCGAAAGACAACAAGTCTCTTGGACAGTTCCGTCTGGATGGAATTCCGCCTGCACGCCGGGGGGTTCCGCAGATTGAGGTTACTTTTGATATTGATGCCAACGGTATTGTCAATGTATCTGCAAAAGATATGGGTACCGGAAAAGAGCAGCATATAACGATTACGGCAGGTTCCAATATGTCGGATTCCGATATTGAGAAGGCGGTAAAAGAAGCGGCAGAGTTTGAAGCACAGGACAAGAAGCGCAAAGAAGGCATTGACGCAAGGAATGATGCAGATGCGATTGTATTCCAGACTGAAAAAGCGCTGGAAGAAGCAGGTGCGAATCTGGATGCTTCTGAGAAAGCGGCTGTGGAAGAGAAGATTGCTTCTCTAAAAGCAGTAGTTGAGAGAACTGCCAATCAGACGGAAATCTCCGATGCGGATATCGACGCGCTGAAATCCGGAAGAGAAGAGTTGATGACGGCTTCTCAGAACCTGTTCCAGAAGATGTATGAGCAGGCACAGTCTGCAGGTGCGCAGGGCGCAGGCCCGGATATGGGAGGTGCGCAGAGTTCTCAGGCAGCAGACGATGTGGTAGACGGAGATTATCGCGAGGTGTAAACCAGAAAATGAAAGTAAAGCCCTGTCAGACTCTGACGAAAGGCTGAGTGGGTTTTTCGGGAGTGTTTTGGAGTGAAAAGAGCAGAATCACCCACGGTCAATAAATGGCCGTGGGCATTCGGCTGTATGGGGACGGTTCCCATGGTTATAATGAGAGGTGGATAATAGATATGGCAGAGACGAAGAGAGACTATTATGAGGTCCTTGGAGTGGATAAAAATGCGGACGATTCGGCAATTAAGAGTGCATACAGGAAACTGGCGAAGAAATATCATCCGGATATGAATCCAGGAGACAAGGAGGCGGAGCAGAAGTTTAAGGAAGCTTCTGAGGCCTATGCCATCTTGAGCGATGCGGATAAAAGACGGAAATATGATCAGTTTGGTCATGCGGCGTTTGATCAGGGCGGCGGGGGCGGAGGCTTCGGCGGATTTGATTTTACAGGTGCAGATATGGGAGATATTTTCGGCGATATCTTCGGCGACCTGTTTGGAGGCGGAAGAAGCCGCAGGTCCGGCAATGGTCCCATGCGTGGAGCAGATCTGCGCGCCAGCGTCAGGATCACATTTGAGGATTCCGTAAAGGGCTGTGAGAAGGAACTGGAACTGACTCTGAAGGACGAGTGTGGAACATGCCACGGAACAGGAGCAAAGCCGGGGACGGATCCGCAGACCTGTACCAAATGCGGCGGCAAAGGCCAGGTAGTCTATACGCAGCAGTCCCTGTTCGGAATGGTGCAGAATGTGCGAACCTGTCCAGAATGTAATGGGACTGGAAAAATTATCAAGGATAAGTGTCCGGATTGTTACGGGACCGGTTACATTTCCAATAAAAAGAAAATTTCTGTGACCATACCGGCAGGTATTGACAATGGGCAGAGCATCCGTATCCGTGGCAAAGGAGAACCGGGAGCCAACGGCGGACCCCGGGGGGATCTGCTGGTGGAGGTTATGGTATCCAGACATCCGGTATTCCAGAGGCAGGATATGGATATTTTCTCCACTGTACCTATCACATTCCCGTTGGCCGCTCTTGGCGGGACGATCCGGATCAAGACGGTGGACGGAGAGGTGGAATATGATGTGAAAGCAGGTACGCAGACGGATACCAGAGTGCGTCTGAGAGGAAAAGGTATGCCGTCTCTTCGCAATAAGAGCGTCCGCGGCGATCACTATGTGACGCTGGTGATTCAGGTGCCCACAAATCTGAGCCACAGTGCAAAAGAAGCGCTGAAAGAGTATGATCTGGAGAGTGGGAATTCTCTGAATCAGAAAAAAGATGGTTACAAGCCGAAGAAGAAAAAATTTATGGATAAATTAAAAGAAAGTCTGGAAGATTAAATGCGAAAGATCTCCCCGCGGGAATCAACAGCCAAAGAAGCATACGATTTCCCGGGGGGATTTTCTGCTTATTCAGAATACCAGGGGACGGCTCTTACGGCATAAGTCATTGACTTTCCAAATGGTGCATGTTAATATAAAAACGATTCTTACAATTGCAGGTGACTATGATTACAAAACTTACAGCCAATAAAAAAATTAAAAAGACGAACCGCTCCGAGATCTTTAATCTCCTGTATAAAAAGAATTCCCTGAGCAAACGCGATTTTCAGCTTCAGCTGGGTCTTTCTCTGCCTACAATTACGCAGCATCTGACGAATCTGCTGAATGAAGGGCTGATCTATAATAACGGATATATGAGAAATACCGGAGGCCGCAATGCGGTGACTTATTCCATTGCAGATGATGCCAGACTGGCAATCGGCCTTGATATTACCAGGCATCACATTACCGCAGTGGTGATCAATCTTCACGGTGTGGTCGTTGCACGTATCAGAACCCGTTATACGTTTGAACGTACAGATACATATATGAAATATCTGGGAGAGATGGTAAATCAGATTATATCTGAGAATTCCATTGATCGTTCCAGGGTTCTTGGGGTGGGAATCGGACTCCCGGGACTTACAAATGCCTCTTATGACCGGATTGTCTATGGTAAGATTCTGGATATTGAAGATACCACTACAGAGGATTATTCCAGATACATTGATTTTCCGGTTCGTATCTTCAATGACGCCAATGCTGCTTGTGATATAGAGCTTTACAGCACTTTGGACACGAGGCCAAACGGTTTTTATATTATGCTCAGCAATAATGTGGGTGGAGCTATTTTTATTAATGATTCCGTATATGCAGGCGAGGATTTCAGAAGCGGCGAGATTGGACATTTGAATATTCATCCGGGAGGGCTTAGGTGCTATTGCGGGCAGCGAGGTTGTGTGGACCCTTACTGTTCAGCCACGGTACTGACTGCCATATCGGATGGTAACCTGAGTAAATTCTTTGAACTTCTGGATCAGGGCGATTCAGTGGCCCGCTCTATCTGGTCCGCATATCTGCAGCATCTTGCACTGGCAGTGCGCAATGTCCGTGTTCTCTTCGACTGCCCGATTATCATCGGCGGATATGTGGGTGCTTATATGGATCAGTATCTGGATGAGTTGAAAGAAATCCTGGACAATTATAATTCTTTCGACAAGAATTCCGACTACGTGGTGGCATGCAGATACAAGACGGAATCCATTGCTGCAGGTGCTGCATTATTTTTTATTAAAGATTTTCTTGCTTCGATTTAGAAGTATTTAAAATTTTATATCTGAAAAGCATCGGCTTTCTTTCGGTATTGGAAACTATACAGGAAGAAAGCCGATTTTTTTGGATGTTTTTCTTCTATCAAGTCAGCTTTCTGCCGGTTTCTCTTTCATTTTTCTTCATTGTAAATGGTTCTCAAGTTCATTATGTAATATAGTTTTATAAAAGCACTTTATAAATATGTTAAAAAAATAACAAAAAAGAGAAGGGATTATGAATAATATACAAAAATTAAATATTAAAATTGTCAGTAATGCCGAAAAAATAATTAATAATTGACAATACATTCAACAATAACTATAATATGTTTTAGAAAGTAGATTTACAAAAGACTTTACATATATAGATACAAAAATTGGAATTAAGAAGCTTTGGTGTCTGCTCGCACAAAGTTCCGGGGCGGAACCGCCGGAAAAGAGCAAGGGAGGGAATATGACAAAGTATCTGATTGGTTTGGACAACGGAGGTACATCGACAAAAGCTGCGATCTTTGATCTGGAAGGCAACGAGATTGCCACGGCAGGAAAGCATACGAAGACCATTACTCCCAGATCCGGCTACACGGAAAGAGATATGGAAGAGCTGTGGCTTGCCAACTGTGAGTGCGTGAAAAGGGCGCTTGAAAAAGCGGATATTGATGGGAAAGATGTATTGGGAATTGCCGTATGCGGTCACGGAAAGGGACTGTATCCGTGGGGCAAAGACGACAGACCTGCTTATAACGGAATCATTTCCACAGATAACCGTGCGTGGAAATACCCGAAGAAGTGGTATGAGGAAGGGACTCATAAGGAATTACATAATCAGCTGTGCCAGGAGTTGATGGCGTGTCAGCAGGTGTCACTGCTTGCATGGATGAAAGAGCATCACAGGGATGTATACGATAATATCCAGTATGTATTTTCGGTGAAGGATTATATTCGTTTTCGTCTGACCAGACAGGCTTACTGTGAAGCTACAGATATCTCCGGTTCCGGTCTCATGGATGTGAGACATGCACAATTTGACAAAGAGATGCTGGAGAAGCTGGGTATCGGGGAAGTGTATGAGAAACTGGCCCCGATCAAATATTCTTATGACCTGTGTGGAACCATCTGCGAAGAAGCAGCTGCGCTGACCGGACTTCCGGTCGGTACGCCGGTGGCAGGCGGTATGTTCGACATCGACGCCTGTGCAGTGGCGGCGGATATCACATCTCCGAAAGAGCTGGTGACGATTGCAGGTACCTGGAGTATTAACGAATTTATTTCCAGGGCTCCTATTATGGACGGGAATATCTCCATGAATTCGCTGTTCGCCATTCCTGGTTATTATCTGGCAGAGGAATGTAGCGCCACTTCTTCGGGCAATCTGGAGTGGTATCTGGAGAATTGTATGAAGGATGTGGATATTCCGGAAGGTAAGGATATTTACAGCTATGTAAATGAACTGGTAGAAGAAGTAAAACCTGAAGAGAGTGAAGTATACTATCTTCCGTTTTTATACGGTTCCAATGCGCATCCGCTGGGAAAAGCCGCGTTTGTTGGCCTGACCATGTATCACAGTAAGGCGCATATGCTTCGGGCAATTTATGAAGGGGTTGTGTTCTCTCACAGGAGACATATTGATAAGCTTCTGGCTTCAAGAAAGCCGCCAGAGGCAATCCGGATGGCCGGCGGACCAGTACAGTCCAAAGTATGGGTGCAGATGTTTGCAGATGTGCTGGGGTATCCCATAGAGACGGTCAGTGCGAAAGAGCTTGGGGCTCTGGGATGCGCCATGGCAGCAGCCATTGCGGCAGGTGTTTATAAAGATTATAAAGAAGCAGCCCGCCATATGGTCCGCATCTCGGAACGGATAGATCCGGCTCCGGATAGAACGGCGGTTTATCAGAAGAAGTATGAGAAATACCTTTCCATCAGTAATGCCCTTGATACTGTCTGGGGACAGTTTGAGGTTTAATAAAATAAAGGAGGTTAAAAAGCTATGGCAACAAAAGGAAGCGCGCCAAAGACAATGAAAGCGCTGGTCGCGTACAGCAAGGATGATTATCGTTTTGAGCCGGCATATCCGGTGCCTGAATGTGGTCCGGACGATATTATCATCAAGACCGAAGCATGCGGTATCTGTGCAGGAGACTTAAAGTGCAGTCACGGCGCGGCAATGTTCTGGGGAGATGAGGTGCAGCCTTCATGGGTGAAACCGCCGTTTATTCCGGGACATGAGTTCTTCGGAAGAATCGTTCAGATGGGTGAGAATGTGGAAGGCTATGAGCTGGGAGACCGGATCACCGCAGACCAGATTGTTCCCTGCGGAAAGTGCAGATTCTGCAAAGACGGCCATTACTGGATGTGCCAGCCCCACGATATGCTGGGATTCCAGTCCTACAACAATGGTGGTATGGCAGAATATGTGAGGTATCCGAAGAACTGTGTAATCAGTAAAGTGCCGGAAGAGATGACGCTGGAGCAGGCACTTTTGATCGAGCCTTACGGCTGTTCCAAGCATGCAGTGGACAGAGGAAGTATTACCAATGAGGATGTGGTCGTGATCTCCGGAGCAGGGACGTTGGGACTTGGGATGATTACCTATGCAAGGATGAAGAATCCCAAGCTGCTTATTGTCCTTGATATGCAGAAGAACAGACTGGATAAGGCAAAAGAGTTCGGGGCGGACCTAGTGTTCAATCCCGGCGAGTGCGACATTGACAAAGAGATCAAAGCATTGACGGACGGATATGGCTGCGACGTGTATATCGAAGCTACCGGCAATCCGGCAAGCGTGATCCAGGGCCTTACAATCATCCGCAAACTTGGAAGATTTGTGGAGTTCAGCGTCTTCGGAAAAGCGACGACTGTGGACTGGTCCATTATCGGAGACCGCAAAGAGCTCGACATTCTCGGCGCACATTTAAGTCCTTATGCGTATCCTTTTATCATTGACAACATGACAAAAGGAAACCTGAAGACGAACGGGGTAGTATCCAGCATCTTTACACTGGAAGAGTGGGAGAAAGCATTCGAGTATGCCACAGGCGTACACGGTGACTTTAAAGTAGCATTTAAATTCTAATCAAAGACAATCAAAAAGGGAAAGGAAATCATTATGAAAAAAAGATTACTGGCATTGACTCTTGGCGTAAGTATGACAACAGGTCTGCTTGCAGGCTGTGGGGGGGGGTCGAATGACACACCTGCAGACGCTCCGGCAGATACGTCGACGGAAGCTCCTGCAGCGGATGCAGATGCGGAAGCTCCTGCAGCGGACAGCACGGCAGCATCCGGGGATTTTGACTGGAAAGCATATGAGGGAACCCAGATTGATGTCCTGTTCAGCGAGCATACCTATGCAGATGCAGTAGAAGCAAAACTTGCTGATTTTGAGGCGCTGACCGGCATCAAAGTAAATTATTCCTCCATGCCGGAAGGCAATTACTTTGACAAACTGAATGTGGAGCTTACCAGCCATTCCGGTACTCCGGATGTATTCATGACAGGTGCATATCAGTCATGGGAATATGCAAGTGCAGGCAATCTGGAGCCCCTTGAGACTTATATCAGCGATGCATCTCTGACGAATCCGGATTACGATTATGCAGATTTCATTCCGGGTGTAATCGACGCTCTGAAATGGGACTGCGTTCCGGGACATGCAGTAGGAGCAGGTTCTCAGTGGGCGCTTCCGATGGGATGGGAAGTTAACATTCTTACATATAATAAACGGATTCTGGAAGAGAACAATCTGGAGGCTCCGAAGACCGCAGAAGAACTTCTGGAAGTATCCAAAGCTCTGCATGAGTTCAATGGAAGCGGAACTTATGGCCTGGCAGTCCGCGGACTTCCCGACTGGGGGACGATCCATCCGGCATATATGTCCATGTATTCCACCTGGGGTGCAAAAGACTTTGAGGTCGTAGACGGAAAACTGGTCAGCCAGGTAGATTCTCCGGAAGCAATCGCTATGACAGATTACTGGGTACAGCTTGTGAAAGAAGGCGGCGCTCCGCAGTGGAGTACTTATGGATGGGAGCTTGCAGGTGCTGACCTGGGCGCTGGAAAAGCTGCTATGATGTGGGATGCAGACAGAGGCGGATATACGCAGAACGTAGCAGGTGCATCTGCAGAGTCCGGTAACCTTGCATTCGGTACGATTCCGTATCCGGAAGCAGCAGGCAAAACTGAAAAAGATATGAAATCCAACCTGTGGACCTGGTCCATGGCAATGAATGCAGACTCATCCAAGAAGGAAGCAGCATGGTACTTCATGCAGTATTTTACAGGCCCTGAGTTCATGCTCTGGTCCGGTACAGAAGGTGCATGTACTGATACACCTCGTCAGTCCGTACTTGACAGCGAAGAATACAAGGCAGCAGTTGCAGACGCAGAAGGATACTTTGAGGCATTCAATACTGTGAAAGAAACTGCAAGCATCTTCTTCACCCCGCAGCCGTACTTCTCTGAGACAACAACTGAGTGGGCGAAGACACTTCAGGAGCTTGTTGTAGGAAACAAATACAGCTCCACAGAGGAAGCTATGAAAGAGCTGAAGAAAACGATGGATGCAATCGTAGCAGATCTGGAAGTAGAATAAGAATAAATCGCAAAGATTATTATGCGCAAGGAGGGCAGGGAATTCTCCCTCCTTGCATTTTTCATATCAAATTTGAAAGAAATGGAACTGCAATATATTAAAATTTGAGGTATTAAAATGGGTAAAAATAATAGCAATAAAGCAGAAGATCTGAACCGGGTCCCTTTTAAGACACGTGTTCGTCCGTATCTGATCGTTGCCCCCTCATTGATTATTACGATCGGAATCATGATCCCGTTTGTTATGGCCATCTGGTTTTCTCTTACCAATTATTCCTTTAAACTGCCCACTCACAAGTTTATAGGACTGAGAAACTGGGTAGAGGTTTTATCCTCGGGCGCTTTCTGGAATGCATTAAAAGTATCTTTACTGTATGGCGTGATTGCCACTGTTGTGGAGATGGCACTTGGCATGGGGGTTGCTATTCTTCTGAACAATTTAAACAACAAACTTTCTAAAGTTTTGCGTGTGCTTTTGGTATTTCCGCTGATGGTGGCACCGGTTACAGCTACAATCGTCTGGCAGCTGATGCTGAACAGTTCTGTGGGAATTGTTGAGAAGCTCCTGAATGTATTTGGGGTTTATAATTTCCCCTGGGCGGCAAGTCCCAGTACAGCGCTGATGACAGTGGTACTGATTGATGTGTGGGTGAACACGGCATTCATCATCCTTCTGGTGTTGGCAGGACTTCAGTCTCTGCCCAAATCTCCGTTTGAATCTGCGAAGATTGATGGGGGAAGCGCATGGTTTAACTTTATCAATCTGACTTTGCCCATGCTGAAGCCGAGTCTGTACATTGCTCTTTTGTTCCGACTGATGGCGGCTCTTCAGGAATATGCGGTTATATTCGCACTGACAAAAGGAGGTCCTGGAGATTCTTTGATGTCACTGACGCTTACGGCATATCAGACTGGTTTCCGGTTCCAGAAGTTCGGCTTCGCTCTGCCGTATATTCTGATTCTGTGGCTTGTCGTTAACGTTGCGGCAAAACAGATTGTTAAGAGACAACGCGCAGCTCAGAAACAGGCTGCAGGTCTGGAAGAGTGACAGGGAAGGAGGAAGTAAGAATATGAATAATGGAAAGAAACGTTTGGGTTATGCGGCTCAAAACCTGTTGTTGATCGTATATGCGATATTTGCACTGTTTCCTCTGGTCTGGATGGTAATTATATCGCTGAAAAGCGATGCCCAGGTGTTTACTACAACCTTTGCATTTACTCCGACTCTGGCTAACTACAAAGAGGTTCTCCTGCGCTCAGATTACACCAGTTATATGATCGACAGTCTGATCATATCCGGGGGCTCTGTGATCGTATCTGTACTTGTGGGAGTTCCGGCAGCTTATGCGCTTGCAAGATATAATTTCCACAGGAAAGAAGACCTAGCATTCCAGATCCTTTCTTTTAAATTTGCACCTGAGATTCTGGTGGTGCTTCCGCTGTTCATGATCTATCAGAAACTGGGGCTTTATGATTCCTATCTGGGACTGATCTGGGTCTATCAGCTGATCTCCATGCCGCTTCTGATCTGGGTGGTCAGAGGATATTTTGAAGATATCTCTGTAGAGATTGAGTATGCAGCCCAGGTGGACGGATATACCTGGTATCAGATCTTTTTCAAGATGTTGGTTCCTTTGATTAAACCTGGTCTGGTAAGTGCAGCACTTCTGGCATTTATCTTTGCATGGAACAGCTTTACATTCCCGCTGATCCTGGCAGGAAGAAATATTCAGCCAATCACGGTTGCAATTACGAAATATCTGGGTACGGATACGGCACATTACGGACAGCTTGCAGTAGCGGCGACGGTATCTGCAGTACCAGCCATGATATTCGCTCTGTGTATACAAAAACATCTGGTGCGTGGCTTAAGCTTCGGCGCCGTGAAGGGATAGGTGTGATATGGCGAGAATACAGTTGGAAAATGTAAAAAAATCCTTCGGTAAGGTGCAGGCATTAAATGGTATCTCTCTTGATGTTAAGGATAAAGAATTCTTTGTTCTGTTCGGACCTGCCGGAGCGGGAAAGACGACGATACTGAACTGCATCGCCGGCATCAACCTGCCGGAAGAAGGCATGGTCAAATTCAATAATGAAATCGTAAATCTGGTTGATCCGGCGCATCGCAATGTGGCTATGGTATTTGAGAATTATGCGTTGTATCCACAGATGACGGTTTATGACAATATGGCTGCTGCCCTCCGGAGTAATCTGTATAAGACAGATGAGGCAACAATCAAGGAAAAAGTACATGTGGCTGCCCGTATGATGAAGATGGAGAATCTGCTGGAGCGCCTTCCAAGTCAGCTGTCCAACGGACAGAAGCAGCGTGTGGCCATGGGACGTGCACTGGTTCGTACGCCGAACGTATTCCTTATGGATGAGCCGCTGGCCCATCTGGATGCGAAGCTGCGTAACGCCATGCGTACAGAATTAAAAGAGATGCAGGCAAACCTTGGATCCACCTGTATCTATGTAACTCACGACTTTATGGAGGCTATGGCACTGGGAGACCGGATCGCAATCATTAACAAAGGCGAGATTGTTCAGATTGGTTCCGGCGATGAGATTTATTATATGCCCTGCAATGAATTTGTGGCTCAGCTCATGGGTGATCCGCAGATCAACATCATTCCTGGTACGATCAAAGAAGCAGAAGGCGGATATGTGTTCTGCTTTGAAGCAAATGGTGAGAAACTTACCGTTTCCATGCCGGAGGATAAAGAACTTTGGAAGAAGATCCGCGAGACCGGTCTGAAGAATACGGATATGGGGCTTCGTCCACAGAATGTGAAATATTCGTTTACGCCGGAGGAGGGCTATTTCAAAACGACCGTTTACAGCTATGAGAGTATTGGTAATAAATCTGTAATTATGGCAGAGTGCGGGGAATATCAGCTTCGTATGATTGCTCCTAATGGTCTGAAGATTGCAATTGATCAGGATATTTATGTCCGGTTTGAAATAGATCATTCCATGTTCTTTGATCCGCAGACAAAAGAATATGTCAGCAGATATGATGAGGAAACGATAAGAGAATTTGCAGCGGAACAGGAGGTGAAGTGATGGCTGGCCTTACACTGAAAAATCTTTATAAGCGTTATGAGAATTCTGGTAAGAAGAAAAAACAGCAGAATGATTTTGCAGTCAAGGATCTGAATCTGCTCTGTGAGCAGGGAGAGTTTATCGCCTTGCTTGGGCCCTCCGGCTGTGGTAAGACCACAACACTGCGTATGATCGCAGGTTTGGAGGATATTACGGACGGAGAGATCTATATTGGAGAACGTCTGGTCAACAATCTGCATCCGAAGGATCGGAATATTGGTCTGGCATTTGAGGATTATGCCATGTATCCTCCGCTGGATGTCTATGGAAACGTAGCCTTCAACCTCCGTGCAAAAGGCGTGGACAAAGGCGAGATTGACAAGAGAGTGCGCGAGATTGCACCACTGATGCAGATCGACGATATTCTGGATAAGATGCCGGTGAAACTGTCCGGAGGACAGAAGCAGCGTGTGAACATTGCCCGCGCGATTATCAGGGAGCCTGAGCTGCTGCTTATGGATGAGCCTTTGTCCCATCTGGATGGCAAGGCAAGGCAGTCCATGAGGGTGGAGATCAAGCGTCTGATCAATAAGATTAAATGTACCACCATCTATGTAACCCATGATCAACTGGAAGCTATGTCCCTGGCGGATAAGATTGCTATCATCAATTTTGGTGTTCTGCAGCAGTTTGGTACGCCTGCAGAGGTGTATGACGATCCGGTCAATGAATTTGTGGCTTCATTCATCGGTGAGCCGCCCATGAATATTCTGGAGACGACGATTGTCAAAGAGGATGGAACGTTCTTCTTTACCTTTGACAACAGTAATCTGAAGATCGCGGTTCCTTCCAGATATTACAGTGTGGTAAGCGATGGATTTAAATGCAAGATGGGCGTGCGTCCTATGGATGTACTGATAGGAGGAGAAGGCTCCAAAGGAACTCCGGAGGAGATCGCCACATTTGAGAATCTGGGAGACGAGAGACGGATTGGTGTCCGTGTGGGCGATATGCTGTTGATGCTGATCACCGAAGACGAGAAACGCTACCGCAGCGGAGATATTATCAAGCTTGAGGTTCGCGAGGAGAAGACGCACCTGTTTGATATTACAACCGGAAACCGTATCCGGGAACAGGCGTAAAATTATTATCAGAATCTGCCCGAAACACATCTCCGCTCGGGGACTGGAAGGGCAGAAGCGGAACTATAAAACAGCGAAGGCCCGCCCAGGCCCCAGATGGATGAAGGGACGCGTGAGCGGCCCGCAATGCATCTCCACCCCAGGGACTGGAAGGGCAGAAGCGGAACTATAAAACAGCGAAGGCCCGCCCAGGCCCCAGATGGATGAAGGGACGCGTGAGCGGCCCGCAATGCATCTCCACCCCAGGGACTGGAAGGGCAGAAGCGGAACTATAATAAGAGGTAACGCATATGACGATAGTGGCTACAATACTTTCTGTTGCAATTCTGGCGGTTCTGGCATGGCAGATTTGGGGGTCAATCTGGAATATTCTGGCCATTGTGCTGGAGTTATTCCGGTAAGTATTCCAGGTAAAAGGGGGAGTTCCGTTTGGGGCTCCCTTTTATGCGGAAAAGGCCGCAGCAGCAGGATATAAAGGAGATAAAAAATGAGAGATTATGTATTAGGGTTGTACGAAAAGGCAATGCCAAAAGAGCTGACCTGGAGAGAAAAACTTTTGGCGGCAAAAGAGGCAGGCTATGATTTTGTGGAGATAAGCATTGATGAGACGGATGAGAAGCTTGCGAGACTGGACATGTCAGTGGAGGAACGGCTGGAGCTGGTGAAGACCATGGCGGAAGTCGGGGTTCCGTTTCGGACTATGTGTCTGAGCGGGCACAGAAAATATCCGCTTGGAAGCAATGATCCGGATACCTGCAGGCGCGGGATGGAGATTATGCAAAAGGCAATCCGTCTGTCGGAAGATCTGGGAATTCGGATTATTCAGCTGGCGGGATATGATGTCTACTATGAAGAATCCTCTGAAAAGACAAAAAAACGTTTTGAAGAGAATCTGACAAAAGCAGTAATGATGGCAGCCGGAGCCGGGATACTCATGGGCTTTGAAACCATGGAGACGGAATTTATGAATACGGTGGGAAAGGCAATGAATTATGTAAGAATGGTGAATTCTCCCTATCTGAATGTCTATCCGGACTCCGGAAACATTACCAATGCGGCAGTGATGTATGGGACAGATGAGCTGGAGGATCTGAGAAGCGGCGCCGGTCATCTGGTCGCCGTACATCTGAAAGAAACGGTGCCTGGAAAGTTCCGGGAGATTCCGTATGGGACAGGCCATGTAAATTTTGAAAATATAATACATACGGCCTGGGAACTGGGAGTGCGCAGGTATGTGACAGAATTTTGGTATACCGGAAATCCGGGCTGGAAACAGGATCTGCATAATGCAAGAGTGATGATGGGGAACCTGCTGGATGCAGAGGAGAAGGCATAAACCTGCATACATAAAAATTGTGTATAAAATATCCTGTTGGAAAATTCAGGAAAATCAGAAGGAGAACGAGTGTCTGGAGAAGCGCTTTTTCTCCTTTTTTGGTTGAGAAATAAAAGTCATATGATATAATGGTTAAAAATGTTGAATTGACAGGAGGACAACATGAAAGTATTGTGTTTTGGATCGTTGAATATTGATTATACCTATAAGGTGGATCATTTTGTGAAAAAAGGGGAGACATTGTCTTCTGAGTCTTTGAAAGTGTTCAGTGGCGGAAAAGGACTGAATCAGTCTATTGCATTGGCAAAAGCAGGAGTGGAAACTTTCCATGCCGGGGCCGTCGGAGAAGACGGCGGATTTCTGCTGGAAGAACTTCAGAAAGCAGGGGTAAATACAGATTGTGTAACTGTCCGGGAAGATGTCCGCACCGGGAATGCGATTATCCAGAATGATCGGGAGGGAGATAACTGCATTCTTCTGTATGGAGGGGCCAATCAGGCGATTACAAAGGAGCAGGTGGATACAGTTCTTGCGCGTTTTGAGCATGGAGATTTCCTGGTGCTGCAAAATGAGATCAATGAACTTTCCTATATTATGGAGCAGGCTCACAGGAAAGGGATGAAGATCATCCTGAATCCCTCTCCCATGAATGAGAAAATCCTGGGTCTGCCTTTGGACAGTGTGGATTATTTCCTGCTTAATGAAGTAGAAGCCGGGCAGATTCTAAGCAGGGACGTGACCAAAAGGTTTGACGGAGAAGCACTGGCGAAGGAACTGCTTCAGAGATTTCCGACGGCAGCAATTGTACTGACCATGGGAGGCGCCGGTTCCGTCTATCTGGATAAGGAAGAGATGGTCCGGCAACCTGTCTGCAAAGTTCAGGCAGTGGATACGACGGCAGCAGGAGATACATTCACCGGCTTTTTCATTGGTGGGATTCTGCGCGGAAGTTCGGTGAAAGAGTCCATGGAGATGGCTTCCCGTGCGGCGGCAATTGCGGTGACAAGACGAGGAGCAGCACCTTCGATTCCTTTGCTTGAAGAGGTGGAGTGTTTTTCAGAGGAAAAATAAAAAACAGCAAAAATTTACATTAATTTTTCAAATCCAAAATGGACAATCTGTGAAACATGTGCTAAAATGAATCCGTATGATAAGAGCTGATCTTATGAAAAGCACCTGAAGGTCCGATGTTGGGCTTTTGGTTGTTATGTATAAAGGTCTTATTGATATTTAAATGAGGAGGAATAACAAAATGGCCAGAAAAATGAAAACCATGGATGGAAATCACGCAGCGGCTCATGCATCTTATGCATATTCCGACGTTGCAGCCATCTATCCGATCACACCGTCGTCTGTCATGGCAGAAGCGACAGATGAGTGGGCAACCCAGGGAAGGACGAATATCTTCGGACAGACCGTACAGGTAACGGAGATGCAGTCTGAGGCAGGTGCAGCAGGCGCTGTACACGGTTCTCTGGCAGCAGGCGCCCTTACGACTACATTTACTGCTTCCCAGGGTCTCTTACTGATGATCCCGAACCTGTACAAAGTGGCAGGCGAGAGACTTCCGGGTGTCTTCAACGTATCTGCACGTGCACTGGCAAGCCATGCACTTTCTATTTTCGGAGATCATTCCGATGTATACGCATGCCGTCAGACCGGCGCAGCGATGCTCTGTGAGTCCAGCGTACAGGAAGTTATGGACCTGACACCGGTTGCTCACTGTGCAGCGATCAAAGGACGTCTCCCATTCATTAACTTTTTTGACGGATTCCGTACCTCTCATGAGATCCAGAAGATCGAGCAGTGGGATTATGAGGATCTGAAGGATATGGTGGATATGGACGCCATTGACGCATACAGAAAAGATGCTTTGAATCCAAACCATCCGTGCCAGAGAGGTTCCGCTCAGAACCCGGATATCTTCTTCCAGGCCCGTGAGGCATGCAATCCGTACTATGACGCGCTTCCGGCGATTGTTCAGGAATATATGGACAAGGTTAATGCAAAGATCGGAACAGATTATAAATTATTCAACTACTATGGAGCAGCAGACGCAGAGAGAGTTATCATTGCCATGGGTTCTGTATGCGATACCATCGAGGAGACCATTGATTACCTGATGGCGGCAGGACAGAAAGTCGGCGTTGTAAAGGTACGTCTGTACCGTCCGTTCAGTGCAGAAGCGCTGATTGATGCAATTCCGGATTCCGTGAAGCAGATCACCGTTCTCGACCGGACCAAAGAGCCGGGCGCACTGGGCGAGCCGCTTTATCTGGACGTTGTCGCAGCTCTGAAAGGAACGAAATTCAACGATACGCCGGTCTTCACCGGACGTTACGGCCTTGGTTCCAAGGATACCACACCGGCACAGATCGCTGCAGTATATGAGAATACAACAAAACAGAAATTCACCATCGGTATCGTGGATGATGTGACCAACCTGTCTCTTGAGACCGGCGCTCCTCTGGTTACGACTCCGGAAGGTACCATTAACTGCAAGTTCTGGGGTCTGGGCGCAGACGGTACAGTCGGCGCCAACAAGAACTCCATCAAGATCATCGGTGACAATACCGATATGTATGCACAGGCATACTTTGATTATGACTCCAAGAAGTCCGGCGGTGTGACCATGTCTCACCTTCGCTTTGGAAAGAAGCCGATCAAGTCTACATACCTGATCCACAAGGCGAACTTTGTAGCATGTCATAATCCTTCTTATGTAAATAAATACAATATGGTTCAGGAACTGGTGGATGGCGGTACGTTCCTTCTGAACTGCCCGTGGGATATGGAAGGTCTTGAGAAGCATCTTCCGGGACAGGTGAAAGCATTTATCGCAAATCACAACATCAAGTTCTATGTGATTGACGGTGTGAAGATCGGTATCGAGACCGGCATGGGACCGACCCGTATCAACACAATCCTTCAGTCCGCATTCTTCAAACTGGCTGACATCATTCCGGAGGCTCAGGCGATCGACCTGATGAAGGCTGCTGCAAAGGCAACCTACGGCCGCAAGGGTGATGATGTGGTTGCAAAGAACTGGGCAGCCATCGACGAAGGTGCAAAACAGGTGGTTGAGATTCAGGTTCCGGACAGCTGGAAGAGCGCAGCAGACGAAGGTCTTGCTATGACTCATGCAGAGAACGGAAGAAAAGATGCGGTTGATTTCGTCAACAACATCCAGGCAAAAGTATCCGCTCAGGAAGGCAATACGCTGCCGGTATCTGCATTCAAGGATTATGTGGACGGCACAACTCCGTCCGGTACTTCCGCATACGAGAAGCGCGGTATCGCAGTGAACATCCCGGTATGGAATCCGGAGAACTGTATCCAGTGTAACCGCTGTGCATATGTATGTCCGCATGCGGTTATCCGTCCGGTGGCTATGACCGCGGAAGAGGCTGCAAAGGTTCCGGAAGGAATGCAGGTACTGGATATGACCGGTATGCCGGACAAGAAATTTGCTATCGTAGTATCCGCTTATGACTGTACCGGATGCGGTTCCTGTGTGAACGTCTGCCCGGGCAAGAAGGGTGCAAAGGCTATCGAGATGGCAAATATGGAAGCCAATGCAGGCTGCCAGGCAGGTTTCGATTATGCAGTGACGCTGCCGGAGAAAGCAGATGTGATCGCGAAGTTCAAAGAGTCTACGGTAAAAGGCTCTCAGTTCAAGACTCCGCTCTTAGAGTTCTCAGGCGCATGCGCAGGCTGCGGCGAGACTCCTTACGCAAAACTGATCACCCAGCTCTTCGGTGACAGAATGTATATTGCAAATGCAACCGGATGTTCCTCCATCTGGGGCAACTCTTCACCGTCCACACCGTACACCGTGAACCAGAAGGGTCAGGGTCCGGCATGGTCCAACTCTCTGTTTGAGGATGCGGCTGAGTTCGGTTATGGTATGCTGCTGGCACAGAATGCAATTCGCGGCGGTCTGAAGACGAAAGTGGAAGATCTGGCTGCAAACGCAGAGAAAGAAGACGTAAAAGCAGCGGCTCAGGAATGGCTTGACACTTACGGATGCGGTGCAACCAACGGAACGGCTACAGACAAACTGGTGGCAGCTCTGGAGGCATGCGGCTGTGACAAGGCACAGGCAATTCTGAAAGACAAAGAATTCCTCGCTAAGAAGTCCCAGTGGATCTTCGGCGGCGACGGATGGGCATATGATATCGGATTCGGCGGCGTGGACCATGTGCTTGCTTCCGGTCAGGATATCAACATCATGGTATTTGACACCGAGGTTTATTCCAATACCGGCGGACAGGCTTCCAAGGCAACCCCCACCGGCGCGATCGCTCAGTTCGCAGCAGGCGGCAAGGATGTAAAGAAGAAAGACCTGGCTTCCATCGCTATGAGCTACGGCTATGTGTATGTGGCACAGATCTCCATGGGTGCAGACTTCAACCAGTGCGTGAAGGCCATCGCAGAGGCAGAGGCATATCCGGGACCATCCCTGATTATCGCTTATGCTCCGTGTATCAACCATGGTATCAAGAAGGGTATGAGCAAGGCTCAGACCGAGGAGCAGCTGGCGGTTGAGGCTGGTTACTGGCATTGCTTCCGTTACAATCCGGCATTGGCTGCAGAGGGCAAGGATGCATTCGCTCTGGATTCCAAGGAGCCGACCGGAGATTATCAGGCATTCCTCGACGGAGAGGTACGTTATAACGCTCTGAAACGTGCAAATCCGGAGAGAGCTGCGAAGCTGTTCGACAAGAACGAAAGCGAAGCAAAGGCAAGATACAGCTACCTCAACAAGCTGAAAACACTTTACGGAGCAGAGTAATCTTAGCTGATGTGATACATTAAGATAAAAAACCCGCTGTGCGGACAGGTTCGTGTCTGCGCAGTGGGTTTTTTGTTTATAGATCAATATGTATTCCAGATGTTGTGTTTAATTTTTTAAATTCATTTACCAATTTCATGGCAGAAGTGAATGCTTTCAGTGTATCAAAATCAATGTATTTTAATTCTTCATTTTCTCCAAGATAAGTAATAATTAGATAATTTGTCTGTGTTTTAATTTTTTTTGTTTTTGCCCGTCCTCCAATAATTGCACCAAGAGTACCGAACATGGCGGCACCTGCCAAGGCGTCGCCGATACTGGAAACTATCTGGCGCTGTATTTTTGTATCTGTTTGGATACACATATCTGTGATTTTATTACGGGATAATTTGATTTCTGTAGTCCCGGACTTGAATTCAATTCTGTCTGGGTAAGATGAAATCAGGCACATCATATTCTCTGCTATCGGAAGTCCGTTTATATGCTGAAAGAGAGCCTGAATGGAAAGACCGGTTCTTTTTTGTTCTTCTTTAACTTTTTTTCGTCCTTTTATTGCACTGATAATTATTAATGCGATCAGAAAAAGAAGCACAAAAGAAAATATTTGGCAAATTAACATTGCCATTTGTTCTGTAGTATATGCAGTAATTGTCACTTTTGTATTATATCCTTTCTGTGTGTTGCTGGAACAATTTTTATGGTCAAATGAAAA
>CAJTTI010000010.1 GCA_910579225.1 uncultured Lachnospiraceae bacterium | reverse complement strand
TCATAAAAGACGCCGTAAGACATGGCAAACAATACCATATCTTACGGCGTCTTGATCACGTCATGTATTTTTATGCAAATTTTCTCATAGCTGCTTCTACCACATGCCCTACCAGGACAGAAGTAGTTACGCTTCCAACTCCTCCCGGAACCGGAGTGATCGCATCTACGATGGGCTCTACTGCCGCATAATCTACATCACCGCAAAGCTTACCTTCTTCATTTACATTGATACCTACATCAATTACAATCTGACCTGCTGATACATATTCTGCACCTACCACGCCTGCACGACCTGCAGCAACGATCAGGATCTCAGCTTCTCTCGCCACAGACGGCATATCAATGGTTCTGGTATGGCAGGTAGTAACCGTTGCATTTTTCTTGATCAACATCTGAGCTGCCGGTTTTCCGACTACCAGAGAACGGCCGATTACAACTGCTTTTTTACCGGTACAGTCGATTCCGTAATGGTCCAGAATCTCCATACATGCCTGGGGCGTACAAGGCGGGAAACCAACTTTCTTACCAGTAAACACACCGCCAAGAGATGCATCCGTTTGACAGTCCACATCCTTCTCTGCAGCCAGAGCATTCTCAACCAGAGTCTGGTTAATATGTTTCGGGAGCGGACGGAACATCAGAACACCATGGATGTTGTCATCTTTATTCACTTCATCCACTACTTTCAGAAGCTCTTCCTGACTTACGTCTGCCGGAAGCAGATATTTCTTATATTCCACGCCTAAAGTCTCACAACGCTTGGTTGCTCCTCTCTCGTAGGAAAGGTCATCCGGTCTCTCACCTACACGGATGATACCAAGAGTCGGTTTTATTCCTTTTGCATTCAAAGTTGCCACATCTGCTTTGATTCTTTCATTTAATGCAGCGGTTACTTCCTTGCCTAATAACTGTTTTGCCATACTGATTCTCCTATTTATAGTTTCGCTACAACCTTTTCGGTACATGGGCTGGAGATCCATTCCGTCTTGTCTTCGATGATACCTCATGGCTCCGTGTGCCGTACGGGCTCCTGCTGTTATACTTACCTGAGTCTTGCATTGACTGCAGCGAAAATCTCATCTGCTTTCTTGCTGTAATCAGCGATCATTTTATCCGCTTTCTCATTCAGGGAGGCTGCATATTCTTTATCTGCCATGGATTTGGTATTGATAAAGACATTCAGGGACGCACCCAGAAGTGCAGCTTTGCAGAAAACAACGCCCACTCCTGCATCAGAGATTGCAAGAGCAGAACCTTTTGCTGCAAATTCTTCGATCACATCAATGGCCTCACAGCATTTCTCCATGATCTCCATGGGAACTGCGCATGCATCTTTCAATACAATTGCCATGACACGGGCTTTTTCTGCCTTTTCCTCTTCTGTCTCTCTGGGCATGCCATAAGCTTTGGAAAGCGGTTCAAATGCTTCTGCATCTGCTTCCACAAGACGGAGAAAATCTGCCTGAAGCGCTGTCGCTTTCTCTTTCATTGCAATAATATCCGCTTCTACATCTGCATATTTTTTCTTTCCCACAGTCAGGCTGCCAACCATGTTACCAAGCGCCATACCAATTGCGCCCACCAGTGCGGAAGCACCGCCGCCGCCTGGAACCGGAGCTTTTGACGCCAGTACCTCTACAAATTCTTCACAGGTTCCTTTTGTGAATCCCATACATTCCCTCCATTTCTGCTGTGTACACATGACAGCGAGCAGGGCACGTACGTTCCCTGCTTTCTGTCATATGACTGATTCGCTTCGATCAGCGTTTCCTTATAAAATATATTTTAGAATAATCCGGTAATCTTGCCGGTCTCATCCACATCAATTCTCTCAGCAGCCGGAACCTTCGGAAGACCAGGCATGGTCATGATCTCGCCGGTCAGAGCTACGATGAAGCCTGCACCTGCAGAAATCTTCAGGTTACGTACGGTTACTTCGAATCCGGTCGGAGCACCAAGTTTGGTCTGATCATCGGTCAGGCTGTACTGAGTCTTAGCTACACAGATCGGGCAGTTGCCGAATCCAAGTGCTTCTAACTCTTTTGCCTGCTTCTGAGCGTTCGCAGTCAGGACCACTTTGCTTCCGCCGTAGATCTTCTGAACGATTGCATTCAGCTTATCTTCAATGGAGGTGCCTTCCAGCTCATAGGAGAAGGTAAAGTCGTTGGGCTGCTCTACCAGACGAAGAACTTCTTCTGCCAGTTTTACGCCGCCTTCGCCGCCTTTTGCCCAAACTTCGGACAGAGCAACGTTAACGCCCAGCTCTTTACATTTTGCCTCTACCAGGTCAAGCTCTGCCTTGGTATCGGTCGGGAATGCGTTGATTGCAACCACACACGGAAGTTTGTATACGTTGGTGATGTTGCTTACATGTTTCAGAAGGTTCGGAAGACCTTTCTCAAGAGCATCCAGGTTCTCATTGTTGAGATCTGCCTTCGGAACGCCGCCGTTGTACTTCAGAGCGCGCACAGTAGCCACAACAACAACTGCATTGGGCTTCAGGCCAGCCATACGGCACTTGATATCCAGGAATTTCTCAGCACCGAGGTCAGCACCGAAGCCTGCCTCTGTGATGGTGTAATCGGATAATTTCAGAGCCATCTTGGTAGCGGTTACGGAGTTACATCCATGGGCGATGTTTGCGAACGGTCCGCCGTGAACGATTGCCGGAACACCTTCCAGAGTCTGAACCAGGTTCGGTTTCAGAGCGTCTTTCAGAAGAGCTGCCATAGCGCCTTCTGCATGAAGATCACCTGCAGTAACTGGTTTCTGCTCGGAAGCTTTGCCTCTTGTATAACCAACGATAATTCTTGCCAGTCTCTTCTTCAGGTCAAGGATATCGCTTGCCAGACACAGAACTGCCATGATCTCAGATGCAACCGTGATGTCATAGCCGTCTTCTCTGGGCATACCATTGGTCTTTCCGCCAAGGCCGTCCACCACATTACGAAGCTGACGGTCATTCATATCCACGCATCTTCTCCAAGTGATCTTTCTCGGGTCGATATTCAGATCATTGCCCTGGAAAATATGATTGTCAATCATAGCTGCCAGCAGATTATTAGCTGCGCCGATTGCATGGAAGTCACCGGTGAAGTGAAGGTTGATATCTTCCATAGGAACAACCTGTGCATATCCGCCGCCTGCAGCGCCGCCTTTTACACCGAAGACCGGTCCAAGGGACGGCTCGCGAAGAGCAACCATAACCTTCTTGCCAAGCTTCTGCATACCGTCTGCCAGACCTACGGTCGTGGTGGTCTTACCTTCTCCTGCCGGAGTCGGGTTGATTGCGGTCACAAGGATCAACTTTCCGTTGGGAGCATCAGATGCTTTTAACAGATTGTAGTCAATCTTTGCTTTGTACTTGCCGTACTGCTCCAGATACTTGTCGTCGATACCTGCTTTGGCTGCGATCTCGGTAATCGGTCTCATCTCGCATTCCTGTGCAATCTCGATGTCAGTTTTGAATCCCATAAGAATTACTCCTTTCTTCCCCTAGGGCTTACCTTCTTCCCTTCAGGGCACGCATTTTGCGTGATTGTTTAATTTTTAACAAAGGATTATCGGTCCTTTGAACATACCAACATTATATATTACTGCCAAAATCTTAGCATCCTACACTTTGTACTATGTGCAACATTGTGTATATTGACAAAATATTCACATATAACACCGTCGAATTTACCAATTGCTGATTTTGGTATCCCAATCACCAAAAAAGATGATTTTATATAAATGCCGCTCTTCTAAGAACACAGACTTTTTACAGTTGTGATCGACAGGTCTCCCGCCACCACCATATCTTCTGCATGAAAACCAAACTGAAAATTATCGCTGTACAGAATCTGTGCCGACGGAGGAAATTCATCGTCCCCTTCCCAGAAAATAAACTGCATATGATATCCGTTAACCAGTTCAAATTCATAGGACACATCTCCTATGGACAATTTTTTCACCCCTGGAATCTGTTCCATGGCTTTTGCAAAATCTTTCAGCTTATAGCCGAATCCATAGGTCAGGCGTTTCAGACATCTCCCGGTAAAAGGCTGAATATACAGTTCTCCGTAAGTGGGCACTTCGCGGAATGTCATAAACTTTCCGCTGCTCTGTACATATTGTCCTTCCAGAAGATACCGAAGTATGAATGTTTGTGCAGGTATACTGATACGGAAAAGATCTGTTTCTTCTTCCTTATATTCCAGGGGACGGATGGCAAATACCGGATACGACACGGCATATTCATGTCCCATAAAACGCAACCGGAACTCCTGTACTGTTGCATCATACAATATGTTCAATCTTTGTGCCGTTTCCTCCGGGTCCAGGGACCCGTATTTCTCCAGATAGTGCTCAAAAGGCACTTCTTCCTTGTGATTTTCTATTTCCAACGGAATCCCCTCCTTCTAAAGGTCTTCCTGGACCACGCTTGGGAACAGAGAAGTGTCCGTATGCGGCAGGAAGCAGGCTGCCACAAATTCGTCCATATACCCAGGATCTGTACTCAGCTCCATATATGTCATATTGTGCGAAAGCTCATATACTTTCTCCTCCGCCTGTCTGGAAAGAACCATATTATAAGCTCCAGTCAATGAAGAATTGCCGATGTAGTGGAATTTCTCAATCTCAATATCCGGAAACATACCAATCATTACCGCATTCTTCATATTTATGCCGCTTCCAATACCGCCTGCCACGTAGACATTTTCAATCATGGAAACGTCAAAATCAAGAGAACGGATCATCGTACAGATTGCAGAGAAAATAGCTCCTTTCGCACGGATAAAGTTGTCAATATCCACTTCGTTGATCACCACATCCTTGTGCCCTGCAGCATCTTCCTTGAATGCCAGCACATAACTACCAATCCCATATTCGTCATGCCGCACTCTTTCGCCGTCTCTGACAAATTTTCCTTTGGGACTGATGATCCGGCACCGGAACAACTCTGCGATTACGTCAATAATACCCGAACCGCACAGTCCGACCGGCTTCTGTCCTTCTTCCCCAACAACTCTGAAAGTTGGCTCCATAGTCGCTGCATCAATGGTACACGCTTCAATGGCCCCATCTGTCGCGCGCATACCACAGCTGATATCTCCGCCTTCAAAAGCAGGACCCGCAGAACAAGCGCAACTCATCATGAAATCCGAATTGCCAAATACAATCTCGCCATTGGTTCCCAAATCAATAAACAGGTTAAACTCCGGTTTGTTCCAAATCATACTGACCAGCGTACCTGCTGTAATATCTCCCCCCACATAGCTGCCAATATTGGGAGCTATCACAATCCTGGCATCCGGATGTACCTGAATGCCCAGGTCATATGCCTGGAGACTGTCTGTCTCAAAAAATGCTGGTATATATGGTTCCATTCTCAGAGGATCGGCATTTACTCCCGCAAATAAATGATTCATGGTTGTATTGGCGGCTACACACATATGGTATATGCGATCTCCCTGAATCTTTGCCGCGCGGCACATATTCTGAAGCATAGGGTTGATGGTCTCCTGAATAATGGCCTTTTGGAGCTTTTCCCTTCCCCCGTCTTTGGTAGATTCAATAATACGATTGATGACATCTGCTCCGTAACGAATCTGTCCGTTTCCGGCAGATGCTTTCGCCAGCAGTTCGCCACTCTCCATATCCAGAATCACAGCAGATACGGTTGTTGTACCGATGTCAATGGCAGCCGCACAGATTCTTCTGTCTTCCGGAGGGAGCAGATCGTAGATAAGGACACCGTGTCCACTCTTCTTATAAACTGCATTTACATGGAACTTATGATTCCGAAGTATATCCGGAAGTTTCTTCAGCGCCTGATAAGTCAGTCTCACTTTCTCCACGCCTACAGCCGCCTGAACCGCCCAGATCAGCCTCTCGTTATCGGGCATGGTATCATCCAGAGTCGGTGCTTCCATCTGAAGCTCCACAACAGAGAAATCATTCTCAAATGTGATTCCAGCCTCTTCCACATCTTTTTTTGCTCTATCAAAAATGGCAATCTCTTCTTTAGAACTCAAATCGGCTACTTTCATCCTACTCTTATAGGCAGATGCAATATCCGGAACCATTACTTCCACATCGCCGGTAATGGTGCTGACGCAGGAAAGTCTCCATCCTTCTGCATAATCCTGATCTGAGATATGCCGTGTTTTTTCGCTGTCTAATTCTCCATTTAAATATTTCACTCTGCATTTTCCGCAGGAGCCGTTGCCTGAACAAGGTGCATCAATAGCCACATTCGCTTTTCGAGCTACCTCCAGCAAGTTTTCTCCGGTCGTTACTGCAACAACGATTGCAGTTCCGTCTTCAAATCTGAATGTTACATTTGGCATAAGTTTATCTCCATATTTTTTCTTATACATTCGGTTAACTGCGGATGCTTCCAAGCAAACACCGGCAGACCTGGTTACATTCCATATAGGATAATTTTATTCATGCCTCCAGCCTGACAACTGTCAGTAGAGGTATAGATACTGGACAATATATCCCAGAATCATAAGCGATGTAATCGCCAGCCCGATAATAGACAGAACCATTCCAATGATCGGCATCGCTTTTCCATCTTCTTTTACAAGACCAATGATCGCGATTACCATTCCTATAATGCCAGTGATCAACGATATAAACGGAGCCCAGAAAAAAAGCAGCGTGATAATTCCCAGTACCAGCGCTGTAATTCCCAGTTTATTTTCCTTTTGCTGCCCTACTTCACGCAGTACTACCTGAGAATTTCCAGGCGGATATTGCTGGGGATAAGGAGACTGTTCTCCCGGCTGTGTGCGATAGTCCTCCCGCCATTCAGGACCATTGTTATTGTAATCCATAGAATATCTCCTTTGAGTCAATTACATATAGTTAATAGCTGCTGACAGTGTAAATGCCCAATATCCCAAAATCGCCTGTATGACTGCCCAGGCCAGAAAACATGCAATTACCATTTTATTTTTCCTGGAGACAGCAAAATTGATATAAAAAGTACCAAAACATATAGCAATAACCACTCCCAGGGCAGCATTCAACAGCAAACCTACAATCGCACTGACTCCTACCAGTACCCATACCCATGCAGGCGTATTGGCCTGAATCGGCACATATGGTTTACCACTCCCAATATAAACGCCATTAATCGCTACGTCCACTTTTGTACCGATTGCAACCAGACGAATGTCGCTTCCGGCAATTTCAATAGAATAATCAATTACATTAATAAACCAGTTCTGTGATTTTAATTTATAAGCAGTTCCGTCCACAATCAGTTTTAATCCAAATCCTGCCTTATATACAATGCTGTGCTCTTTCCCATATGTATCCGTAAAAGACCAGCTTTTCTTCATTCCAATACACTCTCCTTAACATATATTTATAATATCAAAAATGTCTGCGATCATATCCTGACAAGAGATGTAAAAATATATTATAAATACTGCCAGCATAATAAAAATGCCGGCAGTATTGTTCTTCTTTATCTGTATGATATGTATCAGATCTCCAGATAAGAATCTGCATACAGCGTATTATCCTTAATGATATCACAGGACTTGATTGTCTCCATGAGACGCAGATCGTTGGGGTTGACAATTGCAGAAGTCAAACCGCACATCATACACATAGCAACCATAGCGGAATCCATGATCGGGCGAATATGCTTCGGCATACCGTTGGAGTTGTTGGAAAGACCGCCGGTGGAGTTCAGTTCCATATCAGAAAGCATCTTGATGCACTCCAGAATCTGCATCTGCTTATCCTGCATACCTTTAATAACCAGGAACAACGGATCAAACCACAGATCAGAAGCATCCATACCGTGCTCCAGACCTCTCTCTAGCATGGTCTGGCAGTACATCATACGCTCATCGTTGTCTTTTGCAATACCTTCGCCATTGCAAAGTGCAATAACAATTGCGTCATTTGCTGCAGCCAGATCAATATACTCAATTCTGCCCGCTGCATCTGCAGAGTTAACAATTGGTTTACCTTTGGAACGGTTATAAACAGAGATACCTGCTTCAATAGCAGCCTTGTTTGCTGTGTCGAGAGCCAGAGGAACATTGTCAAACTCACTCTGAAGAAGCTGAACTGCCCATTTCATCAATTCCGGTCCATCATTCTCAGCTGGTCCGATGTTTACGTCAAGATAATATGCACCTGCATCCAGCTGCTGTTTAGCGCGCTGAATGATCGGCTGCGGATCTCTCTCTGTAAAAGCTTTGTTTACGGACGGAGCTGTTGCAGATAATCTCTCCCCAATAACTACGAATTTTCCCATACTACTATTCTCCTTTATTTTTTATTCCCGCAGACAATACGCCCGGCAGAGCCATCTACACTCTTGTCCGGCAACTGTCGCGAAATGTCTGAACCTGCAAATCTGATGCAGGTTTCTGACATATCAAAGCATGCTGAAAGAGGAGAAAACAGCCGCGCTGTGCCTGCACAGGCGCAGCTGCATCTTCTATTTTTCACAGGATAAAGTCCGAAAATTTGCGGACGTAGCCTGCAACAATACATGCTTTATAATTTTTAGATCTCGCCGTTTGCCTGCAGATCTTTCAGGAATTTCACAAGCTGAACTGCCTCGTTTGGAGCAACGATTACCTGCCATCCCTCAAGTTTAGCCTCAATATCGCCCTTCAGGACAGCAACTTTACCCGGGATAATCAGTTTTCTGCTCTTAATCTTCGGCTCTACTTCTTCTTTAATGAATTTGGATACGGAAGTAGAAGACAGTTTTCCTGCCGCCCATGCAGTCAGAACGGAAAGTCCTCCTGCATCGCTGATAACCAGATTACACGGTACGCCGGAGCGCTCCAGCTCACCAGATACCACAAAGTAAGTAAGTGCAAAATCAACAGTAGTCAGGACAACGGAATTCTCATCTGCACCATTCAGCGGGTAGATGCCCGGCTCCACTTTCATCGGTTTCTGCGGATCGGTGTAAACGTTCTGTCTCAGTCCGTAAAGCGCAAGACCTCTTGCATAGTTCATGGTATCCATAACGATGATGGAACCATATTTCAGAATGAATACAGAAGCCAGTGCAATCTGCATTGCCTCATCATCCGGAGCAACCTTGGAAAGGTTCACAATAGACGGATATCCGAAGGTTCTGTCAGGCTCTTTTGCCAGACATGCACGTCTTACCTGTACGGTTGTCGCAAAGGTCTCTTTGATCGTAGCACCGGTAGTATCCAGAACCAGCTCTTTATAACCAAGCTTCTCAATAGCAGCGGTGGTATCATACAGTTCGTTGATATCTTTGCCGGATACGCCCAGGACAACACCTGCTTCTTTTGCGACCTCCACCATCTTCTCATAGTTGGAAGCATCTGCTCCGTTTACGATTGGCTTCTCATCTTTGCATACATCCAGAGCTGCTTTTACAGCATCAGCATCTTTGCATGCCAGAACAAGAGTCTTACCCTTTCCAGTTACTTTCTTCACTGCCTCTACGAATGCCGCTGCGTCGCCGTTGCACTCTACGTACACCATCTCTGCATGCATTCTCTCACCGATACGATCATAATCAACTTTGTTTGCCTCAGCAAGAACAGCGTCCACATCCATATCCGGAGTCACGCGTACTGCGAATCTTGGCTTGCTTACGAAAGTCTTCTCATGTCTTGCCAGTACGGTCTCGCCGCCCAGAGTGTACTCTGCATCGCCGGTACCAACTTTGATTGTCTTCATAGGCGGAGCAGTAGCCTCAGACAAAGCTGCCATTGCCTCCTCGGACATATGCGGACATTTTGAAATATCAACCGCACCCTGAGCCACTTTCATGGAGAAAGCCATACAGGTGGGGCTTCCGCACTCTTTACAGTTTGTTTTTGGTGTTAATTTAAAGATATCTAAACCTTTTAATGCCATTGTATTTTCCTCCTTCCCGCGATTACATCAGTTCTTTGATCATTTTAGAAATGGTTGCAACGGAAGTCGGATGTTTCAGAATGACTGCGTTGGAACCAGATGCCAGTACGGAAGCAGCTGTAGATACTTCCATGCCTACTCCGCGGGCTTCCTGAGCGCCCCACTCCGGCATATCCTCTTCAGAAGCCATAGCCTCTTTTACATTCCATGCCTCGTCAGCGATCGGGGTAATGATCGGCATCTGCAACTGTTTGTCATCCTGAGACAGAGCTGCAGCTTTGATACGGTCCATAGTGGATACCACGTACTCAAAACCATAGCCAACAGTAGCAGTACCAACATTCATAACGATATTGGACGGAGCTACGCCCAGCTGGGAAATCAATACATTGAGCTGTTTTGCAAGGTTGATATCTACTGCAGACTCTGCACCAACCTTCTGATTGTAAGCAAGACCTGCAGCTGCACCAATACCCTTGTAATCTTCTTCTTTTGCAGCAAGGATGATGGCGTTCTTTCCCTGAGCAACTTCAGAAGCTTTCGTCAGAAGATCTGCATCTTTTGCCACGTTCTTGCAGCCTGCAATTACCAGAGGTACGTCGATGGCGTCAACGACTTCTTTGACAACTGCCATACAGTCCTCTACGGACTTGTCCTGACCATTGGGATCTGCACCCTCCAGCTTCAGACATACGAAATCTGCTCCCGGCATAGCTGCTGCTTTTTTCGCAATATCAGCCATGGTGGTGCATCCTTCGTAATACGCTTTCACGCCTGCCGGCTCTCCCTCAAGACCGAGGTCAGAGATCATAACGCCGACTTTGGGTGAATTCTCAATCGGAGCATCAAAAGTGTAGAACGGTAATACATTCTCGCCGCCGATCTTGATCGCTTTCTCGCCACAGCCAACTTCAACTGCGTTGATGGAAGCATTGAATTTTCCTGATTTTCCATTGAATGGCATTGGTTATATCCTCCTTAAATATGTAAAGTCCGTCCGGTCAGCACTCTTTCGCCCAAAAGTACTTCCGAACAGTAATATTATACCATAAAAACTCCTATAAGAAAAGCTTTTATGCATTCCAAAAGGGCAACCCTGCAAAAACAGGGTGCCCTGATATGTAAGCTTTACGCAGCCTCAAACTTCAGAAAAACCGATGCATTTTCTGTCGTTATGTTTCGGATCTCCCCAGAGCCCTGTACGGCATACACTACATACCGCGGAAATCTGCTGCGCAGCTTCCGGAATCTTACATAAGCGGCTCCAGTTTCAATGCCGGATGTCCTTTTTCGGTTAAGAACTCAAGCAGAGTCTCCGGATCCGTTGCGATAGTCTCGTCACCGATCATATCTGTGAAGTTGTCGATATCATAAACTTCCTTTGCAGCCTTGTTCAGTCTCTCAGCTATGGTCTCTTTCAGATCCTTCGGCATCCATACGATACGCTCGAATCCGCCCTCTGCCTTCATGAACTTCTTGGAAGCGATGAAGTGTTTGCCGTGTCCCATGAAGCCAGGTGTCTGCACACCGCCGCCGGTCATGGAAGCCAGCTCGCCAAAGGTCATTCCAAGAGGTGTCATTCCTGCATACTCACGGTTGGTGATTGCCACACCGTTGGAGCAGGGCTCAATACCGCAGATACACTCGAAGCATCCGCAGGAGGTCATGGGATCTTCCATGATGGAGTACAGAGTAACATGCTCCAGAGCGCCCTGAGAGAATTTTGCCACAGCTTCATCTACGTCCTCGTAACGTCCGAGGTTCTCGTCGATGACTCTTTCTTTCGTGATCACCTGGCACGGTCCCTGGGGATCCAGCTCATTGGTTGCTTTCGCATCCAGCCATGATACGGCACCACAGAGTCCAAGTCTCTCCGGTGTTACCACACATACGTGGCTCGGGGAGAATGCCTGGCACATGATACAGCTGTAGTATACCGGAACTGCCTCGTCGGTCAGAGTCGTCAGACGCTCGTCACGGCGGTCATAAGCCGGGATTGCCATCTCATGGCGAAGTTTCGAACACTCTGCTTCATCCGTGATAATGGTCACTGCACATTTATCTACCACTGCGTCGAATTCGTTCTTGATGTTCGCATACAGTACTTCTGCAAGGTCTTTTGCACGGAAACCAGCCTCAAAGGTAGCTTTGCTGATACGTACGCGGATCATGTCACGCTGTCCGGTATGCATTACACCCTCAATGCAGTTTACATAGCTGTGGAACTTACGCTCAAATACCGGCTCAAAGTCGGACTGCATGTTCTTTCCAGCTACGTCTACAATATAAGAAATCGCATTCTTGCTTCCAACCTCGAACTCGTCGAAATCTTTTCCGATCAGAGTAAACTTGTGATCCTCGATCTGGGTCAGCTCTTTGGTCTGCACCAGCTCGAAGCAGTCTTTTCTGGAACCGTCAAACTCAACCTGCATGTCGCCCTTACGAATGATCTCGCCTTCAAATGCAGATGCGAAGGATACTGGGATGTCGATCTTCGTGATCTTGATCTTGATATCACGCGCTTCAAGAGAAGTAGCGTTGAATTTGTCCACGTCTTCCTGAACGATCAGGCTCTTCGGTACGCGGAAGATATTTTCGGTCTCGTTGGTTACTACCGGGAAACCAAGTGCAATTGCGCCTGCGCCGCATGCAACAATTACATCATCCAGCGGTTTGAATGCATTAACGAATGCCGGTACACGCTCGAAGGTGTACTTCATCAGGTTTGCAGCATCGCCCGGCGTTACATTGCCGAAGATCAGAGCTGCACGAAGTGCTACGGATACTACATGGATCACAGAAGTCACGTCCTTGCCAAGGGGCACGATACGTACTGCATAGCCCATGTTCAGACCAGCCTCTACGCACTGATCAATCACGCCGCCTACCAGAGTTACCAGGATACCCTGTGCCTGATAGCTCTTAACAAGAGCAACTGCGTCTTCTTTGGTCGGAGCGTTTCCAAGGATAACAGCAACGCCCGGGATATCGCCGGTTACCAGCGGCACGCCCAGCTCACGGATGGTGGCATCTGCCAGATGTCCGTAAAGAGGCTCTTCGTACGGAGTAGCTCCGTCGATATATTTCAGTACTTCAATAAACTCTGCACAGAGAGCAGTTGCAACACCACTCATAAACGCATCGTTCAGTCTCTTTTCTCTGGTCATCAGAGTCTTGACAACGCCAAGTGCGGTCTTTAACTCGCCCAGATTGGCAACTTTGGTTCCGGTTACTGCGTAGTAGCAAGGCAGGCTGTATGCAGTGTGCGGAAAAGCAATTGCCTTGTCAGCACCATGCTCTGCGATGGCTTTGTCGATGGCAGCCTCAGTAAGACCATAGACTGCGTCGTTTCCGCCGAATACTCTATCAAATAATGTCACGGTATTATACCTCCAAATTTAAAAATCAGTTTGCTTGATCGAGGGTCTCCTTGATCTTCCGGATCTCCTCTGTTGCGGATTCGCTGAAATCATAGGGGGATTTCCCCTGGCGGTCCGCATCGATCACTTCCGTGTTATAGTGGATAAATCCAAGTAAATCTTCTGCCGGAATCTTTGAACGGATGAATTCTTCATCTTCTGCGCTCCGAACCTTGTTGGCAACTACCCGTACCTGACGGATCCCAAGGTCATCGGCAAGACGCTTCACATTCTTGTAGGTCTGTACGCTTCTTGCTCCTGGCTCGATCACAACGATGAATTGCTCCATGGACTCGCAGGTTCCCCGTCCCAGGTGTTCCAGACCGGCTTCCATGTCCATAATTACCACATCATTGCTTCTGAGAATCAGATGATTGATGATCCGACGCAGCATCACATGCTCTGGACAGACGCATCCGCCCCCACCTGTTTCTACCGTACCTAAAAGGAGAAGCTTCACTCCATTGCAGGTCTTACTGTACGTATCCGGAATATCATCTACCTTCGGATTCAGTTTATAAAACTGATTATCCTCGCCGGCTCCGGTACGCTCTTCCACCAGTTTCCGCATCCTGCTAATGGGAATGATGGAGTCCAGCACATCCTCCGGAAATCCAAGCGCCAGTCCCAGATTGGCATCCGGGTCCACATCAGCTGCAAGAACCGTCCGTCCCTCCTCCGCATATAATCTTGCAAGTGTTGCAGCAAAGGTGGTCTTTCCGACTCCGCCTTTTCCGGTAATTGCTATTTTCAATGTCTTCACCCTCCGGTCAAAAAATTTACTTCTTTAAAAATATCCTTTTTAAATATCTATATCTTTTAGATACCGATCGCTGTTCTCTTCTCTTCGATTCTGTCGATCATAGCATCTACAAGTTTTTCAATATCGGTTTCTACCGTAAACGCAGCCTCAACCATGTCGCGTACGTCATTGGTCAGCCACTGTGCCATCTCAGAAGAGCCGCTCACATACGGGTCAACGCCTAGGAACGTATCGATACCGGTTCCGATTACATAGTTACCGATAGAAACTGCTTTCTCGGACATCCACTCAGGAGCACATCCTACAACCGGAAGCTGAGAAATCTTTAATCCGGAATCCTTCGCAAGCTCTGCTACCAGAACCATCATACGGCTGATATCCACGCAGGAACCCATATGTAATACCGGAGGAATGTCAGCAAGTTCACAGACACGTTTCAGACCTGCACCGCAGAGATCTTTCGCTCTCTTATCCATCAAACCTGCTTTTGCTGCCGCCTGAGCTGCACAGCCAGATGCAACGATGATGATGTCGTTCGCGATCAGCTTCTTCATCAGCTCAATGTGAGCAGTATCCGGACGGATCTTCGGGTTGTTACATCCAACCATGGCAACTGCACCACGAAGCACACCGGAAGTCACACACTCCAGGAGCGGTTTGGTCGTTCCAAGAACGTCAACCTGAGAGTTGGTAACGCCGTCAAGCACTTTTACGATTGCCTCCAGAGAATATCCAACCGTTGCTTTCTGCTTCATATCCGGGATATGTACCAGTTCCGGTTTTCTGTTCTTGAAGTTGTCACATGCCAGCTTCACGATCTGTTTTGCCTTCTCCGCCGCAGTACCTACCGTAAAGTGGATATACTCAGACTCCGGCATACGAGCGATTGCGGAAGTCGTGATAAATTTAGTATGGAAACATTTGCTCAAAGGTCCAAGCGCCGGGAAGATACACTGCACGTCAACAACAATCGCTTCACATGCACCTGTAAGCACAACATTCTCCTGCTGCAGGAAGTTACCGGCCATCGGAACGCCGCGACGCATTGCCACCTCGTTGGAAGTACAACAAACACCGGATACGGTAATGCCTTTTGCTCCAACGGATTTTGCGTAAGCGATCATCTCCGGATCATCTGCATATTCGCATACCATCTCGGAAAGTGACGGATCATGTCCATGAACAACAATGTTTACATTGTCAGCGTTCATAACGCCCAGGTTTGCTTCTGTCTCAATGGGCTTCGGAGTACCGAACAGGACATCGGAAAACTCCGTACCGCACATGGAGCCGCCCCAGCCATCGCCAAGACCAGTACGGATAGACTGACGTACCAGAGCCTCCGGCAGAGAGGAACATCCCATATGGGTCATATGCAGAGCACAGGACACTTCACGGTCGATTGCACGCGGAGTCACGCCTGCTTTCTCCCACAGTTCCAGCGTATGCTGCGGAAGACGATTGATGAAACGCTGAGTACCGAACGGTTTACCATACTCTAACAAAGCCATCTCAGCAATTTCATGAGCCAGATCATAGATATCTTTTCCTTCGGTCTCAACGCCCCACTCTTTTGCGATGCGGATGAGCTTCTCAGGATCTTTTACTTTATAAGCTCCGTCGGGAGCAGATGCATACAGCGTATGGCAGATCTCACGGCCGTGATCGGAGTGAGCAGCTGCGCCGCCTGCAGTAAATTTCAGATAATTACGTCCTACGATACCATGAGCGTCACAGCCGCAGATTCCTCTCGGAGCCTTCGGAGTAATACGGCACGGTCCCATAGCACAGATACGGCAGCAGATACCCTGCTCACCGAATTTACAATGCGGTGTCTGGTTCTTTACGCGGAGCTGCCAGGCATCAGCGCCAACCTTAGCGCCCGTCTCCAGCAGTCTGTTAGTAGCGGCTTCGAACTCTTCAACTGTTGTTAATTTAAAGTCTCCCATATAAATCTCCTTTTTTGCAGTCCTGGATTACAATTCCAGGCTGTCAATAATCTTGTATAATGCCTGTCTCACAGGATTGTCTGACGGAAGCTCGGTCGTTGGAGTACCGGCACTGTCAAACTCATATACGCCATCGTCCTGGGGCACTACCCCAAGAAGTGTCAGTTCCTGTTTCCGAACCTCTTCCTGAATACCTTCATTCAGGACACCCCCTGGTGCCCGGTTCACAATCAAGCCGACTTTTTTCGGCTTTAGTCCGCATTCCGGAATCAGCCGGGCAATCCTACCCACGGCCTGAACTCCTCTACGGGAACAGTCACTCACCAGAATCACAACATCCACACCGGGAAGAATCCCGCGGCTGATATGTTCCATACCGGCCTCGTTGTCAACAACAACATAATTGTAGTGCTGTGCACGTCTGGCAACCTGGGTTGACAATAAGCCATTAACAAAGCAATAACAGCCTTTTCCCTGGGTGTGTCCCATGACCAGCAGGTCATAATCATCCTCTTCTACCAGAGAAGAATCAAATTTGAACTCCGCGTAGTCCTGCTTGGACATTCCGGGAGGAATGGGGCTCACCTCCGCCATCTCCGCTTTGGCGATCTCTTCACGAATATCCCCGAGGGTCATATCAACTTCCACTCCGAGCACTTCATTAAGGTTGGAATTCGCGTCTGCGTCCACCGCCAGGATTGGTCCTTTTTTATGTTCAGTTAAATACTGGATCAGCATGCCTGTCAATGTGGTCTTTCCCACACCGCCCTTGCCTGCCACTGCTATCGTCTGCGGCATATTATCATCTCCTACATTCTAAAATCTTTTAACTATACAAGAGTACACATTCCAGATTGGTCAGTGATCTCTGAACTCCGGCCTGTACCTGTTCTGTTTCATTGCTTTTGACAGCCCCACCATTATCTACCTCCCCTCCGGTCTATATAAATTAGCAATTGAAACCTGTTACTCTGTACAGTTGATTTTCACAACTGAATTGGCGAGGTCTACCATCGAAATGGTTCCCTCCACCGTAATCTCGCCGCCCATGATGTCACGGATACGAATAACATTTCCTTCCACATCAAGGCGGCTGGCATTTTTGATCAGGATGCTCTCGCTCTCCTGTTTCTTACCATATACAGTTGCAAGACACATTGGACTTTACCTCCTGATTTAAGTTTTGCACCTGCTCTGTGTATTATCGGGCAGATACCATTTACTGCACAAGCGAAAGTGCAATGGATAATCTCATATTGCCTTTCTCAAAATCCTCCACGCCTTTCTCAATCTGAGCGGCAGCTTCATCTCTGCCCTGCTCCCTCAAGTGCTTTGCAATGACAGCAAGCTCCTGCGCATGATGTTTGTTGTGGTCCAGCATATATGCCAATACCGCCGTATCCTCATCTTTTGGCTGGTCTCCATGCGTATGGTCGCAGTGACCATGCGTATGACCATCACACCCGCCGCAATGGTCATGATTGTGTTCATGCTCATGCCCTTCTTCATGACTGTGTGCATGTATATGAGTTGTATCATCATGTGTATGTTCGTGCGTGTGCTCCTGCCCTCCGCACCCACATCCGCAGTGCGTATGCTCTTCATTGGTCAAATGCATCTATTCCCCTCCTTTTTTTCAAAAAAACAAGCCAAGATTCTTTCTCTGTTATTTTTTTGACATTGTTTATTAGCATTATACCCCATGGGGGGATATTTAGCAAGTGGATTTCTGTATATTTTCTACAAAAATATGGAAAAACTTTTTTAGAAGCAAAAAAGTCTAAAAAAATGTTTAAAAGTCGAAAAAATTCCGTTCTGCACAGTCTTTTGTCCGTCATTTAAATACACCAGAGAGTTTACACAAGAGCTGTCTTTCTATTGATTCCAAAACTGAAAATTTTTAACCCTCTTGCAAGAATGACCGAAAGTCATTTCAGACTTTCGGTCATTCTTATGATTTAAAAACAGATACTTTTAGATTCCTGCCTGCTCCAGCAGAGACGGAACCTTGGATTCCCATCCAAGAGCCATGATATGAAGGCCCTGGCAGTACGGTTTGCACTCTTTGATAATACGTGCAGCAATCTCCACGCCGGTGATGCCTGCTTTTGCCTTTTCCTTGTCCGCTTTAAGTTCGTCAATCATATCCTGCGGTACATGGATGCCGGCAACGTTGTCATTCATGAATTTCGCCATTCCTGCAGATTTCAGAATTACAATACCAAGCTGTACCGGTTTGCCGAACTGTTTTGCTTTTTCCATGAACTCGATGAACTTCTCCGGTTCATAGACAGCCTGAGTCTGGAAATACTCTGCGCCTGCGCGGACTTTACGCTCCATTTTCGCCAGCTGCGAATCAACGGAATCACTGCAGGGTGATACCACTGCGCCCTTGGCAAATTTGGGCGGCTCTCCCACCAGCTTGTTTCCGCCCAGATCTTCGCCGGACTCCAGCTTGCAGATCGTATGAAGCAGAGAAACGGAATCCAGGTCAAAGACCGGTTTTGCGCCCTTGTGATCGCCCAGCTTGATATGGTCGCCGGTCAGAGCCAGTACATTATCAATGCCCAGCATGGCTGCACTCAGAAGATCCGACTGCAGTGCGATACGGTTCCTGTCACGGCAGGTCAGCTGATAGATCGGCAGCAGCCCTTCGTCCTTCAGAGCCTTACAGGTAGCCAGAGAGCCAAGACGCATAACGGAGGACTGATTGTCCGTTACGTTTACTGCCGTAACGCCCTTCAGATAGGTCTTCGCTTCCTCCAGAAGATGATCAATATGGATCCCCTTAGGCGGTCCCACTTCCGCAGAAACCACGAATTCGCCGCGTTCAAATAACTCTGTAATTTTCATTCTATATCGCTCCAATCCTTATATTTTTTATATAGTTTCCTTATTTTACACTTCGTCATCTGTTGCGTAATTACGTATCTGTACCGGGCTCTTCAGCGCATCCAGACGTCCGATCTTCTCAAGCCGTCTGTAAATCCGCTCCCAGCCGCACTCCATATTGGGGTCCACTTCGCATTTGCCGTTCTTCGCACCACCGCACTGACCGTTCAACAGACTCTTAGAACAGGCCGTAATCGGACAGATCCCTCCGGTCAGGTTCAGATAACATTCCCCGCACTGACCGCAGTCGTACTCAAGCGGCGTCACGCCCTGGAAGCCCGGCAGACGACAGGAATCGCAGGCTGCGCATACCATCTTATCTTCCAGATATTCAGCAATGGTCTGTACGCCGACGCCGCAGGAGAATACAAGCACCACATCGGCAGCTTTGATCGCGTCCATGTGCTTTTCAAGGCGGAGCTTCATATTTTCCGGATTGCATATGTAATCTGTGGTTATGGTCCCTGTCATGTTCCCGGAAGCTCCAAGCTCTTTCTGGAGATCTGCAGCTTCTTTTTCCAGGAAATGAACTTCCTTACATCCCTGGCAGTTGATGACAAAGAATTTCTTTCCATCTACCAGTGATGCGATGGTTTCTTTCGATTTTAACTGGGTAATTAGCATATCACTTCATCCCCCTTACTGCATTTTTTCCGGCTTTGATCTTGGTGACTAACGGAATCTTGGAGGAGCAGATGTACTCACAGCATCTGCACTCGATACAATCCATGATATTCATGTCCTTATCGCCTTGCCAGTTCTCTTCATCCGCAAATTTTGCGAAATACAGAGGAGACAGTTCCATCGGACAGACATCCGCACAGCGGCCGCATTTGATACACGGCTGTTCCGCTGTATGATCCGTATCGACTACAATGATTCCGTTGGAGCCTTTCATAATCGGCGCATTCGTATTGTTCATGACGAATCCCATCATGGGACCGCCCGCCTTGATCGTAACATCGTCTCCCGTGATACCGCCGCAGTAATCGATCAGTTCCTGGGTGATGGTACCGATCTTCACGATATAATTGCCCGGCTTCTTCAGATTCTCACCGGTTACGGTCGTTACACGCTCCACAAGCGGCATGCCCTTCTGAATCGCGTCAGAAATTGCCTTTGTGGTACTGATGTTGCTTACTACGCAGCCTACGTCTGCAGGAAGTCCTCCGCGGGGAACCTGTCTTCCCATCACGCGCTTGATCAGCATTTTCTCAGCGCCCTGCGGATATTTTGTCTTCGCCACTACCACTTCCAGGTTTTCGCAGTCTGCGGTCTTTGCCTTCATCAGCTCGATGGCATCCGGCTTGTTGTCCTCAATTACAATAATTCCTTTTTTTGCGTCTACCGTTTTGACGATTGCTTTCAGGCCAAAGATCACGTCGTCTGCAAACTCCAGAAGCACTCTGTGATCCGCAGTCAGAAGCGGCTCACATTCACAGCCGTTCAGAAGAACAGCGTCAATGGGCTTGTTGGGTTTTAATTTGACGGAAGTCGGGAATCCTGCGCCGCCCATACCGACGATCCCGCTGTCACGGACGATCTCGATGATTTCATCGGGAGTCAGGCTGTCAAGATTTTTATGGGGTTTTACAGATTCGTGCAGAGTATTCTTTCCATCAGACTCAATAACAACAGACAGACATTCGCCTCTTGTCGCATGCGGATGGTTCTCGATCGCCGTTACCGTTCCGCTGACGCTGGAATGAACCGGAGCGCTGATAAAGCCTGCCTGCTCGCCGATCACCTGTCCGACTTTTACCGCATCGCCCACCTGTACCACAGGGTTGGCCGGAGCGCCCGCATGCATGGACAGCGGGATGACTACGGTCTTCGGATCCGGGAATCTCTCCAGCGGAATATGCTCGGTAAATTCTTTCCGCTCCGACGGATGCACGCCGCCGTAATAGCCTTCCAGCCTGTTCTCGCGGATGGATTTCACATAATCGTTTACAAATTTAAAATCAACTTTGGAATAGTCCCGAAGCTGAACGGGCTGAGCCAGAAACTCGGAGAGACGACCCTGTTTCTCCAGTCGCCGGTAAATCTTCTCCCATGCGCAGTCCTTGTCGGGATCCACTTCGCATTTGCCATTCTTCGCGCCGCCGCACTGTCCGTTGACCAGGCTCTTGGAGCAGTCCACAATGGGGCAGATACCGCCGGTTACGTTCAGATAACACTGCGCGCACGCATCACAGCTCTTCTTCGTCAGAGCCATGCCGTGATGTCCTGTATAATTCAGAGAATCACTGGCTGCGAAGACAGACTTCCCGGTCAAATCTGCAACCGTCTGGATACCAAGGCCGCAGGAAGCCACCAGAATATGTTCGGTCCCTTCCGGAATCATATCCTGTAACTTTCTCTGTGTCTGTGTACTGTTGCACAGGAAATCCACTCTTGCAGTACCTGTGACTGTCTTTCCCTGTTCGGTGACGAGCTTCTCAAGCTCGCCGCACTCTGGTTCGTCAATGGTTTCAAATTCCTTGAAGCACTTGTTGCAGGCAATGATGAACACATTGTCTTTATCAGCCAATAAAGACGCCAGCTCGTCATTACTTTTCAACTTATACTTAGTATAGTTTTCCAATTGCTCACCTTCCTTATCTGATTGATTTACAAAACTTATACTTATCTGTTTTTGTCCCTTTTTCCTCCTCTGCACCTGAGGAAAAGATGACAATAGACAGACTCGTCAGCCCTGTATTTACTACCGAATTTAGTATAATACATATTGAACAGATTTTCCAGTCATAATCCATATTTTTTTGTAAAAAGTCCGCAAAAAAATATGGAAAAGTTTTTTATAACAGAAACGCCCTGAAAAACAGACATTTTGTCGTTTTTCAGGACGCTGTTCTCTCTTCAGACGATCTGTAGTATTACTCTTTCATATAATCTGTCTCCCCTGGCCAGGAAAGTTCCAAAAGGCATGTTTAAAAGCCATGATATGCCTGGAACATCCATACCATGATTGGAATCAGACACACCCCCATGATAAGCCCAAGGAAAAGATCCCCGCTGACTGCAATAAAATAGATCAGAAGTCCGGCCGGAAGCAGTCCGGCCCCCAGGATTTGGAACCATCTTCTGTGTCGCAGCGGCACTCCGCGCAGCTCCTCTTCCAATTCCTCCGGATGGGTCATCTTGCACCGAACAGACGCGCCGAATCGATAGAATCTGCGTTCTGCGGTATATTCCACGCCGTCAATCTCAAAAATCGGATACATACTCTCTTTTGTGATCACCAGATTCAAGTGGTTTTCATCTGCATACTGGAACAGTGCCTCTGAAAACTCTGCAGGTGTCAGCGCCATATTATTTGGGACAAAGGAAAATGTCCTTTTTCGTTCTGCCTTGGTATATTTTTTGTAATCCTCAATAATATTCATAAATTTTCCCCCTTGTGCTTCCTCTTTATCCATTTCCTGAAGAACGGCCTCTATATCCAGATCCGACAACTCTGTATACGCCAGTTTTTTACAGATACTGATCCCGGCTTTCAGTTCCTTTTGCCGGTTCTCCAGTTCTTCCAGATGCTTCTGCATCAGAGTGTCCAATGCAATCCGACCATCCAGTGTCCCCCGGATATCCTCAATGGAGACATCCAGTTTTCGGAGCATCCGGATAGCATGCAGCGTCTTCACATCTTCTTCGGCATATTCTCGATAGTTATTTGCAGCATTTCGCTTCGGAGAAAGCAACCCTTTCTTCTCATAAAAACGAATATTCTGCTTTGTAATACCGGTCCTTTTTTCCAGATCCTGAATATTCATATGACCGCCTCCCTGCTTCTGATAGTCACACTATAAGGGGTATACCTGGTATAAGGTCAAGGAATTTTTTAAAAATTGCAGGAAAATTTTCAAATATTATTTCAGATACTTTTTAAGAATCTGAAGTAATCCGTCCACGTCAATAGGTTTTGATACATGTTCATTCATGCCGCATCTTTTACAATGTTCAATATCTTCTGAAAACGCGTCTGCAGTCATAGCTATGATCGGAAGATCTGCATCTGAACGTTCCATCTTTCGAATCCCTGACGCCGCATCATAGCCGCTCATTACAGGCATCCGGATATCCATCAGAATCACATCAAAATAGCCTTCTTCAGATGCCTGAAAACGCTCCATACATACTTTTCCATTTTCTGCTCTCTGCAGTTCAAAACCGGCCTCTGACAGAAGTTCTTCTGCAATTTCCCAGTTTAGATCATTATCCTCCGCTAGCAAGATACGTTTTCCTGCGAACTGTTCTGTTACAAATTCTTCCACTTGTTCCACAGAATCTTCCATCTTCATATAATGACTTAGTCCTGCAAAAAGATTGGATTTAAACAACGGTTTGGAGATAAATCCATGGATTCCCACTTCCTCTGCTTCTTTTTCAATGTCACTCCAGTCGTACGCAGAAATAATCAGAATAGGCACCTCTTCCCCCATACAGTCTCTGATCGCTTTGGCTGTCGTAAGACCATCCATATAAGGCATCTTCCAGTCCAGAAGAATAATCTCATAGTCATCCCCATCCGCATGACGGTGCCTTACCATTTCCAGGGCTTCTTTACCGCTTGTCGCCCATTCTGCATTGATTCCGATCTCCTTTAATGCAGAAACCGCACCCAGGCAAAGTTCTTCATTGTTATCAACCACCAGCATTTTCCAGGGAGGAAGAAGCATATTTTCCTCTTTTACCATTGCTTTTTCCAGATCCACTGACACATGGAAGCTACTGCCCTTCCCTGGCTCGCTCTGGATCTCTATGGTTCCTCCCATGGCATCTATAATGCATTTTGTAATCGCCATGCCAAGCCCGGTTCCTTCCGTCTTATCCACACTAGAATTCTTCTCTCTTGTAAAAGTATCAAAAATCGTCTTCTGAAATTCCTGCGTCATACCAATACCACTGTCTTTCACGATAAAATGACACTTTACATAATGATCCCCCAAAGGCGAACTTTCCTGTTTTAAGCACACGTTGATGACGCCGCCTTCTGGCGTAAATTTCACTGCATTGGAAAGAAGATTGATGAGAACCTGGTTCAGTCTCACATTGTCACAATACACATCTTCCACTTTAATATCCTGGATGAAAATATCAAAATGTTGATTCCTTGCTTCAACCTGAGGCTTCACAATATTGACAATGCTCCCCATTGCTTCATGCAGCGATATCTGGTTCAGATTCAGGGAAAGTTTTCCGCTCTCGATCTTGGACATATCAAGTACGTCATTGATCAGACCCAGCAAATGTTTGCTGGACAGGGCAATCTTCCCAAGACAGTCCTTGACTCTTGCCACATCATGCAAATTTGTCATTGCAATTGCCGTCATACCTACAATTCCGTTCATAGGGGTCCGTATATCATGACTCATATTGGACAGAAATTCACTTTTTGCTTTATTTGCCTTTACTGCTGCTTTTTCTGCTTTATCCAGTTCACGAAGCTGTTGCTGCGAGAGACGGTAATAGAGAACAAATACCAGCAGAACCGCTGCCAGGATGATTCCACATGCGCCAAGCATGATATTTTGCCTCTGAACTCCCAGATGTGCAATGGCATCGTCCAACGTGCCGTAGGGCATGACAGCCACAAGATACCACTCGGAACCCGGAAGCGATGAACAGTACAAATGACGATGTGCCCCGTCCATTTCTACTAGTGCAGAATAATCCGCATTGGCATTCATCGCTTCCTCCAGTTCCTGTACATAATTTTCCGGCGTCTTCCCGTTATGTCCTGAAAACATCTCCCGTATGCGTGTAAAATAATTATCCCTGTAAGCCTCTCCGTTACGGATGACAAACGTTCCGTCTCTACGAATAATATGGCTGTACACCATGGAGTTTTCCTCTTCCAGAACTAACGCTGTATTCAGATATTCCATCGGAAGACCGGCTACAAGGCAGCGGCTGGTCTCTCCATTTTGCATGGGATATGCCCCATTGACTGCCATCAGCAGCATCTTTTCGCCTTGCCTGTCAAAACCGCTAGTTACTTTTTTTTCGTTTATATTCAGTATATCCAGGAATTCCACCTCGTCAAAAACATCTATGGAACTCCCATAGATTACCTCTTCTTTTCCACTTTCGTTATAGAGCGCAAGATAAGTAAATCCCCGTACTTCTGCATTTTCAGCCAGTTTTTCTCTGAACTCATCACTTTTTTTATCTTCAGACCAAACACTTCTTGCAATCTCTTCCACCTGAGACACACGCAGACTGACAACTGCATCAAACTTCTGTTGCAGCTGTCTGCTCATTTCTGACATATAGATCATGCCAATTTCACTGATTGCGTCTTCACTCCTGGCACTCATATATATGCTCACCCATAGAAAGATAACGACGCACAACAGAAGCAGACTACAGGTACTTGCCAATAAAAATTTTTTCGTTTTTCTAAACATCCTCTTACTCCTGAAAATACACCCTTGGAAATTCACAGCTCAATCACTGCCTAACTGCTATTATAAAGGTTTCTTATGTCTGTGTCTAATCAAATTTAAATAAAATTATCAGATCACAGGAAACAAACCAGGAAAACGAAAAGAAGGCCGTACTCTTGCAACCGGCCTCCTGAATTATTATATTACAAAATCAAACCCGTTTGTCACTCCCTTATTGTTCGCACAAATACCCTTTTTTACGAAGTTCTCGTTGAATCAAATCCAGAGTTTCTTCTGAATCTGCAAGAATCGTATGGTAGTGATAGCCGGATGTAATATCTTTCAAAGGAGTGGATTTTCCGCTTTTGAGTTCCTTCAGAAACCGATGGACATCCAGTCTGGAAGATACTTTCAGATCTGCCCGAAGTCTTCCGTATACTCGGTGACGGACCGATACATCTTCTGCCGTTCCACCCAGATCCACAATGGTATACAGCTCGTCTGCAATCTGTTCATTAGAATGCAGCGCCTTTATGGTTCTGGAGATCCGTGATGGCGACTGGATCACATATCCGCGACTGGTGGAAATAATATCATGTCCTTCCGCTCGAATCAATGCCATATCCTGTACAATCACCTGACGACTCACTGAGAACGCCTCCGCCAGACGGGCGCCGGACAGTGGTTTCCCGGCAGTTTCAAGAGCTTTAAGAATATCCTGGCGTCTTTGGGTTCCATTCATAAAATATACGCCTCGCTTTCTGTAACTTCTAGACAATATCGTTTAAACTGCATGAAGGTTTTTTAAAGAAATATCCAGAATTGGTGCAGAATGTGTCAGAGCACCGCTGGAAATATAATCAACCCCAATGTCTACAAGTTGTTCCACATTTTCTCTAGTTACATTTCCAGAACACTCTGTCTGCGCACGCCCGGCGATGATGGCTATGGCTTCTTTCATCTGCTCCGGGGACATATTATCCAGCATAATAATATCTGCACCAGCTTCCACTGCTTCCTTCACCATGTCAAGATTCTCTACTTCAATCTCAATCTTCCTGACAAAAGGTGCATATTCCTTTGCCATCCGAACTGCTTCCCGAACGCTGCCTGCAGCCCCAATATGATTGTCCTTCAGCAAAATCCCGTCAGAAAGGTTAAACCGATGATTGTATCCGCCTCCTACTTTCACGGCATATTTCTCAAAAATACGCATGTTTGGAGTAGTCTTTCTGGTATCCAGAAGTTTTGTTTTACTTCCCTTTAAAAGTTCGGCTACAGATCTGGTATAAGTGGCAATTCCACTCATCCGCTGAAGGAAATTCAAAGCTACCCGTTCTCCTGACAGCAGCACCCGAATATCACCTGTAACAATGGCCATACGCTGTCCCTTTTGTACCCGGTCTCCGTCTTTGCAGAAGAACGTACATGTGGTCTGGGAATCAAGCAGGGAAAAAACCCTCTGAAATACCAAAAGCCCTGCAATGATCCCGTCCTGCTTACAGATCAGTTCCACTTCTCCTTTTGCCGGTCCTCTCATGACAGAATTGGTCGTAATATCTTCACTGGTAATGTCTTCCTGCAATGCCTGCAAAAGCAGACGGTCTGCATTTAATGTCATGGTAATCTGGTCATTCATGTAAGTGTTTCATCCTTTCTATCTCGTTTAATACAACAGTCTTGTACTGTTCCTGGAGCAGTATTTCGTCCTCATACTGTTTATAGTCTGCAAAATCACAGGAATCCTGTGCAGGGCGCGTTAATTCGTCCTCTTTCATGTGCAACGCCGCCCGTTTTGCAAACACCAGACTTTCCAGCAGAGAATTGCTTGCCAGCCGGTTCGCTCCGTGGACTCCGTTACAACTGGTCTCACCGGCGGCATACAGCCGGTCCATGGATGTTCTGGAATAATGGTCCACTTTGATCCCACCCATAAAATAATGCTGAGCTGGTACGATGGGAATACACTCCTTCAGAGGATCATATCCTTCTTCCAGACATTTCCGGAGAATATGCGGAAAGTGATTCTGCAGAGTTTCTTCTCCTATGGGGCGCATATCCAGCCAGACATAAGGTGTTCCGTCTTTCTCCATCTGTCTTAAGATTTCTTCAGTAAGTAAATCTCTGGGCAGCAGTTCATCTGTAAAACGTTCTCCTTTTTTATTGTACAGGCAGGCCCCTTCTCCCCGTACAGATTCCGAGATCAGGAAATGCCTTCCCGGTCGTTCTGTATACAATGTTGTTGGGTGAATCTGGATATAATCTGTATGAAGCAGCTCTACCTGGTGTTTCAGGCATACTGCCAGCCCGTCTCCGGTCAGATGGGGAAAATTCGTTGAATGGGCATAAAGTCCTCCAATACCGCCGCAGGCCAGCATCGTTCCGTCCGCCTGGACGGGAAATATCTTTCCGTCCTCATCCCTGGCTACAATTCCGAGACAAGTGTGATCTTCCACCAGCAGGTCTACCATTGTAGTATATTCCATCAGTGTGATATTTTCCAGCTTTTTTATTTGGGCCAGCAGTTTTCTGGTAATCTCCTCTCCTGTAATGTCCTTATGGTAAAGAATACGGTTCTGACTATGCGCTCCTTCCCGCGTATATATAAATTCTCCATCCTTTTGTTCAAACTCCACTCCATAAGATATCAATTCCTCTATGACCTCTTTTGAAGAGCGGATCATAATATCCACAGACTCCCGGTTATTCTCATAATGGCCCGCTCTCAGGGTGTCCTGAAAGAACGCTTCATAATCTTCCTCATCTCTCAGCACGCAGATCCCGCCCTGGGCCAGGAAAGAATCGCTGCTCCTGACATCTGATTTGGTAATGATCAGAATCTGTTTCTCTTTTGGAAGATTCAGTGCCGCATACAAACCTGCCACACCACATCCTACAATTACAATATCTGTTTTCACTGTCTGTCTCCTTATGCAGTGCATATCATCTGGCAAGCTCCAGCATCCTCTCCAGAGCACGAGCAGAAGCCTGTGAAAGCTCCTGAGTTACTTCCACTTGGTTGCTGTTTTCCTTCAGTACATGCAGTACCTTGTCCAGGGTAATCTTCTTCATATCCGGACACTGAAACTTATCTGACACCATGTAAAATTTTTTCTCCGGATTCTGTTTTCTCAGTTCAAAGAGTACCCCTTCTTCTGTACAGATTATAAAGGAATCGCAATCGCTCTCACCTGCATATCGGATAATTCCGGAAGTACTCCCAATATAATCTGCCATCTGCAGCACTTCAGGAACACATTCCGGATGAACCAGAACCTGTGCTTTTGGATGTAGCTTCTTTGCCAATTTCACAGATTCTCCCGTCAGTGCAGCATGAATCGGACAATATCCGTCGTTGAAGAAAAACTGCTTCTCCGGCACTTGAGATGCAATGTATCTGCCCAGATTCTGATCGGGTATAAAAAGGATCTGACGGTTAGGCAGAGACTTTACAATTTTCAGGGCATTTGCAGAAGTGACGCATACATCCGCATATTTCTTCAGTTCTGCCGTAGAATTAATATAACAGACCACAGCCAGATCCTCGCAACTCTTTTTCATATTTTTGATGTTCTCTATATCTGCCATATGTGCCATAGGACAGTCGGCTTCCATATCTGGCATAAGCACTGTTTTATCCGGGTTCAGGATCTTGGCACTTTCTCCCATAAAAGACACGCCACAAAAAACCAGCATATCCGCATCTGTATCTGCCGCTGCTTTACTCAGATAAAAAGAGTCTCCAATATAATCGGCAATCTCCTGTACCTTATCCGGTACATAATAATGTGCCAGGATTACCGCATTTTTCTCCTGTTTCAAAGCCTGGATCTGTTCTGTTACAGTCATAATATTTCCTCCCTGGATTTATAGATTCTGCTGCCAAGCACATGACCTGATCGGACAGGACAATTCCGGCTCTGACATTTTTGTCAGTTTGTCCGCAGCATATTTAAAAAGATTATACATTATAACTTTACATATGACAAGACAATTATAATAGCAAATATGAATGTAAATATGAATGTATAAATCTATAAAAGCCAATTGTAAAAAAATCTGGAAAATGGTATTATAATATCCGAAATATTACATTTTTATGGAGAGAGTTATGAAGAAAAAGATTAATATGTGGCTTCCAGCTCTTTTATTGGCCGTATTATCATCCGGATGTCAAAGAAATGTCTCCTCACTTTCAGAGGAACCCCAAACTCCCGATTCTGATATGGTCAGTTTGACTGTCTGGGGAGCTGCAGAGGATGAAGAACTGCTTCGCCAGATTACTGAAGATTTTCAGGCTAAATACCGCGGACAGGCAGAATTTCAGATTACTTATGAGGCTCAAAGTGAAAGCAGCTGTACCAATGTACTGATGGCAGATCTGGAACAGGGCGCTGATGTTTTTGCATTTGCAGACGATCAACTGAACACTCTGGTGGCTGCCGGAGCACTGGAACCAGTAGAGAATGCCGCTTCTGTCAAAGAATCCAATCTGCCGGAGGCTGTACTGGCAGCATCTGTCAAAGACACTTTGTATGCACTGCCCCTGACTGCAGACAACGGATATTTTCTTTACTATAATAAAGAATATTTTACGGAAGAGGATATTACCTCACTGGATCGAATGCTGGATATCGCTGCCGAACACGGTAAAAAAGTTTCGATGGAGTGGTCGTCCGGCTGGTATGTATATTCTCTGTTTGGTAATACTGGACTCACTGTAGGTCTAAATGATGACGGAATCACCAATTACTGTACCTGGAACAGCACAGACGGAACCATCAAAGGTACGGATGTGGCTCAGGCCATGACGAATCTGGCAGCGCACCCAGGTTTTATCAGTACAGATGATGTTGGTTTTCTGGAAGGAGTAAAAAATGGCTCTATTATCGCAGGTGTCAATGGCGTATGGAATGCAGTGGAGGTAGAGGGCGCCTGGGGGAACGATTTCGGAGCCGCTAAGCTTCCTTCCTATGCCTGTGCCGGGCAGCAGGTTCAGATGGCGTCCTTCTCCGGCTATAAATTGATCGGGGTCAATGCTTATTCAAAACAGAGAGAATGGGCAGTAAAACTGGCCGAATGGATCACCAGTGAAGAAAACCAGAAGCTGCGCTTTCTTATGCGCGGCCAGGGACCATCCAATACCAGAGCCGCCGCCTCTGAAGAAGTACAGAATTCACCGGCAATTGCAGCCCTTCTGGAACAGTCTGAGTTTTCCTGTCTGCAGCGCATCGGAGGAAATTTCTGGGATCCGGTCGTTGTATTTACTACAGAAATCCTGGAAGGAAATCCGTCTGGAAACAGCCTGCAGGAACATCTTGATACCATGGTTGAGGGGATCACCGCCCCATAATATCTGAAAGGAAACAAATCAAACACAAAAGGAGAATCAACCATGATGAAAAATATCAGTTTAAAACAACGTTTAATCATACCAATCGCTTTGCTTGGCATGGTGGCACTTTTGTCAAACATTCTTTCGATTATCAATATTCACAATGTAAATGCCAGTGCATCAAATATTGCAGATAACTATATGGATGGCAGTAACCGGCTGGCGGAAATCTGTCAGTCTTCCATGAATATACATAAAATGGCCCTGAGCCATATTGTCGCTACGGATTATGACACAATGATCCTCCTTGTTCAGCAGATCAAAGAAGAAGAAGCGCTGCTGGACGAACTGCTGTCGGATTATGAAACCCATGTAATACCAGAGGATCTCACATCTTACCAGGCACTGCTGAATGACTATGATTCATTTAAGCACGCATTGGTCCATTTGGTTTGCGCCAGTGCATCTCATAAAACCCAGGACGCCTATGCCATGGCCAACGGCGATGTGGCGGCTTATGCCAGCGCCATGGAAGCAGATATTGACGCGTTGAACGCTTCCATCAGCGAACAGACTTCCAGCGCAAGAACGCGTCTTATGATCGTATACCTGGTGTCTCTGGTAGTAGGTATCGCTGCAGTGTTTGCCTGTATCCTGCTGGTGTTTGCGGATCTGAAACTGATCACGAATTATGTAGTGATTCCCGTCAAAAGCATTCTGCGAACCATCCAGGAAAGCTCCGGACGTATTAACCAGCTTACCGGAGAAGTCTTAAAAAGGACGGAAACTTCCAAAGGAAGTGCTTCCGGTCTCTCTGTCTTGGCAGAACAGCTTTCTGCAACCATCCAGGAAGTAGCAGGCAATGTATCTGTTATTAATGAAAATACCCAAAATGTCCGTCTGGATGTCCACAATATTGTGGAGGAATGCAGTGATATTACTGATTACACCATTCATATGAACACTCGTGCAGATGTCATGCAGCAATCCGCCCAAAACAGCGCCCAGGCTACAGACGCTCAGGCGGCGGCACTTCTGGAATCTTTAAACGACGCCATTGAGAAGAGTAAAAGTGTGGAGCGGATCAAGACATTAACCGGCGAGATTCTTGCCATCTCCCAGCAAACCCGACTGATTGCTCTGAATGCTTCGGTGGAAGCTGCTAATGCCGGAGCCGCCGGCAAAGGGTTTGCAGTTGTGGCCAGCGAAATCCGCAATCTTGCTCATTCAAGCCAGGAGACTGCCAATCGGATTCAGGCAGTTAACGATGTAATTACCACTGCCGTATACAATCTTTCTGAACACGCACAGCATCTGGTCGATTACATGAATCATTCTGTCCTTACAGAATTTCAGGCATTTGTACAATCTGGCAGTCAATATAAAAAGGACGCCGCATACATTCGCGGGGCCATGGATGAATTTCAGGAAAGAACCGAGCGTCTGAAAAATTCCATGTCTGGTATCGCTGATTCTATTGATACCATTACAAAGGCCATTGACGAAGGCGCCAACGGTATTGCCGGAGTTGCAGACAATACCCGTAGTCTCGCCAATGATATGGAAGAGATTACCAGACGTATGGGAGTCAACCTGGAAGTGGTGGAAGGTCTGGAAAAAGAAACCATTGTATTTGACAATTTATAAAGTCTTTCGTTTCTTAATGAGCTAAAAGGAGAACCGGGATTATTCCGGTTCTCTCATTGACAGAAGCGCCGTATCAAATGCCAGTTTCTCCTGGCAGGTCCGAAAATACTGTTCCAGCTTTCCGGCAGCCTGAATCACCGGCTCCGGTGTGAATTCCATCTGATGGCGCTTTTTATCCAGATAATGACTGATGCATGCAAATTCTTCCCCGGCAGTGTGAAGTCCCAGACGTTCTCCATCATCTGCAAGCATTTCCAGCCGCCGGATGATATCTTCCTGTACAGAACAGAGTCCGCTGACAAGCAGATCCGACAGCTGTACAACAGACTCCCGCCGGTATTGCTCCATCATTCGAACCACTGTAAGTTCCGGATTATTCCCTTTTTCGTCCGCTCTTTCAGAAACTTTTGTTTCCTTTAAGGAACCTGCAATTTCATCTGCTTCTTTTAGGAAAAACTCTATCGGATACAGGCAGAGCCGGCCGGACTCATCCAGATATACGGAACCAAAGAAAACAATTGCCTCCCGGGAATGCTTTTGCAGCCGTCTCTCCAGACGTTCCAGAAGATTGATTGTCATCTTTTCTTCTTTTGTGTATTTCAGGGAGATAAAAAGCTTTTTCCCTTTCCGGTCGTACAAACTCCATGAAAATCTCTGCTGTATGGTATCGAATTCAGCTTCCCCCCATCCGACTGCTCCGGCAAGAAAAAGCCTTTCTCGTCTGCCGGATACACGGTTCTGTGTCACCTGCTCCTGATCTGCCGCTCCATAAGAATCCTGAAGCAATTCCTCGTAATCCCAGTAAATCAGTTCTCTGACTTCTTCTGCCAGAAGACTTCTCTCTCCAAGAATCTCTCCCTTACTTTCTCTGCTTACAGAGAGTCGGCCGCCGGCTGCCGCTTTCCCTCCAAGCAGCTCAAATTCCAGACTCTGAAGTTGTTCCCGACTGCAGTTTAATCCCCAGGGCGCCATGGCATTATCTGAACCAGAGGGTGGCCTTCTCCGGACTCCGTCATAAAAGACCGGCCGCGCGTCGGTCCAGGTATACCATCTCTTCTGCTCCGGTTCCAGAAAATAATAGATCTCTCCTTCATAACCGGTCTTGCTTTTAAACGTCCTGCCACCCATACCCAAAAGATGAAGTTTTCCCACAGGTTCATAAGTATCCCGAAAAGTTCCTGCAAGACTCTGTATCTCTTTTTGCTCCTCTGCTTTTTGAAGTCTGCCTGCCCTGGAATACAGTTTCATCAGCAGCCGGAACAGTTCTTCGCTCCGAAATGCTGCCGAGCGGGAAAAATAATCCTTATATTCCGAAGATGCTTCCCGCAGCAAGGTTTCCATGGCTGGAAGTCCTGTTCGATGAGCGATAACTGCCTGCCGCTCCAGGCTCTCTGATATCTCAGGAGACTGTCTGGAAAGCCCGGTACTCATCTGATGAATCACCAGATCACATACACTTTTACCGAATTTTTGTACCTGTTCCATATCCCATGTATTTTCTTCTTCCTGCAGCACATCCAGCTCCTTAAGCGTAATCTGTCCTTTGGAAAGCTGATACGCCAGCACTGCCTGTGCTTTATGTGCACACAGTTCCCGGCTGTGACAGGTACAGGTGGAATAGGTAAATGGTTCCAGAAGCTTTACCGTTGCTTTTTCCCAGGGAAGCATCACCGTCACAATGGAACTCTCTTCTATTGCCGGCAGTTCTCCGGCACGCAGATATGCCAGAAACTGCTGGTAGCGTTTTCCCCGACAGGCGCGTTTCAGGCGGTCCGTCGGGATCTTCAAAATCTCTTCCAGCAGTTTGGGCGTATGAGGAAGCTCTTCCGGCGTTTTTAGCTTCTCCTGCTTCTCTGTATTTTCCTGTTCTGCTGCAGGCTTTATATCCAAGGCGTCATCCGCGTGCTCATCCGGCGCCTGCTGTTTCAGCCACAGTATCGCTGTTATGATATGCCGGCACATACTGCGGGACGGACAACTGCAGGTACTTTCTCCAAGGGGAACCCGAATCACGCAGGTTTCTTCACTCAATGCCACTTCCGCTGTCTCTGCCTGCCAGGTAACCGAAGGAGATTCCTGCGCCAGATCTTTATATGCACGCTTTACAGTTCCTTTATTGCAAAGACCTGTCAGGTAGTCGTCGTCTGCCTGCTGTATCATTGTCTTCAGTGCATTCTCCATATGTCCTCCTTCTGTCAGCCATTCATGATTTTCCCCATAAAATCACCCAGCATCTCCGGTGTCATAGCTCCCACATAGGCGCCCAGATCTGCAAGCTGCCCGGCTGTACGCCTGTCATAAACCGGATTTGCCTCCATATCCAGTGCTGTCAGGCAGATTAGTTTTGCCCCGCTCTCAATAATGCCCCGGCTTACGCCAAGAAGAGCCGCCACGCTGCCTCCCTCACACAGATCCGACACCAGCACCACTATTGTTCTGTGGGGATTTTCGACGAGAGTCTCACAATACTGCAACGCACCTGTTATATAAGTTCCCCCTCCCAGCTGAATACTCATCAGAGTCGCCACCGGGTCCTCCAGATAGTTACTCAGATCCACTACCTGCGTGTCAAAGATTACAAGCCTTGTATCCAGCATGGGAAGCTTCGCAAAGATTCCCGCCATCACTGCACTGTGAATAACGGAATCCAGCATGGAACCGCTTTCGTCCACCGCAATGATTACCCGCCACTGACTGTATTTTCTGGTCCTTCCATGAAAATACACCTGCTCCAGCAGTATACGCTCATTTTCTGCATCATAGTGCTTCAGATTTCTGCGGATTGTTTTCTGAATATCCAGGTTCCGTACGGAACGGACAGGATTGCTGGAATTACGGTCAATCTTCCCAAGAAGAGACCGACGGATATCCTGATTCAACCGTTTTGCAATATCTTCTGCAACCTTCTTCACAATCCGGCGGGCAGCGTCCAGCACTTCCCCTTTCATCAGATGCTTCAGTTGAAGAATCGTCTTCAGCAGTTCCTGATTTGGTTCCAGTTTCTCCAGTACTTCCCGGTCAGTCAAAAGCTCTGTCATCCCATATCGGTCCAGTGCATGGCGCTCCAGAATCTCCACTGTTTCCTTTGGAAACAGCTTTCGAATCTTCGTAATCCAGGTAACTGCTGTCAGTCGACTGGCATCCAGACTCCCCTGCCGTACATCCTCCCCCTGTTCTCTGTTATATAAAAAATCCAGAGCTTCCTCCAGATCCATACATGCAATCCCATTGTCCAGAGAAGCTCCTTCTTCAAAAGAGAGCTGGTCCTTCGCATAACTTCCAAGTATCAGCCTCCACCTGTTCACCTGACTGGTATGTTCCATATGCCCTCCTAATTAGAATTCTGCATCCGCCTGACAGCGTATGCGTCAAGACATTTTCCGTATTCATATTCTGCCGGCTGCACCTGTCTGCCATGCAGCAGTTTTTGTTTCTTTACACCATGAAGTTCTGCCGCTTTTCCGGCAATTCGATCAATTTCCAGCGGAGTAAAATATCCAAAAGCCTGCCGGAGCTCCGGCAGCAGTTTCATAAAAGCTTCTGCAGAAAGCTTCCCGAGAAGCCCGTCAATCAGGCCCAGAAAACTTTCTCTTATAAATACAAAATCCCGTGCCGTATAAAATAATCCTCTCAGAAATGCTGCACTGTTCATCTGCATCTCAGCTGTCCCCTGAAGATACCCGGCCGCTGTTCTCTGAATCTGCTCTTCATACCTGCTGTCACAGCCATAGAGCAGGCCTAATACGGAGCCTTCCAGTCCAGGAACCACCTTTGGCTGTTTGAGTAGTCTCACAAAAGCTTCCAGCAATGTCTGTCGGAAACCGGTAAATCCGTTTTTTCCAGTCATCTGGTAGAGAGAAAGACAACTTTCCATACATTCCTGCTGCTGTTCTTCCTTCACCTGCGCCATAGAGGGTAAAAGCTGCACGATCTTCTGAAAACAAATACAAATCAGTTCTTCCAGCTCTGCCTCATCCTGCACCTGATACAGTTCCTGCAGTTCATACAGCATCCGAAGATGAGAAAATCCTTTTGTCAGAGAGAAAAAATCTCCATCTTCTATAAGGACTTCCCGGATGTGAGTCCCCATCTTCGCCTGCTCCTCCAGAAATCCCATCAAAAATCCCTGAGCCATCAGTCTTGCCGCTTCCTGGCTGGTTCGGCTTTCCCGGAACTGCCGGATCAGTCTGGTCCGGGCGGCTTCCTCCACTGTGCCTCCCAGCATGGACATATCCACGAGCACCGCCAGTACCTGGCCGGAAAAACGATATGTCCACACTTCCCGGATCCGGCTTTTATCTCTTCGGTTCAAAAGATCCGCCCCTTTGGTTCTTTTTGCAAAACCAGTCTCCAGCGATTCCATTCGATAGAAAAATCGACTCATCTCCAGGTGCTTCTTCTTGGTAAACAGTTCCAGGGTTGCCTCCTGCTGTCCGGCAGCCTGGATTTTCAGCCGATATTTTCTACATTGTTCTTCAAAATCCAGAATCAGCGGAGGACGTTCCGCATCCCTGCACAGGCTTCCGGTCTGTGCACCTGTATTCAGTTTCTGAAGAATCCGAAGAGGCATATCGGTAGAAGGACTGCATTCTCCTTTGACAAATGAAGAAAGCGCCGCGTCCCTGAGCTCATACAGTCCCGGCTCCTGCTTCCCCCGAAGCGCCGCAAGCCCTTTTGCCATGGTAAGCGCACAGATAATATCATAGGAAGAAAGATTCTCTTTTTTCTTCCTCGCCTGCCGTCCGGCACTGACCAGCTGATGAAGCACTGCAGCCTCATAGGCGCCATCCGGTGCATCGTATTTCTGAAAATAATCCCATACCTGCTGATAAAACCCCGGCGACTGCATACCGCTGGCATAGCCGTTTAAAGCGTCTGCTGCTTCCATGGAATAGGCAATCGGATATACTCCCTGATCTTTTTCTGCCAGTCCGTGAAGCCTGACCGGTTCTCCCGTATACCGAATTATGGGACGCCTATTTTCAATATGCAAAACATTTTCTCCGGAAGTTTCCTTCTGCGCGTTTTCGTCTGATAAAAGTTCCAGAAGACCATAGGTATGAAATCCCCCGGTCACCACCAGAATTTTATGAAAGCTCCGGGACGCCTCGGCAATCTGCTGCGCCATGTACCGTTCTCTCAGGAGACAGCCGTCCTTCTCCATCTCTTCCCTCGGAGTATGTATTCTGGTAAGTCCGCATTGGACAGACATCAGCCGGACAAAATCCCTGGTCTCCTGAAACAGCCCGCCGATCTCAAAATATTTTTCCCATAGTTCTTCATAACTCCGAAGCCCGGTTCTCTCACAGAGCCGGTGCAGGTATTGACTGCGGCTCAGAAGATAATCATCATTATAATTTTGCTTTTCACTCTCCGAACGCAATCCCTCTTGTTCTGCGGTACCGATCAGGATCTCTCCATAAGGAAGATCAATAAAACGTGCGGGGATTCCTTTTTCCTCTGCTTCTCTGAGTGCGACCAGTTCCGGAGAACAGTCCAGAAACGGATAATAACAGCGATAATCCTCTTTATCTTCACTCAAAAGCCCCTTTGTGTCCTTATAATAATAATACAATGCCACCGGAGCTTTTGTTTCCTTATGAGCCAGCACCGCGATTTGCTCCTGTGCATTTTCAGGGCCTTCGATCAGAATACAGTCTGGTCTGTAAGCGTTGATGGCCTGCTTCAGGTGATATGCGCAGGCAGGACTGTGATGTCGGATGGGAAAATACAGAATCGGACGCTCCAGGTCATAAAGCTCTGAAAATTCTACTTCAGATACTTCCTCGCCTCGTAATACTCGTTCCATAATACTCCCTCTTTTCCTCCTTTATCCCGCACCACCGTCTGAAAGTAGCTGCGGAGCTTCTCCATATCTTCCCGGTTCTCTTTCTGTACTGCTCCCACCAGGTTCTGTACCAGACATCCCAAGTCCATACGGGAATCACCATAATAATAAGCAGTCATCATTGTCTGATAATAAACAGACACTGCTTCTGCCGTACTCATCACCGCAGACGGCCTGTCAATCCGATGTCCCATGGAAGATACGCCTTCCCGGAGTTCATGATAAGTAGAAGCGAGAAGTTCTGCCACATCTTCGTCCACCGGCATATCAATCTGACTTTCCTTTGCCAGTTCCTCCACTTCATTGATTATGATCTGTTTCTCCAAAGCCACATCCCGCACCGGCATCACAGTCTCAAAATTAAAGCGCCGCTTCAATGCACTGCTCATCTCGTTGACGCCTTTATCTCTTGTATTGGCTGTGCCGATCACATTAAATCCCGCCCTGGCAAAAAGCAACCCTTCCTCTCCCAGTTCCGGTACATTCAGAACCTTGTCGCTGAGCACGCTGATCAGACTGTCCTGAATCTCTGCAGGTGTACGGGTAATTTCTTCAAAACGAGTCAGAATTCCCTGCTCCATCCCCACATAGAGAGGCGACGGCACCAGCGCTTCCCGCACCGGACCTTTGGCCAGCAAAAGCGCATAGTTCCAGCTGTATTTGATCATATCTTCAGTGGTACCTGCCGTTCCTTGTATGGTATTGGTGCTGGTCCCGCTGATTGCGGCAGACAGAAGTTCTGAAAGCATGGTTTTGGCCGTACCAGGCTCTCCTACCAGCATCAACCCACGATTTCCGGCAAGCGTAATGATACAGCGCTCCACCAGAGCGTCGTTTCCCAGATATTTTTTACGGACCGTGATCTCCTCTCCGTCAAGCAGCAGCGGTTTCTGGCTCCCCAGAATAAAAGTTCTGACCGCCCTTGGAGACAATTTCCAGTTCAGAGGACGCTTTCCTTCGTCCAATGCAGCCAGGGCTGCAAGTTCCTTCTGATACCGCACTTCCACAGGCGGTTTGATCTCTGCTTTTCGTTCCATGTGATTTAACTCCTCTCATCTCTGTTCGCATCATGATGTTAAGTTTGTCTTTGCAAATGGACATCGTTTTCCAATACATTGATTATTTTGTGCGGAATGGCTACACACAATCTTCGATTTTTCCATCACAATTCCCAAATGCTCCTTTACAAAATCTATAGCAGCAAGAATAGACAGATAGGAATCCCTTTTACAACAACGGGGACCACCAACCGCCCCTATATCCCCCAAAGCCTTTGAAGTCATTAAATGAGAAAGCCCAAAAGATTCAACAGCTAAAGGGGTAGATTTAGAAACGATTGACATAAACATACCTGCACTGATACCAGCTCCACAAGCCCCCCAATAGCCACATGCCCCGCCAGGAACACTCTTTCCCCTGTTCATCATTTCAGACAACGCCTGCCGCAGAGCAATGTCCCCTCCGGCATTTTTGTATGCTGTTAGCAAAGCCGAACCAACCATCACATGGTGTTCCGGTCCATGCATATGGCAAAACGGCAGTTCCATCATCTTCTCTATAATCTCAATCGGATTCTTTGAAATTTCTTTCAGACACATACCAATAATAACATCCATACCTGTCGTATGGCACTCATTACAAACATAATGTCCTTCTACACATCTGGTCTTGCTGTTTTCTTTCTTATGACATATTACACACTCCATAACCTTATCTGCTTCCAAATATTCAAGTGGTGCTGTACATATCAAACATTCTTCTTTCATAGGTATAACCTTTCTTACAATTTCAGGAAAGCCTGTTCAGCGCCTAAACAATCAAAAAGGAATTCTTCATCAAATGAAAACACGTATATTATCTCGCCAGACAGCCTCTTTCCACTAACAATCATAGCAGAAAAAAGTCGACATATCAATCAGGTTTCAAAACTAAAATATATAAAAGTCAATGGCACACACCACCTTATTTAACGAATCACAAGGATTGATAAATGTGTTGTTATCTACGTTAAAAATGTTTAGATAATCTCACTGTTACTGCTGCTTTTTACTAATATTTTTCTTATTTCTTTTATTATTCTGGAAGGTGTTTCTTTATCTATATGCATAAGTTTACTGTACATCCTTACGCCTTGATACGAAAACACAATTAAATCAAATACTGCGGATATATCCACTTTATGAAATTCATGCCTGTCCATCCCATATTGTATTAATTTTTTCCATGTATTTGCTGAAATTAAATATTGTTCATATAATACATTACTTTGATCTGCTAGATCACGGATACTAAAATATTCATAAATAGCTATGCTTAATGAAGATTGTCTGTCAAGCATTTCATTCTCGTATTTGTTTAAAATATCATCCAAAATAGTTACAGCCGAATGATTTTCTTCTATTCTTAAATCAATCTCATTATCCTGCTCGCTTGTCATATCATCAATAATCTCCTGAAAGATCTGACGTGTGCTTTCGTAATGACAATACAGCCCGCCTCTGCTTAACTTCGTCACATCGCAGATATCCTTCATTGTCACTTGTTTAAAACCTTTTTCTGCAAATAACGAGCATGCACATTTCTTTATGTGTTTTCTTGTTTCCTGTCCTCTTTTATTCATAAGCAATCCTACTTTCCGACACAAATGTCTGAAATTATTATACGACATAAATGTCTGGAAGTCAATATGTCGGTGCGGGGCTTACTGCTGCAGTACAATGCTGTTCACGATGCCACCGCCGCCTGGCACAGTACACCGATTCGACGAGAACACAACCCCTGCCATCACCAAAACGACAGAGTTTTTACGCTCTGCCGTCCGTTCATTTTTATATAGTTTTATAACTGTCCAGCATGGGCCCAAACATTTGCTGCTGAGTCCGTAAGAAAAGGATTCAGAGGTACAGAATTCTGCCTCCGGGCGAAACCAATCAGCAGTTCTTCCAGCATTTACATTGCTCGATTCGTTTTCCATTGTCGCCCTGTTTTTCATCGTAAGCAAAACTGTTCAGCAGGTCACAGGGGAAATATTCACATTGTCCGCAGTGTGCGTGCTGTCTTGTTTCACAGCAGGCTTTCACCGGACAACTGTCGCCCCAGAAGGGTTTTTCAATCTGTACACAGCCGTCGCAGTTCATCTGCTCCCGGTAGGCACACTCTCTGCACAAAAGTCCGCATCGGGATTCCATCCTATCTTTGCTGGTTCCAGCCAGCCCCACATAAATGTGTATTTCTGCGTTCTCTCCGGAACCATTTTGGTATTCCTCAAAATCACACTGGAAGGCTCTGGGCAGGTTCATCTGCCAGATTTCCTGCCATGCGGCGGCAACTGCCTGCACCATATCCCCATGGACCACAAAGTTTCACAGGAATTTTTCATCTCCTTTCACCCCTCAGGCCATATTTCCACCATTACCAGCTCCGGCCGGTTGAATACCCGCGGCAGCAGGTTCCGACAAAGTCCCCGGCTTACGATCATCACGGTATCCCCAAGCACATAGCGTCCGCCCGCATATTCAGGAAACCAGCCCTGATTCGGTGCAATCAATCCATTCATAAGCCCCGGAATGCGCACCTGTCCTCCGTGAGCATGCCCGGCCACCACCAGGTCAAAGCCAGCCGGGTCCTCTCCTTCTGTATGCGTATAATAAGTAACCAGTTCCGGGCGGTGCGTCATCAGTACGGAATAGTTCCTTCTGTCCAGCTCCTGCCGGCATCTCATAAGTTGATTCTCCCACTCTGCCATGGCCATGGGATTATGCTGATGCTTCTGCCCATAACCATCCGGGTCGTCGACTCCGCAGATATGGATCTGTTGTCCTCCTACCCTCAGAATGCTGCCCGCTCCTTCCAGAACCGTAACCCCGTAAGAAGCAATCATTTTCTTGATCTCTTTTTCCTCACCAGACCAGTATTCGTGATTTCCTGTCACATAGAAGCAGGGATACTGCTTCCCAATTGCCTGAAGCAGCACTTCGGTTCCTTCATGAGAGACTTGATCATCTGCAATATCTCCCACCAGAAGCACAGCATCCGGCTTCTGTTCATAAAGCGCGCCGATCAGTTCCTCCTGATCTTCTCCGTAAAATGTGCTGTGTAGATCTGTTAACACGGCCAAACGTATCGGTTCTGCTACTTTATCGGAAATTTCGATATAATATGGAATCGCCAGCTCCTGACTGCATGCGGCCTTAAAACAAACTGCCAGGACCAGAAGCATACAGGCACCTGTGAAATATCTTCTTCTACCTCTTTTCTTCATCCATGATCTCCGTTTTCCTGCTAATTATCATTCCAGCCAACCGGGAAAAAATTTTTCTCTGTCTGCTGCGCCCCGTATGAAGGCAGGGTATTCCCCGCATGATCCTGTTTATAAATAAAACAGGCAATGCAATTTCACATTACCTGTCCCGTCTTCTCTCTGACTTTCTCCCTGACTCTCTTAATAACTGGTTCCGGCACAAATTCACGGATATCCCCATTAAAAAATGCCACTTCTTTTACAATTGTGGAACTCAAATAGGAATATTCCAGACTTGTTGCCAGAAACATGGTATCCACTTGAGGATTCAGCTTATGGTTCGTCTGAGCCATCTGAAGCTCATACTCAAAATCTGAGATGGCCCTCAAACCTCTCACAACAATCGTTGCTTTCGTCTCCCTGGCAAAATCCACCAGAAGCCCGGAAAAGGACATGGCTTTCACATTCGGAAGTTCTTTGATCAGTTCTTCCAGCATACTGACGCGTTCATCAATGGTAAAAAACGGAGTTTTTCCACTGTTATTCAGCACGCCTACGATCAGTTCATCCACAGTTTGGGAAGCTCTTTTAATGATATCCAGATGTCCCAAAGTTACCGGATCAAAACTTCCTGGGTATATTGCTCGAATCATCTCTTTATCCTTTCTTCTGCAGAAATACATGCTGGTTCGTTTTGTATTTCTTGTATTTATAGGCGTGATAGCCCAGCTCCTCCAGCCAGGAAAAATCCGTATCCAGAGAAGCTTCTATCACAATCACCGTATATTCATCTGCCAGTGTGCTGTCCGCCAGGCAGGAAAGCACCGGATATTCCATTCCCTGATCATACGGAGGATCCATGAAAATAATATCAAATGGCTCCTGTCCTTCCAGACGATGCAGGGCAGTCAACACCTCGCACTTATGTACCTCCGCCCGGTCGGCAACCTTTGTAAAAGCCAGATTCTCCCTGATACATTCTGCCGCTTTTCCATTCTGCTCCACCAGCACTGCATAAGCAGCCCCGCGACTGAGCGCTTCGATTGCAATCCCGCCGCTGCCGCTGAACAGATCTAAGAATCTGCACTCCGGCACATCAGTCTGAAGAATATTGAACAGCGTTTCTTTTGTCTTATCTGTCGTCGGTCTTGTATCCATACCTTTTACAGTTTTCAGCGGCATGCTCCGTGCCGTGCCTGCAATCACTCTCATCGTATCTGTCCGTTTCCATAGATAATATATTTACTGGAAGTCAGCGCCTCCAGTCCCATGGGACCTCTGGCATGCAGTTTCTGCGTACTGATTCCGATCTCTGCTCCAAATCCGAATTCATATCCGTCTGTAAACCGGGTGGACGCATTGACATAGACGGCAGCCGCGTCAATCTCATTTAAAAACCTCTGTGCATTTGCATAATCAGATGTGATAATCGCTTCTGAATGTCCGGTATTATAACGATTGATATGTGCAATTGCCTCCTCGATTCCGGATACCGTCCTGACAGACAGAATATAGTCCAGATATTCTGTACCCCAATCCTCTTCTGCAGCAGGAGTCAGTCCCTCGGCGGCCTTCAATGCACGCGCATCTCCGCGCATCTCCACATGCATTTCATCCAGCCGTCTCTTCAGGCATGGAAGAAATGCATCCACGATCTTCTCATGGACAACAATGGACTCGCAGGCATTGCACACGCCGATTCTCTGGGTCTTGGCGTTGAAGATAATTTCCGACGCCATATTAAAGTCTGCACTTTCATCCACATAGATATGGCAATTCCCGGTTCCTGTCTCAATGACCGGAATCCGGCTGTTCTCCACCACTGTACGAATCAGGCCTGCACCGCCTCTTGGAATCAGTACGTCCACATACTGATTCATCTTCATGAACTCCTGCACGGTTTCGCGGCTGGTGTCTTCAATCAGCTGGACTGCGTCTTGAGGGATTGCAAAATGCTGAAGAGCCGTACGGATTGCCTTTACAATTGCCTGATTGGAATAAAATGCATCGCTTCCTCCACGCAAAATCACTGCATTCCCGGTCTTAAAGCAGAGAGCAAAGGCGTCTGCAGTCACATTGGGCCTGGACTCATAGATAATGCCGATGACTCCCAGCGGCACTTTCTTCTGTCCAATCATCAGCCCGTTGGGACGCTGCTTCATGGACCGTATCTCTCCCACTGGATCCGGAAGCGCCGCCACTTGCCGAAGTCCTTCCGCCATTCCTACTATCCTGCTCTGATCCAGCAAAAGCCGGTCCACCAGTCCAGGATTCATCCCGTTCTCTTTCGCTTTCCTCACATCTCTGGCATTTTCCGAGAGAATATATGCACTCATGTCCAGAAGAACTTCTGCCGTATGCAACAAAGCTTCATTTTTCCTGGCTGTGTCCATAATACGAAGTATTGTCTCCGCCTCTCTTGCACTCTTTCCAGTCTCTTCCAGCGTCTTCTTTCCCTTCTTTTCCGGTCTGAGAATCCGCTCTTCCGTAACAATCATCTCCGGCAGTATATCGTGTATTTCCCAGGGAACTTCGTCAAATACCTGAAATTCAAAAGCAAGCGCAATATGTACAAGTCCCGGATGTTTCTCCAGATAGCGGTCATAATATCCGCCTCCATATCCCACACGATGGCACCTGATGTCAAATGCCACCCCCGGCATCAACAAAAGCCCCTCTTCTGTCTCACACAACGCACATGTCTGCTTCGGCTCCATGATACCAAAACTTCCGGGTTCCAGATCTTCCAGATTCTCTATATAATAATAATACATGATGCCGTTTCCATCCACTCTGGGCGCTGCGACTTTCTTTCCATCTTTCCATGCCTGATGCATCAAAAGTCTGGTCTCTACCTCTCTCTTGGCATCCACATAGGCCAGGAGCACTTTAGTATCTGCGTATTCCGAAAGCTCTGTAAATCGCTCCATAATCCGAAGACTTGCTTCATGCAGATTCGTCGGATCTGCCTTTGCTCTGCGCTGCTTTACTTCTGTCCTGATCTCAGTTTTTCTGTTTTTTTCCATATTTTTCTCCCAAATTCACAATCGTTCCATCCGGTTCTCTGACATCAATGTGATCCAGCTGGCTCTTCAGATTCTGTCTTACGGCAGCCAGAAATTCCTGCCTCAGAAGCTGTTGCTCCTTTTTCTCTGCTTCCGTCAACCCTTCTGCTTTTGATTTATGCGCCAGTTCGTTAATCCGCGCAATCTTTCTGTCGTCCATAGTACCTCCTGCCATCAGCCTCAAAGGCTGCGTATCTGCTTTTACCAGTCCTGATCATGTCTGTCCGCCTGACGGTGCGTCCAGGTAATCAATCAGATAAAAATTCTCTGTCCGGTTGGATCTGAACATAGTCCCGATCCGCTCTCCATCTATAATCCGGTGGATAATACCCATATCCGCTCCGTTGGCAATGATCATATCCGCCCCGGCAGAAGTTGCCAGCCTTGCCGCATTGATCTTGGTCGACATCCCACCGGTTCCCACATCACTGGAAGAGCCTTTCGCCATCTCCCGGAACCGCTCGTCAATCCGATCTACATATTCGATAAATTTTGCCTCCGGATTCCGGTTGGGATCATCCGTGAACAATCCGTCAATATCCGACAGCAAAATCAGCAAATCCGCCTGGACCAGTGCGGACACAATGGCTGACAGTGTATCATTGTCTCCAAATTGAATCTCATAAGTGGATATGGTGTCATTTTCATTAACAATCGGTATGGCTCCCATAGATAAAAGCGTCTCAAATGTATTTCTCGCATTCTCTCTGTTACTTTCATTGACCAGTGTATTCTTGGTCATCAAAATCTGGGAAGCCGTCTGATTATATTCCATAAAAAGCTTCTGATAGATCATCATCAGCCTTGCCTGCCCAATGGATGCACAGGCCTGCTTTACAGACAGTTTTGTCGGGCGTTCTTTCATCCCAATGGCTTTACGCCCTACTGCGATTGCTCCGGAACTTACCAGAATCACTTCTTTTCCCTGATTATTCAGATCGGTCAGTTCCCTTACTAACTTTTCCATTTTAATAAAATCCATAAGTCCTGTCTCCGGATGGGTCAGGGAAGAAGTTCCCACCTTGACAACGATTCTTTTTTTATCTTTTAGTGTTTTCCTAAGCATCATGAATTGTTCACCATCTTCTTTATCCCGCATATTTCCGGCCGCCGGACAGTCTCCGTTCTTTGATCTGTTAAAGACCGTTTTATCTGCGACAGCTTTCGAAACATGTGGACTCAATACATATAATTTACAACATCCCGCCTGTAAACGCAATCCTCAGCTTGTATAATTCTCAAGAAAGTTATAAAGTTCCTCTTCATTTCTCAGATATTTTCCATCATGGATCTCTTCCTGAAGCTCTGTGGGAAGAATCTCCATGATAACGTCTGTATATTCATAAAGCTCATGTTCCGGAAGCTGGTAGACTGCCACATAACCATTATGATTCCGTAGCATAAACTCATACCTTTTCTCCTCTTCCTCACTGTCCGGAGTTTCCGGCGGAGAAACCGGAAGTTCCTCCGCCTGTGTTACCTGTTCCGGACTCGTCTTTGCCGGAAGCATCTCTACCAGCTCCGTCCCTCTCTGTTCTCCCGGGGGTGTGGCGGTATCTCTTCCGATATACCAGAATGCTGCCGCTGCTACAATCACCAGCGCCAGAACTGTAACGGTAATGCCCCAAATTCTTTTAGACATAATAAGACCTCCTTTTTCCAATTTTTCCTTATCACTAGTATGAACTGGAAAAAAGAGGGTTATACGTCAAAATTTTACATCAGCCTGAGTTTTTTTGCAATTCTAAGAAGTATATGTCCTTTTGGAAAATTCAGAAGTTCTTCTTCTGTAAGTCCTTTGAGCAGAAGAAGAGCAACTGCATATACGACCACCGCACAGACACAGGCGGTCAGAATAGCAATCGTATTGTTATGAAACGCCATCATCAGTCCCTGATACACACCATATGCTGCTCCTCCCATAATCGCAGAAGACGCCAGAGGTATCAGGAAAGTCCGGAGCACCTCCTGTCGGTATTTCATATATTTGACAATGGACCGTGAATTTAATACACACATAAGGAAGGCGAAGAAAATATTCGCCCACACTACAGCATAGATATTCAGATCAGCCACCATAATCAACAGTACCAGTAGCCCCACATGTAATATCAGTGCCACCGTCGCATGAATTACCGGAAGCCGCATCTTATCCATCCCCTGAAGAATCCCATTGGTAAGCGTGGACATACCATATAGCACTACTGATAAGGTTCCCATCTGAAGCAGCGAAGCAGAAATGCCCAAATGTTCTTTCGCACCGAACAAAAGCTTCAAGATCGGTTCTGCCAGCACAGAGAGTCCCACCGCACACGGAATACAGACCACCATAACAAAGCGGATCGCATTCTCTGTCTTTTTGCGCATCTGCCTCCTGTCCTTATTCACCCTCGCTCTGGTCAGTACGGGAATAGCGGAAGAAGCCATGGCAGAGGCCACTGCAATCGGAACATTGGTCAGTACTTTATACTCTCCGCTGAATATGCCCCACAGCTCATCAATTTTCATACTGTCATATTTCTTGAACGTCATCAGATGCTTAAAGATTCCCTGATCAATAATGCCGCTGAGATTATAGACCGCCGTACTCAAAATAACCGGGATAATCGTAACCATCAGAAGCCAGTAGATCTCTCCCGTAGACTCCAGATCCCTTCCTTTGTCCATGCTCCTTTTTCTTCTCATCACCTTATTGTATGCCAACATGATGAAGATCAGGAACAGGAGTCCCACAAATGCACCCACGCCGGTACCGAAGGTACTTCCGGCAGCCCCATAAGCATATGCGGCTGTCTCTGTGGAAAACAAGGCGTCCAGCTTCGTTCCATAGCGGAACAGTGCCCATGCAGCGCCGATACTGACCGCTGCATTGATGATCTGCTCCACGATCTGGGAGACTGCTGTGGGAACCATGGAACCAAGCCCCTGAAAATACCCGCGCATACATCCCATCAGTGCCACAATCAGAATGGTAGGCGCCAACACTTGCAGCGCCAGTTTGCTCTGGGGCGTATTGACCAGTATATCACTGAAAAATCCGGCCCCAAAATAGATCAGAAGAGAACCAAGTCCTCCGGATACCAGTGCAAAAAACAAGGTACACCGGAATATCTTGTAAGCACTTTTTACCTTTCCTTTTGCCATTCGTGCACTAACCAGTTTGGATACTGCCAGCGGTAGGCTGAAAGATGAGATCAGAAGTACCATGGAATATACTTCAAAAGCCGCTGAATAATAGCTGTTTCCAACCGGTCCAAGTATTCTTGTAACAGGAATCCGATATGCCAGCCCGATCACTCTCACGAGAATAGATGCAGCCGCCAGTATACCTCCCTGTATGATATAGTCAGAACCTTTTCTCTGATTCTTTGTATTCATAGATCCATCCCTGTCCTCTTTATCTTTCAATACCTGCACGCTGCAGTACAGCCGACTGTCTCGCCTCCATATCTGCAGCGTCTTCCTCCGTCATATGATCATACCCAAGCAGATGCAGCATACTGTGCGCCACAAGAAATGCAAACTCCCGCTTCTGCCCGTGCCCGTAACGTGCTGCCTGTTCCCGTACTTTATCCAGAGAAATGATAATATCGCCCAGAAACATTTCTCCCGTATCCGGATTGAAACATTCCGTTTCGTGGTCTTCCGCCCATGTAAAGTCCCCGGGCGCCTCATAGGAAATCTGCGGAAATGACAGTACATCTGTTGGTCTGTCGATTCCCCGGTACGCAAGATTCAGTTTATGGATCTCCTCATCGGAAGTCAGAAGAAGGCTCACCTCTGCTTCATATAGGCAGTTCTCTTCTGTCAGAACCAGTTCTGCCACCAGTTCTGCGGTCTCCTCATAATCAATTCCGAGTTCCAGATCGTATTCCTTTTCTACGTTTAGCGTCATGATGTTCCTTTCTTCCTTCGGTCCTTTTCTCATATTCTTCATATGCAGTTACGATTTTCTGTACCAGCGGATGACGCACCACGTCCCGGCTGGTCAGCCTACAGAAGGAGACACCTTCCACTCTGGCCAGTACCTTCTCTGCCACTTCCAGACCAGAACGGACATCCGGAGACAGATCTTTTTGTGTCTCATCGCCCGTTATCACCACTTTGGAGCCAAAACCGATTCTGGTCAAAAACATCTTCATCTGCGCCTGGGTCGTATTCTGTGCCTCATCCAGAATGATAAATGCATTATCCAGAGTTCTCCCGCGCATATAAGCGAGAGGAGCCACTTCAATCAGCCCCTTTTCCATATTCTTCTGAAAGCTTTCTGCACCCATAATCTGATACAGCGCGTCATAAAGAGGACGAAGATAGGGATCCACCTTGCTCTGAAGATCACCTGGCAGAAAACCCAGCTTCTCTCCCGCTTCAATTGCAGGACGGGTAAGAATTATCCGTTCCACCTCATTTGCCTTAAAAGCAGTAATCGCCATGGCCATGGCCAGATAAGTCTTACCTGTCCCGGCCGGTCCGATGCCGAATACAATCATGTCCCTTCTGATCGCGTCCACATACTGTTTTTGTCCCAGCGTCTTGGGTTTGATGGATTTCCCGCTGATGGTGTGGCAGATCAGATCCGCATCTACAGCCAAAAGTGCCCCGCTTTGCTTCTCCATGGCCAGCGCCAATGCATAATCCACATTCTGTTCCGTGATTTGACTTCCCCTGACGGACAGTTCCAACAGTTCCAACAAAACCTGCTTTGCCTGTTCCACCTGTACTTCACTTCCAATCAGCTTTAGCCCTCCGTCCCGGCTAATCGCCGATACTCCGGTAGTCCGCTCAATCTTCTTCAGATATACGTCAAATTGTCCGAATACATTTTGTTCATGCTCGGACGAAATATCAAAAATATGTTCTTCTAATGTCACCTGTATCTGTTCCCTTTCGTAATATAATTCTGCGTCTGTTCTTGTTAAGAAACTGCTGTTTTCATCAGCGTTTTTTCAATCTGTCTCCAACACCGATTCTGCCGGCTCTTCGGGAACCGTAATCTCCGGGGCCTGTTCCTGTACCGCTGATTCCTCCACTACATAATCTCCTTCTGCTGTACAGACGGACCCATTGATCTCTATTTTAACATTATTTTCAATAATTTGCAGTCCCTTTATTCTTAATTTTTCAAAAAACAGTCCCCACTCCTCTTTTGCACGCGCTACAGCCTCTTCCCGCGCATAGACTGCTTCACTGAGAATATATTCCTGCTGCGTATTTTTCCCCAGTATCACAGGCAGATAAAAATTTTCCGTAATTCTAAGAGGAAGTTCACTGGCAATAGAATCAGACTGCTCATAAGAATCTCTGTTCCAAAACCCAATATCCAGCCTCTTTTTCCCAAGAATCAAATAATAAGATGTCTTCGTCTCTCCAGTATATACCTTTTTCATATATTTCATATCGAAAGACGATTGATAGTGCTCTGTTCTCCGGATCACAATATCTGCATCTGCATGAACATAATAAGTGTTGGCCGTCTCTCCTGCATCGTTTAGCACATCCACTCTGCTCTCCACCAGCATATCGCCTTTTTGCACTTCCATCCCTTCGGAAATTGCCGGTGTTCCGCTCCGGACGATCATGGAGACAATCGTACCTGCTCCGGAAGCTGTCAGATCCGCCGGTTCCTCGTCTGGAATTTCTTTCGGAACGGCATCTTCGTTTTCCTGTATATGGATGATGAGTCTCGTTCCTTTTACTTCCGCTGACGTCCATGTAATTTCCGGAAAATGTTCTCTTAAATCCGCTTCGATCTCTTCCCCATGAATATCCTTCTTCGCCATACCATGTACAATCTGTATACTTTCCAGATATCCGAGAATCACCTCATCGCTTAAACTGTAGTTTCCTTCCACACGAATATTCCAGATAAAAAGCGACATAACATACAAAAGCACTGCACCAAGAAGCGCACCGCCTGCGAACAGTTTTCGGTTCTGATAATGATAAAGAATAAAAGGAAGACCATGTCTTTCCAGAATCACGGCCTTTGTCCTTGTCTTATGCACCAGCGGCCGAAGCTTTTTAAAACCGCTGATACTGATACACATCTCGTATTCTGTTCCAACAGAACGAAGGCCCCACAATACAATACGGTGACGGCTGCACAGATTCAGAAAACGCTCCGGCGAATACCCGGACAGACGTATAACCACATAACCTTTCAGAAATTTCAAAAAATTCGTTAACAATAACGGATTTCTCCAATCTTGCCTGATATTTTCATCTCATCTTCTGTATAATAATCAATATGCAGTCCCTCTCCGCATAAAGTCATCTGACAGGTCTTGGTCTGAAGACGAATCCGCTGTTCTGTATATTCAATGATTCCCCGGTAATTTTCAATGTAAGCTTCACTTCTTCCCGTCACGGTCAGCACAGCTGCTCCCATCACCAGATCTTTTGGAAGCTTCAGCTTTTCCGCCATCTGTTCTCTCAGTTTCATTCTATACCAGCCTGAATGTTTACTACAAATATATGTATGGATATGTTTTTTATGTCAGGTGTTCTCTACTGATACAGAATCAGGCTGAACCAGGTTACCACATTTCCCGCACTCATAAAACTGATTTCGCACTTTTGTGCCAGTTCAGTCACCAGGATCCCATAGCTCTCCACACAGGGAAACATCTGATCCGGATGACGGCAGGGGGCCTCCGGATAGGCGCATTTCTCACAGACTGCACAGGATTCTGTGGAAAGTACCAGAACCTCACAGCCCTGCTTATAAAACAGCTCCCGGATTTCCCGGGTGACCTCTTCGTGATCAAACCGGGTCGAAAGCGTCTCTTCCATATTCGCCATATCCTTTACTTCTGTCATTGTCGTGAACAGAAATCCACCGCTGTATGCCATACACCGTTCCCTGCATTCCTCCACCGTCCCCACTGCCGGCGGACAGGACCAGGACGTCCCGTATTGGGGGCACTCTGTCCTGCAGATATAGCGCACTTGTTCCAGGAACGGAATATCTTCCGGCTGGATAAATGCATATTCACAGACCGGATACTGCGCAATCTGCGCTTCAATCTGTGCTTTCATCTGTGCATATCTGTTCGTATTTATTTGCTCTTCTGTCTGTTTTCCCCTGCGCTCTGCGCTCATGAGACTTGCCATAAACAGCTCATAAAAATCGTCTTCTCCCTGAAGCTTCGGGGAGTTTTCACCCCCTCCGTTAGTGCTGCGGCGCATATTTCCATAAAATTCCTCTCCCGCATGGATCAGGTCCATCACATAGATCGGATATCCAAGCTCCTGACACTTTCTGCAAAAAGCATCCACCGGATTTTTTTCTTCACGTGTTTTCAGAAGTGTCTTTCTCAAATCTGCATCCCTGTGTGCTTTGTTCTGCAGATCATCCAGTAATTCTGCCGTATTCATCAATACTGCTTCCTCCTTAATATACCTATTTTCCTGTCTGTGTACAAACACGTTTTTCTCAGTATAAACCAATTTTTTTTAAAAGTATAGGAAAAATACAGGTTTTGTGTTATGATAAATCATAAAAATTTTTACAGGGGGATTTATTCTATGAAACGCAATAAAAGGGCTTCTGCCCTCCTGCCTATCCTGGTATTTTTGATCATCTATATTGGTGTTGGTGTGTACTATGAGTATATCCGGCCCCAGGAAGGAGTTCAGGGCTTTTACGTCATGTCTGTGGTGGTAGCTTTTATGGCCGCAATGGCAGTTGCCTTGTTCCAGAACCGGTCTGTCTCTTTTGATGAGAAAATGAAGATTTGCGCCTCCGGCATGGGGGATGACAATATTCTCATTATGATTTTTATCTTTTTACTGTCCGGCGCATTCAGCGGCGTTGCCTCTGCTTCCGGCTGTGCGACAGATACGGCAAATCTGCTTCTAAGCATCGTTCCCGGCAGACTGACAGTTCTGGGCATCTTCCTGGTCGCCTGTATGATTTCCATGGCTATGGGTACTTCCTGCGGAACAATCACGGTCATGGGCTCCCTGGCACTCGGTATCTCTCAGTCGGCCGGACTGTCTCTTCCACTGTGTTTCGGCGCTCTCGTGGGCGGGGCCATGTTTGGAGACAATCTGTCCTTTATCTCTGATACCACCATCGCTGCGACCAGAACCCAAGGATGCCAGATGCCGGATAAATTCCGGGAAAATTTTCTGATCGCAATGCCCGCCGCCCTGATCACCTGTGTGATCCTTCTTCTGATCGCATGGACCGGAAAACCGGCTGCTGTGGAGGAATACTCCTACACCATCATACGCACACTGCCCTACCTGATCATTCTGGTTACTGCTCTGGCAGGCGTTAATGTACTGATGGTTCTTGGAATCGGCCTGGTCCTCTGCACTGTCATCGGTCTTGGCACCGGTTCCATTGACCTTCATAATGTTTTTATCTCTATGGGCACCGGAGTCTCCGGTATGTATGAGACGATTGCTGTTACCATACTTGCCACCGCACTCGCCGCACTGATCAAATACAACGGGGGATTTGAGACGATCATTGCCTTTATCCGGAAATACTTCCATGGTATCAAAGGCGGACAGCTGGGCATTATGTTTATCTCCATATTAATGGATATTTCCACGGCCAACAATACCGTTGCCATTGTCGTCACAGCTCCCATTGCCGCAGACATCCGAAAGGAATACGACATCACGCCCCAGCGAACTGCTTCTCTTCTGGACATTTCCACCTGCATCGCTCAGGGAATCATTCCTTACGGCGCCCAGCTTCTGATCGCAGCAAATATAGCCGGCATCGCTTCTCTCCAGATCATGCCGTATTTGTATTATCCGTATCTGCTGCTTCTGTGTACACTGGCTGCAATATTTATAAAACGTCAAAAATAAAACAAAAGGACAGGGCATCTGTTACGGATGCCCTGTATTCGTCTCTGTCTTCACCACTCTGCAAAGCCTGCTTCCAAGCCTGCTCAAAAGTTCATTGGCAATGGTTCCTGCTTCTTCTGCCACTTCCTCAGCCCGAATTTCCAAAGCGCCGCTTTTTCCGATAAACACTGCTTCCTCTCCCGGTTGCGCTTCCGGCACATCTGTCACATCCAGCAGAAGCTGATCCATACAGATTTTTCCAATAATGGGGGCCTTCCTTCCCTGTACCAGTGCATATCCTTTATTCGAGAGCGCCCGCGGGTATCCGTCTGCATAACCAATGGATACCGCCGCCAGCCTGCAGGGAGAATCCGCGTGCCAGGCAAGTCCATACCCTGCACCTTCGCCCTGCTTCAGCTCTCTTATGCATTCGATCCGGGCTTTCAGAGACAATACCGGCTTTAAATCGTACATTGCTTCCAGTTCTGCGGACGCTTCGCTAAGCACCCCATACAGGGCAATTCCGGCCCTTGCATAGTCATATGCCCCCACAAGTCTGCTCCTGTTGAGAATTCCGTAACTCCCCTGAAGATGAGTTGCAAATCCGGTCCTGCCATCTGCTCTCAGAAATCTGACAACTTCCAGAAACCGAACCTCCTGCAGCCGCATATATTCCCGTTCCTTTTCTGTAGTTCCGTCCGAAGTACACAAATGAGAATAGATTCCTGTAATGTCCAGATTCTTCAGCTCCCACAATCTCCGTATCTTTGAATAATTGGTACAGGACTCTCCCAGCCTGTGCATACCGGTATCAACGCCCACATGCACAGATAATTTTTTTCCATAGGATTCCAGTTCTTTTCCATATGCGTAGTCCACCACAGTCTGTGTCAGTTTATATTCGTGCAAAAGGTCAAATTCTCTGGGATGCGTATAGCCTAATACCAGAATCTGTCCCCTGATTCCCTCCTGTCGAAGTTTTACTCCCTCCTCTGCGCAAGCCACACAGTAATCCTGGATTCCCAGTCGTTGAAGCTCTTCTCCAATCTCTTGTGCGCCGTGTCCGTAGGCGTTTGCCTTCACTGCAGGCATCAATACGCAGTATTCCGGAAGAAGTCTTTGAAAGAGTTCCACATTATGTTTCAGGTTCTTCATCTGAAGTTCAATCCATGCTCTGCCCTTTTTATACATGTTTCGTTCAATTTCTCCTCTCAGATGGCTTCTCTTTGGATATCTAACATGCCGGCTTCCATCCCCTCACACTTCTTCCGCCAGAATTCGATCCACAATCTCTTCAAAAGAATGCCCGGCGGCTTTCATCATATTGGGAAAGCGGCTGTGTTCAGTAAACCCGGGGATAGTATTGACTTCATTAAAGTACAGTCTCCCGTCATCTGTCAAAAACAGATCTACCCTGGCAAAACCTTTACATCCAAGTACATGATAGATTGTCTTCGCAGTTTGACGTATTCTTCCTGCTGTCTCCGAGTCCACCCGCGCCGGTACATGGATCTGAGAAGTTTTCAGGGAATATTTCTCCGTATAGTCAAAGAATCCCTCTGACAACTGGATTTCGTCCGCTTCTCCAACCAGAAGACGATCTGTTCCGATCACTGCACAGCCCACTTCTCTCCCGTCGATTCGCTCCTCCATTATCACCATATTGTCATGTTCGAACGCCTGTTCCAGTGCAGGAACCAATTCTTCTTCTGTCCGGACCAGTGTAATTCCAAAAGAGGAGCCTGCCCGGACTGGTTTGACGAAAAGGGGATATCCAATCTTCTTTCCATCTGCCCACACCTGCAACACCTCATAGGGTTTCCTGAGCAGGACTGATGCAGGAATAAGCACTCCGGCCCCAGCCACTACCCGATGCGCCATCTCCTTGTCCATACAAAGCGCAGAACTTAAGAGATCGCAGCCTGCAACCGGGATTCCCGCAAGCGTAAGCGCGCCCTGTACCGTTCCGTCTTCTCCGTTCTTCCCGTGAAGGATTGGCAGGACTTTATGAATCTTAAGCACCCGAAATGTTCCGTTCTGTTCATAATAAAGTCCCTGTACAGACCGGTCAGTAGGGATATACACCGGCGTACACAGCCCACTCTGATACCAGGTGTCCCGTGCAATTCGATCCGGATCTCCCTGATACCAGAACCACTGTCCGGTAGTTCTGTGAAGACCAATATACAAAACTTCATATTTTTCTCTGTTTATATGACTGATCACTCCATAAGCTGACTGCAGGGATACTTCATATTCCGACGAACATCCGCCAAATAAAACAACAACTTTCTTTTTCTCCATGTAAAAAACCTCCTGTTCTGATCTTATTTTATCAGACAGAAGGTTTTCATACTTTAATATCCCCTTATATGTTTCCTAAGAAAGCCTTAAGACTTCCTGCATATTTTCTGTATCTCGTTCACCATTCTCATGGACATTTATTTTTGGGAGCTCCACTGTAAAAATGGTTATCCCCTCTTCGCTCTCCGCAGATATGGTTCCATGATGGAGCTGAACAATCTCTTTGGCGATGGCCAGTCCCAGTCCGGCTCCTCCTGTTCTGGAGGTTCTGGAATCATCCAGCCGGTAAAACCGCTCGAAGATCGTGGATAACTTCTGCTTCGGAATCGTCTTCCCCTTGTTTTCAAAGGAGATGCGCACCATGTCCTTTGTCTCTTCTGCACAGATAGTAATCACGGTTCGGGGAGCACTGTAGGACGCCGCATTTTTCAGAAGATTCTGAAAGACTCTGGCCAGTTTGGTTCCATCTCCTTCTATCCGGATATCCTCCGGAATCCTCAGTTCCACCATATTCCCATTCTCTGACAGGATTGGGTAAAATTCGTCCGCCATCTGCATCATCATATAAGAGAGGTCTATTTCATTTTTCTCCAGCGAAGTCTGCTGCAGATTGTACCTGGTAATCTCAAAAAATTCATTCACCAGCGTTTCCAGTCGGCAGGCCTTGTCCAGCGTGATCTGCACATACTTTTCCTTCTGATCTTCCGGCATATCAGGCGCTTCATGCAGAAGACTCAGATAACCGATCACGGATGTCAGAGGCGTCCGGATATCGTGGGCCAGATACATCACCAGATCATCCTTTCTCTTATCTGCAAGCCTTGCCTCCATTTCCCTCCGTTCCAGCGTATGATGAACCTTGAGAAGTTTCCGTTCCATGGGCTCCATCTCCGGGGAAAGCTTGATCTCCTTTCCATCCAGCAGATCGTCAAGCCCCTCGTCAATCTGCCGGAAATAACGAAGAAACCAGCTAAGTGAAAGATAAAAAAACAATAGGATAGACATTCCTTCAAAGACCAGAATCATTTCTCCCATATGATTGCGGATATAAAACTGATAGATATGCAGGGCATCCTGATAATCCACAAACAGAACCCACTGAATCAACGTCACAATCCCGTTCGCAATCTTTCCTGACAGGAAATTATAGACTACCAGGAACAGTACCCAGGCCCCGGGAATCATCAGTACAATCTGAAAAAATATTTTTCTCTGAAGTTTTCCATAACCAGAATGTAGCCATCTAATTTTCAATCTTATACCCCACTCCCCACACTGTATGAATATATCTTGGGTGTTCTGTCGTATCCCCCAGCTTTTCGCGCAGATGACGAATGTGCACGGTTATAGTATTATTGGATTTCTGATAGTATTCATCCTGCCAGATCTCATGAAACAATTCTTCAGAGCTAACCACCCGTCCTTTCTTCTGACAGAGGATTTTCAGAATTTCAAACTCTGTGGGAGTCAGATCCAGCCTCCGATCATTTAAGGTACATTCATGACTTGTAATATTTATCACCAATCCTGCATGAATGAGTACATTCTGCTCTTCCGCACTCACAGCTGGATTATATCTCTTATACCGGCGAAGCTGCGCCTTCACCCTTGCCATCATCTCCAGCGGCCGGAACGGTTTGGTTACATAATCGTCTGCCCCCAGCGTCAGACCTGTAATCTTGTCTATTTCTGCGTCTTTTGCAGTTAACATAATAATTGGATAGGTGTGCTGTTCCCGTATCTTCTGGCAGAGCTCAAACCCGCTGATCCCCGGCAGCATCACATCCAGGATTGCCAGATCCAGATCTTCCTGACTGATGCAAGCAAGCGCCTCTCTTGCCGTGTAAAATTTGTATACTCTGTAATCTTCATTCTCCAGATAAACTGCCACCAAATCCGCTATCTCCGGTTCATCGTCCACCACCAGTATTTTCTCGTTCATCACGCTCCTCCTTTTACATTCATTATACCAGCCCGGATATGGAATTAAGGAGAGTTTTTCTTAATATTTCTTAATTTTCCATAAAGCTTTTTCTGCTATTCCACAGCCATCCAGCCATCCATGGTTCTTTCATATTGAGTGCCAAAGTCAGAATAGAAATATGCCCGGATCGACGGAGCCAGGTTGCACACATCACTGTACCGGCACATCACAATATTTCCCGGTTCATTTACATAATCTTCTGTCTCATCACCTGCCATAAATCGCCAGCCGCTGTCCCCGGAGTCCTCTTCCGGCTCCTGCCTGTACATATAGCCAATGCATCCGCTATCCAGCGCCTTTCTGGTAATCAGGCATTTCTGATTCATATCGAACAGTTCCGCCCATTCCCGCACCTGAGGCACATACCATGCATTTTTCTGCCATGCCATCCCATCTGCAAAAAGCTGGCGAATCAGTCTTATATTTAACTCCATAAAATGCTTCATCTCTGTCTTCTGCCGACGCATAAAATAAACAGCGCCGCAAAGGCAACTTAAAGCATATTCTTTCCAGGAATGATAAAATACCTGAGCCATACGAACATAGGGATCTGTAAGTTCCCAGAAATCTTCGTCAGAGATTACTCCGCAGGCTGCTGCTTTCCGGCAAATTCCGATTTTCTCACTGATATCCCAGGCATAAAACCCATTTTCTCTCACCAGCGGATAAAACGGTTCTGCGATTTCCTTGGAAATCAGGAACCATTCCCGATTCTCCGGAAGCAGTTCCTCCAGTTTAAACATGGGCGCACCAACCCAGAATGTCCGAAACTGTTCATACTGTTCACAGTCTGAAAATTCACGAAGAAGCGCTGCTTTTAATGACTCTTTATCTTGAATTCCATATCTTTTCTTCAGATAATCCCCTGCAAGCACCCGATTCTTCTCATTGCTGCAGTGATAGAGCCTCTCATATCCCATGTGTTCCTCTATCCCGGGAATCTTCCTGCAAGTGGAAATACCACTCAAAAGCAGCGTAAATCTCTGACGGTCCACAGAAACCGCTGACAGATTTTCCTGCTTCAGATCAAGCTCTCTCCAGAATTCTCTGAGCTCTTTGATTAACTGCGGCAACACGTCTGCCGCTACTTTTGTATTCTGTCCGCCGAAACGTTCCCAGTGAAGTTTCTCTGTCAAAAGCTCCTCTATTGCATGAGCCTCCGGATGTTCTTTGGGCATACCAAGGGACAGAATTGCTTCCAGCCTCATATGAACCGGATATCCAAGAAGCTTTCTCAGATATTCCTCTGTTGTCTTCCCATCTGATGCTTCCCGAAGCCTTCCCTGGATCCAGCAGCTTCCCACGGAAAGGCTGTCTGCCATCAGATGCATATTCGCCATGGCTATCGCACAATCCTCTGTCCATACGTCTGTCTTCTTCTCGTCCCCCAGAACCACAACTGCACAATCTGCTTCTTCCAGCATCTTTGCTCCTGCTGTTCTGCTTCCTGCCATTTGCTTTAATGTCTCTTTGTTCCGTACCACAATAAATTCCCATGGACGGACCGCCCTGCCGGATGCAGATAAAAGTCCTGCCTGCAGAATTTGGATCAATTTTTCTTCCGGCACAGGCTCGCCCGTATAGGTTCTGACACTTCGGCGATTTTTCATAATTTCCAGCAAATCCATATGTATCTGTTCCTCCTTAAAGTACGATTTATTCTAAGTCACTTAGACCTGCATCCAAGCAGACGTCCAAGCATCTTCCTATTCGGTTGAGAGATATCTCTGTCAAACAGACTGACCCTTCGCAAATCTGCACTCCTGTCCGAAAACGCCGGAAATAAAAATCCGCATACAGGCATCCCTGGTTCATATTCCCCAACCAGAGGGCATACAGCACAGATCAGATATTCATAAACTTCCTCCGACTCCCCCAATCGCTCTTTATCTTTTGCTTTTACAGGCACATCATAACGATCATGGAACACAAGAACGGCATATGGCTCTGTCATCTGGCAGTTCCCGGCAAACAGTTCATAAAAAGTCTCCATCAAAGCATCATTTTTCAGTCCGCACTCTTTCATCGCCATCAAAAGCTGCCATATGCTGCCGGTTCTCATCTGATCTTCCGGAAACCAGGATTCCGTAAGCTGCTCATTAGTTCTTGCATAAGGAATTGCTTTTGCAATTGCAAGATTTTTCTCTTTTTCCTTCCCGGACAATTTGAGAAAATTGATATTAAACGTCCCGCTGATCTCTCCGTCTGCTTCCATATACCCTCCCGCAATCCTGGTAAATGAGGTCCTGGAAGGCGTCATACGTCTGGTCAGTTCCATCATATCTTCCCGATTGATCATTCTGGCTGCCCCTTTCTCTGTGTCACATTGTTCTTCTCTGCGGTTCCCATCAGTACCGGCAGTCCTTCCCTGTTATTTGTGATAGGGCGATCCGCTTCGGATCATAAAGCTTCTGTAAACCTGTTCCAGAAGAATCACCCGCATCAGCTGATGAGGAAAAGTCATTTTCGAAAAGCTGAGTCGGATATCCGCTTTCTCAAGTACCCGGGCAGATAATCCCAGAGAACCGCCGATTACAAACACCATATGGCTCACACCATTCACATTCCAGCGCTCCATTTGCCTGGAAAATTCCATGGAATCCATCATTTTCCCATCAATCGCCAGTGCTGCCACATAAGCATTTACCGGCAGTCTTCCAAGAAGCCGCTGTCCTTCTTTCTCCAGGATCTGCACTTTCTGGGCATCACTGGCTCCGTCCGGAGTTTTCTCATCCGCTACTTCCACCATCTCCACCTTACAGAAACGACTAAGACGCATCACATATTCCCCAATCGCATCCGTAAAATATTTCTCCTTTATCTTTCCGACTGTAAGAATCGTAATTTTCATACAGGTTCCCCGTTTCTTTTGATCATTTTCCACTGCTATGATAACACAGGAATATCGCCTGTTACAAGCTGCAATTTATATGCTTGTATTCCCATACAGCATCCGGTATAATAGAAACGATATCCCGCGATCTTGAAATACGAAAGGAGGACCATCCATGCCCTGGTGTCCTGTATGTAAAAATGAATATATAGAAGGTAAGACTCACTGTCCGGACTGTGACGCGGATCTGGTCGAAGAGCTTCCAACAGAATCTGCCGCTGAAGATCCTGCACCCGTCCGGGCTGAAGAAGAACTGGCGGAACTGGCTGCCCGCGCAGCAGCTGCCAGACATATGAATACACATGTCTCCGCCAAAGTCCGGCATTCCGAGACCCGTTCTTCTGCCTGGACCTTTCTGCTGGTAGGAGGAATCGGCCTTCTTATTATCACACTGGCTTTCATCGGCGTCATAAAACTGCCTCTTAGCACATTTTCTCTTGCTGTTATGGAAGGGATTTTCTTTCTCTTCCTGATCATTGCAGGAATCTCATTCCGAAATGCCATGAAGATGCTGGACGACATTTCCAGAGAAGACAATCTGGAAACGCGCATTCGGGAATGGGCCAAAGCAAATCTGAGACCGGATGATCTGACGGCAGAACTTCAGGAAGATACGCCGGAAGAGATGCGTTACTTTATCATATCCGAAGCTATTCGGGAACGCCTGATGCCTGCATTTCCGGAAGTGGATGACGCCTATGCGGAACAACTGACGGAAGATTTTTATAATGAACTCTTCCAGTAGAAAGACAGAAATAAAACAGTCTGCGGAAACCTGAAACGGCAATCCTGCAGACTGTTTTATTTTGTTCTGATTTTATTTATTTTGCGCTCAGATATTCATGGATTCCTTTTGCAGCCGCTTTCCCGGCACCCATGGCCAGAATAACAGTAGCTGCTCCGGTCACTGCATCTCCTCCTGCATATACACCTTCCTTGGATGTTGCACCTGTATCCTCTGTGGCAACAATACACTGTCTCCGGTTGATTTCCAGGCCTTTAGTAGTAGAAGAAATCAACGGATTCGGCGAAGTACCCAGCGACATGATGACTGTATCACAGTCAATGGTGAACTCAGATCCAGGCACTTCCACCGGACGGCGTCTGCCGGAAGCATCCGGCTCTCCCAGTTCCATACGGATACATTTAATGCCGGTTACCCAATCATTCTCATTTACAAGAATCTCCACCGGATTGGTCAGAAGATCAAAGATAATCCCCTCTTCTTTTGCATGATGTACTTCTTCCACACGAGCCGGAAGCTCTTCTTCACTTCTCCTGTATACAATGTGAGTCTCTGCACCAAGTCGAAGTGCCGTACGCGCAGCGTCCATGGCCACATTGCCGCCGCCCACGACGACCACTTTCTCACCCCGCACAATTGGTGTGTCATACTCCTCATTAAATGCTTTCATCAGGTTATTCCTGGTCAGATACTCATTGGCAGAGAGAACGCCGCAGGCAGTCTCGCCCGGAATCCCCATAAACTTTGGAAGGCCTGCGCCGGAACCGATGAATACCGCATCAAACCCTTCATCCTCAATCAGATCATCCAGCTTAACCGTTCTTCCCACGATCACGTCTGTCTCAATCTTAACACCCAGTGCTTTTACATTCTCCACTTCCGGGCCTACTACACGATCCTTCGGAAGACGGAATTCAGGAATTCCATAGACCAGAACACCACCTGCTTTATGTAATGCTTCGAAGATTGTCACATCATAGCCAAGTTTGGCAAGATCTCCGGCACAGGTCAAACCGGAAGGACCGGAACCGATCACCGCTACTTTTTTACCATTCTTCTCTGCCGGAGCTTCCGGTTTAATCCCATTCTCACGGGCCCAGTCTGCCACAAAACGCTCCAGTTTGCCAATAGAAATGGGATCGCCTTTGATTCCACGGATACACTTTCCCTCACACTGGCTCTCCTGAGGACAGACACGTCCGCAAACTGCAGGAAGTGCAGAGGACTTACTGATAATCTGGAATGCCTCTTCAAACTTCTCTTCTTTCACTGCCGCAATAAATGCAGGAATATCAATGGATACCGGGCACCCCTGTACACATTTGGCATTCTTACAGGTGATACAACGCTGGGATTCCTCCACTGCTTCTTCTTTATTATAGCCGTAACATACTTCTTCAAAATTGGTTGCACGAACTTTAGCATCCTGCTCCCGGACCGGTATTTTCTTTAACACATCTGCCATTATTTATCACCTCCGCAATTTCCGCAGCCACCATGATGCGTATCGCCTTCCTGGAACTTCAGAAGACGTCTTCCTTCTTCCGTCTTATACATAGCTGCTCTCTTCATCGCCTGTTCAAAATCAATCTTATGGCCGTCAAATTCCGGACCGTCCACGCATGCAAATTTCACTTCATCCCCTACAAGCACACGGCAGGCTCCACACATGCCGGTTCCGTCCACCATGATCGGATTCATACTGACAATCGTGGGAATCCCCAGCTTCTTCGTAGTCATACATGCAAATTTCATCATAATCATGGGACCGATTGCCACACACAGATCATAGTGATGGCCTTCGCTCACCAGCTTCTCCAACATTGCCGTGCCGACTCCATGGAACCCATAGCTTCCGTCATCTGTACACAGATACAGGTTTCCCACTTTACTCATCTCTTCTTCCAGAATCAAAAGATCCTTTGTTCTTGCTCCCACGATAATATCGCATTCGATCCCATGATCATGCAACCATTTCGCTTGAGGATATACAGGAGCCGTACCTACGCCGCCGGCAATAAAAACAACTTTTTTCTTCTTTACTTCCTCAAAATCATCCGTTACCAGCTCGGACGGACGGCCGAGAGGACCTACAAAATCGGCAATCTCATCTCCAGCTTTTAAAGCGACCAGTTTATGCGTGGACACGCCGATGGGCTGAAACGCCAGTGTGATGGTTCCTGCTTCTCTGTCATAATCGCAGATCGTCAGCGGAATACGTTCCGCAGTCTCATCTACTCTTACAATGATAAACTGTCCCGGCTCGCAGGACTTTGCTACGCGTGGTGCATGAATCACCTGCTTGTAGACACTCGCAGAGAGCTGCTCTGCTTCCAAAATCTTAAACATATGCTTCCTCCTAAACTTTGTAGCAATTTTACACAACAACTACAAATCACCTTTTCTTATCATAATGCAAAATTGCTGATATTTCAATAAAAAATTATTGATTTACAGGAACTTCTGCTGCAAATCCATCATTTTCCTCTCCCAATGTCCCAGAATTTTCCGACACATTGTAGATTGCCTCCACGATTCCGCTGCTTCCTCCGTCTTCATCAATGGCAACTGCCTGGAGTACCGTAAGCCCCGGAGGAATCGTAACCGGCCCCCGATAAAGCCTGGATTGCGGTCCTGGTTCTTCTCCATTGGTTGTATAATAGATTCTGCAGTCCTCTCCGGAAGTTATGGTCACAGAAAGTCCGCCCACATAGGTTCCTGACGGAATGCTGAATATAGGTTCATCCGGATAGTGAAATTCTACATGATAAGTTCCTGACGCCTCCTCACTTTGCATCCCGTCGCTTCTGATAAAAACGGCCCTGACAACGGTCATTCCTTCTCCCACAGAAAAGGAAGACTGATAGCACCTGCTCTCTTCATCGGGTGTTGTACCATCTGTCGTATAATAAATATCGCCATCATATTCAGAATGGTATGAGAGAGTCACCATGGGAGAATAACTGTAAGTTCCCGGTTCAATACCAAACTTCGGGCAGCCGGGCAGCATTCTGGTCTCAGGTTCCAACGGTTTGGTCATGGTTTCTTCCCCGGACCGTACATAGTCATATGCAGCCTGAAATGACAGACTCCCGAATAAGAACAGAAGCACGCCTGCCACTCCGCATTTCCAGTGGCGTTTCCAGAATCCTTTTGCCGGCGATATTCTGTCCGCGCCGGAAGAATCTTCTCGCTGGTTCTCTTCTCCTCCAATGGAAATGTCTTCTTCCGGACGGTAATCCGGCACCATTTGTATGGCCATGCCGCATTTCTCACAGTAAATCTTGTCCTCAGGCACATTGGCTCCACATTTTTGGCATACCATATGAAACCTCCTTACAGACATTCTTCTATATATTGTTCGAACTCTTCCATGGACATCAGTATTTTCCTTGGCTTCGTTCCTTCTTCTTCTCCCACAACGCCTGCATCCGCAAGTTGATCCATGATTCTGGCCGCACGGTTAAACCCAATCTTAAACCATCTCTGAAGCATTCCGATAGATGCTTTATCCTTTTCGATCAGGAATTTTCCGGCTTCTGCAAAAAGCACATCCTTATCATTGCCGCCTGTCTCAGCAGAAACACTTCCCGCTGCCTGTACTTCCTTCATTTTCTCAAGCATCTGCTCTTCCAGTCTGGTATCCGTGCCTGTACTCTGGCTGCTCAGATATTCCACAACAGCGCTTACCTCGGCATCCGATACAAACGCCCCCTGCACCCGAAGCGGCTTGGGCAGTCCATAGGGCGAAAAGAGCATATCTCCTTTTCCAAGCAGCTTCTCTGCCCCATTCATATCCAGAATCGTCCTGGAATCCACCCCTGAAGATACCGCAAATGCGATTCTGGAAGGCATATTAGCCTTGATCAGACCAGTAATGACATTGACGGACGGCCTCTGTGTGGCAATGATCAGATGGATACCTGCAGCCCGGGCAAGCTGTGCAAGACGGCAGATGGCATCCTCCACTTCGCCGGGAGACACCATCATCAGATCTGCAAGCTCGTCCACAATGATCACAATCTGAGGCATCTTCTCCGGCTTGTGATCATCTTCAATCTCTGCTATGGAATCAATCTTGTTATTATAGCCTTCAATATTCCGAACATTAAGCTCTGCAAATTTATTGTACCTGCCCATCATCTCTGCTACTGCCCAGTTCAACGCTCCTGCTGCTTTTTTAGGATCGGTCACCACCGGAATCAGAAGATGGGGAATTCCGTTATAAGTACTCAACTCCACCACCTTTGGATCCACCATAATTAGTTTGACCTCATCTGGACGCGCTTTATATAAAATACTCATAATCAGCGTATTGATACACACCGATTTACCGGACCCCGTCGCTCCGGCAATCAGAAGATGAGGCATCTTGGCAATATCTGTAACCATAATATTGCCCCCGATATCTTTCCCCACTGCAAATGCAATCCGTGATTTATGGTTCCGGAATTCCTCAGATTCCAGAAGCTCCCGAAACATTACCGTCGAATTTTCTTTATTCGGAACCTCGATTCCCACCGCAGCTTTTCCGGGAATCGGAGCTTCAATCCGAATATCCGGAACTGCGAGATTCAATTTGATATCATCTGAAAGCGCAACAATCTTACTTACCTTGACTCCATGCGCCGGCTGAACCTCATACCTGGTCACTGCCGGCCCCTGGCTTGCATTTGTCACTGTAGCTTTTACACCAAAGTCTTCCATGATCTGCTGCAAATGCTGCGCCGTCTCCTGAAGCTGTATGGAAGCATCCTTTTTGCCCTTCTCCCGTTTTGGTGCTTTCAGAAGAGATATCGGAGGATACTGATATGCCATGGACGTATTCTGACTGACATCTGCAGGCATCGTATCTTCGGTTCGCTCCTGCTCCAATTCTTTCACTCGTTCTGCCAGTTCCGGGCGTTCCTCCAAGGTTCTGACTGGTGATTCCTCCTGCCTTTCCAGCTTCCCGCTCTCCAGTTCCCGTCTGCTCAGCGCATGCTTTAACAGATCTTCTTCGCTGAAGGAGATTTCTTCTGCTTTCTCTTCCATCCTCAGAGCATTCTTTTCTGTCGTCCCTGCGGGACTCTGGGCCTTTGCTTTACACAGCAGATCATACTGCATCTCCACAGGGGTGTCCAGGTCCGGAAATACCTCTTCCTCCGAATACACAGACGCATGATCTGCAGACGTAATTTCCCGCAGTCCATTGCTCTGCCGCTTCTGAATGGTCAAATCTGAAGATACGCCACTGATCTTTTTTTCCAGTCTCTGCTCTTTTTTCTCTTCTTTCCGTATTATCGCTGCTTCTCTCCGGCGTTCCATATCCTGTTTTGCAGACTCATATACTTTTCTGCTTCCCCTGGACATTCCACGCACAAAAGAACGCTCCGTGACAATCACCATACAGATAATTAAAATCCCCAAAAGTACCAGATAAGCACCAATCAGGCCAAACGCATCCTTTAATATTCCTGACACCAAGCCGCCGATCAGACCGCCTCCTGTCCGGTACTCTGCACAATAGTCATAGATCTCTTTCCAGCCGTATACGTCTGAACCGGACATGGTTAACAGATGCAGAAGCGCTCCCACTGCTACAGAACCCAGCACTGCACCCACAATCTTGATCGCCGCAATCAGATTCTCCCGATTCGCCAGTGAAAAAAGTACCAGAAGGATTACCACCACCGGAAAAACATAGGCAAAAAGACCTACACACCCGAACAGAACGCCGCTCATGATGCCTCCGATTTTGCCTCCGAACCCAAAATTGCTGAAAAAAAGAATCCCTGACAGGATCATTAATGCAACCAGGCGGATTTCCTCCCAAATATCATTCTTCTGGCCTGCTGCCGCCTTTACGGAGCCTGTATTCTTTTTCCCTGTGCTTTTTTTCCCGGAAGCCGTACCTTTTCTGCTTCTTCCTTGTCTGGTTCCACTCATACTGTTTTTCCTGTCTTTCTGTCATAAAACAGGACTCGTCCCAAAGGACCAGTCCTTTTATATTTGCATGTTGCCACTGATTTCCTCAAAGGTTTTCTTCAAAAAATGCGAACATCTCTTCTGTTGCCACATCCTCATCCGGTCCCTCTACTGTCACCGTTACTGTATCCTGATACTGAATATCCAGGCCGACCACTGACATAAGTCTCTTCAGATCTCCGCTGTTTCCTTTATTAGAAAGTACGATATGACTGTCAAACTCTTTGGCCAGCTGCAATATAAGGCCCGCCGGTCTCGCGTGCATCCCCAGTTCCTCTTTGATCGTATACTGAAATGTCTTCATATCTCCCTCCTGATCTGTATATCCGACTGTCTCTGCCCTCAGGCATCCTGTCCGGCCAACCGTTTTTAGATACTCTTTTGATTACAAATATGTAATCCATCATCACATTCACCACACGCCAAATGCATAAATTAATTCATTTGGATGTTATTGATTATATCACAGAAACCGATAATTGTAAACGTGAAAAAGGAGATACCAGCATCCGGTATCTCCTTCTTCGCTATGGTTCAGACATCTGCTTATGTCTGGTGTTTTGCTTATGCCTCTTTTGCATTTTTCCCCATAAGTGTCTGGATTCCTTCGATCACAAGGATTACTGACAGGACAATCAGAAGCGTTGCAAGAATTGCCTGCGCATAAGGCCCCCAATCCGCTCCTCCTGCTGTGATCAGTCCGATCTGGTCTCTTACTGTCAAAATCAGAGAGCAGATGGTTACTACCATCATAAATGCCATGGGCAGAAGAAACATTTTATTGTTCCGTCCGATATTTCCAAGCCAGGTAGCCACTGCCAGAAGTCCCAGTCCTGCAAGAAGCTGATTTGCCGCTCCGAAAAGTCCCCAGATCTTGGCATATCCGGTCATACCAAGCGCAATACCAATTATAACCGTGATAATCGTAGCCACATATGGATTTACAAGCGTTTTCTTAAAACCACTGTCAATATCTTTTACCGTCTGGCCGGGTTCCAGCCAGAACTCCTGGAACATAAAACGTGCAAGACGGGTTGCCGTATCCAGCGACGTCAAGCAGAAAGCAGAATATGTAAGTACAAGCAGCGTGTATAGAATGTTCTGTGCACCCTGAAGTCCGGGAATCGCTGCAACCATACCTGCAATGCCGCCTGCAAAGATATCTGTTGCACCAGCCGTCGTCCCAATCTTCCTGGCGTATGCAATCGCGCACAGAGTCAATACCGCCAGCACACATTCCAGAAGCATACCGCCATAAGCAATCGGCATGGCATCCGTCTCTTTATCCAGCTGTTTGGATGTGGTTCCTGAAGATACCAGAGAATGAAAACCGGAGATAGCGCCGCAAGCCACCGTCGTAAACAGTACAGGGAACAGATAAGAGGTCACTCCTGTACTCTCGTTGATCACTGCAAACCCTGCAAATGCCGGAAACAGTTCTGCATCAATAGCCGGATGTGCTCCCACAACACCCACCACTGCAATAATCAACATGGCGTAGAGCAAAAAAGAACTCAGGTAGTCGCGAGGTTGAAGCAGAATCCATACAGGAGTAACAGACGCAATTGCAATATAGATTCCTACAATAATCATCCACTGATTGTTGGTCAGATAAATGGGATGGAAGTTCATACCGACTGCCATAATCAGTACAATTGCCAGCACACCAACAACGGATGCTACCGACATGGGTGCGTTTCTTCTGTATACACAGAAACCGAACACAATGGCAATCAGAATAAACAGCAGAGACACCATTGCCACAGACGCATTGGAAGCAGAGGCCGCATAGTCAATGGCTCCTGCTTCTGTCAGCTTCACACCGAAGGTAGAAGCAACAATGGAAGCAAATGCTGCCACTACCAGAAGCAGTGTCAGATATGCAAAGATCAGGAACAGCCTCTTGGCACGACGACTCATATTTGCAGAAATAATCTCACCTACAGACTGGCCTTTATGGCGGATAGAAGCAAACAATGCTCCAAAATCATGTACACCTCCGAAGAAGATGCCGCCAACCAGAATCCAGAGGGTGACCGGAAGCCATCCGAATAATGCTGCGTTAATCGGTCCCGTAATCGGACCTGCTCCGGCAATGGAAGAAAAATGGTGCCCCATTAAAACCGGCGCCTTTGCAGGAACATAGTCAACGCCGTCTTCCATGACATGGGCCGGAGTCTCCTCTTTACTTTCGCCCACACCCCACTGCTTGCACAGCCAGCCACCGTAGAAAATATAACCGGCCGCCAGTATTGCGATGCAGACGATCAGAAGTACTAATGAATTCATACTAACTCTCCCTTCTATTTGTTGGTTTGCGAATATAGTACTTTTTTCAAAATTTTCGCTGTATGATGACCGCTGCGGTTAGCATCAACCCTGCTTTTTCCAAGATCAACCACCGCTGTATGATAATCCATCCAGCCATGCAGCGAAAAATGAAAACTTTTGTAAATGCGGCATTTTTTCAATGCCTTTCTCGCGTCTTCCTCACAAGTATCACAGACGAAAACGGGTGTAATAAAAGAATACATATGCCCTGGTCCGATATGCAAAAGTTCCATACCATCTTTGTATATGTGATCCCTCCACTGTTCATAGAGCGGAAGCGTCAGATGCGGAATGTCAAGCAGATAGAGAAATTCTTCACAATCTGCAGACCACAGTTCCGCTTTTTTGGAAATCACATACTTTTGAGAATGCTCAAAAAAATCACAGCGGGCTATGACCGGAACCTGTTCATGATCAAATCTATGGATATTATAGTATGTTTCAAAACTTTTCAGCAGACGTGCTATGGCAGCCTCTCTCGTATACTGCATCTGCGTTTCTCCAATCTACCTGTAATTTTTATCTCTGCATTTATAAAAAAAGTATAAACTTTCTAAACATTCCTTAACATTATAGTACAACAAGCAGAAGAATTCAAGCATTTATAGTTTTTTCAACAAATTCTGAAAATATTTTGGTAAAGGAGCCTCCGTCTCAATATACGTTCCTGTCACCGGGTGCACAAGCCCCAACACTCTGGCATGTAGTACCTGCCCTTCTAAATGATAAGGATTCTTCGGAGAACCATAGACGGTATCACCCAGAATCGGATGATGAATGGAAGCCATATGCACGCGAATTTGATGCGTGCGTCCAGTCTCCAGCCTGCATTCAACCAATGTATGACCTTCATAGCGCTGTAGTACCTTGTAGTGTGTTACGGCCCGTTTTCCATTCTTCACTCCTGCAGCCATCTTTTTTCTCTCTGTGGGATGTCTGCCAATAGGCGAATCTATGGTTCCTTCCTCTTCTTTGATCACTCCTGTAATCACAGCCAGATATCTTCGGGTAATCGTATGCTCTTTCAGCTGCTTTGCCACATGATTGTGGGCGTAATCGTTTTTGCAGATTACCAGAGCCCCGGTGGTATCCCGGTCAATCCGATGGACGATTCCCGGACGCATGATCCCATTGATCCCTGACAAACAGCCTTTACAGTGATACAGAACCGCATTCACAAGGGTTCCGGTCCGATGGCCTGCAGCAGGATGAACGACCATTCCTTTTGGTTTGTTTACAATCAGTAAATCTTCATCTTCATAGAGAATATCCAGCGGAATGTCTTCCGCCGGGATCTCAGGTTCTTCCGGTTCCGGCATCAAAATCTCAATATGGTCCTCTTCTTCCATCCGATAGCTGGCCTTCACAGGCTTTCCATTGACCAGAACAGCCCCTTCTTTGATCAGTTTCTGCAGATATGATCTGGACTGGTCTGTAAGAATCGTTCCTAAATATTTGTCCAGTCTTTCACCTGGAACATTTTCTTCTGCTTCCAACCGTATATGATTCACGATTTTTCCTTCTTTCTCTTTTCCATCAGGCGGTTTAAATCTTCATCTTTGTAATAGAAAAGAATCAGCACTGCAAGCACAGCCGTCCCCACACTCACATAGATATCCGCCACATTAAATATCGGGAAATCAATCAGTCTGAAATAAAAAAAATCCACCACATAAGACAGCCTCAGCCGGTCAATCATATTCCCCCATGCTCCTGCCAGAATAAAAATCGCAATCATCCGAAGAGGCCAGAAATACCGGTCCTCCGACACATAACGGAAAAAATAAAGCGCCGCCCCAAACACGAGAAGTCCGATCACCAGGAAAAAGATCCTCTGTCCCTGCAGCATTCCGAATGCTGCGCCCCTGTTCTCCAGGTAACGCAGTTCAAATACCCCATTCCATATAATAACGGGGTCCTGTCCTTTCAAAAACCGAACTGCCAGCTCTTTTGTCACCTGATCCAGCAGAATTAAAAAAAATGTCCCAACAGCAATTGCCCATGGACAGCACAACCATTTATTCATTTTCATCCTCCTGATTTAAGTACCGTTCCAGCCCTTCCACTCCCCGGAGTAAGAGATGGATTTTCGTCCGTTTCCACAACTGAAAATCCATCCGGGTATTGTTCAGGTTTCCACTATTTTAAGTTCCGCAAATATAACGGGCGGCCAACAACAGTTCCTCATCTGATACATCCCGGGCCACATATGCTTCGCCGGGACTGCAAAGCAGTACAAATTTAATCGCTCCTGCTTCCATTTTCTTGTCCAGTTTTGTTGTTTTTACAATATCTTCCGGTATCAGGCCGCATACACGAACCGGCAAATTATAATCTGCAAACAGCTTCTCCATCTGTCTGCATACCTCTGCCGGGAAATTTCCCCTTCTGGACGAAAGATACACCGCCGCAGCACACCCCACTGCCACGCATTCTCCGTGACTCATCTGAAAATCCTTCAGTTTTTCTACTGCATGGCCGATGGTATGGCCAAAATTCAGCCATGCCCGGATTCCCTGTTCAGTCGGATCTTCCTCTACCACATGCCGCTTAATCCGGCAGCTCTCTCCAATCATGTAAAGAAACGTCTCATAATCACCTGAAAAAACTTTTTCCCGGACAGTTGACAGCCATTGATAATACTCTGCATCCTGAATCAGGCCATGTTTAATGATTTCCGCCATGCCAGAAGAGATCTGCCTTTTCGGAAGGCTTTTCAATACTGAAAGATTCATATATACCAGCCTCGGCATATGAAAAGCGCCAACCATATTTTTGTAAGCGTCAAAATCCACTCCCGTCTTACCGCCAATGCTGGAATCCACCTGAGACAACAGGGTCGTGGGTACCTGAATAAAATCAATCCCTCTCAAGTAAGTCGCCGCCGCAAAACCGGTCAGATCGCCCACTACGCCTCCTCCCAGAGCAACCAGCATATCTTTTCTGTCGTATTTCCTCAGAATCAGATGTTCATACAAGCTACGGACGGTATCCAGCGTTTTATGCTCCTCTCCGGCAGAAAACACAAAAAGCGAAACCTCCCTGCAGCACCCTTTCAATATTGCCTGCAGCTGTTCACCATAAAGCTCCGCCACGGATGTATCTGTCACCACGCACAATTTTCGATCTGAGACCTGGAGTTCTTCCAGGGCAGCCGGCAAACGGACGAAATCCGGCTCCAGCCAGATTGAATAGTAGAATTTCCCGTTTCTGTTCACTTCCAGTTTTCTGTTCTTATTTTCCATAGTGTCTCCAATTTTCTCTTTCCCATAATACAAAATATGGTCCCTGTACCCGGCAGACATCAGTTACCGGATGACGGAACCACATTTCATGTCAGCTTTTCTTTCCTAAATGGTAGGAATATCAAAGGCCCCTGAAAGTATATCCTGAAAATCCCCTGAAATATCAACGCTTTTTGGTGTTACAATAAAGATATAGTTGGATACTTTCTGGAGATTTCCACCAATTGCATAACAGGAACCAGAGGTAAAGTCAATGATCCGCTGAGCGATCTCCACGTCCAGGCCCTCAAAGTTCAGAACCACCGTGCAATTGCCAAGCAGTGTATCCGTAATCTCCCGGGCATCTTCAAAGACCGTCGGCTTAAACACACATACCTCCATACCGTTTCCGACTTTTTTGGAACGCATAGGGGTAATTCTTGACGACTGCTTGACAGATCTGACCTTACTTGACTCTGTAATCAGATCATCTTCCATATCATAATCAAAGTCTCTGTCCTTTTTCTTGAAAACACTACCCCTTCGAGGCCGTTCCTCTTCATAGTCATCATCAAAATCATCGTCATCAAAATCATCGTAGTCATCATTGCCCAAATGCATAGTATCCATGATTTTATCTAAAAAACCCATATTAATTCTCCTTATTTTTCATAGTTGCGTTCACCGAAGATTCCGGTCCCTACACGCACCATCGTTGCGCCTTCTTCTATGGCCACTTCATAATCTCCCGTCATACCCATAGAGAGCACACCCATATGTACATTATCAATGTTTTTCATTTTGATGTCAACAGCCAATTTCTTTAAACTGCGAAATATCGGTCGATTTTCTTCCGGATTTTCCACATAGGGAGCAATTGTCATCAGCCCTTCGATACATATGTTCGGTAATCCGGCAATTGCCCGAATCAAGTCTTCCGTATCTTCCATGCTTACTCCAAACTTACTTTCTTCTCCTGCTACATTCACTTCAATCAGAATCTTTGCCTGTATGTTCCTTTTCAAAGCTTCTTTGCTGATCTCTTCCGCCAGCCTGAGAGAGTCTACCGAGTGAATATATTCTGCTTTATCCACCACGTATTTTACTTTATTTCTTTGAAGATGCCCGATCATATGCCAGTGCAGTTCTTCAGGAAGTGCTTCATATTTCTCACAAAGCTCCTGTACCTTATTCTCTCCGAAAATGTTTGCTCCCGCTTTCATCGCTTCCTGTATCATCTGTACCGGCTTGGTCTTGCTGACTGCAATCAGTGTTACTTCTGACCGGCTGCGACCGCTCCTCTCACACGCCTGACATACTTTCTCTTCTACAATTCTGTAATTCTCTGCAACCATTGTTCTGCTCCTTATCTATAGATTACTTCGTCTTCATCCACTGCTTCCCCATTCAGTACAATCCGGTCATAAACAGTCAGCCCATAACTGGTGCCTTCCTCAACCAGAGCAAACTCTTCATTCTGATACAGGATGTTGATCTGACGAAACTGTGTATATCCTTTGTTAATATTATATACGCCCTGCAATGTATGGCTCATGCCAACCTGACATCGTTCCTGTGAATCCGGCTCTACCAGAAATGTACCCATAGGGATCTTCTCTTTGCCAGTGGAAAAATCCGATTCTTTCGGGTCGATATAATAATTCTCTTCATCTGCATAATATAACGTCATATTTACAAATTCTGCCTCTGCCTGTCCGTTTTCGTCGTAAACCTCCTTCATAAATCCTTTTTCGTCCTCTTTTTCCACCAGGAATTTTTTAGGAACCAGATAAAAATCTTTCTCTACAATCGACGTATTGGGAATCTTAAGTCCCATTTCATCTTTAACCAGAAATTCCACCTCTACATAACGCAAATCTGCAAAACGCACCATGGAATTATTAAAGTCCAGCTTTGCACACGGAATTGCCCCCACATATTTGATGGAAAAATCAGCCCACGCTCTTGTATGATCTCTGGTAAACTCCACTTCCATAAATTTTCTTTCTTCCTGCTGAAATCCCGCTGCTTCTTCTTCTGTCAAAGGCACAAGCAAACTCCATTTCTCAGAAACTGACAACTTATATACCTGCTCTCCGGCCTGGATTAATTCTTTTTTTAGATTTTGTTTTTCATAACCTGACGGATCCAGCATATCTTCCGTGACGCTGTCCACTGTTATTTCCTCAAAACCATCTGTATAATACTCCAATATTCCGATATTTTCTGCATAAATTCGGGAAAACATTGTATCTTCTCCCGCATCTTCAAGACTCTCCAGCATATTCTGATTCATCAGATCCATCACAGCGCCTTCCAGAGAAACCTTAAAATCATATACTTTTGCGAATTCCAGGTCGTCAATTTCATTCATATAACTTCGGATACTGCTTCTTATAACAGAAAAATTTTCATCTGTCAGATCCACATTATCCGCATTTTGCTGTATCAATGCATTGATCTCACCTTTTTCATCAATCGTATAAATCAGAGACGAGCCCGATACCCGCTCCCCCTCACGCGCATAATAACTTACGTATCCGGAAGTTCCGGCATTATAAACTTTTTCCTCCCTCAAAGCCAATCCGGTATAGGTGTGATTCACCGACAGGCTTCCCGCATTGACTTCATATCCTGCAATATGTTCCGAACTCATGGCCATATAACAGATCACACATATATAGACTGCCACAGCGCCGAAAAAAACTAGGTCAATATTAATTGGCCTCTTTCTCCGCACGCTGACAATCTTATTCTTTCTGCGGCGTCCTGCCATCCGAGCATTCCCTCCAACTCTGTCAAATATTTCCTGAAAAAAGCGGATGTCCCTTCCCGGGCATCCGCTTCTATGTATCTATTACAAAAAACTCAAATAACCTGAGCTCTGGCAAATTCTGGCAATTCTTCCTTGCTCAAAGTTACACTGAGCACGAGCTTTACTTTAAACTGCTCACTGATCTGATTGAGCTGCGTAAGCGCATCTGAAATATCCTGTCCTTCCAGTTTCGAAATCTTTAAAAAACCATCCAGATACATTGCTTCCAGATCATAGTCCTGTGAACAAATTCCACAAATAAACCCAATAAACTGATCCGTATTCTGAATTGGATACTCTGATACATTTATTAAACGAACTTTGTTATCCAGTTCGTGAATGTTGCGAGCCGACTTATCCAGGTACACGATATTACCAGTTGCTGTCTTCATGGCATCGTGCACGTAATCCAGCATCTTCTTCGTCTTGCCTTCGCCTTTTTCTCCTATTACTAACTGTACCATAGTTTGCCCTCCTTCGGTTCCTGACTTATTAGTCATATTATATCATCCAGAGGGTCAGAATACAAGAACTAATTGTTCAAATTGGATAAAAAGCTCTGCATCTCCTCATACAGAATCGCCCGTTCACTACAGCCCACAATGATCGCCACATAGCGCTGCCCACCCGCATCTTCAAAGAGCTGTACCAGACAGGACATGGCAGCTTTCGTAGAACCAGTTTTGCCTCCTACTGCAGTCACACCGTCCGGAACCGTTACATTGCCCGTAGTAAAGCGGTTCGTACTGGACCAGGAAACCGTTCGCTCCTGTCCACCGGCAGACAGAAATGTCGTCTCATAAGACGACTTCTTCAAAATCTCCAGAAATTTATCGTATTTCATAGCCTCCTGAAACATCAGGTACAGGTCGTATGCAGTCGTATAATGCTCCTCATTATGAAGGCCGTGGGGATTGACAAAATGGGTATTGGTTGCTCCAATAGAAACCGCCTTCTCATTCATCATCTCCGCAAAATGTTCGATACTCCCGCCAATCTTCTCAGCAATCACATTTGCCGCATCGTTGGCCGATACGATCAAAAGTGCATGAAGAAGCTGGTCAAGAGTCAATACATCACCTTCTTTTAGTTTTACCGTAGTTACTCCGCTTTCATGGAAGGTAATGGCATTCTGACTTACTGTTGTCTGTGCATCCAGGTCATCTTGTTCCAAAAGCAGAAGAGCTGTCAGAATCTTAGTCGTACTGGCAGGATATACCCTTCCATGTATATTCTTCGCATAAAGAATCTCTTTCGTATCCAGATTAAAAAAACACGCTGCCAGCGCATCCGCCGCTTCTCCTTCAATTGTCTTAATATCCTCTGCCGCAACACACAGATCATCTGCAAAATAAGAGATTTCCGCATCTGTGCCCTGTTCCTGAATACCAAAACCAGGGCGGTCTGCTGTAAATGCATCTTCTGGTTTCTGTTCCCATGAACATCCGCTTATGGACATGCTGCAGATGATTCCCACTAACAGCAGGCTTATGATACGCTTACGTTTTCTATTTGTACATCTCACGCCATTCCATATCCCCTCTGTCCAGCGATTTGATCAACAGCTCTGCAGTTGCCAGATTAGTTGCAATCGGAATATTGTGCACATCACATAGATGAACTACATTATTCACATCTGGTTCATGCCTCTTAGGCTGAATGGGATCCCGAAGAAAGATAACCAGATCAATCTGATTATGCTCAATCTGAGCGCCCAGCTGCTGTTCTCCTCCAAGATGCCCTGCCAGAAACTTATGAACATTTAAATTGGCCACTTCCTCAATCAAACGCCCCGTTGTTCCTGTCGCATAAAGTTCATTTTTGCAGAGAATCCCTCTGTAGGCAATACAGAAGTTCTGCATCAGAACCTTCTTTGCATCATGTGCAATTAATCCAATGTTCATAGTTGACCCCCTTGTTAATATTTTTTAGGTTGAAGCCCAATATTTAAGACAATCCCTATCCCCATATACAGCATAACAAGCGATGTAAGACCATAGCTCACGAATGGCAACGTAATTCCTGTATTCGGCATCAGCCCTGTGGCAACACAGATATTAATAAGGCTCTGAAAGGCAATCAGTCCGCCGAAACCGCAACAGATGATCGTCCCTTCCTGTTCTCTTGCATTTTTTCCAATCCACAGACACTCCACCACGATCAGCGCTAATAGGATAATCACTGCGGCGCAGCCGATAAATCCAAGTTCCTCGCCGGTCACGGCAAAGATAAAGTCTGTCTGGGGTTCTACAATAAAGTTTCCGTTTTTTACCGATGATATGTCATTATTATACAGTCCTTTTCCATATAACTGCCCTGAGCCTATGGCAATGATCGAATTTTGCTGCTGGTATGCATCGTCCGCATACTCGGCAGGATTCAGCCATGCCATGATCCTTTTTAACTGGTATGCATCCAGTATCTCCTGTCCTTCCTGCATAATCAGGTTTATAAATATAATAGCAGATGGTATCAAAATTGCAAGTACTGTACCAATAATTTTATAACTGAGCCCCCCAATATAGATCAGAACACAAAATACGAACATAATCGTAATCGTGGTGGACAGGTCCGGCTGTTCGTGTATCAGATACAGTGGAACCAGCAAAAGAACACCAGATGTTATGATCACTTTCCAGGAATTGATAGATTCCCGATATTTCGTAAAAAACCTGGCAAAAAACAGAATCAGCAGCAATTTCGTAAGGTCAGAGGGCTGGAACCGGACAAAGCCCAGGTCAAGCCATCGCCTGGCTCCATTTACTTTTGTGCCCATCAGCTCTACGCCTAGCAAAAGTACCAGGTTAAACACATAGATCAGCCAGTAAAAATTCAGCATATAATGATAGTCAATGAGCGCAAATACCAGCATGGCTATGGTACCAAGTACCATACCAATCACCTGCTGCTTTTGATTCTCTGCCCGGGCACTTCCAATGACCAGGATCCCGAGAATCGTAATGGTATATACAAATACAACCAGGCGCAGTTTAAAATCACGCAGTTGATATTGTCTGAACATATCTCACCTGATTTCTATGATCTTGTTTTCATATCCCTTACCGGAATATTGGCACAGAGAACTGGTACGGTACCGTTGCCCCCTTCGGACTCTGTCTGTGTAATCTGGATATCCAGTCCCTCACTGTCAATCTCCATATATTTTGTAATCACTTTGATTATATCATTCTTAATTGCTTCCATTGTTTCCGGAGAGCAATTTGCACGGTCTGAAATCAGCAAAAGTTTCAACCGGTCTTTCGCAATTTCCCCTGAATTCTTCTTCCGAAAGAAATCCATGAACGCCATATTTTTGCCCCCTTATTAATTGAAGAGTTTTTTCAGTTTCCCAAAAAATCCACTCTTTATTTTCAGATCCAGAAACGGAACCTCTTCCCCCATCACACGGCGGCAGATATTCATATAAGCCTGTCCTGCCAGAGAACTGTCCCCCACGCATGGTTCTCCCTGATTTGTGGAAATTACGACGCTTTCATCATCCGGTACTGCGCCCATCAGATCAATGGCAAGAATCTCAACCACATCATCCATGGACATCATATTACCGCTTTCCACCATATCCATACGAATCCGGTTCACAATCAGATCCGTCTTTTTAATTTCATTTGCCTCCAGAAGACCGATGATACGGTCCGCATCACGGATGGCAGATACTTCCGGAGTCGTAACAATCAGCGCCCGGTCTGCTGCAGCAATGGCATTCTTAAATCCCTGCTCGATTCCTGCCGGACAATCCAGCAGTATGTAATCAAATTCTTCCCGAAGTTCCTCAATCAATTTGATCATCTGTTCCGGATTCACTGCTGTCTTATCCCTGGTCTGAGCAGACGGAAGAAGATACAGATTTGGATAGCGCTTGTCCTTAATCAGCGCCTGTTTAATCCTGCAGTTCCCTTCTACCACGTCCACCAGATTGTACACAATACGATTCTCCAATCCCATAACCACGTCCAGGTTACGAAGTCCGATATCTGTGTCAATCAGAACAACTTTCTGATTCAGCTTTGCCAATCCGGTGCCTACATTGGCAGTTGTAGTCGTCTTACCGACACCGCCCTTTCCGGACGTTATAACAATTACTTCGCTCATATTGCTTCCTCCAACCTTTCCTGTCGCTCATCGGACCCGACACATACTGCCACTCAGATCCGAATGTCGTTAATTACTTCTTTTGTAATCGGCTCCATATAGATATTTCCATTTTCTGCATATGCAATCATCGGGCCGGTTGTTATGTCTTTTTTGTATACCGGTCCGTCTGCTGAACGCGCTATCACATCTGCAATCCGTATCTGCATGGGAACCATATTCAAAGCAGCCACAAATGTATCTTCATTGCCGGCTGCACCTGCATGAATCGTTCCTTTCAAACTTCCAAGTACCACTACATTTCCCTTGGAAACAATGGTCGCACCCGGGTTCACATCTCCCAATATGATGATACTGGTCTCTGATTCCAGAACCTGACCTGAACGGAGGGTTCCTTTATAAAATCTGCCGTTATTCGAATCTCTTTCCAGCTTTCTTCCCTCCACAACCTGTTTCATGAAAGATTCTTTTAAATCATCCTGTTCCAATACACACAGAACCTCCATAGAAGAGTTGTCCTGAATCACACGAATGATCTCCAGCTGCTCTTCCCTGCTCAGCCTCCTTCCCTCGAAGGCAAGCGCCATCCGGGCATTTTGAAAAAAATCCGAAGTGGTTTTGAATTTTTCAGCAATATTCGCAAGCAGTTCCCTGAATGGAATATTCCTGTCCAAAAATAAAGTGATGCCATATTTATTGCTTTTAATCACTACCGTCTGCTGTCCCATCCTTGTCTCCTCAACACATTTATGACAATATTCTAATCAATCATCACCTCTGTAGTTGCCTCAGAAGCTGTTCCTGTCAGCAATTCTTCCTCTTCCACAAGGCCAAAATAATATTGGAAAATATCCGCTGCAATGGCCGCCGCATTGGCGGAGGTATATCCATTGGTAATACGAAGTGCTATGGAAATCTCCGGGTTCTCATAAGGTGCATAACCAACAAACAACGCATGGTTCGGGTGGCGGAGTGATTGCTGCGCCGTTCCCGTCTTACCGGCAATGGACAGATTCAGACTCTGAAAAGCCTTTGTGTCCAAGGCTACCTCATGCAGACCTTCTCGGATTACCTGGAAAGAAGCGTCTGATATATCGACATTATTATATACTGATGCAGAATAATCTTCAATAGTGTTTCCTTCAGAATCAGCCAATTTATCCAGCAGCGTAAGATTATAGGCCGTTCCGCCGTTTGCCACAGCGCTGATATATCTTGAAAGCTGCGAAACTGTAAATAAATTAGTGCCTTGTCCAATGGAAGAACGGATCCCATCTGTATCAGACAACTTAGGAACGCTTTCTGGCACTTCCATTCCAGACTTTTCATCCAGTCCGAATTTTGCCGCATATTTGCTGATTATTTCCAACGCCCTGTCCGAAGAATACTCAGTCGTACGTCCTCCTCCCAATCGGAATCCAACTTCATAAAAATAATAATTGCAGGATACTTTGATTGCATCCACCACGTTGACATTGCCGTGGCTCCTGCGGAACTGATTATAGACCCAGCAGGTGGGTGAACCATAGGCTTCTGTATAAACACCTGTGGCATGCATAATCTCTGACGGACTGATCACGCCTTCCTCCAGCCCTGCCGCCGCAATGACCGGTTTCACAGTTGAACCCGGGGCGGTCCTTTCCTGAGTCGCACGGCTGTACAGAGGTCTTGACTTGTCCTTGTTCAGCGCTGCGAAATAAGAAGAATCCATGGTATTAGTAAGCCGGTTGTTATCATAACCCGGATAAGTCACCGACGCAAGCACTTCGCCCGTATGGGGATCTGTAATTACACATCCCGCACTGCAGGGTTCCAGCGCAAGTTGCTTCGGAGTGATCTCCAGATTCCTGATCTTGTCCGTCAAAAAACTGTAGGCAGAATAACTTCCGTTCTGAAGTCTGTTCACTGCCTCTTCATCATACTCCAAAACCCCCTGTTCGTACAAGAGTAAACAAATTTCTTTTCCCGTCACAATATCGTCTAACAAGATATATTTATACAGCATATTCTGAAAATCGACGTCTTTCTCCAGTTCTGTCGATATATAATTCATCAGAACTGCATAGATTTCTTCCGCATTCAGATACGGAGAATCCACCTCCAAACCAGATACATCCACCCAGTTCATAGAAATGGCATACTGGAGATATTCCCTCAGACTAATCACTTCGTCTGTTGTCCATGCAATATAAGTTGCGTCATTTCGGTCAATCAAATTTTCCATCAGAATATTCCGTTCCCCCATCAGAATATCTGATACAATATAACTCATATAATTTTTCATATCAATGGGCAGAGCCTGATAAGCCTCCGGACTTTCCGAATTAAGTTCCGACATAATGCGCTCAATGGTACTCTGAAGCCTCATGTCAAACCGCTGCTGTACGGAACGCTCCAGTTCTGTGGCGTCCTCTGCCCGGAAATGAGTGGTATCAATGACCCGATTGTTAATCAACGCATAATAAACATCATAAATTGGAATCAGAATATCTGCCGCCGTACTGTTCGCACCAGGAACATATTCCTTCATATTACGTATTTTAGACAGCAAAATTCCTGCCAATCTCTGTTCAATAATCTTATAAGTGGCAATATTCAGATCTTTATCTATGGTCAGGTACACATCTTTTCCGGATTCTGGCTGAGTCTCTTTCTCCACCTCCAGCACATTTCCCATGCTGTTTACATAGATGGTCCGGTTTCCTTTTACTCCCTGCAGCTCTGTCTCCATGTACTGCTCAATCCCGGCTTTTCCTACAATGTCATTCAATTCATAATTTTCATCTATCAAAAGAAGCTCGTCCAGTTCCTCCTGGGAAGGTTTTCCGATATAGCCGATCAAAGAAGCAAAATATTCCGCATCCGGATATACCCGAAGACTACTCTGAGCAATATCCACACCCTGAAGGCTATCCATATTTTCCATAATCTCCGCCATGGTCTCATCGCAGACATCCGTTGCAATCGTTGTGGCCACGTAACGTTTGTATCCGTTCAGACTCATGGCATAGCGGACAGTTGCAATTTTCAACTTCTCCTCAGGAGACCGGTCTTCTTCCGGAATACGATATGCCGCCCTCTGTTCTTCCGTATAAGCATCTCTGGAAATATAGTATTTTTTGTTTCCGCAGAGATATTCCATGACCTGATCCGCAGTAGCGGCAGCCTCCTTCGGTTCCAGTTCTTCGATGGTCCTCCGCCCATAGATATCCGCCTTGAATCTGAGAAGAGCTGTTCCCTCCTGTGTAAACGCATATCTGCCGTTTTCACAGATAATTCCAAAATCGCTGATAATATGATCCCCATGAGATTCTACGATCTCAATTACCTGTGCTATGATCCGGTTCAGGGCCGTCTGTTTCTCCCGGTCACTCTGATAAGTTCCATTATCTTCAATTGTAACCGAATAAGACAATACATTGTCTGCCAGTATCTTGCCATTCCGGTCAAAGATCTTCCCCCTGGTGCTGGCAATATTGATTTCTTTCTTGATCTTCATGGTAAAACTTTCTGCATACTCTTCTCCATTGATGATCTGAAGCAGAAAAACTCTGCCCAGAAGAATCCCGAAAAAGGTCAGAAAAACCAGCATCAGCACAAAGATCCTGGAAGTTATAAAATTCAAAAGAGATTCTTTAAAATCTTCGAACAATCCATCAGCTCCTTATGTCTGATCTTCCATCCTCCGATTGACCATATAGATCACCCGATAAAAGATCAGCGTAACAACAATTGTATATATAAGTTCAGGAAGTATAATTCGGATCATATAGTAGGAAAATGCAAAACGGCTCCGCATCATAAACATAATTACATAAGTTCCAAGACCATAGACCAGCTCACTGACAGAGATCAGAAAGATTGGAAGCTTGATATCTTCTTCATAGAAAATGTGATTAAAATATCCATTCGCATAACCTATGTACATATAGATCATGGCGTGCATACCCAAAAGTCTTCCATAAAAAATATCCTCCAGAAGACCGCAGAAAAATCCGACCCAGAGCCCCTCTTTCTTCCCGCTCATAAATCCATAGGAAGATGTGACAATCACCATCAGGTTAGGACTGATCGACCCCAGTGACAAAGTTTTGAATATTGTACTTTGGAGCAGAAAACAGGTGAGAATCAAAAATACAAGTATGATCCTGCGTTTCATACTATGAATATCTTTCCACTCTGTCATTCTGTCTCTTCTCCTTCTGCAGATTCTGGCACATCCGGTGTTGTACTACTTTCTCCATCTGGTGTACCTGATGATTCCTCTGTCTCATCCCCCGATACAGGAGGTTGTTCCTCCTGAGAATCTGCCTCTTCCCCGTCGGCTTTATTTACATCTACCTGTTGTTTCAGATCAGTGATCACAAGAACCGTACTCAAATGTTCAAAATCCACCGCCGGAGTCAAACTCCCCGACTTTGTCAGATTATTGGCATCTGTATGAATTTCATTCACATATCCAATCAAAATTCCCTTGTGAAATTTTGCACTCACATGGGAAGTAACCACTTTATCTCCCTGCTCCACTTCATCATTGGGATCCCGGAGTTCGTTTAACTGCATCGTTCCTTCCGTCATCATCTGCAGATCTCCACGCACATAACACAGGTCGGAATTCTTCAGAACCATGGCGCTCACATTACTCATGTCATCAATGATTGAACGGACCTGCGCCCAGTCAGGACCTGTCTTTGTAACAATCCCCACCAGCCCGCCGCCGGCGATCACATTCATGTCCACGCGAATCCCGTCATCAGATCCCTTATCAATCAAAAACATGTGAAACCAGTTGCCGGTGTCTTTCCCGATTACATTTGCAGCAATTTTATCCAGACTGCCGTATTCATTATCCAGATCGTACAGACGCCTCAATTCTGCCAGCTCATAACGCTCCTGAAGCAGTGAATTGTTCTCCAGAGTCAACTCTGCCACCTGTTCCTTTAATGATTCATTCTCGCCTCTGACTGCCGTGAGTTCCTCCAGATTCTCCACTTTACTGCGCATCCATCCCCCTGCGGAATTGATGCCTCTCTGAACCGGAATCAACACGTATCCGGAGATTACATTCAGAGGACCTCCGTCAAAATCAGTTAAAAAAGACAGCGACATTGTCCCGACACAGAGAACCGTCAGAACAAACAGGATATATTTCCCGGGAATCGTAAATCGTTCTCTTCGTCTCATCTACTACAGCTCCCGCCGTTATTCATATTTCTGCTCTTTTGTAACAAAGGCCAGGGGACGGAACTCTTTGTCAGACATCACTCTGGCAAGTCCCCTTGCAACACTCATCTCAGGCGCGTCATCCACACAGACCCGGATACCGGACTTCTGTTCCAGCAGAAGATCCAGCTTATGGATTCTCGCCGAACCGCCTGTCAGATAGATACCATTCTGGATAATATCCACCCCCAGCTCCGGAGGCGTTCTCTCCAGAATCGTCTTCACGGCATCCATTATAACGCCTAACTGTTCCTGAATCGCTTCATAGACAAATTCCGAAGTAATCTCCATCATCTGAGGCAGACCAACTACCATATTACGTCCGCAGATCTGCATGGATACCGCCTCCGGCTCCAGCGCATAAGCAAGCTCCTTCTTAATCAGCTCTGCAGTCTTACTTCCAATAAAGAAATTATACTCTTTGCGGATGGCGCTCTGAATTGCGTCGTCAATGGATCGCCCACCATTCTGTATCAGACGGCTGATCACAATCCCTCCAAGAGACAATACCGAGATCTCTGTCGTCTCTGCACCAATATCCACAATCATTACGCCCTGAGCTTCTTTTACATTGATCCCAAGCCCAAGTCCTGCAGCCACCGGCTTGTCTACCAGATACACACTTTTGGGCTTCATATTGGAGTCCTGAATCAGTGTCGTGAATATACGCTCCTGCATATCCGTAGGCAGCGCCACAAAATATTCGGCACCTTTGAGCTGTCCCTTTATATTTTCTTCCAGCAGATTTTTCAAAAATGCCTGCATATTGCTGATGCTTGCCAGATTTCCATAGGACATGGGACTGGTTACCTGAATATTGGACGGCGCCTTTTCATACATGGCATATGCCTCATCCCCGTAGGCAAGCATCCCTTTTTTATCCTGTACCGCTACCATATTATGCTGAATCAGATAAGCATCTATATCCCTATGATAGACTTTCAGATGATATGACCCGAAATCGCAGCCAAAACTATGATTATTCATGGTATATTTTCCCTCTTTCTCTCTTGATCACAAATAGTTTTCCTCCCGGAAACTTACATAAGTATGTTCACCTATGACAATATGGTCTGTCAGCCGGATCCCAAGAAGTTCTCCTGCTTCCTGCACCCGCTTGGTCACACTCAAATCCTCCCTGCTGGGGTGGGCGTCTCCACTTGGATGATTGTGCAGCAGGATAATCTGAACCGCTCTGGCAGACAGTGCTTCCAGAAATATTTCTCTCGGTGATATGACCGATGCATTGACTGTCCCTTTGAACATGTATTTCTCTCTCAACAGCCTGCCTTTCTGATTCAACATCAAAAGCAACAGTACTTCTTGCTCTTTGTGCCTTAAATCTTCCATATAATACTCTGCCACGGAACCAGGCGTCCGAAAACAGATTCCTTCCCCTGCTTCCTCTCTTGACATCCTTCTGGCAAGTTCCAGTATACATTTTATCTGAACCGCCTTCACCTTCCCGATCCCATAGACGCCGGACAGCTCCTCCAGACTCATTCGCCGAAGACCTGTGAAGCCTTTCTTTTCCGGCACGGTTTTCAGAAGATCCCCGGCAAGTTCCAGAACTGTCCGGCCTCTGGCTCCGGTCCTTAATAGGACCGCTAAGAGCTCCCGGTCACTCAGTCCTTTTGCTCCATGCTGCATACACCTTTCATAAGGTCTTTCTTCTCTTGGCAGACTGCTAAAATTCTTATTCATCCTGTGATAACCTCCGCTTCATCTCTCCAGATACCCCGTCAGTTATCTTCTTAATACTTCTTCTGTTATTATCTTCTGTTTTATATTCTATATCCAGCGATAGATAAAAATCGCAAGAATAATCCCAATAATACCGGCAATTGTAATCTTAATAGTAAGACCAAATGTCAGAACCAGAATCCCAAGCGACAACACAACAGGATTCTCAAGCCCGAACGACTGTCCATAATTCAGCCAGTCCAGACCGGATACCCCAGACACCAGACTGCCGACAAGTCCTCCCAGCACCACTCCTGCTAATATGAGCAACAGCAATGTCCAGCCATTTTTTGAACTTTTCATACATATGCTCCTCTGATCTTCAAACGCTATTCGTTATATCATAACACGGCGCATATTTTTTTGCAATCGCTTCTGCAATCTTTATTCCATCAATAGCAGCAGAAGTGATTCCTCCTGCATACCCTGCTCCTTCTCCGCAGGGATAGAGACCGGCCACACTGCTTTCCAGATTTTCATTGCGCAATATCCGTACAGGAGAAGAAGTTCTGCTCTCCACACCGGACAGCACAGCGTCTTTCTCCGCAAATCCCGGAATCAGACTGCCACATCCGCGAATTCCCTCTTCCAGTGCCGCAGAAAGCGCTTCCGGAAAAATATCCCGTACATTGGACAGCCTGTAGGCTCCTTTGATACAGGGTTCAATCCCGCCGAGTATACAGGAGGGTGTATTCTGGCAGAAATCTCCGAACGTCTGCACCGGAACCCTGCTCCCGCCAAGTCCGTACGCCGCCCGCTCCAGCTTTCTCTGAAATTCGACTCCTGCGAGGACATCTGTCCCCCCATAATCTTCCGGAGTCACCGTCACGATCATGGCACTGTTGGCATTGCGCCCGTCCCGCGCCTGATAGCTCATACCATTTACCGCCAGTGCATGTTCTTCGGAGGACGCATTGACCACATACCCACCTGGACACATGCAAAAGGAGTATACGCCTCTTCCACTCCCAATCTTCCTTGTCACCTTATATGACGCTGCCGGAAGTACTGGCGGATAGTTTTTTCCGTACTGGCTTTCATTAATCATTGTCTGAGAATGCTCTATCCGTACGCCAACTGCAAAAGATTTGGGCTGCATGGGAACCTGACGCTCTCTCAGCATGGCAAATGTGTCTCTGGCACTGTGCCCAATCGCAAGTACCACCTGTCCGGTTTCCAGAAACTCCGGCTCCTGGCCATTCCTCTGAAACATAAGGCCTCTGACCGTCTGGTTCTCAATAATCAGGTCCGTCATCCGGCATCCAAACCGGACCTCACCTCCAAGTCTTATAATCTCTTCCCGCATACAGCCGACAATCCCGGACAGCACATCTGTTCCCAAGTGAGGTTTATGTTCATACAGAATCTCTTCCGGGGCCCCCGCTTCCACAAAAAGCTCCAGTACTTTCCGTCCTCTGCCGGCCGGATCCTTTACAAGCGTATTCAGTTTTCCGTCGGAAAAAGTCCCGGCCCCGCCTTCCCCGAACTGAACGTTAGACTCCGGATCAAGAATTCCAAGTTTCCAGAAATTCTCCACGGTTCTGGCACGCTTGGTCACACACTGTCCGCGTTCCAGCAAAATGGGAGCATAACCAGCCCTGGCAAGCATCAGACCGCAGAAAAGCCCCCCGGGACCGGTTCCTACGATGACCGGCCGATGCGAAAGTCTGCCCGTTCCGGGGTTGGGAAAATCATAGCAAACCTGCGCTGCTTTCGTAATGCCGGTCCTGCATCGTCTCAACACGGCCTGCTCTTTCTTTGTCTCCACGTCCACTACATAAACATATTGAAGCTTTCCTCCTCTGGCATCCAGAGATCTTCTGACAATTTCCCAGCGGAGCAACTCCTCCGGACGAATACGCAATATCTTCACAATCCTGTGTTTCAGTTCCTGTCGGGTATGAACAACCGGAAGCTTCAATTGTTGGATTCTCAGCATGAGTTCCCTCTTTCTGTATCATTTCGTTTCCCGGATTCGTCTCACTCTCCAGGCGGGCAAAGTCACATCAGGCTCTGCCCTTTTCGAACATTATATCATACTCTGAGCTGGTGTTGGTAAAATTTTCATAAAATTATGAATCAACTGTCTGCTCCTCCAGAATGTGAAATACCCGGCTTACCTCCGGAATATGTTCCATCCAAAAACCTGCCTTCATATTCATTCCCCACACCACCTGGTATCCTTTGTTCCATTGATTTCCGGAATTTTCAAATATTATGCTTCCGGAACCGTCCTTATGCTGTGTCATACGCTTTTGCGGACTAAGACGATAATTTAACGAATCCACCTGTTTTTTCCGAATACGCAGAATTCTTTTATTGGTGACCGCATAAAGGGTATGCTTCCTCATATGCGCCTGCACAAAAAACCTGCCCGCCATCAGATAGAAACCGATTACCACAAATGGAATTCCCCACAGCTTAATGAGCAGCGGAGCATCTGCCAGGATCACCATCAGTTCCCAGAAAACGGCGAATCCACCCCACATCAGGCTGAATGGAATCAGGAAAATATCCTGCAGCGAAAACAGATGCCCTTTCACCGGCGCACCTTGCCAGATTACATATTCCCCATCTGTCAGATATTCCCTGATCCGCTCATACCCATCTTCTTTCATGGCAGTTCTCCTTTTATTTCTGCTGTTCTCCTCACTTATTATCCCCTGCCGCATGCACGCCTGCCAGAAAACCGCTACTCCATGCCCACTGCAGATTATAACCGCCGCATGCACCGTCCACATCCAGAAGTTCTCCGGCAAAATAAAGACCGGGAACCATCGCCGATTCCATGGAAATGCCTTTCAACTCCGTCAGCAGCACACCGCCGGTACACACCTGCGCCTGCTCATAGCCCCTGCATCCAAAGATGTGAAATGAAAGTTGTTTCATCTGTTCTGCAAGTCGGCAGCAGTCCGTATCCGTCCATTCCTTTCTATGCTTCTTTACGGAAATACCGGCACGGTTTAAAAGAACTGTTGACAGTTTTTCCGGAAACATCCCAAGTAAAATATCTGTACCTTTCCTCTGTCCGGTATATGTTCCTTTTTTCATCAGAATTTCTTCCAGTTCCCGTACAGAACATCTGGGACAGAGATCCAGATTTATAATACATTCCTGTCCGTTTTCCAGAGCTCTGGACACATACCTGCTCACCTGAAAGACCGGAATGCCAGAAAGTCCATAAGATGCAAACTGCACCTCACCTTCTTCTTCCGTGCAAATCTCTGCGTCAATCAGAAGCGTCACTTTCGCATCTGTACGGACGCCTGCAAGCGTTCCCCTGTCATTTTCATATGCATACACACCAGTCAGCGCCGGAAGCGGCGGAATCACATGATGACCCAGACTTTTAGCAAACCGGTACCCATCTCCTGTGGAACCGGTCTTCGGTGCGGCTTCAGAACCGCAGGCAAGGATGACTGCTTCACCTTCATAAGTCCAGCCCTTTGTCTGTACCTTAAACAAGTTTCCCTGCTTTTCCACTGCCAAAACTTCTGTATTGTAGGCTTCTTTTATGGTTCCGGCAAGCCTCTGCACCTCCAGACGCAGTACATCGGCCATGGAAGACGCCTGCCCGCTGCCTGGATACAGGTAACCGGACCGGTCTTTTACGAAAATCCCCAGCTCTTCAAAAAACGCAACCGTTTTCTCCATGGGAAATTCTTTCAGCACTGCTTCCACCAGCTCCGGATGATTGCTCCGGTAATGAGAAAGATTCTGATCCCGGTTTGTAAAATTGCATCTCCCGTTGCCGGTAACCAGAAGCTTTTTCCCCGCCTGCCTGTTTTTTTCTATCAGCACTACCTTCGCTCCCTGCCTGGCAGCCATGATGGCCGCCATCAGTCCGGAAGCACCCCCTCCGATCACAATGACTCTTTTCAAATCCGTCTCCTTATTTTGATCCTTTTCTACGGCAATTTTATAAGTCCTGCTTCTAAAAGCTTCTGTAGGGACATAAGAATGCCAAACTTCGCATGTTCCCATGTCAGTCCACCCTGAAAATACACCGCATAAGGCGGTTTCATGGGCCCGTCGGCGCTTAACTCAATGGAAGATCCTTGTACAAAGGCGCCTGCTGCCATGATCACGTCGCTGTCATAGCCCGGCATGGGCGCGGGACTCGGCTCCACAAAACTGTCCACCGGCGCGGCCGCCTGGATTCCCCGGCAGAAAGCGATAACCCCCTCCGGAGTTCCGAACGTAATTGCCTGGATAATATCATGGCGGCTCTCTTGCCCGTCAGGCAATACAGCAAAGCCCAGGCGCTCATAGATATTTGCAGCAAAAATCGCTCCTTTTAAGGCTCCTGCCGTCACAGTCGGCGCAAGGAAAAATCCCTGATAAAAGGATTGTATAATGCCCATTGTTGCGCCTACTTCCTTTCCAAGGCCCGGTGAAGTCAGCCGGTAGGCTGCGTGTTCCACATATTTCTTCTTTCCCGCAATATAACCGCCTGTTGGAGCAAGACCGCCCCCTGGATTCTTGATCAGTGAGCCAACACACAGATCTGCTCCCACATCCGTAGGCTCTGTTTGTTCCACAAACTCTCCATAACAGTTGTCCACCATACAGATCACATCCGGATTCACTGATTTTACATAAGCGATTGCCTTGCCGATCTCTGCAACCGACAGGGTTCTTCTGGTCTGATACCCTTTGGAACGCTGAATATGCACCATTCTGGTGCGCTCATTCATAGCCAGGCGTATCTTCTCAAAATCAAAACGGTCATCCGGCAGCAGATCCACCTGCCGGTAAGTAATTCCGTATTCCAAAAGACTTCCGCTGGAAGGCCGGATACCAATCACTTCCTCCAATGTATCATACGGTTTTCCTGAGATTGCCAGAAGCTCGTCTCCCGGACGCAGGTTCCCGGCCAGGGCCACGGCCAGAGCATGGGTCCCACAGGTTATCTGCGGACGGACCAGAGCCGCTTCTGTGTGAAAAGCTTCTGCATATACTTCCTCCAGCGTGTCTCTCCCCAGATCATTATATCCATAACCGCTGGTACCGGCAAAATGGATATCACTGACTCTGCATTTCTGCATGGCCTGAACTACTTTCAGCTGATTGTATTCTGCAGTTTCATCAATCTGTTCAAAACGGTCTTTTAACTCTGCTTCGATCTTCTGTCCATAAGCATAGACCTCTTTGCTGATTCCCATACTTTCATAAATCTTTTCCAATTTCATCTATATCATTTCCTTTTCCTGTAATAGCTCCAGCATTCTAGCAAGTATCCGTTCTTCTTCATATCCATATTCACTTTTGTCAAGCCAAATCACATCCTTTTCCCTCCTGAACCAGGTAAGCTGTCTCTTGGCAAAATGACGGGTATCTCTTTTCAGCCTCGCTACTGCTTCCGGCAGACTGTATTCTCCATCCAGGTATGCAAGAAGTTCTTTATAACCCAGCCCCTGCATGGACACCATCCCTCTGTGGCATCCCATTTCTCTCAGAACAGTGACTTCTTCCAGAAGTCCTTCCTCCATCATCTCATCAATTCTCTGTTCAATTCTGGCATACAGCTTTGCACGATCGTCATTCAGAACAAAGTAAGCAAACTGATAGGGCGAATTCTGTTTTCGCTGCTTTTCATTGTGTTCAGAAATCTTTCTGCCGGTCAGCCGGTAGAATTCCAAAGCGCGGATCACCCGCTTTACATTGTTCTCATGAATCATCTCTGCTGATTTCTCATCTACTTTCCGAAGTTCTTCATGAAGCACATGCCCCCCTTCTTCTTCGGCCCTTCGTTCCAGTTCCTTCCGGTAATCACTGGCTGCGTTTTCTGTAAAATCCACGTCTCCCACCAGCGCCTGGATATAGAAACCAGTCCCGCCTACCAGGATAGGGATATGTCCGTGGCTTCGAATCTTTTCCATCGCGGCTTTCGCCATCTGCTGAAAACGCACCACATGAAACTCTTCCCAAGGCTCCAGCTCATCCACCAGATAATGAGGAACTCCCTGCATCTCATCCGGGCGAATCTTTGCAGAACCAATGTCCATATGCTTATAGACCTGCATGGAATCTGCCGATATAATCTCTCCGCCAATGGCTTTTGCCAGCGCAATGGAAAGCTTTGTTTTGCCGATTGCGGTAGGGCCGGTTAAAATAACTAAAGGTTCTTTTTCCATCTATACAATCCTCTTAAATTTTTTCTCCAGCTCATATTTGGTCATGGAAATAATCGTCGGCCTTCCATGGGGACAGTTGTATGGATTTTCCAAAGTCAGGAGTTCTCCAATCAGCGCCTTTGCTTCCATGACAGACATCCGGTGATTTCCTCTGACCGCTGCTTTACAAGACATGGAAGCCACCCTGTCCAGCAGAGATTCAGAACTGATGTTTCCAGGAAGCTCCGACAGACTGTCGATCAGTTCCAGCAGAATATCGTCTTTGGCGATTCCGGGCAGATCTGCAGGAACAGCACGGACCGCATAGGCCCGGTCCCCGAATTCTTCGATCTCAAATCCCATATCATCAAAAAAATGCCGATACTGAAGGAACATCTGTTCTTCCTGCATACTCAGATTCAGGATCACAGGAGGAGACAGGTATTGAGACTGAAAGGTTCTTTCTTTTAACTCTTTCATAAGCCGCTCATAAAGCACTTTTTCATGGGCTGCATGCTGGTCAATAATATATAACTTGTCTGCATACTGAACCAGCCAATAAGTGTCAAACAGCTGGCCGATAATCACATGCTGTATGGCCGCCTCCTCGGACAAGAGTCTCCCGTCAAATAACTGAAGCTGTTCCGGCTGCATCTTCGGAGCCGGAACCGGTTTTACCTCTGGCTGTTTCTCCCGGACCAGAACCGGTTTTGCCTTCGGCTGCTCTTCTGCCCGGGCGGGCATACTTACAGCATAACCATTTTCTTCTTTCAGCACAGATGGGGAAGGCTGCCTGTGGCGGTCTTCCACTCTTCTTCGCATTTCTGCCATAAAATAGTCCAGATTTTTATCCTGCGGGGTTACTGGTTCTTTGGCAGGAGCCGGGGTTTTCCATCTCTTTTCCAGAGGCAGCTTTTCTTCTGCCTTTTGTTCTGTTTCTGAAACCTGCTGTTCAGAAACCGTCCTTTCTGCATGTCTCTCAGAAACAGATTTTTGAATCGCTCCTTTCGAGTCCGCCTGTCTTCCAATTGTCACCTCCGGAATCAGTTCTTTTCCTGACAGAGTATCCTGTACTACCTGACGAACCAGATCATAGACCAGATTCTGATCGCTGAAACGAAGTTCCATCTTCGTCGGATGCACATTCACATCCAGCATCGTACCATCAATCTGAAGCTCCAGACATACAAACGGATACCGGTGCTGCATCATAAATGTCCTGTACCCGTCTTCAATCCCTTTGGCAATGATTTTGCTTTTCACGTACCTGCCATTGACAAAATAATTTTCATAATTCCGGTTTCCTCTGGAAATCTCCGGTTTTCCCACATATCCGGATATTTGTACAGGGCCTTTCTTCTGTTCCACCTGCAGCAGACGCATGGCCACGTCCCTTCCGTAAATATGATAGATCACATCTTTCAGACTGCCGTTTCCCGCCGTCTGCAGCTTCATCTGATTATTGACGATCACTTTAAAAGAAATCTCCGGATGTGACAAAGCCAGATGAGTCATGATCTCATGAACAGCCGCCGCCTCCGTTATCTCCGTTCGCAGGAATTTCTTCCTGGCAGGCGTGTTATAGAACAAGTTGCGCACTATAAATGTGGTCCCGTCGGGAGCACCGATCTCTTCCAGACTCTTCTGTATTCCGCCCTCCAGATAGCATCGGCTTCCAAGTGTCTGTTCTCTGGTTTTTGTAATCAGCTCCACCATGGATACTGCAGCGATGCTGGACAACGCCTCCCCCCGGAAGCCCAGGGAACTTACTCCGGTCAAATCCCCGGCGCTCCTGATCTTGCTGGTGGAGTGGCGCAGAAATGCCAGTGGAATATCTTCCTTCTCCATACCGCTTCCATTATCCGTTACGCGAAGGAAACCGATACCGCCCTCCCGAATCTCCACCGTCACCTGGGAAGCACCTGCATCCACTGCATTCTCCACCAGTTCTTTTGCCACGGAGGCCGGTCGTTCCACCACCTCTCCGGCTGCAATTTTATCAATTGTCTGTTGGTCTAATATTGCTATCCGTCCCATTTATACTTTCACCATCTGTTTTTCAGCTTATTCTGTAAACGGTAAAGGGTGTTCATGGCATCCATCGGTGTCATATTGGACAGATCCAGTTCCTGCAGTTCCTTTACCACATCATCATCTTTCACTGTGTCAAAAAGGGAGATCTGCTCCAGATCCACCTCGTCATACCTTCTGGTCTTTTTCTGTTTGGCTTTCCCACGGCTTTCCTGCGCAATATCTTTCGCCTTGGCAGAAATATCAGCACGGCTCAGTTCTTCTACCAGCTCCTTTGCACGCTCGATTACACTTAAAGGAACACCTGCAAGCTTTGCCACCTGGATACCATACGACTTATCAGCACCGCCTCTCACAATCTTTCTCAGAAATACAATATCGTCGCCTTTTTCTTTTACAGCAATGCAATAATTATTCACGCCTTCCATGGTTCCTTCCAGCTCTGTCAGTTCATGATAATGGGTAGCGAATAAAGTTTTAGCGCCCAGAAGCTTTTTATCCGCAATATGTTCAATAACCGCCCAGGCAATACTCAGACCGTCAAAGGTGCTTGTCCCCCGACCGATCTCATCCAGAATCAGAAGGCTGTCTGCAGTCGCATTTCGCAGAATATTGGAGACCTCATTCATCTCAACCATAAAGGTACTCTGTCCGCTGGCCAGATCATCCGATGCACCCACGCGGGTAAAGATCCGATCTACAATTCCGATATCTGCATGTTCCGCCGGCACAAAACTTCCCACCTGCGCCATCAGGACAATCAGCGCCGTCTGCCGCATATATGTAGATTTTCCTGCCATATTGGGGCCTGTGATTATGGAGATTCGGTTAGAACCATTGTCCAGGCAGATATCATTGGCAATGAACATATTACCGGGAATCATCTGCTCCACCACCGGATGACGGCCGTTCTGGATATGGATCTGTCCTTTTTCGTTAATCTTCGGACGTACATAATGATTTTTATCCGCCACAAAAGCAAGGCTTGTGAATACGTCCAGCCTGGCTACTGCCTTCGCTGTTCTTTGGATCCGGAGAACCTCCGCCGCGATCTTGTCCCGGATCTCTGTAAACAGTTCGTATTCCAGAGCAGTCAGCTTTTCCTCCGCTCCCAGTATCGTATCCTCCAGCTCCTTTAATTCCGGCGTAATATAACGCTCTGCATTGGTCAGCGTCTGTTTCCTGATATAATCCTCCGGTACCAGATCTTTATAAGAATTCGTTACTTCCAGATAATAACCAAATACTTTGTTGAATTTAATCCGAAGATTTTTAATACCGGTCCGTTCACGCTCCTTGCTCTCGATCTGGGCCAGCCAGGATTTCCCTTCCGTCTTCGCCTTCCGGAAGCGGTCCACCTCCTCGTGATAGCCGTCTTTGATCATATTCCCGTCCCGAATCGTAATGGGCGGTTCCTCCTGAATGGAGCACTCAATCAGTTCATGCAGATCAGAAAGTTCATCCAAATCCGTCTGAATCTCCTGAAGCAATGGACTTTTTAGCTCCGTCAGCAAAGTCTTCAGATGAGGCAGCATTCCAAGGGACGTTTTAAATGCAATCAAATCTCTGGGATTGGCCGTCTGATAACTGATACGTCCGATCAGACGCTCCAGGTCATAGATCGGACTTAAATATTCCCGAAGCTCCTCCCTGGTAATCAGATGTTCATTTAGTTCCTCCACTGCCTCCAGCCGTTTCCGGATCTCCTGCCCGTCTATCAGCGGCTGCTCAATATAGCTGCGCAGAGTCCTGGCGCCCATGGCAGTTCTTGTCTTGTCCAGCACCCACAGAAGCGACCCTTTCTTCTGCTTTTCCCGAAGAGTCTCCACCAGTTCCAGATTCCTCCTGCTGGAACTGTCTATGAGCATAAAATTTCCTGATACATAGGGCTGAAGTTTCGACATATGGCCCAGAGAAGTTTTCTGTGTCTCTGTCAGATACCGAAGCAGCGCCCCCGCCGCGATCACACCACATCCGAAGTCTCCCACGCCCAGTCCTTCCAGAGACTGTACCTGAAAATGTTCAAATAATTCTTTCCTGCACAGATCATCATCAAAATACCAGTTCTCCAGAGAATACATGGTCACTCCAAGGCGTTCTCTCAATTCTTCCGTATCCATTCCGCTCATCATAAGGGCTTCATTGCATATGACTTCTTTGGGAGAAAATTTATAGATTTCATCCATAAGCTTTCTCACAGAATCTAGTTCCGTAACAAAATAATCACCGGTCGTCACATCTGCAAAAGAGACGCCGAACCGGTCGCTGACATATACAATACTCATAATATAGTTATTTCGGGATTCATCCAATGCCTGCACATTCAGATTCGTTCCCGGTGTAACAACCCGGATCACCTCCCGCTTCACAAGCCCTTTCGCCTGTGCTGGATCTTCCATCTGTTCACAGATAGCAACTTTGTATCCTCTGGATACCAGTTTGCTCAGGTAACCCTCCACCGCATGAAACGGCACCCCGCACATGGGCGCCCGTTCTTCCAAACCGCAGTTCTTACCGGTCAAAGTCAGTTCCAGTTCCTTTGATGCCGTTTTCGCATCATCAAAAAACATCTCGTAGAAATCCCCGAGACGATAAAAAAGGATACAATCCTTATATTCTTCTTTTGTTTTCATATACTGCTGCATCATTGGTGTAAGTTCTGCCACAGCTTTACCTCGCTTTAATCTATCTTTTACTGCTCATTGTACCAGAAACCAAAGGGCATGGAAAGAAGTTTTCTAAATTTATACATGTTTTTTGTAACCCGGATGAGTTTTTCTGTAATCAGCATAATTATCTCCCATCAAAAAAGGGCAACAATCCCGGACTTCCATTGGTCCATGAGATCGTCACCCTCTACGACAGCTTTATTCAGATGGGCATCAGGGAAGCTCCTTTGGCCGGTCAGCTCTTCCTTTGTAAATCCCTGGAAGAACAGCCGATTCCCTTCCTTTGTCTACTCGTATTTAAAGAATCTTCTTTTCTGATTACAACCTGCACCCCTTCCGGCAGGTTTCCGATCTCAACAGAAAGACCATGAAGTCTCAGAATCTTCTCTGTAAGATACAGTCCCAGTCCCCTGTTTCTCCCGCTTCGGCTCTCATCTCCCTGATAAAACATCTCAAAAGCGTGCGCAAGCTGTTCTTCCGAAAGCGGCGCGGCTGTATTCCCGATGATACATGTATCGGAAGTTATTTTCACCCATACAGATCCATTTGTCTGATTATAGGCAACCGCGTTGGAAAGCAGATTCCGGACGGCTTTTAACAGATAATTTTTGTCGCCCTGTATAACAAATGCGTCCTCCTCTTCATATTGGAAATGAATATGTTTTGCCTCCCTTTGAAATTCAAATCGGGAAAATTCCTCCTGAACCAGTTCCCCCAACTCCACCTGCTCTTTCTGAAGAACCAGCTGGGCCGAATCCAGCCTGGAAAGCGTGATCATCTCATCTGCCAGCCGGTCCATCTCCTCCGTCTGTCCAACGATCTGTTTCAGATAATATTCCCGCTTCTCTTCATGAATTCCTTCCAGAAGGTTCTCCGCAAATCCCCGGATTACTCCAAGGGGTGTCTTCAGTTCATGTGCCATGGCATTGGTAAAATCCCTTCGATCCTCTTCCAGAACCGCCTGCTGCCGGTAAACCTGTTCTGTCACGCCAATCACTTTCCAGGCACAGACCAGAATCAAGAGCAGGCAAACCAGATAAACCGATTTCATGTCATTCAGTGCTGCAAGCCACGGATGACTGTCCTCCCGAAGAATCATAAAGCCTTTCATCTCTTCTCCTTCCGGAGCATATTGAACATATGTTCTTCTCTGGTTTTTGTTTTCCGTCAAAGAATCATATGCCCCATCAATTGAAAATTCCGTCTGCTCCGGAAACTCATGCAAATATGCATTCTTCTCCCAGCTCATCCAGTCACGATCCCCCTGTGGTCCGTGAATATATGGAAAATCCAGATCTACCTGCGAAGTATACATCCAGTTCTCTCCTCCGGGGCTTTCCGTACTGCCCCACTGCCATACAATCTCTCCTTCTGTTTCTCCATAATTGGAACCTGAAATGGAGGTATAAAAATGCATTTCTCCGGTCAACGGATCCTCTATAAATGTTCCCTCCTTCTCCCACCGGATTTTCTGAACCGCGATTCCGACAGGTTTCCAGGACCTTCTATCCACATATGCCGTAAACCGATATTCTTCGAATGCCTCTGCATCCTCAGAGCCCCCTTCCTCCATTGCATGCTGATAATTCAGAAAATAATACTCTGCCAGCTTCTTTATCTCTTCCTCTGTCAGAAAATCCGCCGCCGGCCAGCACAGGGGCTCATAAAGATTTTGATCCGAGTAGTTGCAGAATATCCTCAAACTGCTTCCGGCTTCGGCAATTTTCCCACCCTCCGAATCATAAAACGCAGCGGAAAACTGCTGATACCCGGAACCTGAGTTCAGAAGGTTCCCCAGCCAGAACTGACTCCAGCTGTACTGATACACCGGATTTTCTTTTCCGAAAATCTTCTTTTCATTATCCTGCATGATCAGATATGCTTCTGTCCTCTTCGACAAAAATTCATTCCGGAATTCTTCCTGGTAACGAAACGCCACCAGACAGGTAGAAAGTCCCATGGACAGCAGGTACACGGTCAGAAATCCCAGAATCACAGCCCGCATCCATTTCTTATTCTTTTTCATCCTTCCACCTCCATCCGGTAGCCGGATTTGCGTATGGTCTGAATGACGCAGCCGCAGTCTCCCAGCGCTTTTCTCAGTTTCTTGATGTGGCTGTCCACTACCCGCTCATTTCCCTCAAAATCATATCCCCAGAACCGGATCAGAAGCTGTTCCCGACTGTAAATCCGTCCCGGGTTCTCCAGAAAGAACAAAAGCATCTCATATTCCTTTGGGGGAAGCGGCAGCGGTTTTCCCTGCTTCCACACTTCATGGTTTCTGACATCCACTTCCAGGCTACCTGCCTTACGTCTGCAGGCATCCTTTCCCCATACCCGTCCGGTCAGTGCTTCTGCCTTTGCATACAGTACCGGAAAGGAAAAGGGCTTTGTCACATAATCATCCGCCCCCAGAGAAAAACCGTTCAGTTTATCCTCCTCCATCACTCTTGCAGTAATAAAGATGACCGGAACATCGCTTTTCCTGCGTATTTCCCGGCATGTGGTAAACCCGTTCATACCGGGCATCATCACATCCAGAAGGATCAGATGAAAATGTTCCTGATCCATCAGCTCCAGGGCATCTGCACCACTGCCTGCAGTCATTGCAGACCAGCCTTTTCCGGTAAAGTAATCTGCCACGGACTCTGCCATCAGAGGATCATCTTCCACCACCAGTAGTTGCCTCTCCATTTTGTCTCACCTCGCTTTTTCTATGGGTACTGTACCATGCGAATGTGTCCTTTTTGTGCCCCGTAACTACTTTTTTACATACCACTGCAGGAGGGGATCCCCGTGAAAACCCGGGACAACGTTCCCAAAAGGGCTTTCACAGGGATCCCCTCCCGCAGTGGCTGCATTTCAGCAAAACTTTAAGAATATGTTTGTCAATAATACACCTTGTTTTCGAAAATAATCTCAAAATCTCCGTGTTCTGCATGGAGGAGCGTTACTGCGCAGTTTTTGTGGACCCCTCCGCTCCAGAACTGTGAGACAGGCAGGTCGAAAAGCCCGGACAGAATTCCGCGAATTGCAGCACCATGAGAGGCCATCAGAAAAGTCTTTCCTTCATTGGCCGGATGATTCATGATCTCCCGTATAAATGAAGAAGTCCGCATTTTCAGCTGTTCGATGCTTTCCCCGTTCGGAGGCGTGCGGTATTTCTCCGGTGCATGAAAGAAATTCAGAAAATCCGGGTCTGGAATATTATAGGAACCGTCCAGTATAGTCAGTCCTTCATAATCTCCAAAACTGATCTCTCTCAAGCCTTCTGCAGGAACGATCTCAATATCCCGATTCCCCCGGATAATCTCTGCCGTCTTTCGTGCACGGATCAGAGGACTTGTGTAGATCCGGTCAAAAGAGATATTCCGAAGCCCTTCTGCCGTCCTTTCTGCAAGCTCAATTCCCCTGGCATTAAGCGGAATATCCGCTACTCCCTGCAACCGCTTTCCTTTATTATAGTCCGTCTCTCCATGCCGTACCAGATAGATATCCATTAGGTTCCTCCTTTATTCCGCCAAAAGTATATCATGATTGATTGTCCGGTAAAATCCTGCTTCAAATGCCTCTCCTTTTGCACCGCTGCCCAGAAGCCACATGGTCTTGGTCACTGTGGCCTCCAGAGTCATATCGAAAGCCTCTACTACAGGAAAACGTTCTTTGATGGATTTTCCCACCTGATATACTTCCATATCGCTGCCTTCATGGGTGACCTGCGTGGCCATAATCACTTTCTTTCCTTTTCGGCACCAGACATCTATGGCATCCTGAAAGCTCTGCTCCCCATAAGACGGAAGCCCTCCCACACCGAAGGATTCGATGATCACTGCATCATAATCCTCTGCCATCCGGTTCAGCATCCGGCCATCCATGCCCGGAATCAACTTCAGTAAAAAAACTCTGGAATCCATACCATGATAAAATCTTACCCGTTCACGGATTCGGCTTCTGTCATCAATATAGAAAATAATCCTTTGGTCCTGTATAACCGCAATGTCCGGGTAATTGATGCTGGAGAAAGCATTATAACTTTTCGAGCGTTCTTTTTTTGCTCTTGTACCAGCAATTACTTTTCCTCCAAAGACAATATTTACCCCATGTGCGCGCTCGTCTGAAGCATACCGCAGACTGTCCCTCAGATTCAGTCTGGCGTCTGTGATCTCCAGATCAATGGGCTTTTGAGAACCGGTAATGACCACCGGTTTCAAATTATTCTGAATCAGATAGGACAGTGCAGCGGCCGTATATGCCATGGTATCTGTCCCATGGCATATGACAAAACCGTCGTATTCATCATAATTCTGTTCTACAAGTGCAGCCAGAATCAGCCAGTGTTCCTGACACACATTGGTACTGTCCAGACTAAAGGGCTGGACAGCGGTCACATGACAGAATTCTTTCGCCTCCGGAACATAGGCCAGAAGCTCCGCCGCCATAATTCCAGGCTCCAGTCCGTCTTTGGTGTATTTTGATGCGATGGTGCCTCCTGCTGCAATCAACAATATCTGTTTCATCATCTCTCCTTGCACTCCGGGTAGGACAGCTGTTCCTGGGAAGAAACAGTCGCTTTGGTAAGTTGCAGAACGATCTCACTAAAATACCGCGGGCTGACCTCTCCAAGACTGTATTGATTTTCCGCTTTTATGGTATCATAGACATAACTGCCTCTTTGGACGGTTCCTGCACGGTAGAACTGTGCTCCATACACCGTCACTTCTTCATTTTCGTCCCCCACAAAAGCACCGGAGAACTCCAGTTCCACGCCAATGTCTCCGTCTTCCCGATAAAAGGTATAGTACCCGCCTGCATCCTGCACGCTTCCCCGGTACCATCCCAGATTCTGAAGCTTCCCGGACAGGGAAAGGCCATTTAGCAGCTTTCCTCCAAAGCGGGTCAGTTCCGTCTGGGTTTTCTCTTCCTCTGCAGGACGAAAAACCGGACGCTCCAGCTGTTCCATTGGCTGTGTAACCTCATAATCTGTCAGCTGTTCTTTCCATGCAGACAAAATATCTTCTTCCAGTTCAATAGGATGTACCAGGCCGATCTTTCCCGTCTGAGCAAGTTCATACTCTTCCTCATCCACTGTATTAAAGCTTCCGTCTTCCATATAACGAAATGTCTCTTTCAGTGCCCCGTTCTCATAACAGCCCCATATAAGTCCAATGGCAAACTGATGCATAACCGGATTTTTCACGAACAGATCTCTCCATTTATCCGTATCCCACAAACGTTCTGCACTGAGCGCCTGCTCCAGGCGAAGCTTCTGATTCGCAACTACGGTTTTCAATTGTTTTTTCAACAGTTTATAAGCATCGCTGGCTGCCTTCGCTTTCTCCGGATCATCTTTCTTACCGGGCGCCGGTATATTTTTCAGCCGCTTTCCATTCTCATCATATACTTCCAGCTCCAGCGCAGGAGTCAGAAGTACCCGAAAGCTTCTGGTTCCATAATCAAATATTTGTTCCATCTCTTCATTAAATCCAAGGCTTGGCACAATCCGGTCTTCCAGTTCTGCCTTTGTAATTCCCAGCTGTTCTGCTGCATAAGACAGGGCTTCCGACGCTGCATTTTTTACCTGACGGAATTTGAATTTCCGGGAAATCTGATCTACCAGAAGCAATGCTGTGGAATTGCCGTTCAAAGCCAGTGCCTTCACCGCCTCCGATGCCATAGCCCCCCTGGACGCTTTCGGCCACTCCTGGATCTGAGAATACAAAACCGGAATCATCGCTTCCCCGCCGTGAATGGACGCCGCATAGAGCACCCACTTCTTCTTTGCCTCGGCTCCTGTCTCCATCCACCGGTCAAAAAGGGTTCCCATATACAAAGATAATTCCCTGGGGTCCAGACCGGCTGCCAGTTCTCCTGCCGTTTTATTCACTCCCGGTATCCCCATATCTGCATAACACACCAGAATTGCAGCCAGATCCTCCTCAGGCGCAGGTGTCCCATCCTTCCTGTGTACCTTTATAAATGCTTTCTCTCCTTCGTAAACCCAGGAAATCTTCCGCTTCTTCCCGCCTTTTAAAACTTCCTTCGCCAACTCCTCCAGTGTCTGCTCTTTTTTCTCTTCTTCTGTCCGGCTCTCCAGGCCCAGACAGTCTGCAAGCAATTCTTTTATCTTCTTGCTCTTTTCTTTTGCAAATGCCTTTGTGAATTCCTCCTGATATTTTTCCGGCCCCCAGCGTTTCAGTACCTGCGCAGCAATCTCACGTTCCTGAGATTTCCTGGAAACCAGCATCTTTTTCATATCCGGTTCCCATTCTGTCCTGTCCTCATAAACCTCCAGCAGCAGTTCCCGAATCTGCTTGGAACTGTCCAGGGCGCAGGACAAAAGCACATCTTTATATTTTTCTTTGTACTTCCTCATCATCCAAATGCACAGAAAACGGACCGCCGCATTTCCTTCTCTGGACAAACGGATAATGTCTTCCTCCCATTCGGCTTTTTTCATACTCATAACCATGGCGCACTCATCAGCAAAGAATGTTCTGTCGCTTTTTCCATAGAAGCTGTCATAGATACTACTGAACAACTCCATCTGAAAATCCACCGGAAGCTGTTCCTCTTCAAACAGAGAGACCATCTCCCGAATCGTCGACCGGTCGATCTTCTGGTATTTTCCATTCCAGTAAGATATAAAATAAGTAATCTTCATGCAGAGAGCTTCCAGCACTACCGCTCTTCTGTACATCTGTTCTTCCAGGCCGTTTTTCTTCAGGGCATAGATTTTCTGACATCTTTGGGCATCATAATCCCATATTTCCCGCCATTCTTTCAGATATGGATATAAGAGCTCAAGTGCTCCTTCACCCAGCAAATACTGCTTTGCTTCCGCCTTTCCTCTTGTATAGCGCCCGGTCAGTTCTTCCACCAGCTTCAGGCGGAACTCTCCTGACCCAAGGCTGCTTAATTCCCGGTAAAGCATGGGATTCATATCCTTTGCCATAGACAGAATGTGCTGATATTCTTCTGATGTCAATTTCGAGATCAGGCTGCGGACAACTTCCGGGTGGTCTTTGATGATCCGCTTTACCGGACTACCATATTTGCAGTTATGAAGGCACCAGATCATATATTCTTCCTTCGGCATGGGCATCTGGTCTTCCAGTTCTTTTATATGCGGGAAAAACCAGGAAGGTTTTCCCACATCCATACACATTTGAAGAACACTTGTTCTTTTCTGTTGATGATCCATGGCAATAGCCAGCCTGACAAAAGCCGCGCACTGTTCCGAATGCTCAAATGCCAGGAACGCCGCTCCTGCAAGCATCATCAGCAGATACTCTGAAGTCTGCAATTTCCGGATGGCAGCATACAGCTCTGCCGGAAACGGATCCGTGACAGAAGAATGTCTGACAAAATGTTTCATCTTATCCAGCATTTCTTCCGACGGCACCGCTCCCGTAAACAGATTGGAAATACTGTCTGTTAAATTTGTTTCCAGAAATTCTACGGTTTCCTGCACCTCCGTCTGCGTTTCCTGTCCCGTCTTCCTGCCTGACAACAGCTTTTCGATGATACCGCCGGCAGGTTTTAACGGTTCTGTATAATGCAGCGAAAGTGCTGCCAGTAAAACTTTTGCATTATCGCTTTTATGATAACAAAGCTTCATGGCTCCTCTTAGTACATCCGGAGATTTCTGTTCCATATTGGATAAGATATTTCTAATCCCGTAGGGATTCCAGGCAATTCCCTCTGACCGGATAGCTGCCGCCTGCTCCCTGCTCAGATATTCCCGGATTAAATTCAGACTCCATCCGTAACTTACCAGAATATAATAGGCCGTAGAACCTCCCACTGCAGCTCCAAAGCGTACAAACCGGCCAAATTCTTCTCTTCGGTTTCGTTTCAGACAATGGCTCATATATTCCCGGCTCTTTTTCCTCACTCCGTCGTCAAGACCAGAAAAGTCCTGAGGTTCTGCCCCTGTAAGCAATTCTCGTTCTTCTTCCCGCTCCGTATCCAGGTACTGTTCTGCCAATATCTGATTCTTATCCGTCAGTTTCAGGAGTTCCAGTACCTCTGATAATTTCTGACGATTCCGTTCCTCACCTACATTCATGGTATCCTTCTCCTTATGTTTAATCTTTGTATTCTATTATAATGCTTTTATGACAATCCCGCAATCTTTAGCCCACATCCTTCTCTTTTTTCGCAGTGGAATTTGTTGTAAAAAAAACAGGCAGATGCAATATACACCTGCCCGCTTATCACAGAATTATTCTTATCTAACTATTATTTCGTCAGTCTGAGAGTTTCTCTTGCAATTGCAAGTTCCTCATTGGTCGGAATCAGCATAACTTTCACTTTGGAATCTGCTGTAGAGATCACCCTTCTCTCACCGCGGATATTGTTTGCTTCATCGTCAATCTTCACACCAAGGTAGCCCAGATATTCACAGATTGCTTTTCTGGTTTTCATATCGTTCTCGCCAACTCCAGCAGTAAATGCAATGGCGTCCACACCATTCATAGCCGCCGTGTAAGCGCCAATATATTTTACAACCCGATAGATAAATGCATCCAGGGCTGCCTGTGCTCTCTCATTGCCTGCTTCTCTTGCAGCTTCAATATCACGGAAATCGCTGGACACGCCGCTGATACCAAGTACACCAGATTTCTTATTCAGAATATTCAGCATCTCATTGATATCAATACCTTCTTTATTGCAGATAAACTGGCAGACCGCCGGATCCACATCGCCGCTTCTGGTTCCCATAATCAGACCCTCCAGCGGAGTAAGACCCATACTGGTATCCACACATTTTCCACCGATCGACGCGGAGATACTTGCTCCGTTCCCCAGATGGCATACAATTACTTTTGCATTCTTCGGATCCAGATTGCCGAACTTGATCGCCTCTCCTGACACGAACATATGGCTGGTTCCATGAAAACCATATCTGCGGATCTCATATTTCTCATAATATTCATATGGAATCGCATACAGATACGCTTTCTCCGGCATAGCCATACCAAAACCGGTATCCCACACTGCCACATTCTTCTTGCCCGGCATTACAGCTTCACAAGCCTCAATACCCATCAAATTTGCCGGATTGTGAAGAGGTCCAAGGTCGAAGCACTCTCTGACTACCTGTTTTACATCCTCGTCAACAACGATAGACTCACAGTATTTGGTCCCTGCATGAAGAACACGATGACCAACTGCTGAAATCTCGTCTGTGCTCTTTACAACGCCATGATCCGGATCCTGAAGCGCATCTAATACAAGCCCGATCGCCACTTTGTGATCCGGCATGGGCTGCTCCGTCACATATTTGTCCTTCCCTGTGGGCTGATGGGTCAGAACAGATCCCTCGATTCCGATTCTTTCACAAAGTCCTTTCGCCACTACGCTCTCATCCTGCATATCAATCAGCTGATATTTCAAGGAAGAGCTTCCGCAGTTAATAACTAAAATTTTCATGTTTATGTATTCTCCTGTTTAAGTTTTGCATCTTTTTGTCCAGTACGATGCTGTTTTAGATTCTGAAATTATTTCACGATTTCGCCATATACTTCTCTGCCGCAGCCTGCCGCATTGGACTCATCCGTATCAATGTGCATTGCCAGGGCAAATTTGGGGCTGACGCGCACCACTACATCGCCGAATACCAGGCTTCTGCCGTCTGTGTCAAGCTTCACAGATACCACGTCTTTGTCTTTTACGCCAAGTTTCTCTGCGTCTTCCGGAGTCGCATGAATGTGACGCTTTGCTGCAATCACGCCTTCTTTCAGTTCCACTTCGCCACAAGGTCCTACAAGTTTGCAGGAGCCGCTCCCTGCCACATCACCGGACTCGCGAATCGGAGCATCCACACCGATGGAACGTGCATCGGTCAGAGAAATCTCCACCTGACTTGCCGGGCGAACCGGTCCTAAGATGGAAGCCGCCATCTCCTTTTTGCTTCCCACAATCGTAACCTTCTCATTACATGCATACTGTCCCGGCTGAGAGAGGTCTTTCTTCTTGGTCAGCTCATAGCCTTTGCCAAATAAAGTCTCCAGATCCTCCTGGGAAACATGTACATGGCGGGCTGATGTTTCAACGATAAAGTTCATATTCTCATTCTCCTTTTCTTGTATATAATTGTAACGCTGCACTGACAGCTTTACTTTCTCATTGAACCGTTATTCCTGAATCTCTGATACCAGGATACAGTTGGGTGTCTCCACTTTCAGAGGTTTGCCCCACATGCTGAAATATTTCTCCTCAAACTGAATCTTAAAGATCGTCATCGTATTCGTCTCGTGATTCAAAGACATAAAATGGCGGTTGTCCGGAAAGAAATCTCCTGCTTTTGGATAATCTCCGCTGATAGGCAGGATACAGAGCTTCTCCAGAAGGCCTGTATCCTGGTCTATTTTAAATATTCCCATGGTATTGTCTCCGGCATTGGAACAGAGCACATATTTCCAGTCTTTGGAAAAACGAAGCACGCACGCCGCACTTACCTGAGAATGATAACTGCTTCTGGTGGGCATGGTCTGCACAAGTTCAAAAACCGGGCCTTTTGACGAATCGCGGTAGGAATAAACACTGATATAATTCTTCAGTTCACAGACCAGATAAGCAAATCTGCCATCAGGACTGAATTTGATGATGCGCGGCGCACTTTCCTGCTCACAGCGAAGGATATCAATCAGCTTAATCTTTCCGGTATCATGATTAAACCGGTAGATCTTTACCTGATCCACTCCAAGATCCACCGCACACAGGTACTTCTGATCCGGCGTAATATTCACACAGTTGACATGGGGACGGAAATTCCGCTCTGCCACACTTCCCAGTCCCTTATGGAATATTTCATCGGTCATCTCGCCGATACTGCCGTCCTCATTCAGGCGCATTACTGTCACTTTTCCGTCATGCCATCCACCGACGAACAAAAACTGATCTTCCTTATCCGTAGACAGATAACAGCCTCTCATGCCTCGAATGGATGCACTGTTCATCGGTTCCAGGTCTCCGTCCTGAAGGATACGGAAAGACTGAACGCCTTCGTCTGATATGGAATAAAGATATTTTTCATTATGGGATTTTTTAATGTAGGAAGGATTATTGATCGGAACAACTTTGCGTTCCACAGCCCTCCCGTTCTCCACATCCAGGTCATAGATATGGATGCCCTTACTGCTGCCGTGGGTATAGGTCCCCACATATGCCACGTATTTCTTCTGGTCCATATATGGATACTCCTCTCATGAAAGTCCTGCTCATAGCTATTAAAATTTTACCACAAATATGGAAATTTGTTAATAGTTTTCTTAGGATTTTTCAAAATATCTGTGCATAATATCCAAAGTACGGCGGATATCTTCCTCCGAATGGGCTGCAGAAAGGAACATTGCCTCGAACTGGGACGGCGCAAGGTAGATTCCATTCTCCAGCATATGACGGAAATAACCGCCGAATGCATCTGTATCGGAACTTTTTGCACTGGTATAATCTGTCACCGGTGCAGACGCAAAAAACATACATCCAAGAGACCCTACGTCATTCACCTGGTAAGGAAGTCCTGATTCTCTGCACATGGAACGCATTCCGCCGTAGAGCAAAGCTCCGAGTTTCTGAAGCTTCCCATAAACTTCCGGATGCTCATTCAGATACGTAAGCTGTGCATAGCCGGCGGCCATGGCCACAGGATTACCGCTCAGCGTTCCTGCCTGATAAACGTTTCCGACCGGTGCAATCACTTCCATAATCTCCCGTTTCCCACCATATGCACCCACTGGCATACCGCCTCCGATAATCTTGCCATAGGTGGTCAGATCTGCTTCGATCCCGAAATATTCCTGTGCGCCGGCCCTTGCCAGCCGAAAACCGGTGATCACTTCGTCAAAGATCAATACACTTTTATTTTCGGTACAAAGTGCTCTGAGTCTCTGCAGAAATCCTTCTTTTGGAGGAACCACTCCCATATTGGCCCCTACCGGTTCCAATATGACTGCCGCAATCTCCTTTCCCCAGACGTCAAAAAGCTTCTCCACACTGGATACATCATTGTATACCGCCAAAAGCGTATCCTGTGTACAACCGTCAGGGACTCCGGAACTGTCAGGCACTCCCGCAGTCATCACTCCGGAGCCTGCCCTGACCAGCATTGCATCGCTGTGTCCGTGATAACATCCCTCAAATTTTATAATCTTGTTCCTTCCCGTATACCCTCTTGCCGCACGGACAGCGCTCATGACTGCCTCTGTGCCGGAATTCACCATGCGCACCATTTCCACAGACGGAACCATACTGCAGATCAGCTCCGCCATAGCTACTTCCGCCTCTGTAGCGGCACCGAAGCTCAGTCCCCTTCTGCAGGCTTCTTCCACCTTCTCCAGGACCATCGGATGTGCATGGCCGAGAATCATCGGTCCCCAGGAACCAATATAGTCAAGATAACGGTTCCCGTCTGCATCTGTCAGGTATGCGCCTTTTGCAGACACAATAAAGCGCGGAGTCATTCCCACAGAACCGAATGCACGCACCGGAGAATTCACGCCCCCCGGAATATATTTCTGAGCCTCCTGAAAAAGGCGTTCTGATCTTGTCATTAGCCAATCCTCCCTTCGTCCATATAACCGGCAATCTCTTTGGCAAAATAAGTCATATAAATATCCACACCCGCCCGATAAGCACATACTGCCATCTCGCAGAGAATGGCCGCCTCATCCACATATCCCAGCCTGGCTCCTGCTTTCACCATAGCATATTCCCCGCTGACACTGTATGCCGCCATGGGGACATCCGTTGCGTCTTTGATCTCCCGCACCATGTCAAGATATGACATGGCCGGTTTGACCATGAGAATATCCGCGCCCTCTTCCAAATCCAAAAGCGCTTCCTTCATACCTTCTCTCCGGTTATGATAATCCATCTGATAGCTCTTCCGGTCCCCAAAGGCCGGCGCGCTCCCCGCCGCATCCCGGAAAGGACCATAAAAAGCAGATGCATATTTCACTGCATAAGACATAATCGGCGTCGTCAGGAAACCATTCTGATCCAGTCCCTCCCGAATCGCCCTGATATGCCCGTCCATCATATCGGAGGGAGCAACCATGTCCGCACCCGCTTGCACCTGAGATACTGCAATCTGTGAAAGCTTTTCCAGCGTCAGGTCATTATCCACATAATCTCCTTTTAAAATACCACAGTGCCCATGACTTGTATATTCGCACATGCAGACATCTCCGATATAGAACAGATCCGGCACCTCTTTCTTTGCCTTCTCCAGAGCTTTCTGAATAATGCCGTCACACGCATAAGCGCCGCTTCCCTCCGCATCTTTATGTTCCGGAATGCCGAACAGCATGACATTCCCTACTCCTGCATCCGCCATCTCTGTCAGAATCTCCGGTATCTGGTCCACACTGTACCGAAACTGTCCGGGCATGGTCGGAATCTCCTCTTTTATATTTACACCATCTTTCACAAACATAGGGTACACCAGAGAACTTTTATCCATCCGCGTCTCCCGTACCATCTTTCTAAGATTTGCTGTCGTCCGAAGCCTTCTCGGCCTGATCGTCATATCCATCTTCCTCTACCTCTCTCCGTATTCTGTCTGTCCACTTTTTTGCCAGACTGTGATCTTTTCCGCCGGCGTTGATGCCGATCACCAGCTCCTCCCTGGACACAATGCCCGGGAAATGAAAATCGCAGAGTTCCTGGTCACTGCACACATTGACCAGAATCCCTTTCTCTCTGCACTCCCTGCAGATTTTTTCATTGACAGAACAATCGCTGGTTGCTGCAAGTACCATAAAAGTACCAGACCGGATACTTCCCGGTTCATAACTCTCTCTTCGAACAAAAAGCCTGCCCTCTGCGGCCGCCTTTTGAATCTCTCCGGAGATATCCGGCGCATGCACCGTCAGATGCGGCGAAAAAGGCAGCAGCGCCTTCACCCTCCGGGTTCCGATTCTGCCTGCCCCGTATACATGAATCTCTCTGTCTGTAAGATCCAGAAACATCGGAAATCTTTTTGCCATCTTCTCCTCTTTCTTTTCTTCCTCTATCCCGATGCGCACGACGCGTCGCCCCGGAAGGTCAGGAAGTATTTCTCAAACTCCCTCTTCCGTCCCGGAATCTTCAGGACACTTTGCAATTTTGCCATATCCATATTATAGGTTCTTTTCTCCCTCCGGACAATAGGATTCTGTATTTTCTTTTAAAATTCTTTTCCTGTAAAATCTTTAAAAAAATGATTGACAGAACACCAATTTCTGTATATAGTTAATTCGTTTAGTTTTATTAAACTTTTTGTTTATCAGACGGAGGACTTTACCCCATGAACATTGGACCAAAGATCAAAGAACTCCGTGTCATGAAAGGACTGACGCAGGAAGAGCTGGCAGACCGGAGCGAACTGTCCAAAGGCTTTATCTCTCAGCTGGAGCGGGATCTGACCTCTCCGTCCATCGCCACTTTGGTGGATATCCTCAACAGCCTTGGAACGAACCTGAAGGATTTCTTCAGCGACGACAACGATGAGCAGATCGTCTTTCATGATACAGATTATTGTGAGAAATACGACGCGGAACTGAAGAACCGTATTGAATGGATCATTCCAAATGCCCAGAAAAACGCCATGGAACCCATACGGGTCACACTGGAGCCAGGTGGCTCCACCTATCCGGATACCCCCCATGAAGGCGAAGAATTCGGTTATGTGCTCCAGGGCACCATCACTATCCATCTGGGCTGCAAGCTGATCAAAGCCAAAAAAGGAGAGTCTTTTTATTTTACTCCTTCTGCCAGCCATTATATTACTGCAGGAGAAAAAAGCGGCGCTGTATTCCTGTGGATCAGCACCCCGCCTAACTTTTAACATGCAAAGGAGATCTGTACCATGGGCAACAGACTGATCGAACTGCAACACATCACCAAGATTTATGATGGACATAAAGTTCTGGACGACCTGAATCTGTACTTCAATGAGAATAAATTTCTGACTCTTCTGGGACCCAGCGGATGTGGAAAGACCACCACCCTCCGGATTCTGGGCGGCTTTGAGACGCCGGATGAAGGTCATGTAATTTTCGGCGGAACGGATATCACTTCGCTTCCCCCCAACAAACGACAGTTGAACACGGTATTTCAGAAATATGCTCTGTTCACTCATATGAACATTGCTGAAAATATTGCTTTCGGCCTGAAGATCAGCGGCAAAAGCAAAGCCTATATTGATGACAAAATTAAATATGCCCTAAAGCTGGTCAATCTGGACGGATACGAAAAACGAATGCCGGAGTCTCTAAGCGGCGGACAACAGCAGCGAATCGCCATTGCCCGGGCCATTGTTAACGAACCGAAGATTCTGCTCCTGGATGAGCCTCTGGGCGCTCTGGATCTGAAGCTCCGCCAGGAGATGCAGTATGAACTGATCCGCATGAAGAACGAGCTTGGTATTACTTTCATCTATGTCACCCACGACCAGGAAGAAGCCCTTACCATGTCCGATACTATCGTGGTTATGAACCAGGGATATATTCAGCAGATCGGTTCACCGGAAGATATCTACAATGAACCGATCAATGCCTTTGTGGCTGACTTTATCGGCGACAGCAATATTTTCCCCGGTACCATGCTCGAAGACAAAGTAGTGGAGATTTTCGGTATCGTATTTCCCTGTGTGGACACGGGATTCGGGCACAATAAACCGGTAGACGTGGTAATCCGTCCAGAAGATGTGGAACTCGGCGAACCCGGATGCGGCACTCTGGACGGCGTTGTATCTCATCTGATCTTCAAAGGTGTTCACTATGAGATGGAAGTGACTGCCTGCGGCCGTGAATGGCTGGTCCAGAGTACAAAAATGTATCCGGTCGGGCAGCAGGTCAGTATGAAAATCGACCCGTTCAATATACAGATTATGAACAAACCGGAATCCGAAGACGAGGAGGCGGTGGTACTGGATGTATAGAAAATCCCTTTCCTTTCCTTATTTTTTGTGGGCGGCCGCTTTTATCATCATTCCCCTCCTGTTCATTGTATATTATGGACTGACGGATCGAAGCGGCGCTTTTACTCTGGACAATCTGGTCGCCATCGCCACAGCTGAGCATTCCAAGGCGTTGTTTCTTTCTCTTGGGCTGTCCCTTTTAAGCACAGCAATCTGCCTGCTGTTGGCCTATCCGCTGGCGCTGATTCTGTCCGGCAGCAGACTGGGAAAATCAGGGTTTGTGATCTTTTTGTTTGTTCTTCCCATGTGGATGAATTTTCTGCTGCGGACCCTTGCCTGGGTGGTTCTTCTGGACACCAACGGCGTGCTGGATTCCATATTTAAATTCCTTGGGCTGCCCAGGTTTAAGATCATCAATACTCCGGCTGCGATTGTATTCGGTATGGTCTATGATTTCCTGCCTTTTATGATCCTTCCGATTTATAATGTAATATCAAAAATCGACACAAATGTCATCCATGCAGCCAGAGATCTTGGAGCCAGCAGTTTCCAGACTTTGTACAAGATCATCTTCCCCCTGAGCCTTCCCGGCGTCATCAGTGGAATCACTATGGTCTTTATCCCTTCTCTGACCACTTTTGTCATCTCCACTCTGCTGGGCGGCGGTAAGATCCTGCTGATTGGAAATGTCATCGAACAGGAGTTCATGAAGGGAACCAGCTGGCATGTGGGAAGCGGACTTTCTCTGGTACTGATGCTCTTCATCATTGCCAGTATGGTCTTCTCTTCCAGATATGACAACGGGGAGGGCAATGTATTATGATCAAAAAATGGTTTGGCCGGACCTATTTGTTTCTGATCGTGCTCTTTCTCTATGCACCAATCGTAACATTAATGGTCCTGTCCTTTAATAACTCCAGGACTTCCGTAAAATGGGGAGGATTTTCCCTGAAGTGGTATCAGCAGCTTTTTGATAACAGCACCATATTGTCGGCCCTTGGCAATACGCTGCTGCTGGCAGTGCTGTCCGCCGCCATCGCAACGTTGCTGGGAACCTCTGCCGCCATCGCCATTCATCATATGAAGAAACGGGAACAGAATATCTGTATGAGTATCGTAAATATTCCCATGCTGAATGCAGAGATCGTTACCGGCATTGCTTTTATGCTGCTGTTCATTACTGCAGGTGATCTGCTCTCTGTGGCAGGTATCCATTTTGAGATGGGATTCGGAACTGTATTGATCGGACATATTACGTTCAACCTTCCATATGTGGTCTTAAGCGTCATGCCCAAACTGAAGCAGCTGAACACATCTATGTATGAAGCCGCCCTGGATCTGGGCGCGGGAGAACGTCAGGCTTTCTTCCGCATCGTACTGCCGGACATCATGCCCGGAGTTTTGTCCGGTTTTCTACTGTCCTTTACCATGTCCCTGGATGATTTTGTCATTACGCATTTTGTCAAAGGACTTGGAGCAGACACCCTTTCCACCCTGATCTATTCGGAACTTAGGAAAGGGATCAAACCGGAGATGTATGCGCTCTCCACCATCATGTTTCTGGCAGTCTTCATCATTCTGCTGTTTGTAAATCTAAAACCGCGGGAACTGCCTTCGGCAGAGAAAAAACGGTAAAAAAGATTCAACCGACATTACAGGAATAAGATACGCAACATTAAAGCTTTAGAACGAAAAATGAGGAGGTATGTTATGAAAAAGAAAATTTTGACTGCAGGTGTATGCCTGTTCACAGCATTCTTGTTCACCGGATGCGGAGGTTCCTCTGCAGGTGAGAACGGAGAAGTAAATGTATACAACTGGGGCGAATACATTGATGAAGATGTCATCGACATGTTTGAAGAAGAGACTGGTATCAAAGTCAACTATAAAACATTTGATACCAATGAGGACATGTATCCGATCATCGCCAATGGTGCAGCAGACTGGGATGTCGTCTGCCCTTCAGAATATATGATCCAGAAAATGCTGGATCATGAGCTTCTTCTGGAAATAAATTATGATAATGTTCCAAACATATCCAATATTGACCCGGTCTACATGGAGACCGTCCGGGAATTTGATCCGGATGCATCCCATGCGGTTCCTTACCTTTGGGGTACTGTTGGTATTCTTTACAACACTGCTATGGTTGATGAGCCGGTCACCAGCTGGAATTGCCTGTGGGATGAAAAATATGCTGACAATATTGTCATGATGAACAATCCCCGGGACGTATTCGCTCCGGCACTGATTTCCTGCGGATATTCCCTGAATTCCACGGATGATGCCGCTCTCCAGGAAGCAGCTGCTCTATTGATCAAACAGAAACCTCTGGTACTGAAATATACAACTGACGAAGTTCGCGATATGATGATTGGCGAGAAAGCGGCCATCGGCGTCATCTACTCCGGAGAAGCCACCATCTGCAAACAGGAAAATGAAAACCTGCAGTATGTGGTTCCGGATGAAGGTTCCAACGTCTGGCTGGATTGCTGGGTGATTCCAACCACCTGTAAGAATAAAGAAAACGCGGAAAAATGGATTGATTTCCTCTGCCGTCCGGACATTGCGCTGAAAAATTTTGAATATATTTATTATTCCATCCCGAACACTGCAGCTATCGAACTGATTGAAGATGAAGAAACTCTCAATAACGAAGCACTGTTCCCTGGAAATGAAGTGCTGTCCCGCTGTGAGACCTTCCACTATCTGGGCGAAGATGCAGAAGAAAAATATAATGAACTGTGGAAACAGGTATTGTCAGAGTAAGCCAAACTTTCCAGAAATGATATTTTCTCTGTGACAAAATACAAAAATGCCATATCACCGGACGATTTTTATTGCTGGTGATACGGCATTTTTATTATGAATTCCGTTGCCGACGATATCAGGTTTTA
>CAJTTI010000009.1:116480-120597 GCA_910579225.1 uncultured Lachnospiraceae bacterium | reverse complement strand
AACATCGTAACACCGAAATTGATACAATGGGAACTTACAAAATTGCTAGAAAACAAGGCATTTCAAGGTTTGTGCAGAGCGATCTATTGGATTTTGGGGCAAATTGCGGTAATATTGAGACAGCCCAATTGGATATTTTGCACCTCTTTTTAACGATAGCAGGCAATCGTTAAATGGTTGGAGAAAGATTGCTACATAGTGAAAGAGGCTTTTGAGCCGGTATTTTCACACAGGAGATTATTATGATAACAACAGAAGAACTAAAAAAGGTTGAAGGGAACTATTTTGAGGTATTGCAGACAGGGGCATTTGCGGTCACATTGCGGTCAAAGAACACAGGGCATTATTGGCACCTAATTGAGAGGGAGTATCCCACATTCCGACATTTCGTAATTTATCATATGCTGTCCGAGAAGTACCAGAACGAGCAAAAGGAGCTTGAAACAAAAATAAGGCAGCTTCACGAAACGATGGAAGCCGCCGTACAGACCGCAGCGGATGCTGAAAAGTGGATTGCCCTGATGAAACAGTATGTCAACCCTGTGGAGCTGACCGCCGAACTTCTGAACACTCTAATTGAAAAAATAACCGTCCATGAAGCTGTCAAAGGCGAGGACGGAAGCTGTGAGCAGGAAGTAGAAATCTACTACCGCTTCATCGGCAAAATTGACTGACCTTTCTTTTTTACCCAACAATATCTTTAATTAAGGGAAACGGGAGCCGGATTTCCGATTTTGCAGGGCTTTCGGAAAGGGCTGAACGAAGAATTGGAATTTTTTCTGAAGAAGCGTGGAACTGGCCGTGGAAGTGGGACAAAAAGGCACCTGGAAAAAAGCAGCCTTTTGATGTGGGGACACATCTTCCCCGGACGGGACAACGGGCTTAAAATCATCTGGTGTATGGGATGAGGAAAGCCCGTTATCCGGCAATGGAAGATGGGATGCCCTATATTTACGACCAGTCCCCCAACAGTTCTGTCACTTCTGTCTCCGTCAGATACGCGGCGCCTGTGATTTTGTCGTCAGCATCACGGATTATTTTGATGTTGACGGTTCCGGCCGGGTTCATATTCAGCGTATAAAAAGACTGGTTGGCGCGGGTGTCCAGAAAGACATTGACCAGCTGTCCCTGATAGTAATAATTTTTGCCGCTCATGGTAACACCTGCTGCCTGATATTCCGCTCTTAGCGTTTCTTCCCATTCCTTTTCCTGTTTTTCTTCCAGTCTGTCAAATTCATCACCGCGATCCAGACGGTCATACAGTATGGATTGGAAGTTCCACCTTCCATCTTTCAGTGCCCGGTCCAGCCAGGATTCCAGTTTTGCTTCGTCCATGCAGTCCGCCAGGGTGGAGAAAAATGCAGTTTCTTCCTCTGCATATGTTTTTTCCGCAAAGTCGGCAAACAGAGAAGAGGCCGGATCAAGTCCGCCCACAGCGACAGAGAAGAAAGCAATCTCGTCGTCCGCATAGAGCTTTTCCAGCCATTTCTTTTGTGCGCTTTCATCCAGCCGGGAGAAAGCAATTCCAAACAGCGGCAGGCTGTCTTCCTCATAGTACCGTTCCACTTCTGTGAAAGCGTCTGCTGCTTCGACCGGGCGATCAGATGCAGAAGAGGAAGCGTCTTCTGTTTCGACCAGGCGATCAGATGCAGAAGAGAAAGTGTTCTCAACCGGGTGGTCAAATGCAGCGGCTGTTCCCATCGTATAAACTCCAACAAAGGCCGCAGCGAAAACCACGCACAATGTCAGAATGAAGGTTCCTGTTTTAGCTGCCTTTGATGGCTGTCGAACATTCATAACTGCACAGATCCTTTCTTTCAACAGTTGTTTATTCTCACTTAAGGTAACAGTTCCCGGAGTCTCCCGGTGTTTCCCCACTGCCGCCATGGCGTTAAGCAGAGTGGTTCCATAGTCCTGTGCATTGTCGTGTCCTGCTTTCGCAAGAACTGCCTCATCGCAGGAAAATTCGCACGCCTTTGTAATTTCCCGGTTCATAAGGTGAACGAGAGGGTTAAACCAGTGCAGGCAGACGGTCAGCTGCACCAGCCATTTATAAAGTATATCTTTTCGCCGCCAGTGGGTCAGTTCGTGCAGGACGATATACGGAAAATCTTTTTCAGAAATGTGAAGGTCCGGCAGGACGATGCACGGATGCAGAAAGCCAGTCAGAAGAGGCGAAGAAATCAGCGGATGGATACAAAGTTCCACCGGTTTTTTTATACCTGCCTGTTCTGCTGCTGCCGAAAGCCGGTCTAAAACTTTCAGGTCGGAAACCGGGGTCAGTCCGGCATGGATATACCGCAGAAAGCTCTGATAGACGGTGATTTTCCGTATCAGCATACCCAGTGCAACCAGCAGCCAGATCAGCCGGAGGGAACGGACCAGCGGTGATACGGAATCCGGAAATGAATATGCAGTAGTCAAGGCTTCTGCCGGTTGGTCTGCATCTTCGCTGTCCGGTTCAAAACCAACATAAGGAGCGTCTTTGGGATCCAAAAAAAGCGTCTGCTGTCGGGAGAAAGGAGCGGACCGGGCTATGGCCTGATCCACAGCCTGATAGGTTCTCCCCATCAGGTTTGTTTCCGGTCCAAAGGGGATAAGCAGCCGTAAGATCACAACGAGCCAGATGTAATACTGCCATTGCCGGCTGATTTTATCTTTTAAAAACGGTTTTCCCAAAAGCAGTGCCAGGATGAGCAGGGCACCGGAAAAAGACATGGATAAAAACAGTTTGAATATCAGATTCATTTTTCACGTCCTCTCTCCAGCAGTTTCTTCAATTCACCGTATTCTTCGTCGGTCAGCAAATCCCCTGAAATCAGAGTGGAAACCAGCCCGGTTGCGTTTCCCTCATAGATCTTATCCAGAAAATGTTTTGTCTGCACTGCCTGGTATTCAGCTTCTGAAACGAGCGGAGTATATTCATTTCGCCGTCCGATTTTTCTAGCATTTAAAAATCCTTTGTTTATCAGACGGGACAAGAGGACAATCAGTGTATTTTTCTGACACGGTTTTCCTCTGGCCGCCAGCCCGTCCATGATATAAGGGAATCGTGTCACTTCCTGTGACCGGTTTCCCCATATGATTTTCATAATTTCAAGTTCTGCATCTGACAGCTGTGGTATCATGTTTCGTCTCTCCTTTATGTATAACAATGTGTTGTTTTTTATAATATAACATGATGTTATACTATTGTCAAGACACTGTAAAAATTGCAGGATCCGAAACAGGGAAACGGTAAATATACTTGTCCATCCTGAAATCCTTCGATATAATGGACACATAGGTATACTGAATGAAAGTGCTGTTTGCCGAATGGAGCAGTAAAGGAGGAATCGTATGACACCACAGGAAGAGAAAGAATTTGTAGAACAGGCTTTTGGAAAATTAATGGAACGCGGATGGTTTCCCGGGCAGAAACTGGAACGCTCCACCATTACCGGGCAGGAAATAGCCGCTTTCGAGCAGGCGCACAAGGTAATTCTGCCGTCTCTTTACAAGGCATATCTGACCTCATACCGGCTTCCCCGGAATGATTTTCATTCCATCTGTTCCATTATTGAAAAAAACGAAGAGCTACGCCCGCTCTGGCTGATAATTGACAGCCCTTGGACGATGGACGATATATCGGAGCGGATGGAAATTTTACAGGAAATACGGGAGTTTTGTGAACTGCCGGAGGACTGTTTCCGGAATCTGATTCCCATTGGCGACTGGGGAGCCGGCTGGGGACCTCTTTGTATCGATCTGTCCAGACCGGAGGATCAGGTGGATGAGAAACGGAAAGAGACATGGTCTCTGGTCTGGTTTGATCATGAAGAGTTTGAGTGGGATGAATATTATCTGGGAGAAGACAGATTGCTTCACGGGCATGAGGCTCTGCCGGATCTGAAGACACTGCTGGAATGGTATTTTTATGGAACGTTGGAAGACCGGTTTGAGCAGGAGGAAGGGATAAGGCCTGGATATCAGTGGTATCACGACCTTTTGAAACGGTAGGAAAAAGCAGGCTGTCCGGAAAAACAAATCCCTGTGACGATGCCGGGAGCCGGTGAACAGCAGTGAATTGTCAGGTTGAAATACATTTTGCGGGATGATAAAATAAAGACAGTACAGA
>CAJTTI010000009.1:0-116380 GCA_910579225.1 uncultured Lachnospiraceae bacterium | reverse complement strand
TGAATTGTCAGGTTGAAATACATTTTGCGGGATGATAAAATAAAGACAGTACAGATGCAGGCAGGAGGGATTCCGGCTGGAAGTTATCCGGTGGAACTGTCGGTCTGCCTTTCCCGGGTTGCCGGTCTTCGGATTGCTGCTGCGAGGCTTCTGCTCAGTGAAACACCGGCAGTCTCCTATGAGGTCGCCATGCCCAAAGGGAAGGAAAGAGCGGATTTTGGAGTGCCGGGGGTCTTTACCTTCTTCGGGGTGGATGCGGGACTGGCCTGCTTTGCGGACAGTGCGCTTTCGGAAGAGAACCGGATATTTTTTGAACAGTGGGAGAAGGAAAATCCAGGGAAGAACAAATATCTTGATTATTTTGCCGCTCTTTTTAAGGAAAGCTGCCAAGCACATCCGGAGTTTCAGAATCAGGGCACAGGCTTTCTGGAATGGAAGCTTCCAAAAAAGCGGCAACAGAGCAGTCCTTTTTTCCAGCGGAATGGGGGACGGCGTCTACAGCGGCTACTGGGGACTGGATGCAGAAGGGGAGACTATCAGCCTGACGGTGGTTTTTATGAATCCGGAGTATTTTTGAGTTCATGTTTTCAGGATTGTGGGAGCATGAAATGCGGAGCAATCCGTAAGTATCAGGGGGCAAAAGACCTTTTGACCTCAACATCTTTTTTGGAGGAATGATTTCTATGACAGCAGCAAAGAAGTATTTGAACATATTAAAAGAGCGGGAACCAGAACGATGGCAGGGACCTTTGACAGAATCTGCCTTGACAGAGCAGGATCTGTCAGAGATTGAGAAAGGGCTTGGCTATACACTGCCGATACCGTACCGTGAATTTCTCTTAAGTTATCGGATGCCGGAGGATCTTACGGTACTGGTGTCTTTCTGCGGCGATTCTTTTGCCAATTCGTGGGAAGATACATTTTCCCGGGAGGAAAATGATTATGTGCCCCGGCCTGAGTATGATATCGGACCAACAGTAGAGTTCGAGTGGCACAATATCAAAGGAGACAGCGGGACAGAGTTTCTGGAAAATTTAAAGAAAGAGCAAAGTGCGCCGAACGGGTGTCCGTGTTTTCTGGAAGCGGGCTTTATCAAGCTTGGAAATGTATATGGATATCTGACCTATCTTGACCTGGTAAACGGCGGCGTTGTCACGATCCATGAAGAGGGCGTCTATGATATGGTGATTGCTGACGGAGTGAATGGAGATAGTCCATCGGAAGTAAGGAATTATATGGAATTGTATCGGCTTTATATCTGTAAAGATTTTAACGATTTCCTCCGGTTGGCGTGTACCGGTGACTTCCTGGATGAAAATGAGGCCAAATTCCCCACCCCCGAGGAACTGGAGCGAGATTATTCTTATTGATATTCTTTTTGATTCAATGTTTTATGTTGTGGAAACATTAGGAAGGCATGAAACGGTTTTATTTTAAAGGAGGAGTGCCATATGGGATTAGATGAATTGACGCCTGAAATTCAGGAAAAACTGGAAGAACTGGCTGAAAAAGGCAATCAATATGAGAGAGAAAAACAGTACGATCAAGCGATGCAGGTATGGATGGAGGGGTTGAGCCTGATACCAGAACCTCAACAGTTTTATAGTGAAACAGTGTGGTTTTCAGCCTCCATCGGAGATGTTTACTTTCGGAAAGGGATGTATCAGCAGGCATACGAATATTTTGACAAAGCCAGAGGAAATCTAAGCGGGGCAGGATACCAAAATCCTTTTATTATGTTGCGTCTGGGAGAATGTTGTTATGAGATTGGTGATGAAAAAAATGCTCTGGAATACTTAATCAGAGCGTATATGTTTGAGGGAGAAGATCTGTTTGAGCCTGATGATGAAGGTGAGGATGATGGAAGAAAATATTTTGATTTTTTAAGCACTCATGTGGACTTACATAAAGAAACAAACGAATAAGGAGCATGTTAATTCCACTCTCTTCCCCGTCTGTATTCTGGCAGGAATCTTTTTAATGGGGGATGGGATTTTGCAGATGATTTGAATTGTGAAAGAGGAAAGTGAGGGAGGAATGGGCATGACGAAGATTCCGGTTCGGTGGAAGCTTATTGGTTGTGCAGGGATTCTTTTGCCGGGAATTTTATGTCTGTATCATGGCTGTGTTTTTGCTGCAGACAACAAAACCACTGACGAACGTTCAGGGCGCGCACTTCATGAGCAGTATGAAGAAGATGACCGGTTACGCCTGGTCAGCCATGAAACCTATGAGTATGAAAAAGACCATTCCATACGCCCAAGCGGTCTGTACAGCCAGTATCTGTGGGTCAACCAAAGTTATGGGGAAGAAGAGATCGCAAAGTCTTCTCACGCACAGTTTGATGACCAGAATCGTCTGCTCTATGCTTTGGGTTACACAGCAAATATTCTTGGTGACAGCAGCAGCTATTGCGAAGAGAGAATCTATGAGCGGGATGATACAAAGCATACATGCCGGTACATGTATTATAAATCCAACAGCGTGCCTTATGAGGACGGTTACTACATCGGATTCCGGTATCTGTTTGAGGACAGTGAGTTTGCATATGATGAAGAAGGGAGACTTCTTCGGTGTCTGACCTACCGGAGAAATGTGGGGTCGGATCCCTACGGTTACAGCGAGGAGCTCTTTTTTGACCGAGGTTATCAGGCAGAATATGAGGACGGCCGGCTGATGGCGGAGCTGCAGTACTATGACTACTGGGGTACAAACGAAGTCGGCGCATGGGAGTACCGGATTTATCAGTATGATGAGCAGGGAGACTGCGTCCTGGAAGTGGCGGTGACGGAGGATGAGATCCAGGTCTGTTGTCTGGAATACCAGGAGGAGACCAGACAGATGGAAGAATACATCTATCAGGTACTGGAGGACTGGGAGCTTTCCTGTGAGAACGGGAGTACCTATGAGCTTCGTCCCCAATATGGGAAACCGGCAGTCAGGAAAGTGGCGGCAGACGGGACCATGGAAAAAGAGCTGTTCTACGGAAAGGCAATGGATTTAGGACAGCAGCACTACCAGATGCCGGAAGAGATTGAAAAGACCCTGGACGATCATTGCTATGTGGTAAGTCCGGGAGACTGCCTTTGGAGCATAGCAAACCGGTACTATGGACAGGGCAGGCGCTATGATCTGATCTGGAGGATGAATCGAAAAGTCATCGGAGCAGATCGGGACCTGCTCCTGCCGGGGATGCGGCTGTACTTGCCGGAGGTGGGGAATGCGCAGGATACGAAGATAGGAGAATAAGAAAGAAGATCATGGAAAGATTCAAATCGTTCCTGTTTACAGCGGGTATTCTGCTGTTGATTCTTGCAGCATCTGCGAGTTATGTTGCCATAAAAAACCTGACAGAAGTTGTCTCAGCCAACCGGTATGAAGATGAGGGAGTGCTTATGTTTCAGCCCTATCGGGTACTGCCGGTTCAGGTGGAAAATACAGGCGCGGTGGGGCGCCAAAGGCGGATGAATCCTACCAGAACCGTATATATGGTCTACTACCGGGATACCGAAGGAAACGGTTATGAATGGAAACAACAAGCACTCAGCCGGGAAGCGGGGCAGGAGATCGTGGAGGCGGGAGGATCCGCAGAGCGCAGAGTGCTTCGGATTCCGGATAAAGGGACTTATATCACGGTAAAACCCTGGGAGGACGCAAAAAGCTACACCAGGGGACTTAAAAGCAAATATGTGGGGATCCTGGTCATATCGTCCGTGTATATGGTCCTGTATCTGCTGGTGTGGAGCGTAGTTCGGATCAGGCGGTTCACCCGCCCAGAGTGACATCCTGCTTTTGATACCACTTAAGCGCTTCTGCAAACTGGGATTCCTGAAAATCCGGCCATAATTCTTTGACAACATAGAAATCAGAATAGACGGTCTGAAGGGGAAGGAAACCAGACAGCCGGCACATTCCGCCCCAGCGGATCACCAGGTCGATGCGGGGGATCTGACTGGAGGCCCAGCCGTTTTTCATATCCCATTCCCATCCGTAGTTTACGAGAAAATTGACGCTCAGAGTTTCTTTCTGACGTTCAGGATTTCTCCGGTTTTTTGTGTAGGGAAGAAGTTCGGCGGGGAAGCAGGCGGAACCGGTGTTGCCGATCACGTGCAGCTCTGCCGCTTCCTGTTTCAGCATCCTGACTGCTGAAATGCAGGCGTCTGAAAAAGCGGAAACCTGTTCCTTCGGCCGTTTGCAGTTGTCCACAGTAAATCCATAATAGGTCAGTTCCTGAATTCCATAATTCCGTGCTGCCTGAAGCAGTTTCAGTCCGGGTTCCAGTCCGTATGCATAGCCTTCTTCTTTCCTCAGCCCATTCTGTCTGGCCCAGCGCCGGTTGCCGTCCGGGATGATGCCGATGTGTTTGGGAATACGTTTCATATAAGCCTCCTGACCATTGAAGAATGTTTCAGCAGATCACGCACCCGCCGGAGGGGCGTTGTATCTTCTTACTATTCAATATGGACAGGTCCCGGGAATTTATACATATCCTGGATCTGTATAGATTCCTCCGGTATGGTCTGCACGTTTTCCGGATCTGAAGTTTTGAGAAAATATTTTTCAAGCAAGAAGTTGTAGATTAGTCCCACACGATTTCCAAACAATTAAAGTTTTCTGGAATTGGTGGTACACACGAATAAGTATTTAATTCAGATGCCGTTATTGTAATTACTCCGTCAGAGCATAGCCATTCGCAATTTACTAATTTTTCTAATTCCGCAGGTAAAATGGTTGTGCAAATCACGATGGTATCTCCTGCAAGAACTAATTCTTCTGCCCCATTGTTTTCTGCGATCTCTGTATCATCGTGCAGAGTAACACGCACCCACGCTATGTTAGGCATTAACTCAATCTTTTGTAGCATATCCCATATTTCAGAAAGCGTCGGTCGCCCAAATTCCCATTGGTTCGGAGCAATAGAATCTTCCTCTGTATTTCCATTGAAAAATTCATCAAGCGTTAGCAATGGCAAACGATGCAATTCGATCTTTGTGAATGGATTGCGGTCAAAAACTTTGAGAAAATATTTCTTGAGTATGTTTTGTTCCGCCACAGATTTGTGATATACTTAAGGACAATGGTTTTGATAAATACGACCATCAGAAGGAGGAAAAGATGAGCGGGAAAAAAGAAAAAGCACCATCCATGGATCAGTGGCTTCAGGAAGCCAAAGAAGACAAAAATGCGGCATCCTGCGGTATGTATCTGTTTCATAACGGGGTGGTAAGACAGACGGCAAAAGCCAGCGTCCGTCAGGGGGAGAAGGAGCTGCCGCCGGTTGCAGGGCTTATATTGTCCTATGATGAGCAGAAAGTACAAAAAGCAGTCGAAATGGCAAAGGAGATGCCGGGCATTTACTATGCAAGGGTATGGCTGAATCAGGGGGAACTGCAGGTGGGAGACGATATGATGCGGGTCCTTGTGGGCGGAGACATCCGGCCCCGTGTGATCGACGCACTGCAGGCACTGGTGGAAGAGATCAAGTTAAACTGTGTAAAAGAGACCGAGATTTTTTGATATGCAATGAAATAGCTGATACTCGTCAGTGCGAAAGGGTTCGGGAGCTTCCAAAGAAAGAAAAGAGAGGAAACAACATATGACAGAATGGGAAAAAGCACAGGCAGGTTATCTGTATGACGCCAATTATGATGAAGAGATTGTAAAAGCCCGCATCAAATGTGCGGATCTTTGTTATGAATTTAACAATCTGAGACCGTCAGACAGCATCCGACAGAAGGAACTTCTGCACAAAATACTGGGCGAGATCCGGGGAGATCTGGTGGTGACCGCACCTTTTTACTGTGATTATGGATTTCATATTTCTGTGGGAAATAATTTTTATACGAATCACAACTGTATGATTCTGGATGGCGCAAAAGTGACCTTTGGAGACAATGTATTTATTGCGCCGAACTGTGTATTTTCCACCGCAGGGCATGCCATCGATCCAGAGCAGCGGGCAGAAGGGCTGGAAATCGCGCTGCCCATCAAAGTGGGGAACGATGTGTGGATCGGGGCCAATGTAAGCGTTCTGCCCGGTGTGACCATCGGAGACCGGACGATCATCGGTGCCGGCAGTGTGGTAAACCGGGATATTCCCTCTGATGTGATCGCCGTGGGCAATCCCTGCCGTGTGGTGCGGAAGGTCACGGAAGCGGACCGGCATCGCTATCCGACGGCAGAATAAGGCCGGTCAGAAAAGATTTTCAAACTTTTTTCTGGCAGAATCAGTGACAGCAAGAAAAGGCAGGGACAAATTAGGATGGAGTTATATTATGTGGAAGACGATCCGGATATCGCATCAGCAGTCAAAGAATATTTAGAACAGAAGGGATTCCGGGTGACCGTTGGCAGCACGCTTGCCCAGGCGAGACAGATGCTGGAGGCGCAGGTGCCGGCGTGCGTTCTTCTGGACTGGAATATGCCGGACGGCCGGGGAGACCGTCTGTGTCAGTGGATCCGAAGCAGATGGAGAGAGCTGCCGGTTATCTTTCTGACCGTACGGGGAGATTCTGAGGATATTGTCTCCGGTTTTCAAAGCGGTGCAGACGATTATGTGGTAAAGCCCTTTGCACTGGAAGTGCTGCATTCGCGGATCCAGGCGCTGCTTCGAAGGGCAGGCAGCGGGGAGCAGCGGTATCTGTCCTGTGACGGGATCCACGTGGATCGGAACCGGAGAATGGTATTCTGCGATTTGGTGCAAGTAAAAAGCGGTTCTGCATCTGCGCCGGAATGCGGACGGGAAGAGATTCCTCTAAGTGCAGCGGAATATGAGCTGCTTTTGTATCTGATGCAGAATAAAGGCAGGACGGTCACCAGAGAAAAGATCCTAGAGCAGGTGTGGGATGTGAACGGCAGCTATGTGAATGACAATACCCTGACCGTCACTTTGAAGCGTCTGCGGGACAAGCTGAATCAGCCGGCCTGCCTGAAGACAATCCGAAGTGTGGGATACCGGATGGAGGATACAAAGTGAACGGCCGAAAAGAGATACTGGTTACGTTGGGATTTGTGCTGTCTGTAAGTCTGCTGTCCTGTGTGGTTACAGCCCTTTTGGTTTCCAGGCATGACAGCCGGCACACGTATGCGCTTTTGAATGCGGTCTGCACAGAAGTGCTGGAACAGGAGCCGGAAGCGGACCGCATCATTTCTTCTGTCCTCAAAGAATATACTTCCGGCGATGGGAACCATGTGGAAAAGGGGGATGGATTGTCGGAGTTTGGATACCGGCAGCAGGATCTTGCAGCTTTGTCTTACAGACAGAATGCGTTCTGTACTGCAGTCGGATTCTTTTTGGGAGGCGCGCTCTTCGCTGTCACTTTTTGGTACCGGAACCAAAAGGAGGCCATGCGCATTCAGGCTCTGACCGGGTACCTGGAGCAGGTCAATCTGGGAAAAGCCGCAGTCTTCTCGTCTTCCGGGGAGGATGATTTTGCCCGACTGGAAGATGAGATTTATAAGACGGTGACCGGGCTTTATGAGACCCGGGATGCGGCCGTACAGGTAAAAAATGATTTTGCAAAAAACCTGTCCAACATTGCGCACCAGGTTAAAACACCGTTGACTGCCGTCTCCCTGTCTGTTCAGATGATGGAGCAGAATCCGGACAGCCAGTATCAAAGACACCACCTTGGACAGATTCAGAAGCAGCTTTCCCGCTTGTTCCGCCTGGAAGAAGCGCTTCTTTTGCTGTCCCGGCTGGATTCCGGGACATTGGTTTTCCGGAAGGACAAAGTGGATGTTTTTACACTGCTGGTGCTGGCAGCGGATAACCTGAGTGAGCTCTTTGCAGACGCTGGCATTTCTGCCGAGATTCCGGAGCTGGGGGAGCTGGCGGTCACAGCGGATCTGGAGTGGACCATGGAGGCTGTCATAAACCTGATGAAAAACTGCATGGAGCATGCGGCTGGCGGGACGATTCACTGTTTTTACGCCCAAAACCCGCTGTATACGGAAATCCTTATATGGGATGAAGGAAAAGGCTTTGCAAAAGAAGATCTGCCGCACCTGTTTGAACGGTTCTATCGGGGACAGGATGCGAAAGAGGGCGGGATCGGCATTGGACTGGCTCTGGCGAAGGAAATCATGGAACGCCAGAACGGAACAATACGGGCAAAAAACAGGCCGGAGGGCGGCGCCTGTTTTGAGATCCGGTTTTACTCGAATATTTAAGAAAGCAGATAAGGGGGAATGGAGATGGCAGTTTGGGTCACAGGTGATATACATGGAAACCCGGCAAGGTTTTCAACAGATATTTTTCCGGAACAAAAAGAAATGACAATTTGCTGGAAGAGAAACCGTTCACCACAGTGTTTGTGGATGGAAATCACGAAAACCATCAGAGACTTGATTCTTATCCAGCAGAAACATGGCAGGGAGGAAATGTACATTTTATTCGTCCGTCGGTTATTCATCTGATGCGGGGGCAGGTATTCCATATTGCCGACAAGTCATTTTTTGCTTTTGGCGGCGCCAGCAGTCATGATATATCCGCCGGCATATTAGAGCCTGATGATCCGAATTTTAAAAAGAAGAAGAAAAGATTGGACAAAGATCCATTTGCTTTATACAGGATCAACCATATAAGTTGGTGGGAAAGAGAGCTTCCAAACGAAGAAGAGATGAATGAGGGCTTGAAGAATCTGGAAAAGCAGAATCATAAAGTAGATTACATAATAACGCACAGTCCATATACTTCATTGCTTAAGCAGATGGACGGCGGAGCTGGTTTCTATCAAAAAGACCGGCTGACGGATTATTTACAGGAGATTAAGCAGACGGTTGCGTACAAGGAGTGGCTCTTCGGGCATATGCATATTAATAAAACATTCCATTGGGAGAGAAGCAGCTGCTTATATGAACAGATTATAAGGATTCTGTAAAAGCAAATGGATATTATAGAAGGTCCTGTCACCGAACTGTCATTTTCGTCTGGTATAATGGAATACAGGAAAACGGAAGAATGGTTTGTGTTTCATAAAAAATATAGCACAGACCGGCAGAGGAAAGGAGACAGCAGCATGGAGATACTAAGATGTGAAGGGGTCCGGAAAGTATACGGCCTGGGCGGCAGCCAGGTGACGGCCCTTGACGGGATCGATCTGTCCATAGAAAAGGGGGAATTTGTGGCCGTCGTGGGGGCGTCCGGCTCCGGAAAATCCACCCTTTTGCACATTCTGGGCAGTGTGGACCGGCCTACAGACGGGAAGGTGATCGTAGACGGAATGGACCTGTCCGGTCTCAATCAGACCCAGGCGGCAATTTTCCGGCGCAGAAAAGTAGGACTGGTGTATCAGTTTTACAACCTGATTCCTACCCTTACGGTGCGGAAAAATATCCTTATGCCCCTGGCCCTGGACAAGAAAAAGCCAAGCCAGGAATATTTTGAAAAAGTGGTCGCATCCCTTGGCATTGCCGACCGGCTGGAAGCGATGCCGAATCAGTTATCCGGCGGACAGCAGCAGCGGGTGGCCATTGCCCGTTCTCTGATCTATCGTCCGGCACTGCTTCTGGCGGATGAACCCACCGGCAATCTGGATCAGAAAAATACCAGAGAGGTTCTGGACATGCTGAAGTTATCCCACCGCAATCTGGGGCAGACTATCCTGATCATTACCCACGATGAGAACGTGGCGCTGGAAGCAGAGCGGATCCTCACTCTGGAAGACGGGCGCATCATCGGCGACGAGCGGCGGAGGTAATGGATATGTGGAAAGAGTATCTGGCCGGTTATTTGAAAAACAACCGTTCCTTTGGCTTATCCATTCGGATTGCGGCACTGATCTCTGCTTTACTTTTGTCTTTTTTGTGCTGTCTGTTCTATAATTTATGGAAATATGAGGTGGAACGGATCGAGCTGGAAGAGGGCGGATGGCAGAGCCGGATTGTGGGGGAAGTGGATGCAGAAGCTTTGGAAATGATCCGAAATTATCCTGCTATAAAAGAAGCAGCAGTGAATGAAAAAGAAACAGAAACAGAAGCAGAAAACAGGGATGTGGTCATTGATTTATATTTTCATCATATGAGGGATGTGCTGGAAGATACTCCCAGGATCGCTGAGCGGGCGGGGCTTTCTCCCGATGCGATTACTTATCACTACGGGCTTCTGGCTTTGTATCTGGTTCGGGATCCGGAAGATCCGGCGCCGAGGCTTTTACTTCCTATGTTCCTGCTGATCATGGGGTTGGCGGCTTGTTCCCTTATTGTGGTCATACACAATTCCTTTGCGGTGTCCATGAATGCAAGGCTCCATCAGTTTGGCATTTTCTCCAGCATCGGCGCCACGCCCAGGCAGGTCCGGACCTGTCTTCTGCAGGAAGCGGCCATGCTCTGCGCTTTGCCGGTGACGGCAGGAAATCTGCTGGGGATTGTATCCGGTATGGGAGTTCTTCACCTGTCCAATCTCCTGCTGGGAAGTGATATCCCCGGGCGGCATTCGGCTGTCTTTGGATATCATCCGCTGGTCTTTGGGATGACCTTGTTCGTCACGCTAATTACTATCTGGATTTCCGCCTGGCTGCCGGCTAGGACTTTGAGCAGGCTGACCCCTCTGGAGGCGATCAAAAATACAGGGGAACTGCAACTGAAACGCAAAAGGAATTCCCCGGTACTCGCCTTTTTTTTCGGTGCGGAGGGGGAGTTGGCCGGAAATGCACTGAAAGCCCAGAGAAGGGCGCTTCGGACGGCTTCGTTGTCTCTGACTTTTTCTTTTCTGGCTTTTACAATTATGCAGAGTTTTTTTGTCTTGTCAGAAATCAGTACCAGAGAGACATATTTTGAGCGATATCAGAATGTGTGGGACCTTATGGTTATAGTAAGAGATGCCGGGATCGTTTCCTTTTCGGAGACAGAAGAGATTCAGAATCTTTCCGGAGTGAGAAGCGCTGTGGTGTATCAGAAAGCGATGGCAAAATGCCTTGTCTCGGAAGAAGAGATGAGCGAAGAGATGAGAGGACTGGGAGGATTTTCCCATGCTTCTCCGGAAGAGGCCATGGAGATGGGAAGCGGCTGGCTGGTCGATGCCCCTCTTGTTATATTGGATGATGACAGTTTTCTCGCTTACTGTGAGCAGATTGGTGTCGCACCCCGGTTGACGGGGATGGTCTTGCGCAACCAGATCAGCGATGTGACGGATCCGGACTTCCGGCACCGCCGGGAGCTGCCCTATATAAAAGCGGAAGCATCTGTTCGCGTACTGTTTCCATACAGCGGGAAAGAACAGACAGTAGAGATTCCGGTTCTGGGTTATACAGAAGAAGTTCCGGTTCTGCGGGAAGAATATGCAAGTCTGAACCTGTATGAACTGGTACATTTTCTTCCGGTATCCCTCTGGAAGGAGATTGAAAATCAGATTGGTGGAGTAGAAAAAGATACCTTTATTCGTATCCTTGGAAAGGAAGGGATGACGCCGGAAGAACTGGAGGACCTGCAGCGCAAGGTAGAAGAGATTACGGCAAGGAACTGGGCTGCAGAGAGTGAGAACCGAATCCAGGAACGAGAGATCAACGACCGGCAGATTCAGGGGATGAAGGTGATTTTCGGCGGTTTTTGTATCTTGCTGGCTGTTATCGGGATCGGCAATGTATTTTCCAATACCTTGGGTTTTGTGCGCCAGAGGAGACGTGAAATTGCCCGCTATCTGTCTATTGGACTGACGCCTGGGGGAATCCGGAAGATGTTCTGCATTGAAGCGCTGGTTCTGGCAGGTCGCCCGGCGCTGATTACTCTGCCTCTGTCTGTCCTTTCTACGGGATACATGCTGAAACTTTCTTATCTTGGCGCGGAAGAATTCCTGGCCGAGGCTCCGTTACGTCCCATCGCTTCCTTCTGGCTTATGATTCTGGGGTCTGTGGCACTGGCATATGTCCTTGGCTGGAGAACGATAGGGAAACTGAGCCTGACGGAGATGCTTGGGGATGACACAATGTTGTAGAATATGGTGTGTAATTGGATGCAATCGCTTGCTAAATGGTTCATTTTTGCTTATACTGATATGGAATCTGGTTCTATGTTCGCAAGCTTTGCAAGCTGTCTGACCGAATCGGTTATCGACTGAAAGAAACATCGAAAAGGAAGTAGCAGATATTATGAAAACGAGAAAGCGTATCTATCTGTCTTTGATCCTGACGACCGTGCTGGTCTATCTGGGTCTTCTGATCCTCCTGTACTGTTCGGAATCCACCAGCAACAATGCGGTGATCCGGACTTTTGGAGATGCGTTCTGGTATTCGCTGGTGACTCTGTCTACGGTAGGATACGGAGATCTGGTGCCAGTGACGCCTATGGGACATCTTGTGGGGGCGGTATTTCTCTTTTTGTCTGCGGGCATTATGGTAACTTTGTTTGGAGCAGTGGTGTCTTTTCTCACCAGCGAAGGTCTGCCTTTTTTTCTGCTCAGTCTGCAACGGCAGAAAAACTGGTATTATTTTGCGGATTGCGGAGTGGAATCCAATACGTTGGCGGCCAATATTTATAAAGAAGATCCGAACGCACTGATTATCTACGGAGAGAAGAAAAGCGCTCAGAGTGAGATTCCGGATTATCATTGTATTTATCTGAGTGCTTCACTTCATAAGATTGTTGCAAAGAAAAAAAACATCGGGACAAAATGCAGGATTTTCCTGATGAAGGAAAATGATATCGGCGTAAACAGTCGGGCGATCAATCTGCATGAGCTACCAGTGGAGGTCTATGCGCGAACGACCAATGGGCAGGATAAGCTGTCTGGAAATATTAATTTTTTTCACAGCTATGAATGTTGTGCCAGACAATATTGGCGCTCAAAACCTTTATGCCGTCATGAAAATACCATTGTACTTATTGGATTCGGGAACTATGGGTCCAGCATTCTGGAGCGGGCGATCCTGACCAACATCATTTCCACGGAGCAGCATGTGGCATATCACATCTTCGGTGATGCCTGGCAGTTTCTTGCAATCCATGAACACCTGGGCGAGGTGTTTTCTCTGAATGAGGAATCCGAGGCAGGAGATTCTCTGATCTTTCATAAAGAAACTTGGGCGGAGAATCACTTGATCCTGGAGCGGGCAGACCGCATCATTATCTGCGAGGATGATGAGCAGGAGGGCTGGAGTATCTTCTGGACATTGAACAAATATTACCGGGTTCCTGGCCGCATTGATCTTCGGAGCAGCCGGAAGGCGCCAGGTGTATCATACTTCGGGACCAACGAAGAGATCTATACATCTCAGCAGATCATTCGAACCGAGTTGAATCAGGCGGCGATTATGATCAATGAATTGTTCCGAAAGTCCGTTTCCTATCCGACGCGCAGTTGGGATGAACTGGATGATCTTCACCGGCAGTCCAAGATTGTGGCGGCCGATCATCTGCTGATGAAGACCCGAATCCTTCTTGAGGACGAGACGATCACAAAGCTTACTGCTTCTGCAGTCAAGAAAGCTTATGACAAATACTGCAGGACAACGCGGCAAGAAGCAGCAAAGGAGATGTATCGCAAGCTGGACCATATGCGGTGGCTTCGGTTCTATCTTTTTTATAACTGGCACTATGGCCCTTTCCGGGACGATGAAGCAAGACAGCACCCGATGCTGTGTCTTTATGAGGAGCTGACAGAGGAGCAGCGGCGGGAGCGGGATGCTGCATGGGAACTGATGGGAAGTATTTTTGCATTTTTATCATAGTTTGCGGGAAAAGAAATTGAAATTACAAAAATTGTTGAGTCTGGTAAGGCAGGCCATAGAGAAATATGGGATGATTGATGAAGGGGACCGGATTGCCGTGGGACTCTCCGGAGGAAAAGACAGTCTGACGCTTCTCCGGGCGATGAAAGAGCTTTCTGTATTCTATCCGAAGCACTTTGAAGTCTGTGCGGTCCGGGTGGATCTGGGGTTCGGAAATGTAGATGATATGCAGATTCGAACATTTTGTGAGGAGCTCCATACGGAACTGTCCGTGGTACACACACAGATTGGTCAGATTGTGTTGGAGGAGAGACAGGAAAAGAATCCCTGTGCCCTCTGTGCGAATATGCGTAAAGGGGCGCTGGTGAAAGAGGTGCTTCGGATAGGATGCAACAAGATTGCATATGCCCATCATAAAGATGATTTTGTGGAGACAATGCTTTTGTCCCTGATTTTTCAGGGGCAGTTTTATGCATTTCCGCCAGTGACATGGTTTGAAGATACACGTCTTACGGTACTGCGTCCGCTGATGCTGGTGGAGGAAGCACAGGTGAAAGGCTTCTGCAATAAATACCAGATTCCTGTGATGAAGAGTGACTGCCCGGTGGATGGGAAGACAAAAAGGGCATATGCCAAGGAACTTGTCGGCCAGATCCAACGTGCCTGTCCGGGAGCAAAGGAGCGGATGTTTCATGCGATTACGGAGGGAGGTATTCCGGACTGGCCGCCACAGATTATAAAAGAAAAAACGTAAAATATACTGCAGACCATGAGGTATTATACAGAAAAGCTATGGACATTTATAAAAATGTCCGCAGCTTTTCATAAATCTCTGGTGTTGCCGTGAGGACGCTGGCGTTCTGGAGATATGGAAGGGGATGATTGGTCCAGTCAGTGATCCGGCCGCCTGCTTCTTCGACGATCAGTGAGCCTGCGGAATAATCCCACGGTTTCAGATTATATTCCAGGAAGCCGTCAACCCGTCCGGCAGCTACATAGCACAGGTCCAGAGCCGCAGAAGCACTTCTCCGGAAGTCAGCAGTCTTCATAAAAATTTTCTGGAAGATAGGGAACAACATGGAGGCTTTGTCCTTCTCATAAGGGCTGGAACCAAAAGCGATGATACAGGTGTCCAGTTCTTCCCGGTGGGATACCTGAATGGGAGCTCCGTTCAGGTATGCGCCTTTCCCGCGCACTGCATGGAAGGTCTCTTCCGTAAACGGATTATAGACGATCCCGAAGCGGATCTGCTTGTTCTCGTAATGTGCCAGGGAGACGGCACTCATATGATAGTCATGGATCAGATTGGTGGTGCCATCAATGGGATCCAGAATCCAGAAAGATTCAGCCGGGTCCAGATCTTTGTTTTCTTGTTCTTCGGAGAGCAGGCGAATACCTGGGGACAACTGTCCAAGCTTTTCGCGCATATATTCCTGTACGGCCACATCTACTTTTGTGACATAATCAGCGGCGCCTTTCACAGTAACTGTGTGAGCCATTTTTTCATCGAAAATAATAGTTTTGGTATTGTGAACCAGAGCTGTGATCTCATCATAATTCATATTTTCTTACTCCATTTTCTGTCTTTTGCTTTATTCTCCCACAAAATGAGAAAAATTTCCAGATATTTCTGTTATGAATTAATTTTGCAATTTTTTTATAAACAGGAAAAAACTGCTGGACGAACTGCCGAATTTGTGAGAGAATATCTACATATGAGGCCTTACCCCTACAGGCTTAATATGATAACTTGAAAGGAGTTTCAAACAAATGATTTATTCACGTGAAGTAGAAGAAATGTGTCCGGTAGCTCAGGGCGTTCATCATGGCGCTGCCCCGATTCCGGAAGAAGCAAAATGGGTGCAGGCAAAGGAAGTGAAAGACATCTCCGGCTTTACCCATGGCGTGGGCTGGTGTGCACCGCAGCAGGGTGCCTGCAAGCTGTCTCTGAATGTGAAAGAAGGTGTGATTCAGGAAGCGCTCATCGAGACTCTTGGATGTTCCGGTATGACCCATTCTGCAGCTATGGCTTCTGAGATTCTTCCTGGCTTAACGATTCTGGAAGCTCTGAATACAGACCTGGTATGCGATGCAATCAATACCGCTATGAGAGAGCTGTTTTTACAGATTGTCTATGGACGTTCCCAGTCTGCATTTTCTGAGGACGGCCTTGCAGTAGGCGCAGGTCTTGAGGATCTTGGAAAGGGACTTCGTTCTCAGATCGGTACCATGTATGGTACACTGGCTAAGGGTCCCCGCTATCTGGAGATGGCAGAAGGCTATGTCACCGGTATTGCTCTGGATGAGGACAATCAGATTATCGGATATCAGTATGTATCTCTTGGAAAGATGACTGACTTTATCAAAAAGGGTGATGACCCGAACACTGCATGGGAAAAAGCAAAAGGCCAGTACGGCCGTGTGGCAGATGCAGTTAAGATCATTGACCCGCGTAAAGAGTAATTTCCAAGGAGGTAGACGAAAATGGCATTATTTGAATCATATGAGAGACGTATTGATAAAATTAACGCTGTGTTAAGCAGCTATGGAATTGCTTCTCTTGAGGAAGCAGAGAAGATCACCAAAGATGCAGGACTGGATGTGTATGCACAGGTAAAAGGAATCCAGCCGATCTGTTTTGAAAATGCATGCTGGGCTTACACAGTCGGCGCTGCCATCGCGATCAAGAAAGGCTGCAGAAAGGCAGCTGACGCAGCGGCAGCCATCGGCGAGGGCCTTCAGGCATTCTGTATTCCGGGCTCTGTTGCAGATACTCGTAAAGTAGGTCTTGGGCATGGAAATCTGGGCAAGATGCTTCTGGAAGAGGATACGGACTGCTTCGCATTCCTGGCAGGCCATGAGTCCTTCGCGGCAGCAGAGGGTGCGATTGGTATCGCAGAGAAGGCGAACAAAGTTCGTCAGAAACCGCTCCGTGTTATCCTGAATGGTCTTGGCAAAGACGCAGCGCAGATCATTTCCCGCATCAACGGTTTTACCTATGTGGAGACCGAGTACGATCCGTACACCAATGAAGTAAAAGAAGTATTTCGTAAATCTTATTCTGAAGGACTTCGCGCAAAAGTCAATTGCTACGGCGCAAACAGCGTTCCGGAAGGCGTTGCGATCATGTGGAAAGAGAACGTGGACGTGTCCATCACCGGTAACTCCACCAATCCGACCCGTTTCCAGCATCCGGTAGCAGGTACATACAAGAAGGAGAGAAACGAAGCAGGCAAGAAATATTTCTCCGTTGCATCCGGCGGCGGTACCGGCCGTACCCTGCATCCGGACAATATGGCGGCAGGACCGGCTTCCTATGGTATGACTGATACTCTTGGACGTATGCATTCTGACGCACAGTTCGCAGGTTCCTCCTCCGTTCCGGCTCATGTGGAGATGATGGGACTCATCGGCGCAGGCAATAACCCGATGGTCGGTATGACAGTGGCAGTGGCTGTCTCCATCCAGGAAGCAGCGGACGCTGGAAAATTCTAGGAAAAGCCTTTGAATTGAGGGTTAATCAGGTCGAGAGACGGTCTGATTAACCCTCATTTTACAGTCTGATGTTATATGACAGAGACAACTGAGAGTTTATGGAAGGAGTGAAATGTGATGAGTAAACAACCAGATTTTCCTTTTGATATGACGGGCTATACCTGTTTCTCCATCATCAACTGTCCGTCCGAGCAGGCAATTCAGCTTTTGAAGGAGTACCCTGACCTTTGTGCCGCAGAGGACAGAGTTCCCTTTTCCTTTCAGATTGCTGTCTTGCCGGAAGATCCAAAGTGGACGCTTCTGCGCTGGCCCAGGCCAGGAAGATTTTACGATTTGATGAACCTGACCATGTGGATGATGGGATATCGTGCCGGTCTGGGCGGAGAGAATCCGATTTTTGTGGCGGTTCCGCCTGCAGAGCGAGCGGAGGAAGGACCATTTCTGGCCAGACCTGATTATGACAATCCGTTCGGTGATTCTGTGCTGGGGTTCTGGAAAAACTGGAGTTTCAATTATGTAATCCCAGGAGAGAAGCTGCGCTGGATTGGAGAGGACGTGTTTCCCCAAGAATATTTTTTCTATGGCCGCGGTTATTCCTCCACTGGCTTTCAACTGGAGTGGCTGAGTCATTTGGAACGAATTTCAGATTGGGCAGAGTGTACAATCCCGATGGAAAGGTAAGAGTTTAAATGCTGGAAATATGAACCATCAATTTATTCAGAGCGTCTCCATCAACTGGGACAAAATCGAGCAAAACAGTTATTTAAGAGAAATTGAAGCAATCAGAGGTGTCCGTCAGTTCAATTTTACGAATTCTGTCACATTCTTCGTAGGGGAAAATGGAAGCGGAAAGTCCACGGTCTTGGAGGCCATAGCCATTGCGTCCGGCTTTAATCCGGAAGGCGGGACAAAGAACTATAATTTTTCCACCTATGATTCTCATTCGGAGCTTTGCGATGCGGTACGGGTTTCGAAAGGATACCGGAAGCCGGGATGGGGATATTTCCTGCGGGCGGAGAGTTTCTATAATGTGGCTACAAAAGAAGAAGATTATGCAGATGCTTTGCATCCTTCCCAACACTATCATGAGAAATCTCATGGTGAGAGTTTTCTTGCCCTTGCCCAACGTCAGCTGAAACCTAATGGTCTGTATTTTCTGGATGAGCCGGAAGCAGCGCTCTCTCCACAGCGGCAGTTGACGTTGCTTATAGAAATCTATGCATGTGCCAGACAGGGGGCTCAGTTTTTCATCGTCACCCATTCCCCGATTCTGCTGGGTATCCCGGAAGCTGAGATCTGGACTTTTGATGATGGCCAGGTACATCCATGCCAATATGAGGATACGGATAGTTATCAGGTGACGGAAATGTTTATCAACAACAGAGGATATTTGCTGAAACAGCTGCTGGACGACATTTAATAATTCTGTATAAATAATATGTATGATCAGGAGGAAAGAAAATGGAATTCCGTTGTATTGATGGTCTTAAGTGGGAGCTGTTTGAAGAACTGCTGCCCAAATTGCTTTATATGCAGAATGAGGAAAGAGAAGACGATTTTTTTCATGTGTTAAAGGAGCGCGGACAGAACATAGTTTATGAAATTTTGCGTCAGCTGTGTGAAGAAGATCAGGCAGAATGTCCGTATGAAGCAGATGCTTTTAGCGTGAGCTGTTTCAGTCGTGCCAGTCTTCACTTTATTCAGATGAATTTGCCGCCGTACAATCCGTCAATTAATGATATTGTGAGAGCATATATTGTGTATTCAGATGAAACGGAACCGCTGTATTTTCTGATTAAGCATTTCAAAGAGGGAGAAACATTTATCTTATATGTTACTTCTGATTTTCAGGTGCTTAAGGCGGATGAGCTGACAAGACACGAAGAGGACAGGAACTTTGAGTATTGGAAACTGGCGGTAAATTATTTGACGATTTACAAAGATATTCATGCAGAAGAGAGTGAGTCCAAAGAAGATTCAGGCCGTGACTGGCAGCAGGTAGACTGGATGTCTGTCAGAGAGAAAATACAGAGAAATGAAAAAGAAATTGGTCTGACTGAGGAGGAATATCAGGAATTTCTTCAGTGGTATGCATGCAATTACAGGGAGATTTATGACCAGACGGTTCTTTATCTTGCGTTCAAAGAAGGGAAGGAGGCAGATCCTATGCAGCAATAGAATAGTCAACCATAAATGTGAAATTTAGGGATATTCGGATGAAAATATTACAAAGGAGATTTACAGGAAATGAAAAAGAGAAAAGTATGGTTGCTGGCTGCAATCTTATCAATTGTATTCGTTTTATCGGCCTGTGAAGGGCAGGTGTCAGAGAGAAATGTGGAGCATGCGTCTGCCGGAACGACAGAACGGGCATTAGGAGGAATACAGGAGGATGAGCAAAAAGATACAGTTCCTGTATTTTCGCCGGCAGATATTGAACAGTATGCAGATCAGCCGTATGCGGAAGTGAATAACAACGAACCGTATTTTTCGCAAGAAGATTTTTCAGTTGAACCGTTTGAGTATTACAGCGATCTGGATGATTTGGGCAGGTGTGGTGTTGCATATGCCAACATCTGCCTGGAACTGATGCCTACAGAAGACAGGGAGAGTATCAGCCATATTAAACCGACAGGCTGGCACTCTGTTAGATATGACCATGTAGACGGTAAAAGTTTGTATAACAGGTGTCATCTGATCGGATTTCAGCTGGCTGGTGAGAATGCAAATGAAAAGAATCTGATCACAGGCACCAGGTATATGAACGTGGATGGGATGCTGCCCTTTGAAAATATAGTGGCAAATTATGTAAAAGAGACAGAGAATCATGTTTTGTATCGTGTGTCGCCGGTTTTTGAAGGAGACAACCTTGTGGCTTCCGGAGTGCTGATGGAAGCAGAATCGGTGGAAGATCAGGGAGAAGGAGTCTGTTTCTGCGTCTATGTGTACAATGTGCAGCCGGGAGTTGCGATTGACTATGTCACAGGAGAGAGCAGCCTGGCTGAATCTGCACAGGGAACGGAAAACCAGAATGCAGATTATATTCTGAATATTAATACGAAAAAATTTCATACCCCCCAGTGTTCCAGCGTGAGTCAGATGAAAGAATCGAACAAGGAAACGTTTACCGGAAGCCGGGAGGATGTGATTGTTCAGGGATATACTCCGTGTGACCAGTGTAATCCGTAGAAGAGGTATATGGAGTGCAGAGAAAGAAAATAAATGAGAAAACAGTTGCATAAGTTTTCCATTCATTATAAAATAAAAAACGCTTAGACTGTTGCAGGGACAGAAAAATTTTCTGTACAGATGCAAAATATTAATCAGGAGAAATGGACAAATGAAAAGAAAGATTTCCAGATTTCTGTCAGGTATGATTTCTGCCGCGCTTATTATTTCTTCCGGGAATCATGCAGTATTTGCCCGGGAATATGACAGCGGCATCAGATGGTCGGCGGTTGAGGCAGATTTGCCGGAAGACCAGGAGAATGAGAATCCGGAGACAGAAGAGAATTCGGGAACAGTTTTGCCGACAAAACCATCCTCGGATCAGCCGGCGCCGAAGGATACGGCTCCGCCAACTGACCTGCCGGAGGAGGATCCGTCTGCGAACCAGCCGAAAGAAGGGGATCCGTCTGCAGATCAGCCGGAAGGGACGGACCCTTCTGTGGATCAGCCGAAGGAGGCAGATCCACTTTCTGATCCGCCTGCTAATCAGCCGAAAGAGACAGAACGTACGGGCGGACAGGATGAGATGAAAGGCGCAGTGGAAGTGCTGATTACGGCAGGGATTAAGATAGAGAAGGCTCAGGAGTTCCAGGTAGAGCTCAAAGGAGCGGCCTCTGCTGCCCAGAAGGCAGTTCTTGCACCTGTGGCAGAAGATGCGCTCGACGCGCCTCAGGTATCTGTACGCTTTCCGGATCTGGAGGCAGGAACCTATGAACTTCGGGTGTCTGGAGTCGGATACGTCACCTATGTGCAGACTCTTCAGGTAGACGGCCTGGCATATCGGGTACAGCTTTATACAGGAGAGACGGCTGTTGGCACAGATAAGGCCCATCCGGGAGTTCTGGCCAAAGGAGATTTGAACGGGGACGGAAAGCTGGACAGCAAGGATACGGAGCTTCTTATAAATGCCATTGATGCAGGAAATTATCAGTCCGAGTATGATTTATACGGCGATGGAAAAGTAGATCTTCTGGATCTGAACTATCTGAGCAAGATCATGGGTAAAAGCATGGCTGCGACGCCGGAAAAGCTGATTCCTCTGGAAGCGGCAGTTCTGACAGTGCCGGAAGGCAGTGTTGTATCCGGAGATATGGCAAGCTTTCAGAAAGGAGACAATGGTCTTACTCTGTCTCTTGCTCAGGGCGCAGCGGAACTGGAATTTGATTTCAGCAGATATCAGAATATGCCAGTAATGGAAGAGATTCTGATTGGTGCTCCCCTGAAAGAAGAGAACGGGATTGCGTCGGGTATCATTGTGATCGAGACAGAGGACGGCGGTACAGTGGCGGCTGCGATCAAAGGCAGAACCGGCATGGAGATGGTGGCTTCCAGGACGGAAGAATTTGATATTACGCCAAATCCGGATGGCTCCATTCGGATTGATTTAAAGAAACAGATTGCGGTAAAGAAAGTGACGATTCGGATTACGAAAACGATGAATTCGAATAATCTGGCGGAGATCACAAGTGTAGAGTTTGTCAATGATATGGCAAGCAGGATCCCGGAACCGGAGATGAATGTGCCAAAGAATCTGTCCGTACAGCATGGCAATAAATCATTTACAGCAAAATGGGATGCACAGAACAACGTAACCGCTTATGAAGTGCGTATTGTCAGTGAGGGACAGACAGATTACCGCAGAACGGCGACCAATTCCATATCTGTTCAGCAGTTTCTGGGGGATAAGATGGAAAATGGTACGCCTTATGAGATCAGCGTACAGTCTCTGAACGGAGAATGGAAAAGCGGGTATTCCGCGTCAGTAACCGTGATTCCAAAAGCGGACGCAAAACCGCTGGCGCCGGACTATGTGAAAGTCACGGGCGGATACCAGAACATTGAGGTACGCTGGAAAAATATGAAAGATACAGACAGCTATAATCTGTACTACAAAGAAGACGGTTCGGAAAGTTATGAGAAGATTACCGGAATTACCGGTACTTACCATCAGGTTACCGGCCTTAAGGACAATACCAAGTACCTGGTGTATCTGACGGGAACCAATGAACTGGGAGAAGGACCTGCGTCACTGATTGCATCAGACAAGACGATCAGCGGATTGATTCCGGCAAAACTGCCCACATATAAGCTGATTAATACTTCCAATGGGGAAGGAAAACTGAGCAACCATATTGTATCTGCAGTGATAGGGGGCGGTGCTGTCTCCATGGTAGACAGTCCTCTGGATAAAGAGGCCGGCAGTGCACTGGGGGCATTTGACAACAGCTATACTTCATACATAGACCGGCAGGACTGGGATTATGGCGGCGCTTATCCAGGCAGTGGGAAAGGCGTTACAGTGGAATTGGATGCTGTATATGAGATTGGTATGATCACACTGGCTCAGCCAATGGATGTGGGAGAATTCGCTTATGCCAATATTCAGTATCAGGATGAAAATGGAAAGATGCTGACAGCAAAGGATGTGACAATCTCCCAAAGACGGAGCGGAGACCGGAAATATTATCTGATTAAGGTGAAAGAACCAATCAGGACTTCCAGGCTGCAGATTGGAATCGGACATCGGTACGGATACTATAAAGTGGCGATTTCAGAGATTCGGCTGCATGAATATGACAGTCTGGAAAAGGATATTTTGGCTTTGTATGCAGATGATCTGTATATTACTCTGAAAGACGGAGTGAATGAAGCAGCAATTCGTGAGCTGCAGACCAGACTTGATACACCGGATCCGGTGAGCGGAGAGTATCATCCGGAACGAGATGCACTGCAGAAGGAGCTGGATGCTGCAAAAGCGCTGCTGGCAACCGAAGGACTTGGAAAGGTGATTCAGGTGAACCCCGATATTACAAGCCAGAAAGACAATGGAATTGCATTGGGCGGTCTGATGTCGCGTCAGCCTCTGGGAGTGACTGCAGCGGCGGAAGAACAGATCGTTGTCTATGTGGGAAATCCGGGGATGAAGTCCGGAGTAAATACAAATCTGAAACTTGTGTTCACTCAGCAGCATGCAGAAGCAAACGGACTGTCACAGGAAGTTGCGCTGAAGACAGGAAGAAATGAGATTCAGGTTCCTAAATTTTCCAGTACGGAAGCGGAGAGGGGCGGTCCTCTCTATGTACGATATACGGGGAATAATCCAGAGGATCAGTATGCGGTCCGCGTTAGCGGCGGAACGGTATTTCCGATCCTGAACGTATACAGGGTGTCTGACGAAGAACGTTCCAGGAAAATCGAAGAATATGTAAAAGAGCTGAAAGAATATGTGAACCGTCTGGAAGCGACTCATAACAGCGATCATGCATCCAGCCAGAACGAGCAGGTAAATGCCTATGAATATAAAGCGGCAACCTGTATTCTGAACACTACAGATATTGTATCAGATTACATGATGCTCTCTGTTCCGGCAAGTCAGGTACTTGCAGGACTTGGTTCAGAAGCGACTGGCAGTCTGGAAAGTACATTGCAGGCTATGGATCAGATGCTGATCCTGTTTTATCAGCATAAAGGACTGACAGACTCTTTTGCAGAGGGCACGCCCGATGCAGTTGTGCAGAAAAACCATCTGCCTTACCAGTGCCTGAATATCCGTTACATGAAGATGTTCGGAGAGGCTTTTATGTATGCATCTGGAGATCATGTGGGGATTGAATGGGGTTCTGTTCCGGGACTGATGGGCGGAACGCCGGTTCAGGCCGATGCTTCTGGAAAATATCAGAGTGGCAGATATTTTGGATGGGGAATTGCCCATGAGATCGGGCATCAGATTAATCAGTCTGCCTATGCCCATGCAGAAGTAACCAACAACTATTTCTCTGTACTGGCCCAGGCGAAGGATGAGAACAGCACTGTGCGGTTCGATTATTCGAAAGTGTTTGAAAAGGTGACTTCAGGAGCCACTGGTTATTCCAATAATGTATTTACACAGTTGGGAATGTACTGGCAGCTTCATCTTGCCTATGACAGGGATTACAATTATAAAACATATGGAACCTGGCAGGAGATTCAGGATCATCTGTTCTTTGCCCGGGTGGACAGGTATGCGCGGGATACTGCTTCAGCTCCGTCGCCGGGAGGCGTAAAACTAAGCCTGTCAGGTGACAGAGATCAGAAACTGATGCGGTTGGCCAGCGCAGCAGCAGAACATAATCTGACAGAGTTCTTCAACAGATGGGGCATGGTGCCGGATGAGACTACCCGTTCTTATATGAGGCAGTTTCCGGAAGAGAAGCGGGCGATCTATTATGTGGACGATAATGCAAGAGTCTACGAGATGACCCATAGTACAGGTGTGAAGACAGCCGTGACTTCTGTACAGGCGAAAGGGAATCCGGAAGGCAGCGTATCGCTCACTATAGCATCTTCCGGAGATTCGGAAGCCATACAGGGATATGAGATTACCAGAGTCTTTACTGAATGGGGGAAAGTAAGGCGGGAAATTGCAGGCTTTACGCGGGATCTTACTTTCAAAGATCAGGCGGCTTTTGCAGCCGGCCATGTGGTTGCCTACGAAGTTCGGGCTGTGGATAAATGGATGAATTATTCTGAAGCGTGTGTTTCCGCCCCGGTGAAAGTCCAGGGAAGCGGAATCCTGGATAAGACCAGCTGGTTGGTAAGTACGAATATGGTCTCTGATGAAGATAAGGTTCCGGATGGCACGGAGGAACTGCCATGTGAACCAACTATGGAATCTGCGATCACCAAAGTGATTGACGGAGATGATTCTCATACTTACACCGGTAAATCGCTGGAGGAAGAACCATATATTATCTTACAGATGAACCGGCGGGAGGAAGTGTCAGCCCTGAATTATACCTGTAAGGGCGGAAGCGGTACGGCCATCAGCGATTATCTGATTGAGGTCAGTACGGACGGAGAACACTATGAGAAGGTCGCTGAAGGGAAATTTACCCTTGGGGAATCTGGTGCGCGTGTGTATTTTACAGATGACAGTCAGAGGATTCGCATTTGCGATGCGGCGTATGTGAAGCTGACGGCAGTTGGCCAGACAGGAAAGAATCTGTCTGTTACAGAACTGGAGCTGTATGGTCCTTCCGGAGATAACGTGGAAATATCTGCAGGAGAGATCGGGATCCTGTCAGAAGATTATTACTATGACAGTGCGAATAAGAAGAACAAGATTCCTGGAGGCTCTGTCATATTTACCGGAACTTATAAAGGAAATCCAGCCTATAATGTGGTGGTACTTTATGACGCGGACGGCAATATTGTAGGCGGAACGGATGACGAAGGGACGCTGACCGCTCACCAGATTATCCTGGCGCCTCCTTTGGCGGATGACGATGCGCTGCTTGGAAATGTTTCTGAAGGAAGATGGATTTACTGGCTGGAACCTGCAGACGGAGTAGATGTTTCTTCACTTCCTGAAGAGGTACGGGCGGAACTCTATCGGGTGGATGATGCGTTGACGAATGAAGGTCAGCGGCTGGTCAGCGACAGTATGCTCGTGAAACTCCCGGAAAAACTTCCTTCTGTAACTCTTGAATGACAATTGAGGGAGAGAGAAGGATGAACAGATGGATTCGGGGAATGGGACTTCTTGTCTTCTGCCTGCTCCTCTGCGGACTTCGGACAGAAGCATCATCTCAGGACATTATCCTGAAGACAGAAGAGAACAAAGTGGAAGTGACTTTTGGGGAATCTTCTGAAGAAGCCATGTCCATGCAGCTGACAGTTCAGGTTCAGGTAACAGAAGGAAATGCAGATACAAATGTTTCATTTGAATTCAACGATGGAATTGCATGTGACGTGAAGCAGTATCGCTATGACAGGAACACAGGTACGCTGAATCTCTATGTGTCCGGCAGACAGGATCAGAACCTGTTCGGAAACGGAGAATTCAGCCTTGGGAAAGTGGTGCTGGACCCGGGAGGCGGGTCCGCTGCCGCCCTGGTGGAAGTGAAGTCAGATAGTCTGCAGATTGTCAACAGAGCATATGATTTGTATAAATTCAAAGATGTCAATACATCAGTGGCCCAGAAAGTAACGGCAGGGAACAGCAGTGTGGATGTGCCTTTGCCGGGACCGGGAGAGGAAGAAGAGCCGCCGAAGCAGGAGGAAGGCGGGACAGTTCCCGATACGCCTGGTTCGGGATCCACATCTTCTTCCGGTTCAGGAAGCGGTGGCAGAACTCCACCGCCTGATCAGTCAGAATCTCATGGAGATATTGGAATCCGGACAGATAAAAATCAGAGTAAATCCAGAGTGACATCTGTCAATGTCAGGCAGAAACCTTATGAAACAGATACAGAGGCAGATGTTCCGGACGACGAAGAATTTGCAGGGGATTTCGATGAGAACGCTTCTGATAAGGACGAGTCTGCAACGGAGGAAGTCGGAGCAAAAGAACCGTTATCTGAGGACACGAAGGATGAAGATGAGTCGGAAGATCGCGTGGATTTGATTTTGTTTGCAGTGCTTGTACTGGCAGTAATTGCTGCAGGAGTGGTCTTTTTCCTGGCGGTGCAGAAGCAACAGCGCAGGCAAAGGAGAAGAGAGCGAAGAAGAGTCGAAAAACAGGTCGGACAGAGAAAGAAGACTGGTAAGACAAAAAAGAAAACCAATAAAAGAAGCAACAGATAAAAGGACAGGGATGCCGCAAAGCGGTATCCCTGTTGCGTTGTCAGAAGATACATCAGATGTTCTCTGCCTGATTTCAGACGGTGATGTCAAGGGATACGCCGCCTGCAGATGACATGGCAGACAGATCAATTCCCCCCGCCGCATTATAAATTGTTGACTGAGAACCGGACAGAGCGGTTCCTGCACCGATAATGGCAGATAGGGTGTCGTTGACGGATTCCTTTCCGTCTGTGGCCAGTTCTTTTGCAGCATAATCCCGTTCTTCCCGCCGGCGTTTATTACGTTTGCTGCGAAGTTCTTCCCGAATCTGTTTCGCACGTTCCAGTTCTTTTTGCTTTTCTGCTTTTTTCTGCTGAATCTCCATCTGTTCTTCTTTGCCCAGCTGTTTGGCCTTTTTCTGGATGCGTTTGATCAGCTTCTCCATTCGCTTGATCATCTGTGCAACTTTTTTTGCATCCTTTCCTTCGCAGGCATATGCAGACATCTTCAGATTGGCAAGGGCCCGGGTGGCTTTGGATAAAACCTGAAGTACATCCATTCTTGTCTCAGAGCGGGAAAGTTCTGCGGCGAGCTGTCCCACAGAATCATTCGGAGCGGAAGATCTTATCCGGGAGTCTGAACCGGAACGTTCGGAAGCCTTGTCTGCCGCCTTTGCAGAAGCATCCAGTTCCTTTCCGGCGGTTTTACAGGCAGATTCGGACATGCGGTCTTCATATTTAATAGAACGATAAGCGGTATCGTTGTAAGTGAACGGTTGATTTTTCTCTGTGACATTCATAAGATCCCCCCTTTTTGAAATGGTTTTGCTGATATGATCTATATGATATATCGACTGAGTTGTAAAAAAAAGAACATTATTTCATAAAATTAACAAATAGACAGTACAATTTTCCAGCGGGCTAAAATGCCCGCAGAAAGTTCAGAGAGCCCGCAGGATTTTCGGTTCCTTTTTCCAGAAGAGAGATCAGTCCTGAAATCGTTTCTTCTGTTTCTTCGGATGTGGATGGGATCAGTGTATTGTCCAGCTTGACGGCAAGGACGATGAGGACAATCTCTGCCAGGGCAGCGGGATGATCAAAATGAATCTCCCCTGTTTCAATGCCCTGCCGGATAATATCGGTCAGCACGGGTTTTAATTCGGAGGTCAGATAAGTCAGATATTTCTGATGGATAAAGGCCTGTTCCGGGGCGCTTGTGGCAGACGGCGTGTTTCGGCGGTTCCGAAACTGGACCGAAGAATTCCGGCATGCCTGAAAGATCATCGCCATGCGGGTAAAAGGGGAGATATCCCTTTTGGCAGCAAGGTTTTTGGCTGTCTCCAGGGGTTTTTCGTAGTCTCGTTCCACCAGTGCTTCCAGGATCGCTTCTTTGGATGGGAAATAATAATAGAGGCTTCCTTTTCCCATGTCTGCCGCCTTTGCGATATCACTGACGGAGATATTCTGAATATTTCTATTTTCCAGCAACATTTGAAGTGCATCAAGGATTTTCGTATATTTTGTGTCTCTGGTCATAAGGAAACCGCCTTTCTGCAGGAACAAAACCTTTCCGATTCTGTATTCGTCTATTATACACAAATCACCAACGGTGTACAATCTTTTTTCATAGAAACCGTCTGGAAAAGTCGCAGTATCTGGATATTTTTATAGATTACACAGATATTCCGGCTTTTCTTTTTGCTTTTTGGATGAAATGTAGTTGACCAGCGGTCGAAAAGATGATAAAGTACAGGGGAATCAAATCGACCATCGGTCGAAAAAAGAAAAAATATGACATGGTGGAGGAAAAGGGAAATGACATATGCAGATTTTTTTGCAGAGATAAAAGGGAGATTTATGGAGGCAGATGTAAGTGATATCAAAGAGCATCTGGCCTATCAGTTCAATATCACAGGAGAGGCATCCGGCATTTTCTATGTGGAAGTAAAAGACGGAACGCTGTTTGTGGAACCTTATGAATATTTTGACCGGGACGCCATGTTCACCTGCAGTGCGCAGACGCTTCGGGAACTGGCGGACGGAACGCTGGACCCGGTACTGGCATTTACGATTCAAAAACTGAAGGTGGAGGGCAATATCGACAAGGCTCTGCGCTTTAAGGAGCTGGCAGACCGCAGCAGAGCGTAAATCAAAATCAGGAGGCGCAATATGAAAAAAAAGACAAGAGCCATAGCGATATTTCTGGGTCTTTTGACCGTGGCAGAAGCCGGGGGCTCGGTGTATTTTTACCGCAGGACCATGAAACGGGGCAATGCGAAGAAGGAACGAACCATCAAGATGGCGGGGACGGACTGGAATCAGTACATGCCGGTCATTCAGGAGCGGAAAGATCATATGATGGAGCAGCCCCACGAAGACGTGTACCGTCTGTCGGAGGATGGGCTGAAGCTGCATGCCACCTGGTTTCCGGCGGGAGATCAGAAGAAGACGGTGATTTGTTTCCACGGATACACCAGCCAGGGTATGAGCGATTACATCGGATTGTCGGATTATTATATGAAACAGGGCTTTTCCATGCTTCTGGTGGACGAACGGTCCCACGGGGACAGTGAAGGCGAATACATCGGCTTTGGCTGTCTGGATCGGATGGATGCGATGGGATGGATCGAGTGGCTGATCGGCAGGTGCGGAGATGATATTCAGATCCTGCTGCACGGAACTTCCATGGGAGGTGCTACGGTGCTCATGGCCAGTGGTCTGCAGCTGCCGAATCAGGTGAAAGGCATCGTCTCAGACTGCGGTTTTACGTCCGCCAAAGAAGTATTTACACATGTGCTTCATTCCATATATCACCTGCCGGCCTTTCCCATGATTCAGATTGCCAGCCTGGTGAACCGGAAAAAGGCAGGTTATGGACTGGACGAGTGCAACGCGGCACGGGAAGTGAGAAAGGCCGAGGTGCCGATTCTTCTGATTCATGGAGATGCGGACACGTTCGTTCCCTGCAGTATGTGTGAGAAGATTTACGAAAATATTGCATCGGACAAAAAGATGCTGATTGTCAAAGGGGCCGCCCATGCGGAGAGCTACTATAAGGATATGGAGGCTTACGAACAGGCGCTCAACGAGTTTATTGGAGGATTGATAAAATGATGAGGAAAAGAAAAGGCTATCCGGTTTATCCGCTGACAGCGGCACAAAAATTCCACTTTTTTTACCAGAATTTCTGCCCGAAAAAAGAGGTGCTGAATGTAGGGACCAGTCTGACTATCGAAGCAGAGCTGGATATGGAAGTGCTGAAAGAATCCATCTGCAAAGCATATGAGCGCTGTGAATGTATGCGGATTCGTTTTGCAGCGGACAAAGAGGGCACCTGGTATCAGTATGTGGTGAACGCAGAAGAAGGCCGGCCGGATGTGGAACTTATGGATTTTTCTGCGGGCACTATGGAAGAGGCGGAGAAGACCATGACGGAGTGGTCAGCGGTGCCTTTTAAGCCCCAGGATTCTCCTATGAGCCGGATCGTCATGATCAAGATGCCCGATGGTTTTCAGGGTGTATATCTGCTGGTGGATCACCGGATCATGGATGCGCAGTCTTTGATCTGCCTCCTTCGGGATGTGATCGAACTTTACTGTAACACCATGTATGAAGGGGTGGACTATCCAAAGGACATGGCTTCCTATCTTGAACAGCTTCAGAAAGATTTGGCTTACGAGGCGGGCAGCAAGGCGAAAGAGCGGGATGAAGCGTATTTCCAGAACCTGATTGACAGCATGCCGGAGCCTATCTACAACGGGATTGACGGCCCGGGCGCTCTGGAAGCAGAGCGTGAGAGAAGCGGGGATCCCAATGCAAGAGCGGCTGTGAATGTATCTGATTCTGTGGATTCTGCTCTGGATATCTTCCATCTGGAAGAAGAACCGACGAAGCGTCTGATGGATTTCTGTGAGAAATATCATGTATCTTTGGTGTGCCTGCTGCTCATGGGACTTCGTACCTATTTTCAGAAAATGAACGGAAATGACGATGTCTCTATCAATACTGCCATCGCAAGAAGAGCGACACTCAAAGAAAAAAAATCCGGCGGCACCAGAATCCATTCCTTCCCCTTCCGCACGATCATTTCGGAGGATAAGACATTTCTGGAAGGAATCTATGAGATTCGCGATCTGCAAAATGAATATTTTCGTCATGCAAATTATGATCCGGTAGCCTATTTTGCTTACAGAGGACGCAAATACCCCCATCCGGGCGGACAGACTTACGAGCCCATGTCACTGACCTATCAGCCACTGACGCTGAAGGAGAAGGGACTGGAGAAACTGGGCGATATCAAGTACAAGACCAAATGGTATCCCAACGGAGCGACCACCCAGGCCATGTACCTGACTGTTATGCACCGGCCGGACGACAACGGACTGGATTTCAGTTTTGAACATCAGATCAAAGCGGTTTCCAGAGAAAAGCTGGAGTATCTGTATTATTATCTGTGCAAGATTATGTTCAAAGGGTCCGAGAACCCGAACCTGAAAATCGGGGATATTATAAAATTGGTATAGGTTCTTTCAAAGACGGGCTGTTTTTTGAAAGAAATCTGGAAGATAAGGAGAAATGGGATATGTTTGAAAAGTTGGTGGAGATCATCTGTAATTATGTGGAAGTGGAGCCAAAGGATGTGCATCCGGAATCAAGATTTATGGAGGATCTGGGTTTTACCTCTTTTGATTTTATGAGCATGCTTGGAGAGCTGGAAGATGCTTTTGATGTGGAGATTGACCAGCAGGAAGTGTCTGATATCCGGACTGTGCAGGAGGCAGTGGAGTATCTGAACAGGCTGTCGGCAGAGTAAGCTTGGTCTGAAACCGTTGATACAAAATCTTTGAACAGTAGCTGTCCGGATCAGAGGGGTCACCGGGACGGCTGCGGACCTGATGGAGGCAGAGAGTAATGATAATCAGTACGATTCGTGAGATTCTGGTACAGTCGGAACAAAAATACGGGGCAGAGGACGCCATCCGTTATAAGATCGGGAAAGATACCATAGAGACAAAATCTTATACAGATTTGAAAAAGGACAGTGAGAGTTTTTCCAGAGTTCTGGAAGCACTGGGGGTACAGGGAGGCCATGCGGCGGTCACAGGCATGACTTCTTATCCATGGCTTGTCACCTATCTTGGAACGGTAAACAGCGGGACGGTATGTGTTCCTCTGGATGTGTCTCTTCCGATGGAGGAAATGTGTGAGCTGCTCGACCGGGCAGATGCATCGGTGCTGGTGGTGGATGAGATCCGTAAAGATGTGATGCTGGCGGCGAAGGCCAAATGCCCCAAGCTCAAATATATCATTTCCATGCAGAAGGAAGCGGCAGACGAAGAGGCGCTTTCCTTTTGGCAGCTGCTGCGGGAGCATGAAGGAGCCTGTGCGTATGAGCCCAGTCCGGAGGAACTGGCAACGATTATGTTTACATCGGGGACCACGGGAAAGAGTAAAGGCGTCATGCTGACTCACCGGAACCTGGCAGAGAATGCCACCTGCCTGGATATGAAGTTCCCGGAGCGGACGGTGATACTTACGGTGCTTCCGATTCATCATGCCTATTGCCTGAGCATGGATATTCTAAAAGGGCTTTCTCTGGGCAGCATCATCTGTATCAACGATTCGCTGATTCGTATGGCGAAGAATATCAAGCTGTTCAAACCGAATGTGATTCTGATGGTTCCGCTGATGATCGAGACCATGGCGAAAAAGCTGCAGGAGGCGGCAGGTCTTCCTCCTGAGATTGTGAAAAGAGAAGTGTTCGGAGAGCAGTTCCAGACGATCTGCAGCGGTGGCGCGTATCTGCCGCCGAACATGCTGGATCTGTTTGGGACATACGGGATCACAATCCTGCAGGGTTATGGTATGACGGAATGTGCGCCGGTTATCAGTACGACCGTGAGCTGGAACATCCGCAAAGGTTCCGTGGGGCAGCTCATCCCTAACTGCGAGGCAAAAGTAGTGGATGAGGAGCTTTGGGTCCGGGGCAGCAGCGTTATGCAGGGCTATTATCAGATGCCAAAGGAGACGAAGGAGACGCTGGTGGACGGCTGGCTTCGGACCGGAGATCTTGGCTATGTGGATGAAGAGGGATTTGTCTACCTGACCGGGCGCAAGAAGAATCTGATCATCACAAAGAACGGGGAGAATGTCTCTCCGGAGGAGCTGGAGAATCGTCTGTCCGAGGCTCCCATGGTACAGGAAGTGCTGGTTCGCGAGAGTGAAGGCGTGATCGAGGCTGAATTCTTTCCGGATGCGGAGTATGTGGAGAAGAAAGGGATAAAAGATGTACAGGCAGCGCTCCAGGAGCTGATTGACGACTGGAATAAGGGCGCGCCGGCATATAAGAAAATCTATCGGCTGAAGGTGAGGGATACAGAGTTTCCCAAGACGCCGTCGAAGAAGATTAAACGGTATTAGTCATTTTTCTGAAAAGAGAGTAAAAGTAAAGGCAAGGGGCTGTTTGGGGAACAAACAGTCCCTTTTGCCGGGATGCGCAGAGAATTGACCAGAATTACACCTTGCACAAATGAGCATGTTCAGTTATAATTACCATGAAATTACAAATGTTATTGTGAAAGAAGGTACGGAAGAGTTATTGAAATAGAAAATCGTTGCGGGAAAACAGATCATTCAGAAGGAGCAAGGGAAAGATGAGCAACAGCCGTATAGAACAGATTATTGAAGAGATAGAAGACTATATTGATACCTGTAAGGGACCGCTTCTGGGTTCCGGGGAGAAGATTATAGTAAATCGGGAACGAATTGAGGAGCTTCTGAGAGAGCTCCGGATGAAGACACCGGAAGAAATTAAGCGTTATCAGAAAGTTTTGGCAAACAAAGACGCAATTTTGGCGGATGCTCAGAAGAAAGCCCAGGCAATCGTCGCCCAGGCAAATCTTCAGAATCAGGAAATGGTGAATGAACATGAGATCATGCAGCAGGCTTACGAGCAGGCAAATCAGGTGATAGAGACTGCAACTGTACAGGCTCAGGAGATTTTGAACAATGCCACCAGAGATGCCAATGAGATCCGGCTCGGTGCGATTGCGTATACAGACGAGCGGCTTGCAGATCTTCAGGATATGATACAGCGAATGGTGGATACTTCAAATGTCCGTTATGAGGCGATGATGAATAATTTCCAGGATTTTTATGCAACTATTACCAGCAACCGCGCAGAACTGGCGCCACAGCCGGAGACATTACCAGCAGAAACACCAGAAGGGCAGTGACAATCCTTCCTTTCAGCCAGCTCTGGATAGAGAGAGGCGTTCCGGAAAGGACGCTCTGCGTTTGTGCATAGATGCACAGGCCGCCAAAAGCAGTACAGGCACATATGAAAGCGGTCCGGTGCACGGGAGAGAGGACGGAGAGAGCGGCGATCTGGTCGATGCCGCAGCTGATTTCCAGAACAGCGCTTAAAAAGGCCAGCAGGGAAGCTGACAGGGGCAGGAGCTTTAAAAATTGTGTAAAGATCGTAAAAAGCATGATGTATCCGCCCAGCCGGGTGATGGTGGAAAATCCATCCATAATACAGGCGTCCAGCATCGGAAAATCCAGCCGATGCGTTGGAGCCTGTTTTTTTGCACCGATATCTGAGAACTGATAAAAGGGTCTGGTGAAGAAGCCGTAAAGCAGAGGCAGGGCATAGAAAAGCAGCACCAGTTTCCAGGGGACAGAAGAACATCCCAATTTCATCAGACAGACGTAATTCAGGAAAAAGGCAGGACTTACGTTGTTGCAAAAACCCAGAAGGTAGGTCCCTTCTTCTGCAGAAATATGGTGCTCTCTTACGAGATCGGCGATCACTTTGGCGCCCATGGGAAATCCGCACAGATATCCCAGCAGGACAGCATAACACCCTTCGTCGGAGATTCGGAACAGTTTTCTGAGTATAGGTGCGTAGACCCGATTCAGAGTGCGGAACATGCCGGTCCGGACCAGCAAATTGGAAAAAATCATAAAGGGCAGCAGAGAAGGCAGGACTGCCGTATACCACAGGGTGAGTCCAAGAGAACATCCGGATGCGATTACATCTGGATGGGTAAATAACAGGAAAATGACACCTGTAACAGAGAGAATGAAAAGTATCTTTTTCAAACAGTCACCATATAATGAACTAATTCCCTACATTTTATGGGGCAAGCGGTAAAATATGAGTCCAATTCGTAAGATTGCATGTTATTTGATGGTTACTTTGTTGCTGAACTGTGCAGTCCAGGGAGAACTGATCTGGATCGACGAACTTATGGAAGAACAAATGTTCTGTGGACAGAGTCCCGGAAGTGAATTTGAACGGTACAGGGATACTGTGGAGCTGGTCTGGACAGAGCTTCAATGGTTTCCGGTACCGCTGTCTGATATCAATGAAAAGGCTACGGTTGCTTTTGAGAATTCCTGGATGGCAGAACGGAATTACGGCGGCAAAAGGAATCATGAAGGTACGGATCTGATGGCTGCAGTGGACCAGTCCGGATATTATCCGGTGGTCAGTATGACAGATGGTATGGTGGAACAGGTGGGATGGCTGGAGAAAGGCGGATGGCGAGTCGGAATCCGGTCTGAGAACGGCAATTATTACTACTATGCTCATCTGGCTTCCTATGTGAAAGAATGGAATCCGGGTGATACCGTCCTGGCCGGAGATGTGCTCGGGTATATGGGAGATACCGGTTACGGGCCGGAAGGAACTACAGGGCAGTTCCCGGTGCACCTGCATCTGGGCATCTATGTGCCTCTGGGCGCGGACCAGGAACTGGCAGTGAATCCGTACTGGATGCTGAAATATCTGGAAAATAAGAAATTAACCTATTCTTATTAGGCGGGTATTGTGATATAATGCTGTCTGAAAGAAACGCGGTTTCAATCACAGAAGAAAGAGGGTAGAGGAATGGAACTTCCGGGCTCGTTTGTAGAGAACATGAGAACAATTCTTGGGGAAGAGCTTGATTTGTATCTGGAAAGCTTTCAGAAGCCCCGGTTTATGGGACTTCGGGTGAACACTTCCAAGATCTCTGTGGAGGAATTTGAGCGTATCCAGCCTTTTCACAGTTTGAGAAAGGTGCCCTGGACCAAAAACGGATATTATTATACGGAGGAGGATGCACCTACGAAGCATCCTTATTATTATGCAGGGCTTTATTATATCCAGGAGCCAAGCGCCATGACGCCGGCCAGCGTTCTTCCGGTAGAAGAAGGAGAGTGTGTGCTGGATCTGTGCGCGGCTCCCGGCGGGAAGGCGACAGAACTGGCGGCAAAGCTGAATCATACAGGGCTTCTGGTAGCCAATGACGCCAGTGCATCCAGAACCAAAGCGCTGCTTAAGAATCTGGAAGTATTTGGGGCGCCAAATATTCTGATCACCAGCGAGATGGGCAACCGTCTGGATCAATATTTTCATGAATTTTTTGATAAGATTCTGATTGATGCGCCCTGCTCCGGAGAAGGCATGTTCCGTAAGCAGTCGCATATGATTCCGGCTTGGGAGAGACAGGGGCCGGAATATTTTTCCAGGATTCAGAGGGAGATTTTGCGGCAGGCTGCCGGACTGCTGAAGCCGGGCGGAATGATGTTGTATTCCACCTGTACCTTTTCGGAGCTGGAGAATGAAGGAAGTGTGGATGATTTTCTGAAGGGGCATCCGGATTTTCACCTGGCAGACATTCCCTGGTGCGAAGGTTTCTGCCCGGGCAGGCCCAAACTGGTGAATAGCATGTTCCCACTGCACAAATGCGTCCGGCTCTTTCCGCATAAGATTGACGGAGAAGGGCATTTCCTGGCGCTTCTGCAAAGAGACGGGGAACAAAAGAAATATGTGCCGGAAGAGCGAAGGCGGATGACGAGACTTCCGGCAGAACTGGAGGAGTTCCTGAAGGATGTAAAACTGCCGTTTTCTCTGTCCGGCATACAGGTTTTGAATACGAAAGTATTCTGGATACCGGAGGGTATCGGACGATGTCAGGGACTTCGTGCTCTGCGCTTTGGTCTGTATATGGGAGAACTTCTGAAGAAACGGTTTGAACCCAGTCAGGCTTTTGCCATGGTGCTAAAAAAAGAAGAGTATGGTTCGGTGATTGATTTATCTGCTTCTGATCAACGGGTAATTCGCTATTTGAAGGGAGAGACGATTGAGATAGAGGAAGGGGAGAGCAGCCGGGAGAACGGCTGGCAGCTGATCTGTGTGGATGGTTATCCCCTGGGCTGGGGAAAGCTGCTTCGGGGAACCCTGCGCAACAAATATCTCTCCGGATGGAGGATGAACGCATGATGCGGCTGGACAAGTTCCTGTGCGAAACCGGTTTTGGCACCAGAAGCCAGGTGAAATCACTTCTGAAGAAAGGGCTGGTGCAGGTCAATGGCGAGACTGTGAAACGGCCGGAGCAGAAGGTGGAAGAAACGAAAGACCAGGTGGTCTGTGGTGACCGGGAGGCGGTTTATGCGCCATTTTTATATCTGATGCTTCATAAACCGGCAGGGGTGGTTTCTGCCACAGAGGATGCGCGGGAGCGAACGGTACTGGACCTCCTTGAGCCTAAGGACAGAAGAGACGTCTTTCCGGTGGGAAGGCTGGACAAGGATACGGAAGGCCTGCTGCTTCTGACCAGCGATGGAGAGCTGGCGCACCGCCTGCTGTCGCCAAAGAAGCATGTGGATAAGATCTATTATGCCAGAGTTGCAGGACAGGTGACGCCAAAGGAAGCAGAACAGTTCAGAGAAGGGCTGGAGATCGGGGAAAAGGAGCCGACGTTACCGGCAGAGCTTGAGATTGTAGAGAGCGGAGAGATCAGTGAAGTTCTGGTTACGATTCAGGAAGGAAAGTTTCACCAGGTGAAACGGATGTTTGAGGCGGTCGGATGCCGGGTGATTTATTTGAAGAGGCTGTGCATGGGTTCTCTGTCGCTGGATGAGACGCTGCAGGCGGGAGCGTATCGCCAGCTGACGGATGAAGAGATTCAGGCGCTTAAAGACCTGACGGGACTGGTGTCGGAAAGTTCCGGCAGAAGAAACTGAATGTCAGAAACAAAGCTGTGCCGGGAGCCAGGGGGAATTTTGCCGCATGCAATATATTTCCTGTCGGTCAGGAGGAAGAGACAGAAAGGGGATGGGTTCAGATGTTGAATAAGCAGAAAGTTCCGGGAGACATACAAGGGTCAAAGACAGACAAAGAAAGTGCCGTCTCCCGGGGCTTCCTTCCGGTCTGTCGGGCAGATATGGAAGAACTGGGAATCCGGCAGCTGGATTTTGTCTATGTGATTGGAGATGCCTATGTGGACCATCCGTCCTTTGGTCCGGCGATTATAAGCCGTGTGCTGCAATCCAGGGGATATACAGTGGGGATTCTTCCCCAGCCGGACTATCGAAATGCAGACAGTGTCACCGGACTGGGCGAACCGCGTCTCGGGTTCCTGGTATCGGCCGGAAACATGGACTCCATGGTCAATCATTATACAGCGGCGAAAAAGCGTCGGAGTAAAGATCAGTATACGCCGGGGGGAGAGGCCGGCAGAAGGCCGGACCGGGCGGTTATCGTCTACTGCAACCTGATCCGCCGGAACTATAAGAAGACGCCGGTCATAATCGGCGGTATTGAAGCTTCACTTCGCCGGCTGGCTCATTATGACTATTGGTCAGATTCTATGCGCCGTTCGATTCTTCTGGAAAGCGGAGCAGATCTGATCTCTTACGGAATGGGAGAACGATCCATTGTCGCCATTGCAGATGCACTGGACGCGGGGATTCCCATACAGGAAATTACGTATCTTCCGGGAACTGTTTGCAAGGTGAAATCGCTGTCCCGTACAGGCGGGCACATTCTTCTTCCGGCATATGAAGAGATCTGCAAAGAGAAAAGGAAATATGCGGAAAGTTTTTATATCCAGTACTGCAACACAGACCCGTTTTCGGGAAAATGCCTGGCAGAAGAATATTCCAAAAGCTGTTATGTTCTACAGAATCCTGCGTCCATACCTCTGACAGAAGCAGAGATGGACGAGATTTACGGGCTTTCTTATCAGCGGACCTGGCATCCCATGTATGATGCAGCAGGCGGAGTTCCGGCACTGGCGGAAGTAAAATTCAGCCTGGTTAGCTCACGGGGATGCTTTGGCGGCTGTTCTTTCTGTGCCCTGACTTTTCACCAGGGGCGGATTATCCAGGCCAGAAGTCATGAGTCTCTTCTTGCAGAAGCAGTGCAGATGTGTTCGGAACCGGATTTCAAAGGATATATCCATGATGTGGGCGGCCCTACGGCAGATTTTCGTATGCCCTCATGTGAGAAACAGCTGACGAAAGGCGTGTGCAGGGAGAAACAGTGTCTGTTTCCGAAGCCCTGCAGGAATCTCAGGGCAGACCACAGAGATTACATGGCGCTGCTTCGGAAACTGCGGGCGCTTCCGGGAGTCAAAAAAGTGTTCATCCGTTCCGGCATTCGTTTTGATTATGTACTGGCGGACCGGGATAGTGGTTTTCTGGAAGAACTGTGTCGGTATCATGTGAGCGGTCAACTGAAAGTGGCGCCGGAGCATGTAAGTGATCCGGTGCTTTCCTGTCTTGGAAAGCCGGAACATGCTGTCTATGAAGAATTTTCCAGACAGTATCAGAAAATGAACGAACAGCTTCATTTGAAACAGTATCTGGTCCCTTATCTGATGTCTTCTCATCCGGGAAGCACCATGAAAGAGGCGGTAAAACTGGCGGAATACTGCAGAGATCTGGGTTATATGCCGGAACAGGTACAGGATTTTTATCCGACGCCTTCCACCATATCCACCTGCATGTATGCGACGGGCCTGGATCCAAGGACTATGAAACCAGTTTATATACCCGAAAATCTTCATGAAAAGGAAATGCAGCGGGCTCTGATTCAGTATCGTAATCCGAAAAATCGGGAGCTGGTAAGGGAAGCGCTTAAACTGGCCGGAAGAGAAGATCTGATCGGCTATGGCAAAAAGTGCCTGATCCATCCAGAAGAAAAAAGAAACCCTGCTTCTAAAAATCCGGAAGAATCCGGCAAAAGGAACGGGAAGAAAGGGCATGTGCCGGCACGGAGAAATAAAAAGACAATTCGAAATATACATCATAAAAAGCAACAGGAGGGATAGATGGGGACAAAACTTGAAAAAGGTACTTATGGATATCTGGACCGGAACCGCAGGTATGCGTGGAGAAAGACAATACTGATGCTGACAATCCCCATATTGATCTTTCTGGCCGCCTGGATGATTCATGGAACCCGGGAAAATGTCATGACGGTGGTGGCTGTGGTAGGTTGTCTTCCGGGCTGCAATCAGATGGTGCGGGCGATTCTGGCAGGCAGGTATCGTTCCATAGATCAGGGATTCCAGGAGAACGTGGAGGCGGTCAGAGGGAATCGTCTGGTTCTCTATGAGAATGTCTTCACCTCTTATGAGAGGAATTATTATGTGGACTGTATGGTGATATCAGGAAGAACGGTGGCTGGATATTCCAGCGATCAGAAGCTGGATCCCGGGAAAGCGGCGGCCCATGTCCGGACGATGCTGAAGAACAGTGCCTATAAGCAGAATGTGGAGATTTTAAAGGATTCGCAGGCCTTTTTAAAGCGGGTGGAACAGATGGCCCTGGAAGAGCCGGAGGAGGTCCCTTTTCAGGGGGATGACCGGTATCCCGGGTGGACGAGAGAGGAGATCATCCGGCATCTTCTGTCGGCATTTTCTCTGTAGGGGAATACGGATGAAAGTATTTTCTGCGCCGGGTTCAGGCAGCGTTATTTCGCCGCGCAAGACCGTCAGGAGGACAGTATGAAAATCATTACAGTTACTGGTGCAGAGGCCGGACAGCGGCTGGATAAGCTGCTGGGTCGATATTTAAAAGAAGCACCCAGAAGTTTTTTGTATAAAATGATGCGGAAGAAAAATATTACACTGAACGGAAAGAAAGCAGACGGCAGTGAGAAGGTGCAGGCGGGAGATGAGGTGAAAGTCTTCCTGTCCGATGAAACCTATGAGAAATTTGCCGGCCGCCTGGAGGAAAAGACGGTTCCCTATCCGGTGACCCGGCTTCAGATTCTGTATGAAGACTGCCATATTCTGTTGGTCAATAAACCGGTGGGGATGCTTACTCAGAAAGCAGAGTCCGGGGATGTGTCGCTGAATGAATATCTGATGGGCTATCTGCAGCAGAGCGGTCAGTGGAAGGAAGGAGATCCGATTCGTCCATCCGTCTGTAACCGTCTGGACCGGAACACCAGCGGAATCGTCATATGCGGAAAATCTCTGGCAGGTCTTCAGACTATGTCGGAACTGCTGCGGGACCGGAGCCTGCACAAATACTACCAGTGTCTTGTACACGGAAGGCTGACGGAAGGGAGACGGATCAGCGGATGGCTTCAAAAAGATCCAGGTTCCAATAAAGTCCGGATCTTTCAGGAAGAGCAGGAGAACGCCGGCAGGATTGAGACCGAATACCATCCGCTTCAGGTGTACAAAGACTGTACGCTTCTGGAAGTATGTCTGATCACCGGGCGTTCCCATCAGATCCGTGCCCATTTGGCGTCAGAGGGATATCCGCTGATTGGCGATTATAAGTATGGCCAAAAGAAAATCAATGATTGTTACCGTGCAGCATACGGACTGACCCATCAGCTTCTTCATGCCTGTCGTCTGGAGCTGCCGGAGCTTACAGGTCCTCTTGAGGGGTTGTCAGGAAAAACAGTTACAGCAGAGCTTCCTGTGCTTATGAAAAAGATCATAGAAGCTGCCGGAAAGGATATATGAGATGGCAACCTGGAACACGAGAGGGCTTCGGGGCTCCACTCTGGAGGATATGATTAACCGGACCAACGAAAAATACCGGGAAAAAGGACTGGCACTGATACAGAAAGTACCCACGCCGATTACGCCCATTCAGATTGATAAAGAGCACAGACATATTACGCTTGCATATTTTGAACAGAAAAGTACAGTGGATTATATTGGGGCCGTACAGGGGATTCCTGTCTGTTTTGACGCCAAGGAATGCAATACAAAGACCTTTCCGCTTCATAACGTACATGAGCATCAGGTGGCATTTATGAAGGATTACGAGAAGCAGGGCGGGAAAGCATTTCTGATTATTTATTATACATCAGAACAAAAGTTCTATTATCTCCATATCCGGCAGCTTCTGACTTACTGGAACCGGGCTCTGGAGGGCGGAAGAAAAAGTTTCCGGATAGAGGAATTGGATCCGGCTTACTTCTTTGATTCCGGCCGGGGATTTCTGGTGCCTTATCTGGAACCTTTAAGCCTGGATCTGAGTCTGGATGAAGAATCAGAGGTTGACAATCACGGATGACATGGTATAATACATCTGTTGTCTTTAATAAGGCAGCGATTTACCATGATAAAGCAAAAGAGAGGGCAGGCCATGTACAGGCAGATTTTACATACTCCGGAAGGGGTACGGGACATTTATAATGAAGAATGCAGAAGAAAGAACCAGGTACAGGAGATTTTGCACGGAGTTCTGCACAGCTATGGTTATGAAGATATCCAGACGCCGACTTTTGAGTTTTTTGATGTATTCAGCAGAGAAGTGGGGACAGTAACTTCCCGGGAGCTGTTTAAATTTTTTGACAGAGAGGGTAATACGCTGGTACTGAGGCCGGATATTACACCATCCATCGCCCGGGCGGTGGCGAAATATTTTACGGAAGAGGATATGCCGGTCCGGTTGTGTTACATGGCCAATACATTTATCAATCATTCGGATTTTCAGGGACGCCTGAAAGAGAATACCCAGATGGGAGCAGAGCTGATCGGGAACGGCGGCGTGGAGGCAGATGCAGAGATGATCGCTCTGGTGGCCGAGTCACTGTTGAAGACCGGACTTAAGGAATTTCAGGTCAGCATCGGACATGTGGATTTCTTCAAAAGTCTTCTGAAAGAATCCAGGCTGGACGAAGAGATGGAGATTGAACTTCGGGAGCTGATTTCCAACAAGAATATATATGGAGTGCGGGAACTTCTGGAACCTCTTCCGATTGCGGCAGGATTAAAAGAGGCTTTTGCAGAGATTCCCAATCTGTTCGGCTCTGTGGAAATATTGGAAAAGGCAGACGCGTGTGCCGTGACAGAAGATGCCAAACGGGCACTGGAACGGCTGCGGAAAATTCATGATTTGCTTTCCTGTTACGGATACGAAAAATATGTAACCTTCGACCTGGGTGTGGTCAGTAAATATAAATATTACACAGGGATTATCTTTCAGGCGTACACATATGGGACCGGAGAAGCGGTGGCCAAAGGGGGACGTTACGATACACTGATGGATCATTTCGGAAAACCGGCTCCCGCCACGGGCTTTGCCTTTGTGACCGACCGCCTGATGAATGCGCTGTCCCGTCAGAAAGTGGCAGTGGATTCAGGGGAGGAGAAAGTAATGATCGTGTACCGGGCCTCCCAGGCGGATTGCGCAATTCGGAAAGCCATGGAACTCAGGACCCGGGGTATGGCAGTGGAACTTATGCCGGCCCGAATCGGGCGGGACTATGAGTCCTATGCCAGAAAAAACCGAATCTGCGAGATTATCTATGCACAGGAGGAGGGAACGGTATGAGATATCTGACCTTTGCGCTTGCCAAAGGACGGCTTGCGAAGAAAAGCATGGAGCTGTTCGGGCAGATCGGCATCACTTGCCGGGAGATGGAGGATCCGGCTACCCGCAAGCTGATTTTCGTCAATGAAGAACTGAAACTGAGGTTTTTTCTCGCCAAGGCTCCGGATGTGCCGACTTATGTGGAGTATGGCGCTGCTGATGTGGGGATTGTAGGGAAAGATACAATTCTGGAGGAAGGCAGACGAATGTATGAGGTGTTGGACCTTGGATATGGAAAATGTCGGATGTGCGTCTGTGGTCCGGAATCTGCCCGGGAACTTCTGAAACATCAGGAACTGATTCGTGTGGCCACCAAATATCCGCAGATTGCCAAAGATTATTTCTACAACCGCAAACATCAGACAGTGGAGATCATCAAGCTGAACGGTTCTATAGAACTTGCGCCCATCGTGGGCCTGTCCGAAGTGATTGTGGATATTGTGGAGACAGGGTCGACTCTGAGAGAAAACGGTCTGAATGTGCTGGAAGAAGTGTGTCCCTTGTCGGCCCGTATGGTGGTGAATCAGGTGAGTATGAAGATGGAAAATGAACGGATCGGCAGGATCATCAATGAGCTGAAAACGGTGATCTGAGGAGACTTTATTTTCACCGTTATTAAACGGGTGTTTTGATGTCGGACGGAAGAGGAATCGTACGTTTGAGGTTAAGAAAGGAGACAGATATGCGTATCATCAGTCTGGACGAAGTGTCCAGAAAAGAGATTTTGGACCAGCTATTGAAAAGGAGTCCGAATCACTACGGACAATATCTTGATACGGTTGCGGAAATTGTGGAGCGGGTGCGCAGGGAAGGGGATGCGGCCCTGTTCGAATATACGAACCGTTTTGACTGTCCGGAGATTGATGCTTCCAATATTCAGGTGACAGAGTCAGAGATAAAAGAAGCATATGAGAAGGTTGACCAGAAGCTTCTTATGATCATAAGAAAAGCGCTTAAGAATATCCGGGCCTATCATGAGAGACAGAAGCGCTGCAGCTGGTTTGATACGACGCCGGAAGGAACCATGCTGGGACAGAAGGTAACTCCTCTTCAGGCGGCAGGAGTGTATGTGCCGGGTGGAAAGGCAGTCTATCCCTCCTCAGTTCTGATGAACCTTGTACCCGCCCGGATCGCAGGGGTGGAAAGGATCATCATGGCAACCCCCTGTAACAGTCAGGGGAAAGTGAATCCTGCCGTTCTCGTGGCGGCGAAGGAAGCAGGCGCAGATGAAATCTATAAAATGGGTGGCGCTCAGGCGGTGGCGGCCATGGCCTTTGGAACAGAAAGCGTGCCGAAGGTGGACAAGATCACCGGGCCGGGCAATATCTTTGTGGCGCTGGCAAAGAAAGCAGTATCCGGATATGTAAGCATTGATTCTATTGCCGGTCCCAGTGAGATACTGGTGCTGGCGGATGAAACGGCCAATCCGGAATATGTGGCGGCTGACCTTCTGTCCCAGGCAGAGCACGACGAACTGGCCAGTGCGATTCTTGTCACGACGAGCCGGAGACTGGCAGAACAGGTATCGGAAGAAATAGACAAGTTCGTTAAAAAATTATCAAGAAAAGAGATCATACAGAAGTCGCTGGACAATTACGGATATCTTCTGGTGGCAGACTCTGAAGAAGCCGCCATGGAAACTGTGAATCTGATTGCTTCCGAACATCTGGAGATTATGACAAAAAATCCATTCGAGGATATGATGAAAGTTAAAAATGCAGGGGCGATTTTCCTGGGAGAGAACAGCAGCGAACCTCTGGGTGATTATTTTGCGGGCCCGAATCATATTCTTCCGACGAACGGAACTGCCAGATTTTTTTCCCCGGTCTCCGTGGATGATTTTGTAAAAAAATCCAGCATTATTTATTATTCCAGAGAAGCTCTTCAGAAGGTTCATGAAGATATTGAATATTTTGCAGAAAATGAGCAGCTCACTGCACACGCGAATTCCATCCGGGTGCGCTTTCAGAAACCGGAAATTGATCTCCCACCGGTGCGTCGGAAGGGATGGAGCGGAACTGTAAAACAGCGGAAGCCCGGAAGACGCACAGATCAATGGAGGAATGCCCGCGAGGGCGTTCAGGAATTGATCTCCCACCGGTGCGTCGGAAGGGATGGAGCGGAACTGTAAAACAGCGGAAGCCCGGAAGACGCACAGATCAATGGAGGAATGCCCGCGAGGGCGTTCAGGAATTGATCTCCCACCGGTGCGTCGGAAGGGATGGAGCGGAACTGTAATGGAGTACAAATCATGAACAGAATGGTAACAATAGAACGAAATACAAAGGAGACAAAGATCCGGCTCAGCCTGGATCTGGATGGAAGCGGACAGGCGAGACCGGATACGGGGATTGGGTTTTTTGACCACATGCTGGATGGCTTTGCGCGGCATGGCTTTTTTGACCTGGATGTCTCTGTGGACGGGGATCTGGACGTTGACTGTCATCATACGGTGGAGGATACGGGGATCGTGCTTGGAAACGCTGTCAGAGAAGCGGTGGGCGACAAAAAGGGGATCCGGCGGTACGGAAGCTGTATCCTCCCCATGGATGAGGCGCTGGTGCTCTGCGCCGTGGATCTGTCCGGAAGGCCATATTATGTGTCAGATGCGGTATTCACAGTGCCAAGGGTTGGGGATCTGGATACAGAGATGGTAAAAGAGTTTTTCTATGCCGTCTCTTACAGCGGACAGATGAATCTGCACTTTAAAGTATTGTCAGGAAGCAACAATCATCATATCTGTGAAGCTATGTTCAAGGCATTTGCCAAAGCGCTGGATGCAGCAGTCTCTTATGATCCGCGGGTCACAGATGTATTATCAACGAAAGGCAGTTTATGATATGAAAAAGAAATATCTGATTCCGGTTATGCCCCTTCAGAATGGGGAGGTCAAGGGCCTGGACGGAGTAAAGCTGGCGGAATACTACAGCAATCATGGAGCTGACGCCATCCTGATTCTGGATCTGTCAGAGACAGAGGAAGACCATGAGATTCATCTTGGCAAAATGAAGGAAATCTGCAGGAAAGCAGAAATCCCTGTATATGCAGGCGGGCACATCCGGCGGACGGAGGATGTGAAGAAGATTCTGTATGCCGGATGCAGAAAAGCTGTATTAAATTTCGGCAGAGAGAGCAATGTGGAGATGGCGCAGGAAGTATCTGAGCGTTTTGGACGGGAGAAGATTGCCATCAGTCTTTCGGATGAATCCCAGCTGTCCCGTACGATGGAAGAGTGGGGAAGCATGCTGTTCTGGTCCGGTTCGGACAGTCAGTGCCCGTACAGGGGCGAACTTCCGGTGATCAGTATCAGTCCGGCGGCTTCCGATAATGCAGTGATCGAAGTGCTGTCCAATAAATGGGTGACGGGAATTGCTGCTGCCTATTTTTCCACAGAGGCAGCTGACTTTATGGATTTGAAGAGAAAAGCCGCCGCCCGGGGACTTCGCATGAATGTGCTGGAGAGCAGTTTTGCCTGGAGAGACCTGAAGCCAGGGAAGGACGGACTGTTGCCGGTGGTGGTGCAGGATTACCGGACTTCCGAAGTACTGATGTTGGCTTATATGAATGAATCAGCCTTTCAGATGACGATTCAGACAGGGAAGATGACTTATTGGAGCAGAAGCCGCAATGAGTTGTGGACAAAAGGAATGACCAGCGGTCATTTTCAGTATTTAAAATCTCTGTCCGTAGACTGTGACCAGGATACGCTTCTGGCAAAAGTAAGTCAGACAGGAGTGGCATGCCATACGGGGCATAAATCCTGTTTTTATCGTGATCTGGTGAAAAAGGATTATGAAGAGACAAATCCACTGAAAGTATTTGAGCATGTCTATGATGTAATTATGGACCGAAAGCTTCATCCGAAAGAAGGCTCCTACACCAATTATTTGTTTGATAAAGGAATTGATAAAATTCTCAAGAAAGTCGGGGAGGAGGCCACCGAACTGGTCATTGCGGCAAAGAATCCGGACCCGGAGGAGATTAAGTATGAACTGTCGGATTTTCTCTATCACGCTATGGTTTTGATGGCGGAGCGGGGCGTGACCTGGGAGGATATCACAAGAGAGCTGGCAGAGCGATAACGGTCATGTTTCTTGTATGAGGCGCATAGAATCTCTAATAAAAGGCATGTCAGGCCGGAATTTTTTTACCCCGGCCAGGGACAGAATCCAGAGGAGAGAGACTATGGGCGCATATCGGGATCAATTGTTAAGGGAAACTTATGGCAATCAATCCTTCCGGCTTCCGTCTCAGGAAGCGGAAGAACCTTCGGGGACTCTTACTATGTTTAAACTGAAATTTACAATCAGTTTGTTTCTGTTTGCAGGGTTTGCCTATCTTAGTATTACAGGAAAAAGTTTCTGCAGTGTAACGGCAGAGCAGATTGTGGAAGCAGTAACCAAAGAAGATCTTTACACACAGTTGTCGGAACTGGAACTTTAACACAGCGTCATTTTGGAGGTACATAATGGAACTGCTAGAGAAAAGGATACAAAGAGACGGAATTGTGAAAGCAGGAAATGTCCTGAAAGTGGACGGCTTTCTGAATCATCAGATGGATATTGTACTTTTTAACGAGATGGGAAAAGAGTTCAAACGTCTGTTTGCAGACCGTCCGGTCAACAAGATTCTGACCATTGAGGCATCCGGAATCGGAATTGCGTGTGTAGCCGCGCAGTATTTTCATGTACCGGTTGTATTTGCAAAAAAGGCCCAAAGCGTCAATATAGATGGCGAGGTGTATCACACCAGAATCGAGTCTTTTACACACAAGAGGGTATATGATGTCATTGTGTCCAGGAAATACTTAGGACCGGAAGACCATGTGCTGATCATTGATGATTTTCTGGCCAACGGATGTGCGGTAAACGGACTTCTGGACCTGACAGAACGTGCGGGGGCAGCCGTGGAAGGCATCGGGATTGCTATCGAGAAAGGACAGCAGGCGGGAGGGAAACTTCTCCGTGGGAGAGGATATCGGGTGGAATCCCTTGCAATCATCGAAAGCATGGATGAAAAGACCGGGGAGATCCGGTTCCGGCGCTGAACAGAGGCCGGCAGAATTTTCGCAATTGTGGAATTCTGTCGGTTTTTTGTGGTTTTCACTAATTTTTCTGCCGATTAATATGATTTTTCTTGAAATTATTCACTAAACATGCTATACTAATGCCCGTATTCAAAAAAGCGTACAAATGTCTTTGACAGGCGTACATACAGGAGGAATGACAGGAATGAAAAAACGTGTATTAGCAATGGCCCTTGTGGCGGCAATGGCTGGAACCATGCTGACCGGCTGCGGCGGCGGAAACGGCGGCAATGCAGACAGCAGCAGCAACACAGGTACAGAAGCACCTGCGGCAGACGGTGCGAAGGTTGTGAAGATCGGTGTGTATGAGCCGGCATCCGGAGACAACGGCGCAGGCGGCAAGCAGGAAGTGCTTGGTATGCAGTATGCAAACAAGATGACGCCTACGGTTGAGATCGGCGGGGAAGAATACAATGTTCAGCTTGAGATCGTAGATAACGAGTCTTCCAATGACAAAGGTCCGTCGGCGGCGTCCTCACTGGTAGGTGCCGGTGTGTCCGTAGTACTTGGTTCTTACGGTTCGGGTGTATCCATCGCTGCATCCGATGTATTCAAGGAGGCGGGGATTCCGGCTATCGGCGTAACATGTACTAATCCGCAGGTTACGGAGGGGAATACCCATTATTTCCGTATCTGCTTCCTGGATCCGTTCCAGGGCACGGTTCTGGCGAACTTTGCAAATGCAGAGTTTTCTGCGAAAAAAGCATATATTCTGACCAAGCAGGGTGACGATTATTCCAAGGGATTGGGACATTATTTCCAGAAAGCTTTTGAGGAGCTTGGCGGAGAAGTAGAGACGAATGAGTTCCCGGATGGAAACACTGATTTCAACTCCTACATTACGGCTGCCAAGAACGCAGGAGCAGAAGTGTTCTTTGCGCCGGTATCCACAGAGGCAGCTGCAAACATCATTGAGCAGGCGGCGACACAGGAGCTTGGTATTCCGCTTATGGCGGGAGATACCTGGGATTCCAACGTAATTCTCAATGCTGCAAAGGGCAAGAATGTACAGATCTATGTATCCACCTTCTATCAGGAGGGCGGAAACGCTGACTTTGATAAAGGCTTCAAAGAGTTCCTGAACTCGGATTCCACCGCGAAGACGAACAACGGCGGAGACGATACGATTTCTGCAGTATCCGCTATGGGACATGATGCATACTATGTGGCTCTGGAGGCGCTGAAAGCGGCAGGCAGTACCGATCCGGCTGCAGTGAACGAGGCACTCTGGAAAGTTACTTACTCCGGCGTATCCGGAAACATTGCATTTGATGATGTGAACGGAGATGCACGCCGCGACACTGCTTATGTAAAATGTGCCAACACAGAAAGCGGTGCATGGGATTTTGTGGCAGAGCAGGGAGTAAATTAAGAGCGGTTTTATGAGATTTTAATGGCGGGAGCTCTTATGACTCCCGCCATACGTTTTTTCATACTTAGATTAAATTTTTCGGAGGTTTTTTATGGAATGGATTACGAGAAATCTGCCTTATCTGCTGGCAGGGATTTCTGTGGGAGGGCAGTATGCCCTGATTGCCATCGGGTATACCATGGTCTATGGTATCCTGAGGCTGATCAATTTTGCCCACGGTGATATCTTCATGGTAGCGGGATTGATTCTGGTCTATGCGACTACCGCGATGCCGATCTACATAGCGATTCCGCTGATGATTGTCGCGACGGTGCTTCTGGGCTTTCTGGTGGAACGGGCCGCATATAAACCCCTCAGAAGTGCACCGCGTATGTCGATCATGATCTCAGCCATCGGCGTATCTTATTTGCTCCAGAATATGGCTTTGTATGTGACAGGAGGCCTTTCCCAGCAATATCCGCAGATCCCCTGGATCAGCGACACAGTGACAGTCTTCGGGGCGACAACCAAGAGAGTTACACTGATCACGCCAGTGCTGACGATTATACTGGTGGTGGCTTTGGTGCTGCTGATCAAGAAGACCAAGATCGGCATGGCCATGCGCGCGGCATCCAAGGATTTTGAGACTTCTCAGCTCATGGGGATCAAGATCAATTCCGTGATCAGCATGACGTTTGTCATCGGGACTTTTCTGGCGGCTATTGGAAGTCTTTTGTTCTTTACCAATTATACCGGAGTGACGCCTACCGTGGGCGCCATGCCAGGCCTCAAAGCTTTTGTGGCGGCTGTGTTCGGAGGGATTGGTTCGATTCCTGGCGCAGTAATCGGGGCTTTTATCATTGGTATCTGTGAAAATATCATTAAAGGACTTGGGTGGACGAATTTTTCGGATGCGTTCACATTTGCCCTGCTGATTGTTATCTTATTTGTCAAACCTACGGGGCTCTTTGGCGAAAAAGCAACGGATAAAGTATAAAGGAGGCGTTCAATCATGAGTAGTAAAAAGAAGATGGCATGGAACGCCGGTCTGATTGTGGCACTTTTAGTACTGCTTTTTGTTCTGGAGCAGATGATGCCTCCCGGTTCCATGTTTTTGACCGTGTTGAAGAAAGGTGCGATCTATGCGCTGGTAGCCGTATCCATGAATCTGCTGAACGGATTTACGGGGTTGTTCTCTCTTGGGCAGGCGGGATTTATGCTGCTGGGTGCGTATACCTACGCGATTCTGACCATTCCGGTGGAGTCCAGAGAAAGTGTTTATCAGTATTTTGATGGGGGCATCGTTCAGTTTACAGTTCCGGTTCCGGTGGCGCTGATTGCAGGCGGCATACTGGCAGGTTTTTTTGCCTATTTAATTGGACTTCCGGTGCTTCGTCTGAAGAGCGATTATCTGGCTATCGCTACGTTAGGATTTGCAGAGATCATCCGTGCAGTGTTTCAGTGGGATAAGCTGGGTCCTCTTACCAATGGATCCAACCTGTTAAGAAGTTTTCCTTCTTTTAAATCTGTTTTGTATCCGTTCGTGGTGTCAGGAATCTGTATCACTCTGATTGTGCTTCTGATCAACTCTACTTATGGAAGGGCATTCAAGGCCATTCGAGATGATGAGATTGCAGCGGAGGCCATGGGAATCAACCTGGCGCATCACAAACGCCTGGCGTTTGTGATCAGCTCATTCTTTGCAGGAGTGTCCGGCGGACTGCTTGCCATGTATCAGACAACGATTCAGGCGTCCATGTTTAAATCGGCCATGACATATGAGATCCTTCTGATCGTGGTTATCGGCGGAATCGGTTCTGTGACCGGAAGCTGCATCAGTTCCTTCCTGTTCATTGCCTGCTCAGAGTGGTGGCTCCGTTTTCTGGACAATGAGAACCTGTATCTCGGAGGCTTTCATGTGCCATTCCTCCGCCCTGGGTTCCGAAAAGTGGTATTCGCTGTTGTGATCATGGCTGTGGTTCTGTTCTATCGGCAGGGGATCATGGGAACGAAAGAGTTCTCAGTGGAAGGAATCGCCAATTTCTTCAAACGAAGATTCAGCGGAAAAAAAGCAGTAAAGGGAGGAGGCTCCCATGAGTAAAGAGCATGTATTAAAGGTTGAAAATATAACTATGCAGTTCGGCGGCGTTATTGCCGTGGACAATATGAATCTGGAAGTCAACAAGGGAGAGATCGTATCTCTGATCGGCCCCAACGGTGCGGGAAAGACCACAGCGTTCAACGTGATTACCGGAGTCTATGCGCCTACCAACGGAGCTGTCTATTATAAAGATAAAATGATTATTCAAAATTTTCCTCAGGGAAAGATGAAAAAGCTTTACCGGGGCGAGAATGCGGATGAGTACACCGGACGGCATGTACTGGCACCCACGCCGGATAGGATTACCCGTCTGGGCATTGCCAGGACTTTTCAGAACATCCGGCTTTTTAAGAGTCAGACTGTATTTGAAAATATTCTGATTGCCAAACATATGCTTCGTACCAGCAATATCTTCACAGCCACTTTCCGGCTGAATGCAAAGGAAGAGATTCAGATGCGGGAAGAATCAGAAAAACTTCTGAAAATCATGGATTTGGAAGATGTGAGGGACGAACTGGCCACTTCGCTTCCCTATGGAAAACAAAGGCATCTGGAGATTGCCCGCGCATTGGCAACAAAGCCGGAACTTCTGCTTTTGGACGAACCGGCGGCCGGTATGAATCCGCAGGAGACGCTGGAATTGACACAGTTCATCGGAAGGATTCGGGACGAATTTGGACTGACCATTTTTATGATTGAGCACCATATGGATCTGGTCATGGAGATTTCCGACCGAATCTATGTTCTGGACTTTGGAAAGCCCATTGCAGAGGGTGTGCCGGAGGAGATCCGCAATAACCCGCGGGTAATTGAAGCTTATCTGGGAGGTGCGCAGGATGAGTAATTTACTGGAAGTGAAGAATCTGAATGTATCATATGGAGGAATCAAGGCAGTCAAAGAGATCAGTTTTCAGGTGCCGAAAGGACAGGTAGTGACGCTGATCGGTGCCAACGGTGCGGGAAAGAGCTCTACTCTGCGTTCTATCGTAGGATTGGTGAAGCCGGAGAGCGGGAGCATACAGTTTAAGGATACAGAACTGGCCGGGCTGTCTGCGGACCAGATTGTTGCCAAAGGAATTACACTGGTTCCGGAAGGCCGCCGGGTGTTCTCGGATCTTACCGTACTTGAGAATCTGAAGATTGGCGCCTATATGCGAAAAGATTCACTGGATGATGATCTGAACTGGGTGCACGATCTTTTTCCCCGGTTGAAGGAACGTACCTGGCAGCTTGCAGGAACTCTCTCAGGAGGTGAGCAGCAGATGCTGGCTATCGGTCGGGCGCTCATGTCCAAACCGGAATTGATTATGATGGATGAGCCGTCCCTAGGGTTGGCCCCGATCGTTGTACAGGGAGTTTTTGACATTATTAAAGAGATCAACAAGCAGGGCGTGACGATTCTTCTGGTGGAACAGAATGCCAATATGGCATTGAAAGCAGCAGATCTTGGCTATGTCATGGAAACCGGTCAGATCACGCTTCAGGGAAGCGGAAAAGAACTGGCAGAAAATGAAGAAGTGAAAGCGGCCTATCTGGGAAAAGCAAAAAAGTAAAATTTGACAGACAGGTTTTCTCATGATACAATAAATTCCTAAAACCCCGGAGGGTGTGGATTTTTCTGGACAATGTCCATTTTCGCCACACAGTTGCGGATATCCCGTAGCTGTGTGGCATTTTTTGTTGTATTGCAGTAAAAGAATGCATGAGCCCTTTCCGGAAAAAAGGAGGAGAAAATCTATGGAACAGACATTTATGAAAGAGAAGAAGATTCTGCCCCTGGTGTTGAATATGTCATTGCCCATGGTATTGTCCATGATGGTCAATTCGCTTTATAATATTATTGACAGCTACTTTGTGGCGAAGATCAGCGAGGATGCCATGACTGCGCTTTCGCTGGTATTTCCGTTGCAGAATCTGGTCAACGCAGTGACCATTGGCTTTGGGATAGGCATCAATGCAGTGATTGCATTTTTTCTGGGAGCACAGGAGAAAGAGAGAGCAGATCAGGCCGCTTCTCAGGGAATGCTTTTGAATGCACTGCACGGGTTGGTGCTGATGCTTTTGTGTATGTCTGCAGTTCCGGCTTTTCTGCGGCTCTTCACATCAGATTTGTCAACGATTGATCTGGGCGTTCGTTATTCGAGAATTGTATTTGGATTTGCAGTGATTATTTCTCTGGATCTTTCCTTTGAGAAAATCTTTCAGGCAGTAGGAAAGATGACAATATCTATGGTCAGCATGCTATGTGGCTGTATTGCCAATATCATTCTGGATCCTGTTTTGATCTTCGGCCTGGGCCCGTTTCCGGCACTGGGAATCGAAGGAGCTGCAATTGCCACAGGATTGGGACAGATACTTACACTTGTTATTTATCTGTTCTGGTATTTTCTGCATCCGATTCCGGTACGGATTCAATTGAATGCGCTGAAACCGGACGGCAGGGTTATCCAAAGACTGTATTCTGTGGGCATCTCTGCATCTTTGACCTTATCACTGCCATCTCTGATGATCTCTTGTCTGAATGTGATTCTGTCCGGATTTTCTCAGTCTTATGTGCTGGTACTGGGGGTCTATTATAAACTGCAGACGTTTTTGTACCTGACAGCCAACGGAATTGTTCAGGGTATCCGTCCGCTGATCGGATATAATTATGGGGCGAAAATGTATGGCAGGGTAAAAGAGATCTATCGAACCTCACTGATTCTGATTGTTTTGATCATGGTTTTGGGAACGCTGTTATGCTTTGCATTTCCGGAATATATTATGGGGCTCTTTACGTCTAACCGGGAGACTGCTGCCGCAGGGGCGTCCGCTCTTCGTCTGATCTGTATGGGTTTTGCTGTATCTTCCGTGTCTGTCACTTCCTGCGGGGCGCTGGAGGGACTTGGAATGGGAAAACCATCACTGATGATCTCCCTGTGCCGTTATCTTTTGCTGATGGTTCCTGCAGCATTTTTGTTAAGCCGGTGGCTGGGTGCAGCAGGTGTATGGCTGGGATTTCCGGTATCAGAATTATTGACGGCAATCCTGGCAGGAATTCTCTTTCGGAGAACGGTGAAGTTTGAAACAAAATAGATACAAAATACAGAAGGTGCGAAAGACTCTGGGAAAAACAGGAAGTTCGCACCTTTTTTAATATGATTTTTGGGGCTGTAAGCGTTAAGATAGGACCATACCGTATTCCAGTACTTCAGATTTCCGGGAAACCGGGTCTGGGTGGTGCCGCCGGCTGTGACCGGATGGTATACCGGAACGGGAAATAAATGTTATGGAATGATGATTCGGAGGTTCGAATCCTCCACTGTTTTAGGGAAACAGTTTGCTAAGTGGTAAAGCGATCATTGAAAAACTGCACTGTCCATGCAGCTCAAAACAGGAAGAACAATGGCTTTTCCCGGAATCTTTCAGCCGTAAAAAAGGCAGCAGGCGCCCGGATACCGGAGAATCTGTTCCGCAGACAGCCGGCGAAGAATGACAAAGGTCCTCGGCGGAACCGTATCCCCTCAAGGGGTTTCCCCGTTTTTGCGGTGGGAAAAGCACATGTACTTCCATTTTCAAAAGGATGGGAAGAAAAAGAAGGAGGTATTAAGATGAGATACATAATCAAAGAACAGGAATGCGGGTATCTGATGAAGAACGGCGTTCTGAAACAGTTGTTGTTTGCCGGAAAATATAATCTGTTCTCCCGGCTTGGGTATGAGCTTAAGATTGTATCTATGATCGGAAAGGTGGATACACAGGGACTTCCGGTGGAAGTTCTGATGAAGCATCCGGAATTTGCCGGCCGGGTAATGAGGGTACAGATTCCCGATCACTGCATAGGTATGCACATGGTGAATGGTATGTATCATCAGGTACTTATGGGAGGAGAGTCGTTGTACTGGAATGTATATGAGACCAATGAGATTCGTCTGATTGATGTAACCGGCACGCTGATTACAGAAGAGCAGGTTCCGTCCATGTACCGGAATTTCCTTCCGCCGAGACTGTACAAAAAGGTGGTCATAAACGATGGTGAGACAGGACTTTTGTATATAGACTGCCAGTATAAGGAACAGCTTGGCTGTGGAACTTATTATTACTGGGTCTATGCTCATGAGGTATCATGCAAGATTTTTAATCTGAAAATACAACAGCTTGATATTTCCGGACAGGAGATCCTGACTTCTGACAAAGTAGGAATCCGTCTGAATATTTTGTGCAGCTACCGGATCACAGATCCGCTGTCACTGGTGCAGAAGATAGAAGGTTCGGGAAAACTTCTGTACACAAAGATTCAGCTTCTGGTACGGGAATATGTAGGGCAGTACCGACTGGATGAATTGTTGGTGCAAAAAGAAGAGATCGGACGCTTTCTGTACGAGCAGATCAAAGCACTGCAGAAAGAATATTGTGTGGAAATCTTGGATGTGGGGATCAAGGATATTATCCTGCCCGGAGAGATTCGGGACATTATGAACACGGTCCTGGTAGCTGAAAAGAAAGCCCAGGCCAATGTGATCACGCGCAGGGAGGAAGTGGCCTCCACCAGAAGTCTTTTGAACACTGCAAAACTGATGGAAGAGAATCAAATCCTCTATCGGCTGAAAGAGTTGGAGTATCTGGAGCGCATCTGCGACAAGGTGGGTTCGATCTCTTTGAATGGAGCGGGGAATCTTCTGGAACAGCTTGCAGGGCTTGCACTTCCCAGGGAGACGAAGGCATCTTAAGAAACAGCGTTAAAGGAGCTGCCGCCGGATATCAGAAATCTGAATCCTGCGGCGGCTTTTCTTTTCCTGGCCTTTCTCATTTTTGCAGAAGAGAAGTGTCTGAGCGGTCGGCAATGCCACCATGCCTGCGGTATTCTGAGGGAGACATACCTTTCTGCTTTCGGAAAATCCGGCTGAAATACAGAGGATTTTCATATCCTACAAGATTTCCAATCTCTGTGATGTTGTAACTGGTGGTTTCTAAAAGCATCTGTGCATTGGTCATGCGCCGTTCCATAAGGTACTGCATGGGTGTGGTATGGGCATATTGTTTGAAATTGCGTATAAACCAGCTGACACTCATTCCCCGGGAAGCCGCATATTCTTCAATACTGATTTCCGTATTATAATTGTCATTGAAAAATTGTATGGCAGTCTCCATTTCTGCCTGCAGATAGGCATCTTTTCGCTTGTGCTCCCGGCCAAGCTGCCTGTGTATCTGAATCAGAAGCTGTAAAAGTAGCAGAGTCAGAAGCTCCGGATAATGCGTCTGACATCTCTGGAGTTCCTGTATCATCTGTTTGAAAATTTTCGTATATTCAAACGAAGTTCCGGCGGGGATCACCCGCATGGCATCGGTAATTCCATAGTGCCGAAGAATATTTTTCACATTGTTTCCCGTAAAATGAACCCAATACACTTCCGTCTGGTCATCCCCATAGTACACATAGCGCTGGGGTTCTTTTGGATAGTAGAGCACCATATGACCGGCGGTTACTATAGTGTCTTTTTCACTTTTGTCAAAGTAAAAATGCGCTTTTCCGGATGCAATATACAATAACTGAAAATCCCATCTTCCCCGTGGCCTGTGTGTGGGGAGGCGTGGTCTGGTGTACAGATGATAAGTTCCGCAGCTTCCTACAATGAGAGGTCTGCTTTTGTCTTTGAAATCTACGACGGAACGGTTCAGATAGGCGGAATTAATGTACATAGTGCGCTCCTTTCTGCGGTTTTCCATTATTGTATCATTTTGTGCATACTTTGTCTAATGGAGTCCATGGACATTTTTGTGGTTTTTCTCTATAATTTTATCATAGTAAAAGAACAGGAACGTGAAAAATAAAACAGGAGGTTTATCATATGGTTGTACCAAGACATTATGAAAATTTGCATGTGCTTCATGAATATACCATGCCAGCCAGATCCTATTATATTCCGGCATCGGTACGAATGGACACCCTTGTGGAACAAAGAGAAGATTCCGATCGGATGCAGATACTGAATGGGGAATGGAGATTTCGCTATTACGGGAGCATCTATGAACTGAATGACGCATTTTATAAGACTGGTTTTGACGTTTCGTCTTATGATCGGATCAGGGTGCCGGGAGTATGGCAGATGTCAGGTTATGATTCCCATCAATATACGAATATACGATATCCGTTTCCCTTTGATCCGCCTTATGTACCACAGGATAATCCATGTGGCACCTATATACATGAATTCTGTTATCAGAGAGACAAAAAGGCGCCGAAAACCTATCTGAACTTCGAAGGTGTGGATTCCTGTTTTTATGTGTGGTTGAACGGGACTTATATTGGCTACAGTCAGGTGTCCCACTGCACCAGTGAATTTGATATCAGCGATGTGGTGACAGAAGGGATGAACCGGCTGGCGGTCCTGGTTCTGAAATGGTGTGACGGAAGTTACCTGGAAGATCAGGATAAATTCCGTATGAGTGGTATTTTCCGGGACGTGTATCTGCTGAAAAGGCCGGCCCAGGCTATCCGGGATTATTTTGTGAAGACTACAATTGAAAAGAAGACAGCGGATATAACCATTGAAATGCAATATTTTCAGGATATTGTTCCCACGGCGGCAACTGTCTATGATGCAGAGAACAGGTTGATTGATACGGTCAGCTGTCAGGACGGCGGCTGTCTGTGTCTGAGGATTCCGGATCCGGTTCCGTGGAATACAGAGACTCCTTATCTCTATACATTGGTGTTGGATACAGACGCGGAGGTGATTGTAGACCATATAGGACTGCGGAAGATTCATATTACAGACAATGCAGTCTGTTTAAATGGGAAAAAGATTATTTTCCGTGGAGTCAACCGTCATGATTCAGATCCGGTCACAGGACCTTCGGTCTGCATGGAACAGATGATGGAAGATCTGACGCTTATGAAGCGTCATAATTTTAATGCCATCCGGGCAAGTCATTATCCCAATGCGCCGGTTTTTCTGCAGCTGTGCGACAAATACGGCTTTCTGGTAATTGACGAGGCAGATGTGGAAAGTCATGGACCGACGGAGATTTATTATAAAGATAACAGCGACGCCAACAAATTCAATCACTGGAACGAACCGATTGCCGACCATCCTCAGTGGGAAGCATCCATTCTGGATCGGGTACAACTGATGGTAGAGAGGGATAAAAACAGGCCCTGCGTTGTCATCTGGTCCATGGGCAACGAAAGTGCTTTCGGCTGCAATTTTGAAAAGGCGCTCAGGTGGACGAAAGAATATGACGATTCCAGACTGACGCATTATGAAAGTGCAAGATACAAAAAGAGCGGGATACAATATGATTATTCCTGCCTGGATCTGTACAGCAGGATGTATCCGTCTATAGAAGAGTTAAAAGACTATGTGGCTCATGAACCGAAAAAACCATGCATTCTCTGTGAATACTGCCATTCCATGGGCAACGGTCCGGGAGATCTGGAAGACTATTTTGAACTGTTTCAGGCTCATGATGAAATGTGCGGCGGGTTTGTATGGGAATGGTGTGATCACGCCGTCTTTCATGGCAGGACACCGGAAGGAAAGGCCGTCTACCATTACGGCGGGGATCACGGGGAGATTCTTCACGACGGGAATTTCTGTATGGATGGTCTTGTGTATCCGGACCGGACGCCGCATACCGGACTTCTGGAATACAGGAATGTATACCGCCCGGTCAGAGTGGTTTCTTTCGAACAGGATACACAGAAACTGACAGTCAGAAATTATATGGATTTTACAGATTTGAAAGATTATGCGGAGATTCATTATGAAGTTAACTGTGATGGTGTCTGTCAGGAGACAGGGGTGATTCCTCCTGTATCTGCCGCGCCGGGACAGACCGGAAGCGTCTGCCTGCAGATACATATTCCCACATACGGCAGGACTTATCTGAAACTTATCTATTATTTAAAGAGAGAAGAAGCGCTGGTTCCGGCCGGACATGTCCTGGGTTATGAAGAGATACTGCTCCATACAAAAGACAACAGAAATCAGATTGCTGTGGAACTTCTGAAAGGAATCAGTGCTTCGGCATCTGAAGCGCTGCCGCCGATGACAACAGAGGAGACAGATGTGGAGGTGACCGTTAAAGGACGGGACTTTATATATACTTATGACAAGAGAACCGGATTATTTTCTCGGTTGAATTATGGAGGAAGAGAATATCTGGACCAGCCTTTGGAGCTGAACCTCTGGAGAGCTCCCACAGATAACGACAGATATATCCGTGAGGAGTGGAAGCGGGCCCGGTATGATCAGGCTTATGCCAGGGCATATGGAACCAGAATTTTAGAAGAGGGAGTATCTGTAAAGCTTTTCAGCCGTATTTCCCTGGCAGCAGCTTCTGTGCAGCCTATGATGAGCGTGGATGCAGTCTGGACCATCGATTGCCATGGAAGAATCGGCGTTTCTCTCCAGGTGCATCGCAATCCGGAATATCCGGAGCTTCCACGGTTTGGACTCCGTCTGTTCCTGAACGAAAGCTTTGATCAGGTATCTTACTATGGTATGGGACCTTATGAAAGCTACCGGGACAAACACAGGGCATCCTGCCATGGATTGTATCATGGCCTGGTTGCAGATATGCAAGAGGACTATATCTATCCGCAGGAAAATGGAAGTCATATGGACTGTGATTATGTTACGCTGTGTGATAACAGTTTGGGCCTGACAGCCGTATCCGATCAGACTTTTTCTTTCCATGCATCTGTCTATACACAGGAAGAACTGGAGAAAAAAGCGCATCATTATGAACTGAGACCGTCGGGGAGCACTGTTTTGTGCCTGGACTATGCACAAAATGGAATTGGCTCCAACAGCTGCGGACCAGAGGTTCTGGAACCGTATCGCTTTGATGATGAATCATTTTTATTTTCTATAAAACTTGTACCGTTTGTGAAGAAATAAATCAGGAATACAATCTGCAGATGTGGATATCCATGCATGCATCAATCCGGAACGGAATCCGGCATGTGCAGAATGTACAGATAGAAAGGAGCGCATAGTTTATGCAGGAAAAAACATATTTAAAATGGTACAACAAAGTGGGATATGGTTCCGGAGATATTGCAGGTAATGTCGTATATGCATTCTTATCCTCCTTTGTTATGATTTATCTGACCAATACGGTTGGACTTCATCCAGGAGTTGTAGGTACGCTGATTGCCATGTCCAAGTTGTTTGACGGAATCACGGATATTTTCTTTGGGGCAATGATTGACAAGACGAAGACCAGGCTTGGAAAAGCCAGGCCATGGATGCTGTATGCGTACATTGGCTGTGCAGCTACACTGGCAGCGATCTTCGCGATTCCTGTGAATATGGGAAGAACTTCTCAGTATGCCTGGTTCTTTATTGCATACACCCTGTTAAACGCGGTATTTTATACGGCAAACAATATTGCCTATTCTGCACTTACCGCACTTGTAACAAAGAATAGTAAGGAGCGGGTTCAGATGGGCTCCTACCGGTTTATCTTTGCATTTGCCACAAGCCTTCTTATTCAGTCGGTTACTCTTCGTGCAGTTGCAGCCATGGGAGGAGGGGCGGTCGGTTGGCGAAATGTTGCCATTGTTTATTCCCTGATTGGACTGGTGGTTAACACAATCTCTGTATTGTCTGTAAAAGAACTTTCAGAAACAGAATTAAATGAAGCGGCAGAAAGGCAGGAGCAGTACCCGGAAGAAAAATACGGGTTAGTTACAGCTGCACGGCTGCTGGTTTCCAACAAATTTTACCTGATGATTTGTGCTGTGTATATTTTGCAGCAGGTATATGGCGCCATGCTGAATATGGGAATCTATTATATGACCTATGTTTTGAAAAATGAAAATCTCTATGGAGTATTTTCCTGGGCGATTAATATTCCGCTGATTGCGGCGCTGATTTTCACACCTGCACTGGTAGCCAGATGGAAAGGGATGTATCGTCTGAATCTGAGAGGATATATGCTGGGAACTCTCGGACGGGCCCTGGTGGTGGTGGCAGGATATCTGGGAAGTGTGCCTTTGATGCTTCTTTTCACAGGAATAGCAGCACTGGGACAGGGGCCCTGGCAGGGAGACATGAATGCAGTGATTGCATCCTGCTCAGAATATACCTGGCTGACCAGACATAAAAGGGTAGATGGAACCATGTATTCCTGCACTTCGCTTGGAGTTAAACTGGGGGGAGGTCTGGGAACGGCAATTGCAGGCTGGATGCTCGCAGCCAGTGGATTTGACAAATCTATGGCAGTACAGCCGGAGTCCTGTATGCAGATGCTTTACTTTATGTACCTGTGGATTCCGATGCTTATCAATTTTGTGATTACACTCATTCTGTCACGGATGAATGTGGAAGAAACCAATGCCAGGATAAAGCAGCAGATGGAATAAGAGACGATGAACATTCATATAAGCATTGCCTTTGGAATCTCTTTAATGAAGGCAATGCTTATATTTGTATTCTGCAGCTTCAGGCATGTTGTGCATGTTTTCCAGTGCAGTCCGGGGATTTTGGTGATCAGAAGAGAAATGCTGCCCGAGAGCAGCCAGACCAGGAAAGGCGGTTCCATTTGTCCAGAAAATGCGATATAATGTAAAAATGCAATGGATTCGTAAAAGTCAGGAGGAAATACAATGCGTTTGGCGATCATCGGCGGGGGAGCGGCAGGAATGATGGCTTCTGTGTTCGCAGCAGGAAAAGGCATAACCGTAGATTTGTATGAGCAAAATGAAAAGCTCGGAAAGAAACTGTATATTACAGGAAAAGGCAGGTGCAATCTGACCAATGCCTGCGATATGGAAGATTTGCTGGGAAGCGTAAAGAGCAATGCAAAGTTCCTTTACAGTGCATTTTATGGTTTTACAAACCAAGATACCATGAATTTTTTTGAAAAAAAGGGTCTGCGTCTAAAAGTGGAACGGGGAAACCGGGTATTTCCGTTGTCCGACCGGTCGGCAGATGTATTGGACACTTTAAAACGCGCCATGAGGGAAGCAGGCGTGCGGGTGCATCTGAATAGTCGGGTGATGCGCCTCTGCAAAGAAGGAGAAGTATTCTGCCTGCAGATGGAGGACGGAAGCGTTCATAAGGCAGATAGAGTGTTTGTGTCCACGGGAGGGATCTCTTATGAGAGTACCGGCTCCACGGGAGATGGGTATCGTTTTGCCAGGGAACTGGGATTAGAAGTAACAGACCTTTATCCGTCACTGGTTCCTTTTAATATGAAAGAGGATTTCATAAAAGAACTGCAGGGCCTGGCGCTGAAAAACGTCTCTGTCAAGATTATGGACGGAAAGAAACTGCTGTGGGAAGATTTTGGCGAACTTTTGTTCACGCATTTCGGAGTCAGCGGCCCGGTGGTATTGACAGCCAGCAGTATATGTGGAAAGAAGCTGCAGAAAAAAGAACTGAAGCTTGTTTTGGATCTGAAACCTGCTCTGTCAGAAGAACAGCTGGACGCCCGGATTCTCAGAGAGTTTGACTGTGGCAAGAATAAAAAGTTCGGAAATGTGGCATCTGCTTTCTTCCCTTCTAAGCTGACGCCCGTGATGATTCGTCTGAGTGGAATCAGTCCGGAAAAGAGGGTGAATGAGATAACCAGAGAAGAGCGGCAGCGTTTTTTACGGAATATGAAAGAACTGGAATTGACCATTGAGGGGTTAAGAGGGTATAATGAAGCAGTGATTACAAAGGGCGGTGTGTCTGTGAAGGAAATTGATCCGGCTACCATGGAGTCAAAGAAAGTTCCGGGACTCTGTTTTATCGGAGAAGTTCTGGATCTGGACGCATTGACGGGAGGATTTAATCTGCAGATTGCCTGGTCGACAGCCGTGGCGGCTGCAGAACACGTGAAAAGAACTTAAATCATGGAGGTTCAGATGCAGGGAAAAACAGGTTACAGTGTGGCGATTGACGGACCGGCAGGTGCGGGAAAAAGCACAATTGCAAAGAAGATTGCGAAGATGAAGGGCTATATCTATGTAGATACAGGTGCTATGTACCGTGCCATGGCCGTATATCTGCTCAGGAACGGAGTAGCTCCGGAAGATACGAACCGGATATCCGAAATATGTGAGGCAGCAGATATTTCTATTGCATACAGGGACGGGGAACAGGTAGTTCTTCTGGATGGAGAGAATGTGAACGCGTTTCTCAGAACAGAGGAAGCAGGGAATATGGCCTCCTTTTCTTCGGCGGTGCCTGCTGTCCGGGAAAAGCTGGTGGAACTTCAGAGAAAACTGGCGGCAAAAGCAGATGTGGTCATGGACGGACGGGATATCGGTACGGTGGTTCTTCCGGATGCAGATGTCAAGATCTATCTGACGGCCAGCAGTGCAACCCGTGCCAAACGTCGATATCTGGAACTTAGGGAGAAGGGGGAAGAGGCAGAGCTTGCCAGGATTGAACAGGATATTGTGGACCGGGACGAGCGGGATATGCACAGGGAACATTCGCCGCTTCGCCAGGCGGCAGATGCAATATTGTTGGATTCATCGGATATGACCATTGATGAAGTGGTGGAAAGGATTGCTGAATTATGCAGGTGAGGGTGGCAAAGAGTGCAGGATTCTGCTTTGGTGTACAGCGTGCAGTGGATACGGTGTACGAGCAGGTGGAGAAAGGGATATGCCCCATCTATACTTATGGGCCGATTATTCATAATGAAGTTGTGGTTCGGGATCTGGAAAAAAAAGGAGTTCGGGTGTTGAACAGCCGAAAGGAGCTGGAAGAGCTGACAGAAGGGACTGTTATCATCCGTTCTCATGGGGTTGGCAGGGAAATCTATGAACTGATCAGAAATAAGGGACTGCATTGTGTGGATGCTACCTGCCCCTTTGTGAAAAAAATCCATCGGACTGTGGAAAAAGAGAGTCAGGCAGGGAAGCAGATTGTCATTATCGGTAATGACAGACATCCGGAAGTGGAGGGGATCAAAGGATGGTGCAGCACACCGGCAATTGTGCTGGAATCAGCGGAACAGGCGGAAGAATTCGGGATGTCGGAATCAATTCCACTATGTGTAGTTTCGCAAACGACATTTAACTACAAGAAATTTCAAGATTTAGTTGAAATTCTTGATAAAAAGAGGTATGATAGAAGTGTTGTAAATACAATCTGCAATGCGACGGAGGAGCGACAGGCCGAAGCACGTCAGATTGCAGGAGAAGTAGACGCCATGATTGTGATTGGCGGTAGCCATAGTTCAAATACACAGAAGTTATTTGAAATTTGTAGAAATGAGTGTAAGAATACTTACTATATACAGACTGTTGAAGACCTGGATTTAGAAGTATTACGATCTACTGGGCTTATAGGTATTACAGCAGGGGCTTCCACCCCAAAGAAAATTATTGAGGAGGTTCAAACAGGATGTCTGAATTAAGTTTTGAACAGATGCTGGAAGATTCATTAAAAACTATCAGAACAGGAGAAGTCGTAGAAGGAACGGTCATTGACGTCAAAGAAGATGAGATCATCTTAAATATCGGATATAAATCCGACGGCATTGTAACCAGGAATGAATATACGAATATATCCAATGCGGACCTGACGACCATGGTTTCCGTGGGCGATACGATGGAAGTAAAAGTTCTGAAAGTCAATGACGGAGAAGGACAGGTGCAGCTGTCATACAGAAGAGTGGCTGCTGAGAGAGGCAGCAAGAGGCTTGAGGAAGCGTTTGAGAATAAAGAAGTGCTGACAGCCAAAGTGACACAGGTTCTGGACGGCGGACTCAGTGTGGTGGTAGATGAGACCAGAATCTTCATTCCCGCAAGTCTTGTATCCGATACGTATGAGAAGAATCTTGGTAAATATGCAGATCAGGAGATTGAGTTCGTCATTACAGAGTTTAATCCGAAGAGAAGAAGGATCATTGGAGACAGAAAGCAGCTCTTGGTTGCGAAAAAAGCAGAGCTTCAGAGAGCACTGTTCGAGCGCATCCAGGAAGGAGATGTGGTTGAGGGTGTTGTAAAGAATGTGACAGATTTTGGTGCATTTGTGGATCTTGGAGGGGCAGACGGTCTGCTTCATATCTCTGAGATGTCCTGGGGCAGAGTAGATCATCCGAAGAAAATGTTCAAAGTGGGCGATAAACTGACGGTTCTGATCAAAGAGATCAAAGAGACCAAGATTGCGCTGAGTCTGAAATTCGAGGATGCGAATCCGTGGCTGACAGCGGATGAAAAATATGCGGTTGGCAATATTGTAGACGGTGTGGTTGCACGTATGACAGATTTTGGTGCATTCGTTGAGCTGGAGCCAGGCGTGGATGCATTGCTTCATGTATCCCAGATCTCCAGAGAGCATGTGGAGAAGCCGTCGGATGTATTAAAGGCCGGTCAGCAGATCACAGCAAAAGTCGTAGACTTCAATGGGGAAGATAAGAAAATCAGTCTGAGCATGAAAGTTCTGGAATCTCCTGCAGAGGATATGGCTGAGATGGATGAAGAGTAAGTAGGATAATATGAATTGACAGGAGGGCATGCGGACGTTGTTCGCGTGTCCTCTGTTGATATAAGGGGCTTGTTGAAATTTTCACAAGTCCAAAGAAATATAAGAAAGAGGGATTCTTATGGCTACTTTAACTTTTAAGGGTGGTGTACACCCTTATGATGGCAAGGAGCTGTCGAAAGACAAAGCGATTGTTCCTTATGAGCCGAAAGGGGATATGATCTATCCGGTTTCCCAGCATATCGGTGCACCTGCAGCTCCGGTCGTTGCAAAGGGAGATCGTGTCCTGGTAGGACAGAAGATTGCAGAAGCCGGCGGTTTTGTATCCTCCCCGGTGTATGCATCCGTATCTGGTGTGGTGAAAGCAATTGAGCCGCATTTTGTATCTACTGGTGCAAAAGTGAATTCAATTGTGGTGGAAAATGATGGATTGTATGAGGAAGCGCCTGGTCTTCCGGTCAAACCTTTTGAGGAGATGTCCAGAGACGATATTATCGGTATTATTAAGGAGTCTGGGGTCGTCGGTATGGGAGGCGCAGGATTTCCTACGCATGTAAAATTATCCCCCAAAGATCCGGATAAGATTGATTATGTACTGGTGAACTGTGCAGAGTGTGAGCCATATCTGACATCCGACTATCGACTGATGATAGAACGTCCAGAAAAAGTTGTGGGCGGTCTGAAGGTGGTTTTGGAACTGTTTGGCAACGCACAGGGGTGTATCTGTATTGAAGACAACAAGCCGGAAGCAATTAAGATCCTGCAGAAAGCATGTGAAAAGGAAACACGGATTCAGGTAAAAGTTTTAAAGACTAAGTATCCCCAGGGTGCAGAGCGTATGCTGATTCATGCGGTGACAGGAAGAGACCTGAATTCCACCATGTTGCCGGCAGATCTGGGCTGTGTGGTGGATAACTGTGATACTATCACTTCGATCTATGATGCAGTGATTCTTGGAAAACCATTGATCTCCAGAGTCGTGACAATTTCCGGAGAAGCAATTGCCAGTCCGTCCAATTTTGAATGCAGGATGGGCACCAATGTGGCAGAGCTGATTGAGGCAGCAGGTGGATTTAAGACGGAGGCGAAAAAAGTGATTTCCGGCGGCCCCATGATGGGATTCGCTATGTTTGATCTGGAAGTTCCCACCACGAAGACTACTTCTGCGATTACCTGTCTTGCAGCAGATTCCGTGTCGGAATCACCAACGACTCCATGTATCAATTGCGGACGTTGTGTGGCTGCCTGTGATGAAGGACTGATTCCGGCAAGACTTGCACAGTTTTCTGAGAAGTTTAATCTGGAAGCTTTCCAGAAATGGCATGGCATGGAATGCGTGGAGTGTGGCTGCTGCAGTTATGTCTGTCCCGCCAAGAGACCATTGGCGCAGATGATCAAGAATGTAAGACGTATGGTTATGGCTAACCGTAAAAAATAACAGAAAACATAGAAAGAGGTGAGTCGTGTGAGTGATCTTAGAAACGTGTCTTCATCACCACATATCAGAGATAAAGCGACCAGTTCCAATATAATGCGGGACGTGGTGATCGCGCTTTTGCCGGCAGCGATTTTTGGTGTGGTCCATTTCGGGGTGAATGCGCTGGTGATACTGCTCATTACCGTCGCAACCTGCGTGGCAACAGAGTACATATATGAAAAATGTATGCATAAGCCCATTACAGTGGGAGATTTCAGTGCAGTTGTAACGGGACTTTTGCTGGGAATGAATCTTCCCTGCAGTGCGCCCTGGTGGATGGCAGTGTTGGGCGGTATTTTTGCGATCCTGGTTGTAAAACAGTTGTTTGGCGGACTTGGACAGAACTTTATGAATCCGGCACTTGGGGCAAGATGTTTCCTGATGATTTCCTTTGCAGGGCGGATGACAAATTATACCTATGATACCTTTACAGGCGCAACACCACTGGCAGTTTTAAGAGATGGAGGCGGTGTGGATGTGCTCAAGATGGTCATTGGCAATACGGCTGGTATGATCGGAGAAACTTCGGCCATTGCAATTTTGCTTGGTGCGGCATACCTGCTGTGGAGAGGTGTTATTGACTTAAAGATTCCAGGAACTTATCTTGTGACGTTCCTGATCTTTATGCTCCTGTTTGGCGGGCATGGATTGGACGGAACGTATCTGGCGGCCCAGCTTGCAGGCGGAGGACTGATGCTTGGCGCCTGGTTCATGGCGACAGATTATGTAACCAGTCCTATTACTCCTGTTGGTCAGATTGTATACGGAGTGGTTCTTGGGATTCTGACTGGAATCTTCCGGTGCTTTGGAGCATCTCCGGAGGGTGTGTCCTATGCAATCATTTTCTCAAACCTTCTGGTTCCACTGATTGAGCGGTTCACGATCCCACTGGCGTTTGGTAAAGTGAAAGTAAAAGGGGGTAACAAATAATGAATAAAATTATTAGAAATACCCTGATTCTGACGGCGATTACCCTGGTATCAGGACTATTGCTTGGATTTGTCCACGAGCTGACGGCTGCTCCCATCGCAGAACAGGAAGCTCTGGCAAAAGCAAAAGCATATGCAGATGTATTTCCGGAAGCAGAATCTTTCAATGAGATTGAAGATGTGTCAGAGGTAGCTGCATATATTGCTGAACAGGGATATACTTCTCAGGTAATTAATGAAGTGGCACAGGCCTGCGACGCGTCCGGAAACGTGATCGGCCATGTGATTAATATCACCACACCGGAAGGCTACGGCGGAAATATTCAGATGACGGTCGGAATTCGGAATGACATGACCATGCTTGGCATCTCTTTCCTTTCCATCAGCGAGACGGCCGGCCTCGGAATGAATGCAAATACAGATACCTGGAAAGCTCAGTTCTCCGGGATCCAGGCAGAAGAAATCATCTATACCAAATCCGGAAAATCCGCACCCAATGAGATCGACGCAGTCAGCAGTGCAACGATCACAACAAAGGCGGTTACCGGCGCAGTCAATGCAGCACTTTGCGCTGCCGGACATTATTCGGAGTAAAGGGGGCGTACATATATGAATTCAGCAGGTGAACGTTTATATAATGGTATTATAAAAGAAAATCCCACATTTGTGATGATGCTTGGTATGTGTCCGACTCTTGCAGTTACCACCAGTGCGGTCAACGGGCTTGGTATGGGACTGACCACCATGGTGATTCTGGCGTTGTCCAATCTGATTATTTCCATGCTTCGTAAGATTATTCCGGACGATGTACGTGTGCCGGCATTTATCGTGATCGTGGCATCTTTTGTGACGATTGTGCAGTTTCTTCTGCAGGCATATATTCCAACACTGAATGAAAGTCTCGGACTTTATATTCCGTTGATTGTCGTAAACTGTATCATACTCGGTCGTGCGGAAGCGTATGCTTCCAAGAATCCCATGATATCCTCTCTGTTTGACGGAATCGGCATGGGGCTTGGATTCACCATTGGCCTGACCAGTATCGGTCTTGTCAGAGAGTTGATCGGGGCAGGGAAGATCTTTGGAGTTGCAGTCCTTCCGGCGTCCTATGAACCGGTATCCATTTTTGTTATGGCTCCTGGTGCGTTCTTTGTACTGGCGCTGCTGACCGGACTTCAGAACAAAGTGAAGCTGAATCTGGCGAAGAAAGGTAAAGATGTGTCGAAGATTCAGAGCGGATGCAATTCTGACTGTACGTCCTGCGGGGCAAAGTGCAAAAGTGCAAAGGAATAGGGGGTAGAGAGGAATGAAAGAATTATTAATGATTGCCATCGGGTCTGCCCTGGTGAACAATGTGGTATTGAGCCAGTTCCTTGGAATCTGTCCGTTTCTTGGTGTGTCAAAGAAAGTGGAGACCGCAGCTGGTATGGGAGCAGCAGTGATCTTTGTAATTACGCTTGCTTCTTTTGTTACAAGCGTGATTGATAAAGTCCTTCTGATACCGCTTAAGATGACCTATCTCCAGACCATCGTGTTTATTCTGGTCATTGCCTGCCTGGTTCAGTTTGTGGAAATGTTTCTGAAGAAAACCATGCAGTCTTTGTATCAGGCACTGGGCGTATATCTGCCTCTGATTACCACTAACTGTGCGGTGCTTGGAGTGGCTCTGACGAATGCAACGAAAGAATATAGTATCCTGACCAGTACGGTAAACGGTTTTGCAGTGGCGACCGGTTTTACCATTTCGATTATCCTTCTGGCAGGCATTCGTGAGAAACTGGAATATAACGATATCTCTCCGGCTTTAAAAGGTTCTCCAATCGTGTTGGTGACCGCCGGACTGATGGCGATTGCATTCTGTGGTTTTTCGGGCATTATCTAGTAAATCTAAAACAGCATCTGCCTGGATAGTATTTGGAGTCTGAAGATATGATTCGGGTGGATGCGGGACTTTCGTAGAGGTAGGAGAATGAGTATAGTTGGAATCGTCATCGCTACGGTTATCGTAGGCGGTGTTGGCATTTTCATCGGACTGTTCCTTGGGGCGGCCGGTGAGAAATTTGCAGTAGAAGTGGATGAAAAAGAGGTTGCCATCCGGGAATGCCTTCCAGGCAATAACTGTGGTGGATGCGGATATGCAGGCTGTGATGGTCTGGCAGCTGCGATTGCACAGGGAGAAGCTCCGGTAAACGGGTGTCCGGTGGGCGGAGCGCCTGTGGGAGAGAAAATCGCAGCAATCATGGGTGTGGAAGCGTCTGCAGGTGTGCGAAAAGTGGCATTTGTAAAATGTGCCGGAACCTGTGATATTGCTCCAAGAAATTACGAGTATACAGGTGCAGAAGACTGCAGATTCGTGAGCATGATGCAAAACGGCGGCGATAAGGTCTGTACTTTCGGGTGTCTGGGATACGGAGCCTGTGTGAAGGAATGTCCGTTTGATGCGATTCACATTGTGAACGGCGTGGCAGTGGTAGATCAGGATGCCTGCAAAGCCTGTGGCAAATGTGTGGAGGCTTGTCCGAAAAAGCTTATTGAACTGGTTCCTGTGGAAGGAGCACACTATGTTCAGTGTAATTCCAGAGACAAAGGAAAAGATGTCACAAAGGCATGTAAAGCCGGGTGTATTGGCTGTATGAAATGTGTAAAGAATTGTGAGGCCGGTGCAATTACCGTAGAAGGAAATGTGGCTCATGTGGACTATGAGAAGTGTACCGGATGCGGAAAATGTGCGGAAGAGTGTCCGCGGAAGATTATAAAATAATTTTTCAGGTGGAAGAAAAAAGCAGCTCCTGGCTTTGTACATCATCTAAGTACAGAGTCAGGAGCTGTTTTATGATTAACTCTTATTGCCGAAGCTGGAATCTCTGAACAGACTTCTTCAGATCATCTGCACGTTTGAAGAGCTCATTGGCAGATAAGGAGGATTTTTCTGCAGTGGCAGCGTTTGTCTGTACCACGTCAGAGATTTGTTCTACGCCTTCAGACAGTTGCATCAGAGATTCAGACTGTTGCTGTGCGGAGTCTGCAATTCTCTGGATCAGATCTGCAGACTGCTGTGCACCGGTTACGCTGGTGGTGAGAGCTGCGGTGGTGTCTTCGGAAAGAGTGGTTCCATGCTTCACCAATTGCATGGAGCTTTCGATCAGCTTGGTAATATCCTTTGCTGCGATAGAACTCTTGGTAGCCAGTCCCTGTACTTCATCGGCCACCACGGCAAATCCTTTACCGGCTTCACCGGCGCGGGCAGCTTCCACAGCGGCGTTAAGTGCCAGGATATTTGTCTGGAAAGAGATATCTTCAATGGTCTTGATAATTCCACTGATCTGCTGGGAGGACTTGGAGATATCTTCCATGGCAGTGGTCAGTTCTTTCATCTTCTGATTGCATGCCTGCAGCTGTTCAGCAGAATTAATAGAAGATTTCCGTGCATCGTCTGCATCCAGAGAAGTGCTTTTTACCTGTTCAGACAGAGTCTGGATACTGGCGGACAACTCCTCCACAGCAGATGCCTGTTCTGTTGCCCCATCAGAAAGAACTTGTGCATCAGATGCCATCCTCTCGGATTCTTCCGATACCTGATCTGCAGTATGGCGGATCTGGGACAGAGCCATATTGAGCGCTTCAAGAATCTGGCGCATGGCATTCTGAATTGGAAGAAATTCTCCACGGTAGTCATTTCCAACATCCAGGTCCATCTTTCCCTGAGCCATCTGAGCCAGTTTGGAATCAATATCATCTATGTATTTCTTCAATTCCCGTTTGGTTTCGTGGATAGATTCCACCAGCATACCAATCTCAGATGTATCAGATTGCAGCAGAAATTCTGCCGAGAGATTTCCTCTGGAAATTTCGCCCATCTGATCACGGACATTAATAACCGGATGCAATATCCGTTTTCTTACCACCGTCATGATAAAAAACTGAATCACTGCCACCAGGATCAGGGACAGATAGATCAGAGCCTTGGTAATTGTTGAACGCAGGTTCAGTGCCTGGATGTCTTCAAGGGTCCGGGAATCCAGAGTGGTAAGGAATTGTTCCTTCAGAGCATTGATCTCTGTGATAGCGGCAGTGTATTCCGGCCCATACACATAATTGATGGCTTCCTGGAGCTGTCCTGCCTGTACATTTTCCATAGCCTGCTCTTCCAGTGGAACCAGGTTGTTGGAAATAGAGGACATCTGGTCAATCATGGACTGTTCTTCGCTGGTGATTCCAATCTGCTGCATGGCAGAGACGCCCTGATCCCGGTTTTTCAGGGTATTAATTTCATTCCAATAATTGTCGTAGTGTACCTGATCTCCGGTTGCCGCGTAGGCGCGGACTTCATTGGTCAGATAAGCGGAACCATTCATAAAACGATTGGCGTTGTAAGTAAGATTGAATCGGTTTTCGCTGTCTGCACTGAGTTGTTTGTTTATAGTTGCATAGGCAAATAAAAGCAGCAGCATCAACAGAAGTGCAGCAATGGAGATTCCATTTAATATGGAGATGAGTTTTGACTGATTCATTGCTTTTTTCATTTTTCTTTCTCCTTTATGGTACTTAGTTGAATCATTATATTCAGTGTACCTAAAAAATGAAGAAATATCAATACAAGATTTCGGGAAAAACAGATTGACAAGCTCGGAAAAAATGCTATGCTTAACTCTGGAACCTGGTCAATATAGAACCAGGAGCAGATCAGACAGAGAGATTTCGTTTTTGGACATACATATTTAGAAAATATCGGAAAAAGAGGGAGATAAAAATGACCGGAACGATTGTGAATACCTGTACCATACTGGCAGGGTGCGTGATTGGAAGTATCTTTAAGAAAGGAATAAAAGAAGAGCATCAAAAGGCGCTGTATACAGCTATGGGGCTGGCGGCAACTGGACTTGGGATCAATGCGATAGTTCAGAATATGCCAAACAGCCGTTATCCGGTGCTTTTTATTGTGAGTCTGGCACTGGGAAGTCTGTTTGGTACATGGTTAAATATTGATGGGCAATTTCAGAAACTGACAGAAAAATTGTCAGTGGGACAACTGAGCAAAGGGCTTTCCACAGGGATTTTGCTGTTCTGTATCGGGACTTTGTCGATTCTGGGGCCTGTTCAAAGTGCACTGTATGGGGATCATACCTATTTGTTTACCAATGCAACACTTGATTTTGTGACATCCATGGTGCTGGCGTCTACTTATGGGATTGGTATGATACTGACAGCGGGCGTTCTGTTCTGCTGGCAGGGGATAATTTATGTGATTGCAATGTTGCTTGGGAATTTTATGACGCCGGATATGATGACAGAGCTGTCAGTGGTGGGCGGATTCCTGATTGCCAGTTCCGGACTGTCAATTCTGAATATCAAAGACTGCAGGACCATGAATATGCTGCCGTCGCTGGTGATTCCGGTCCTGTTCTGCCGGGTGATGGATATTTTCTGCTGACAAGTGTTCAAAGACAAGGCGGGAAAAGAAAATATTAAAAACAGAAGAGGGATGTAAGATGGCTTTACTGACGGTGTTTTTTCAGATGCTCGCATTGTTGCTTATGATCGGAACTGGGTATCTGATCACTAAAAGAGGAATGATGGATGAGCATACCAACGGACAGATTTCAAAGATGATTGTCAATGTATTTAACCCATTGCTGTTTCTGGCAAGTGCGGCTAATTCCATTGGAGTGGTCTCTGTAGGTACTATGTTCCTGATCAGCATGATCGCCATGGGAATGTTCGTGTTTTTTATTGTCGTCGGCATGTTGCTGACCCCGTTCTTTGACAGGAATCCGGATCAAAGAAAGATCTTTCAGATGATGTTTGTATTCTCCAATCTGGGATTTATTGGTATCCCGGTGGTCAGCAGTATCCTGGGTTCGGAATATGTGGTGTATGTAACAGAATTTCTGGTGGTATATAATATAGTTTTCTATACTTATGGAATGATGGTCATGGACGAACGGTTTTCTGTATCTTCTCTGAAAGCCATGGTCAATCCGGGCACCATCTGCTGCGTACTTGCCATGGGAATCATCGGGTTTGAGATTCAGCTGCCGGATTTTATAAAAACAGCAGTCACATACCTGGGCAATGCGGCTTCTCCTCTGGCACTGGTGCTGGTGGGATTTACGCTGGCCCATTCGGATCTTCGGAAAATATTCGGGAAATTTCAGTTGTATCTTTTTTCATTTGTCAAACTTCTGGTGCTCCCGCTTCTGATGCTTCCGGTTTTGCGGCTGATTACGGATGATGCAGCGGTGATTTCCGTCTGTATGCTTATGTTCGGTATGCCAGTGGGAAATATGACACTGATTTTGGGAAATGAAAGGGGAATTGATGGAACTATGTGCAGCGCTGCGATTATCTTATCAACAGTGCTGTGTGTGTTCACAGTACCAATATTATTGATGGTAACAAGTTGAACAGAAATTGTCTGACAGATGCAGAAGACAGAACAGGAGTTTAAGATGAAAATTTATGTACAGATGAAGGCAGCTGGTAAAAAGAAACCAGTGCTGAATGATATTCCCTATGAATTGACTGGACAGGTTCATACACTGCGGGATGTTCTGACGGAACTTGTGCAGATTGAAGTAGACCGTTATAATCAAAAAGGAACAGATGTTCAGGTCGTTTCGTTTCTTACGAAGGAGGAGATGGAAGACCAGGCAACTGCAGGAAAGATCGGATTTGGAAGAATTTATTCGGAGAAAAAGGCAGATGTTGTAAAAGCAACAGAAAATGCGCTTCAGTGTTTTGAGGACGGACTGGTCAGGGTATTTCAGAACGGACAGGAATTAAAGATGCTGGATACGGTGGTGGATGTACAGGAAGGAGACCATTTCACATTGATCCGGCTGACTTTTCTGTCCGGCAGATTATGGTGATGAGGAATACCGCACAGGCTGTCAGGGAGACAGCGGTCCTGAACGGAGAATGGACAGGAGGGGCTTGTTGTGAAAAGAAATGACTGGATATTGGCAGTGGGAATTCTGCTGGCGGCCTGTATAGCGGGATTCTTTTTTTATGGAAACCGGTTGCAGGGAAAATATGTGCTGGTTCAGGTGGATGGAGAAGAGTACGGACGTTATCATCTGAACGAGGACCAGGTAATTGATATTCATCATACCAATCGTCTTACCATTCAGGATGGAAAAGCTTCCATGACATATGCGGACTGTCCGGATCAGATCTGCGTGAATACAGCGCCGGTGGGAGAAAGCCACGAGCTGATTGTGTGCATGCCGAACCGGATAACTGTGGAAGTACAGGAGAATTAAAGTAAGCCTTGGAAAGCGTTTTGTGGATTCGAACATATGATTGCAGTTTTCGGGCAGGCGTGGTATGATGTGGCTGAACAGAAAAAGACAGAGAGATGGAGATCAATGATTGCATTTTTAAAGGGAGAGATCGCCGATCTGGCGGAGGGCAGTGTTGTGCTGGAGGTGAACGGGGTCGGCTATGAGGTTCTGGTTCCGGGGCAGCTGTCGTCTTCGCTGGAAGGGGTTGGACAGATTATAAAACTGTATACCTATATGCAGGTACGAGAGGATGCAGTGGTCCTGTTTGGGTTTCTGACAAAGGATGACCTGCAGATGTTTCGGATGCTGACGGGAGTAAGCGGAGTGGGACCGAAGGCGGGTCTGAATATCCTCTCCGCAGTGGGAGCAGATGACCTAAGATTCGCGATTCTGGCGGACGATGCGAAACGGATTGCAAAGGCTCCCGGGATCGGTGCGAAAACTGCTCAGAAAATTATACTGGAACTGAAGGACAAGCTGAATCTGGAAGAGGCTTTTGAGAAAAAGCTGGCTTCTGGCCAGATTGCGTCAGAGAATGCAGCAGATGCAGGCGGGAAGGTAGTACAGGAGGCAGTGGAGGCACTGGTTGCATTGGGATATGGAAATACAGAAGCACTGAAGGCAGTACGCTCTGTAAAACTGACGGAAGATATGGATGTGGAAGCGGTTCTGAAAGAAGCACTGAAACGGATGGTATTTTAAAATAGGCAGAAAAGACAGGATAGAGGTTCATATATGAATAACCGGCGAATTATAACAACAGATGCGGCAGAAGAAGACATTCGGATCGAAGGCAGCCTTCGGCCGCAGAGCCTGAAAGAGTATATTGGACAGGAAAAAGCAAAAAGCAATCTGAAGGTTTATATAGAGGCGGCAAAAACCAGAGGGGAAGCTTTGGATCACGTTCTCTTCTACGGCCCTCCGGGGCTTGGCAAGACCACGCTGGCAGGGATTATTGCCAATGAAATGGGCACTCATATGAAGGTGACCAGTGGTCCTGCCATTGAAAAGCCTGGAGAGATTGCCGCAGTGCTGAATAATCTGCAGGAAGGGGATGTACTGTTTGTAGACGAGATTCACCGTCTGAACCGTCAGGTAGAAGAAGTACTGTATCCGGCTATGGAAGATTATGCCATTGACATTATGATCGGAAAAGGAGCTTCCGCCAGAAGTATCCGGCTGGATTTACCGAAATTTACGCTGGTAGGCGCCACAACCCGTGCCGGGCTTTTGACGGCGCCCCTCAGAGACCGGTTCGGCGTGGTGCACCACCTGGAATACTATACAGTTCAGGAGCTTTTAACAATTATTATACGCTCGGCGGAAGTGCTGGATGTGGAGATTGACAGAGACGGGGCAGATGAGCTTGCAAGACGTTCCCGCGGGACGCCCAGGCTTGCGAATCGCCTGCTGAAGCGGGTGCGTGATTTCGCCCAGGTAAAATATGACGGCAGGATTACAAAAGATGTGGCGGTATTTGCTTTGGATCTTCTGGAAGTGGACCGGCATGGTCTTGACCAGCTGGACCGAAGGATTTTACGTACAATCATTGAGAAATTTGCCGGTGGACCGGTGGGACTGGATACTCTTGCCGCGGCTCTGGGAGAAGATGCCGGAACTCTGGAAGATGTCTATGAGCCATATTTGATTCAGAATGGTTTTTTAAACCGTACTTCTCGCGGGCGGATGGCAACAGAACAGTCCTATCACCATTTGGGGATTGCGCTGAATCCCTGAGTTGGTTATAATATTTAAAAGGGTATGGGGGGATTGGCAGCATGGCAAAGAAGAATTTGGCAGAAGTATTGATCAATGGAAAAGTTTATACCATCAGCGGATATGAGAGTACGGAATATCTGCACAAAATTGCAACTTATTTGAATGAAATGGAAGAAAAGATCGCTCAGACGGATAATTATCACCTGCTGTCTCCGGATGAGAAGCAGTTGCTGAAAAATATGAATCTTGCAGATCTTTATATGAAGGCAAATACGGCCAAAGAAGAGCTGGAGCAAAAGATGGAGGTAAAAGAAAAGGAAATCTACAGTCTGAAGCATGATCTGATTGATGAAAAGATGGAAAAGGACAAGTTGACGCAGCAGATTCAGGAACTGGAGACGCGGCTTCTGGAGGAACAAAGGCAGAAGGATCGTCTGACAAAATCGGCATCTCTCAGAAAGATTTCGAAGCCGGAGCACAGACTTTAAATCAGGATTGCCCGGTCAGTAAGAGACGCTAGAGGAAGCATTAATCATGAAATACAAACAGATAAAAACAGGGGCTGTCGTAAGCATTGCTCAGGACCGGGGAGGAGGTTTTCTGGAGCGAAGGCTTTGCGCAGCCTTATCTGATATATGGAGTGAAAGATTAAAATCATGGAGAGAAAACTGGAATTACTGGCTCCTGCAGGTTCTTTCGAAAGTCTGAAAGCAGCTGTAAAGGCAGGGGCGGATGCTGTCTATATGGGCGGAAACCGTTTTGGGGCAAGGGCTTATGCGGACAATCCAGAAGGAGACAGCCTCTTGGAAGCCATTGATTATACCCATCTGTATGGGGGAAAGCTTTATTTGACTATTAATACGCTTCTGAAAGAACGGGAACTGGAGCGGGAACTGTATGATTTTCTGCTTCCCTGTTATGAGCATGGGCTGGATGCAGTGATTGTTCAGGATCTGGGCGTACTGCAGGCAGTCCGGGAATGGTTTCCGGATCTTACCATTCACGCCAGTACACAGATGACTCTGTGCGGAAGCAAAGGTGTAGAGATGCTGAAAGAGGCAGGCGCAAATCGCGTTGTACTGGCACGGGAACTGTCCCTTGCAGAAATCACCCGGATCTATGAAGATACGAAGATGGAGATTGAATGTTTTGTGCATGGGGCACTCTGCTACTGTTATTCCGGACAGTGTCTGTTCAGCAGTATCCTGGGAGGCAGGAGCGGAAACCGGGGGAGGTGTGCTCAGCCGTGTCGTCTTTCCTACGAAGCGCTGGAAGGCAAAGTACTGGTATCCCGGGAAGGGGGACAGACTCTTTTGAGTCCTAAAGATATCTGTACGCTGGAACTGCTTCCGAAGATTGCCCGGGCGGGGGTGCATTCTCTGAAGATAGAGGGGCGGATGAAACGCCCTGAATATACGGCGGGTGTGGTGCGTATTTACCGGAAATATGCAGATCACTATCTGAAATATGGTGAGAAGGACTATCATGTCTGGAAAGAAGATCTGGAAGAATTAAGGAAACTTTTTAACAGAGACGGGTTTTCCAGAGGATACTATGAGCAGCACAATGGAAAAGAAATGATGGCTCTTTCCGGGAAAAAGCCGGACAGAAAAGAGAAAAAAGCTTATGAAGAGTTACTTTCACGTCTTCGGCAGGAATATGTGGAGACTGAGAAGAAACTAGCAGTTGCCGGAAAGCTGTATGCAGAGGCAGGGCAGCCCATGAAGCTGGAGATCCTGCCAGTATCAGAAGAGGCTCCGGACGGAAAATTTGGAGAAGATTTCAGGACATTGGTAACGGGGTCAGGACTGACGGTATATGGCGCATGTCCCCAGATACCAAAAAATCGTCCGATGGAAAAGGAACAGATTGAGAAGCAGCTGAAGAAAACAGGAACGACTCCTTTTGAATGGTCCAGTCTGGAGATTCATATGGAAGGAGCACTGTTCCTGCCAGTACAGGCTCTGAATTGTATTCGTAGGGAAGCGCTGGAGAAGCTGCAGGAGACTATCATACGCTCCCGCTGGCGGGTACGGCCTGAGGCAGCAGAACAAGAGCAGACCAGAGACGAAAGTCAGGCAGAGGCAGACAACCGGGAAAGCGGCAAAAAACCGGAAGAACTGTCCATCCTTCCGGACAGAAAGAGTCCGGGCCTCCATATTTCTGTAGAAACAAAGGAACAGCTTGAAGCAGTATTATCCATGGCGGACCATATGAAGGAGAACAGCGGGTGTCCCCTCCGTGCAGTTTATGTGGATGCAGACAGTATGGAAGAAGAACTGACCGGGGCGATTGCCGCGATTCACAGGAAAGGGCTGAGTGCCTATGTGATGCTTCCGCCTGTTTTCCGGATGAATACCTGTGACAGATACCGAAACAGAAAAGGGGACTGGGCTGGCCTGCCGGCAGAAGGTTATGTGTTCCGCAATCTGGAAGAGTATGGATTTTTGCGGGAGATTGGATGGATGGGTGAAATGGTTCCTGACCACAATGTCTATATGTTTAACAGACGATGCCGGCGTTTCTGGAAGGAGCAGGGGATCGGGATTCAGACTAACCCGCTGGAACTTAACAGCAGGGAATTAAGGGAGATTTCTTCAGAAGAGAGTATACAGATTATATATGGAAGATATCCCATGATGGTTACTGCAGGCTGTCTTCACAAGACGTTGGACAGATGCCGGAAGAAATCGGGGATGTGGACTTTGAAAGACCGCTATCAGAAGGAGTTTCCGGTGAAGAATCACTGCAAAAACTGTTATAATATTATTTACAACAGTCAGCCGCTGTATCTTATGGATTTGCAGGAAGAGTTGAAACAGATAGAAGCAAGAGCCTGGAGGATCATGTTTACAGTTGAAAAGACGGGAGAAGTGACAGAAGTTCTGTCAGCCTTTTTGGAAGGGCGAAAAGCGAAGATGGATTTTACGAGAGGACATTTTAAACGGGGTATCGAATAATATGGTCAATATGATTACCGAGTTATCCAAATATGCCATTGTCTTATTTCTGGCATTATATACGCTGATTGGGTTCCATATGGTGAGAAAGCAGGAAGAGGAGAAGCGTGCAGCGCTCTGGCAGCAGAATTTTCTTCTGTTTGCCATGTATCTTACTGGTAATCTGATTCTGTATCTGAATACCTGGAATGATAAGATCCTCTATTTTTGCGCCGCGCAGACTGTGCTTTTTGTGAGCTTTCTGGTCTTTCAGCATGTAATCTATCCGAAGTCTGACCGCCTTTTGAACCATAATATGCTGCTTTTGTTGAGCGTGGGATTTCTGATGCTTTCCCGGCTTTCTTTTGATAAGGCAGCAAGGCAGTTTGAACTTGCGGTTTTGGCTGCAGGAATGACGTTTCTGATTCCGTGGATCATCCGGAAATCTGCCGGCAGGCTGAGAGGACTGTACTGGTGGTATGGTTCCGCCGGATTCGGCCTCCTGATTCTGGTATTGATCGCCGGGAAATTAAGCTTTGGGGCAAAGCTTGCCATCACCATACATGGAATCAGCTTTCAGCCTTCGGAGTTTGTGAAAATATTGTTTGTTTTCTTTGTGGCGGGAATGCTGTACGAGACACAGGATTTGAGACGGGTAACCATTGCCACCTGCGCCGCCGCGGCGCATGTACTGGTGCTGGTGCTGTCCAGAGATCTGGGAGGAGCATTGATTTTCTTCGTTACTTATTTGGTAATGCTCTATATTGCCACAAGGCAGCCGTTGTATTTTCTGGCAGGACTTTTGTCTGGCAGCATGGCGGCATATCTGGCATGGAAATTGTTTTCCCATGTACAGACCCGCGTGCTGGCATGGAGTGACCCGTTTTCTGTCATTGAAAAGGAGGGCTATCAGATCACGCAGTCGCTTTTTGCAATCGGAACCGGTAGCTGGTTCGGTCTGGGACTTGGTAAAGGTATGCCATACAAGATTCCTGTAGTAGAAGAAGATTTTATCTTTGCAGCCATTGCAGAAGAGTTCGGCATTCTCTTTGCAGTATTTCTGCTTTTTGTATATTTGTGCAGCTTTTATATGATACTGAACATAGCCATGTGTTTAAAAGATATTTACTATAAATTGGTGGCGGCCGGACTTGGGACATTGGTGATCTTTCAGGCGTTTCTCTCCATTGGAGGGGTAATCAAGTTTATTCCGTCCACAGGAGTGACCCTTCCATTTATCAGTTACGGAGGAAGTTCTCTGGTCAGTATGTTCGCCATATGGGCAATCATACAGGGAATGTATCTGAAACGCAGCGATGAGGTGGCAGAAAATGAAAAAGAAAAAGAATCAAAAAAAGGGAAAAGAGAAAAGAAGAGTTCCTAGTCGGGAGTATAGTAATATTATGCTTTTGTTTACGGGGCTTTTTGTATTAATGATCGGTTATTTGCTGTGGTTTCAGATGACAAAGAGCAGAGAGACCATCAACAATCCTTATAATGCCAGGCTGGAGACTTTTGAAAAGCGTGTGGTGCGTGGAAATATCCTGGCTTCCGACGGGCAGGTGCTGGCTTATACAAAAGTGGCGGAGGATGGTACGGAGACCAGATATTATCCGTTTGACTGTACTTTTGCCCATGTACTGGGATACTCGGATTACGGAAAGACCGGCATTGAAGAGATGGGAAATTTTCAGCTTCTGACCTCCAATGCCTATTTCACGGAAAAATTTATTAATGAACTGAGAGAACAGAAAAATATTGGAGATAATTTGATTACAACGCTGGATGTGGATCTTCAGACAGCTGCCCATGACGCATTGGGGGATCAAAAAGGTGCCGTGGTGGTTCTGGAAGCTTCCACGGGGAATGTGCGCGCACTGGTCTCCAAACCAGATTATGATCCGGGGCTGGTACGGGGAGAATGGGACAGACTCAGCAGCTCAGAAGACAGTATCCTTCTGAACCGTGCCATGCAGGGACTGTATCCTCCGGGGTCCACGTTTAAAACGATTACGCTTCTGGAATATTTGAGAGAACACCAGTTTGATTCGGAGGATTATTCTTATATGTGCGAAGGAAAAGTATCGGTAGGGAATTCTTCCATCAGCTGTTATCACGGGACACGGCACGGAGAACTGGATTTAAAGCTTGCATACGCCAAATCCTGCAACAGTGCCTTTGCAGATATGGGACGGAACCTGTCTGTTCCAGGCTTGAAGGATCTGACAGACCAGCTTTTGTTTGATTCCGATCTTCCACTTTCATTTCCGTACAGTAGAAGTTCTTTTAAATTAAAGGAATCTGATTCGGAAGCCCTGCACATGATGACTGCCATGGGGCAGGGAGATACGCTGGTGACACCCATGCATATGGCAATGATTACGGCGGCTGTCGCCAATGACGGGATTTTGATGGTTCCCCGTTTTCTGGACCGGACGGAAAGTCATACAGGGGCTGTGGTGGTGGAACGCTATCCGGTCACGGAGTATGGACGTCTGTTCAGTAAACAGGAGGCTTCGGTACTTGGAGAATATATGCGTGCGGTGGTGGAGGAAGGATCCGCATCGTCGCTGAAAAGTGATGCATATATGGCCGCCGGAAAGACCGGAACCGCCGAATACAGCAGTGATAAGAATAGAAGCCATGCCTGGTTCACCGGGTATGCGACCGGTGACAAACCAGATCTGGTAGTCTGTGTTCTTGTGGAAAGTGCAGGCTCCAGCAGCGAATATGCTGTACCGGTGGCAAAACGGGTATTTGACGCGTATTACGCAAAAGAGTAAAAACAGTTTTAAGAATATTTCACATAACCCAGCCTTGTCAACCACAGAAAAAGATGATAGACTATACCTAGTCTAAGAGACACACCAATCGACAGGAGGAATTGCAATGATAGAAGCAACGAGCTGTGGCGGTGTGGTAATATTTCGGGGTAAGATTCTGCTTTTGTACAAGAATTACAAGAACAAGTACGAAGGCTGGGTTTTGCCGAAAGGAACTGTGGAACCTGGCGAAGAGCACCGGCAGACGGCAGCCCGTGAAGTCAGGGAGGAAACAGGGGTTGATGCCAGAATTGTGAAATACGTCGGAAAGAGCCAATATACGTTCACGGTCCCGGATGATGTGGTCGAGAAGGATGTACACTGGTATCTGATGATGTCAGACAGCTATTACAGCAAACCACAGCGTGAAGAATATTTTATGGATTCCGGATATTACAAATATCATGAAGCATATCATTTGTTGAAATTTCCGAATGAAAAGCAGATTTTGGAAAGAGCGTATAATGAATATATCGAGATGAAGAAAAGTAATCTTTGGGGGAATCGCAAATAGAGAAGAGGTTGTTGGCGACGACAGCCTCTTTTTACGAAGAGGCAGGATGAGAGATGAGATGGTATCAGAATCTGTATCTGGGGAAACATGCAGCCCCTTATATTGCAACAATCCGGGAAAAAGCAGCTTCCGGAAAGATGATGGCCGGTATTTATTACATTACACATGCCTCCGGCCAGGGAAATTTGCTGGATATTTTTCATAACGGAATGCTGCAGCAGTCTCTGTTTGCAGATGCACAGTGTACAGAAGTGATCGGCGTGGCAGTCGGAAAGACAGAGGCGATTGATCTGTCGGCGGAAATTATCGGGGAAGTATACAGAGAAACAGGAGCTTTTGATATCCGGTCCTATTTCAAAACAGAGGATTTTGTGGAGGATTAGAGGAATCCATATGCTGCATATCATATTGTTAATTTTAAAAATATTGGGAATCATTCTTCTTGTGGCCGCTGGACTTGTACTTTCTGTAATTTACGCGGTTTTGTTTGTGGCAGTCTCTTATCGGATTCAGGCAGAGAAGGAAGACAATTTCCGGCTGACAGCCTCGGCATCGTGGTTGTTCCGGGTTGTTACAGTCCGGTTTTCGCTGGAAGAAAAGGATGGCTTTACTTCGGTCCTGCAGATAAGGATACTTGGATATCTGCTGGGAAAAGATAAGCAGAAGAGGAACAGGCGAAGGCGCAGAAAGCGATGGAGATCAGGAAAAGGACAGGCAGAATCAACGGACACCAGGCAGGAGAGGAAGGAACCGACCGTATCTGAGCCGCCGGAGGCAACAGATTATGAGGACCGGCCCGAACCTGCAGAGCGGAAGGAATATAATTCTGCTTCGGACAGTCCAAAAAGCCGGCGCCGCCATAAAAATAAGACGTCCGGTATGCTCCAAAGAGTCTGTGACAAGATCAAACATATATGGAAGAAGATCGCCGGAATCGGCAATCGTCTTCGGAGCCTTCGGGACAGAAAAGACGCTTTTCTGGCGTTCTGGCAGCTGGAAGAGCATCAACGTGCTAGAAGCGTGCTGTGGAATGAAAGCATTTACCTGTGGAAGAAATCCAGACCCAGGAAAATCAAAGGTGAGATTCGGTTTGGATTCAATGATCCTTCTCATACGGGACTCTGTATGGGGGCAGTCGGCATGTTGTGCGCCTGGTTTCCCGGACAGCTTCGGATTCTGCCGGATTTTGAGCAGGAAATTTTAAAAGGCGAGATTCTGGTTCGGGGAAAGATCCGGTGCTATATTTTCGCCCGCATCTTCTGGCATATCTATTTCAACAAAGATATCCGCCACATGTATCACCAGTGGCAGGAATTGTAGCGGAACTTTAAAACAGCGAAAGCCCGGAGAAGGCCCCGGAAGGATGTCGGGACGTGAAAGCGGCCGGACATTCTTCCAGTACACGGGGCATTCGTAGGGGTGCAGCGGAACTTTAAAACAGCGAAAGCCCGGAGAAGGCCCCGGAAGGATGTCGGGACGTGAAAGCGGCCGGACATTCTTCCAGTACACGGGGCATTCGTAGGGGTGCAGCGGAACTTTAATTAGGAGGTTTTCAGTTTATGAGCGAAAAAAATATCAACAGTTTTGAGACAACCGTCTCTTCCCTTTTCAAAGGCATGGATCAGTTTATTTCCAGCAAGACCGTGGTCGGAGATGCGATCACGGTGGGCAATACGATTATTCTGCCACTTGTGGACGTATCCTTTGGCGTGGGTGCAGGCGCAAGTTCCGGCGACACCAAGAACAGCGGCGCCGGAGGTTTAGGCGGAAAGATCTCTCCCAGCGCAGTTCTCGTGATTCAGGAGGGCAATATCCGCCTGGTCAATGTTAAGAATCAGGATGCAGTAACGAAGATTCTGGATATGGTTCCGGACTTTGTGAATAAATTCACATCCGGAAAGTCAAAGGGAGAATCCGACCCGGAAGTAGACAAAGTAGTGAATGATATCCTGAATGTCTGAAGAAAAATATAAATTTTCACAAAAGATTGATTTTTTAATATAAAAGTGCTATATTTATGAAGTGATCACAATATTCAAAATACGAAGGAGAGAAGTTATGAGAACAGTATCACAGAAGAATATTGCACTTTGCATTATTTTGACACTGGTTACTTGTGGGATCTACGGTTTGTACTGGTTCGTGTGTCTGACAGACGACACGAATATAGTAGCAGGAGAAGCGGGAACTTCCGGCGTACTGGCACTTGTACTCACACTGGTTACCTGTGGGATTTACGGATTGTATTGGGCATATAAATGCGGTGAAAAACTGGACAAGGCGAAGACGGACAGAGGCATGCCTGCTTCCAATGGCGGCGTACTTTATCTGATTCTCTATATTTTCGGCGGAATTATTGCCTATGCATTGATTCAGAATGAATTGAACAAGATGGCCAACTAATGTTCAGCTTCAGGCGTTTGAGCAATTTAATAGCAGGAGCAGTGCTCCTTGCATGTTATTATGGATTTGTCAAATATACCGGAACAGGGATTCCATGTCTGTTTCGGTATATTTTTCATGTGCAGTGTCCTGGTTGCGGGGTGACACATATGTTGCTGGCTCTTGCCAAAGGTAAGATGCAGGAAGCCTTTTGCAGCCATCCGGTGATTTTCTGTGCGCTGCCGTTTCTTGGATGGATTTTAGTAAAATATTCCGGAAGTTATGTGATGTGCAGAACAACCGTGTGGAAGAAATGGGAACAGATTGGAATGGTTTTATTTCTTATCGCGCTGATCGGGTTTGGAGTCTTTCGAAATATCGTGTGAAATGCCATGTGAAAATATGACAGCCGCCGCTTGCTTCCGTATCAGGCTGAGTGCTGACAGTATATGAACAGTAACTTATAAAAAATACAACAAAATGCAATAAAAGTAAAATTTTGCTTGCAAAACATGAAAGATTCTGGTAGAATAACAGAAGTTGTGAGTCTGTCTGGACTCAAATAAGCCTAAGGAGGTGCAATGATGGCGAAATGTGCAGTGTGTGATAAGAGTGTTCACTTTGGAAACAGTGTGAGTCATTCCCATAGAAAATCTAGCAAGATGTGGAGATCCAATGTGAAATCCGTAAAAGTGAAAGTGAACGGCGGAGCAAAGAAAATGTATGTATGCACTTCTTGCTTAAAGTCCGGTAAAGTCGAGAGAGCATAGTCGGCTGTTGCTTAACAGGATTGTGTGAGGGGGTTGTCGATGCGGCAGCCCTTTTCTTATACTCGGATTCTTTTTTTCTCTACAGCTTGTCAGCAGTTGACGTAACACTGGTAGCCGCAGAGAATCAGGACGGCAGACAGGAAGATTCGCAGAAATAGCTGATCTTCCGGGAGGAACAGAGTGATGAAAATTCCGATTCCGATCCAGAACAGGATAAAACCAAAGATCTTTTTCATGTAATAACCGTCCTCATATCTAAGATTACTTATTCTATATATATGCAGAAAACTGAAAAATAGAAAAAACAAAAATTTATTTCATTTTTACTGAATTTCGGGTATAATAGTTAATAATTATGTACGTTTATGGAACGACAATGTTTTATAAAACAGTAAAACCGGGAGGTATTCATATGCAGGGACAGATTCAGACAGAACTTGGCAGTATTACGATTGATGCGGATGTGATCGCTGCTTATGCAGGTTCCGTTGCGATTGGATGCAGCGGTATCGTTGGCATGGCAACGCTGGACATGCGTGACGGGTTGATGAAGCTTCTGAAAAAAGATAGTATTAAAAGAGGGATAGAAGTAGCAATAGAGGAAAATGAGATCTATCTGGCGTTTCATGTGATTGTGGCTTACGGGGTCAATATCCCTGTTGTTTCGGAAAACCTGATTGATTCGGTCAAATACCAGGTAGAAGCATTTACAGGTATGAAGATCAGCAAGATTGACATCTTTGTAGAAGGCGTAAGAGTAATTGATTAACGAGGGAGGATCTGCATTGTGATTAGGACAATTAATGCCCGGATGATCGCAAAAATGTTTTTGGGCGGCGCAAAAAATCTGGAAGCAAAAAAAGAGTGGATAAATGAACTGAATGTATTTCCTGTACCTGACGGAGATACGGGGACTAATATGACACTGACAATCACAGCTGCTGCCAGTGAAGTGAGCAGTCTGTCAGAGCTGGATATGGAAACATTGGCAAAGTGCATATCCTCCGGTTCTCTGAGAGGAGCCAGGGGGAATTCCGGTGTGATTTTGTCCCAGTTGTTGCGTGGGTTTACCAAAGGAATCAAAGATCAGAAAGAACTGGATGTGGTGGATCTGGCTGGCGCCATGCAAAAAGCAGTGGAGACTGCGTATAAGGCGGTCATGAAGCCAAAAGAAGGAACTATTCTGACCGTTGCAAAGGGAGCTGCTCTGAAAGCAGCCGAGCTTGCACAGACAACTGAAGATGTGGAAGAGTTTTGCCGTCTGGTGATTGAAGAGGCAGAAGCTGTTCTGGCCAGAACTCCGGATATGCTTCCGGTACTGAAAGAGGCAGGCGTGGTGGATTCCGGCGGTCAGGGACTTCTGGAAGTGCTGAAAGGGGCCTATGATGCGCTTCTTGGAAAAGAAGTAGATTATTCCTTTGATGCACCAAAGAAAGAAAGCGCAGTCCGGATCAGTGCGCAGACAGAGGCGGATATTAAATTCGGATATTGTACAGAATTTATTATTATGCTGGAGAAGGCGTATGACGAGAAAACCGAACTGGAGTTCAAAGCTTTCCTGGAGTCTGTCGGTGATTCTATCGTAGTCGTGTCGGATGACGATATCGTCAAAGTACATGTACATACGAACGATCCCGGATTGGCTATCCAGCGGGCACTGACGTATGGTTCTCTTTCAAGGATGAAGATTGACAATATGAGACTGGAGCATGAGGAGAAGCTGATTAAGGATGCTTCCCGTATTGCCCGGGAACAGGAAGAAAACAATAAAAAAGAAATTAAGAAAGAAGAACCCCGCAAGGAGATGGGATTTATCTCTGTGTCCATCGGAGAAGGCGTGGGGGAGATCTTCAAAGGACTGGGTGTGGATTATCTGATTGAAGGCGGACAGACCATGAATCCCAGTACGGAAGACATGCTGGAAGCAATTGATCATGTCAATGCGGACAATGTTTTTATCCTTCCAAATAATAAGAATATCATTCTGGCGGCCAATCAGGCGGGATTTCTGACTTCGGACAAGAGAGTGATTGTAATTCCCACAAAGACAGTTCCACAGGGAATTACAGCCATGGTTAATTATATTCCGGAGGAGACGCCGAGGGAGAATGAACTTCGTATGCAGGCGGAGATCAAGAATGTCAGAACCGGTCAGGTGACTTACGCGGTCCGTGATACGAAGATTGATGAGAAAGAGATTCATCTGGGAGATATCATGGGAATCGGGGACGACGGGATCCTGGCTGTGGGGACAGAGATTCAGAAGACGGCACTTGATATGATGAAGGAGCTTGTAGATGAAGACTCTGAGATCATTGGCGTATACTATGGAGAGGAAACATCAGAAGAAGATGCGCAGGCGTTGGGAGACCAGATTGCAGAAAATTATCCGAATGCAGAAGTCGAAGTACATTATGGAGGGCAGCCGATTTATTACTATGTAATTTCGGTTGAATAAAAGAATGCAGAAGCAGGGGCAGTCACGAGTATGTGACTGCTCTTTTCAGAACAGGGCGTCAGCGCAGGAGGCAGTATATGGAACTTCAGGATTCGATCATCAAACTGAAAGGAATTGGAGAGAAGACCGCCGTTCCTTTTGCAAAGGTTGGAATTCATACCATCGGAGAACTGCTTGCATATTATCCGAGGACATATGAGACTTATGAAGAGCCGGTGGAACTGTCCCGGATTGAAAACGGAAAGAAATACGCGGTTCAGGGGGTTATCCTGTCTGTCTCAGCTGTAAAAAGATATGCCCGGTATCAGGTGTTTACGGCACAGATCCGTGCAGAAGGAGGAGAATTTCAGGGGACCTGGTTCAACATGCCGTTCCTTCGAAATTACTTTCAGAGAGGCGCGCAATATATCTTTCGGGGAATTGTAAATATTCGCGGAGCACAGTATCGGATGGAACAGCCGGAGTTTTATACGTCTGGCGATTATGAGCGTTTGCTTCATGTGATGCATCCGAAATATCCGCTGACTTCCGGGCTGACCGGAAAGATGGTGGCAAAAGCGGTTCGGCAGGTACTGGAAAACAATGCGGTAAAAGTGGAAGAATACCTTCCGGCAGAGATTCTGGAACAGTATGCCTTAAAAACAAAACGGGAGGCGTTGTCTCAGATTCATTTTCCTGCGAGTGAGAAGGAAATGCAGGCGGCTCGAGATCGTCTGGTGTTTGACGAATTTCTGCTCTTTATTCTGGGGATCCGGAGGCTGAAAGAGAGCCGTGAAATGCTTTTGAATGAAGCAAGGATGATGGAAGTGGCAGAGACAAAACGGCTAATAGAGGCGCTTCCTTACCGGCTGACGAATGCGCAGCAAAAGGTCTGGAGAGAGATTGCTGCAGATATGACAGGAGATCATGTTATGAGCCGCCTGATCCAGGGCGACGTGGGAGCTGGTAAGACCATATTGGCAGTGCTGGCGCTTATTATGACCGGATGCAACGGTTATCAGGGGGCTTTGATGGTTCCTACGGAAGTGCTTGCGAAACAGCATTTTCAATCAGTCCAGGAACTACTCACCAGACATCAGATTTCGTTGAAGCCTGTCCTTTTAACCGGTTCCATGTCTGCAAAAGAAAAGCGGGCTGCAAGAGAAGAGATCGCTGGTGGTGCAGCACAGATTATTATTGGAACCCATGCGCTGATTCGGGAACAAGTGACTTACTGCCGTCTTGGGCTGGTGGTAACCGATGAACAGCACAGATTTGGTGTCCGTCAGAGGGAGACACTTGCCAATAAAGGCCTCCATCCTCATGTACTGGTCATGAGTGCCACGCCGATCCCCAGGACGCTGGCGATCATTGTATATGGGGATCTGGATATTTCTGTAGTGAACGAAATGCCGGCAGACCGGTTGCCGATTAAAAACTGTGTAGTGGATGAATCTTACCGTCCCAGTGCTTATCGTTTTATGGAGAAGGAAACATCGCTTGGACACCAGGTCTATATTATTTGTCCTATGGTGGAAGAGAGCGACGAGATGGAACTGGAAAATGTCATGGACTATACGCAGAAACTCAGGAAGCTTCTGCCGAACTGTCAGATTGCCTGTCTGCATGGGAGAATGAAAGCAAAAGAAAAAAACGAGATTATGGAGCGGTTTTCAGAGGGGAGCATTCAGATCCTGGTATCTACGACGGTTATAGAAGTGGGGATCAATGTGCCCAATGCGACTGTTATGATGGTGGAAAATGCGGAACGCTTTGGCCTGGCGCAGCTTCATCAGCTTCGGGGACGCGTGGGACGCGGAAGAGAACAGTCTTATTGCATTTTCATGAGCAGCGGAGGAGGAAAAGAGACCAGAAAACGGCTGGAAGTACTGAACAAGTCCAATGATGGATTTTATATTGCAAGTGAGGATTTGAGGCTTCGGGGCCCCGGCGATTTGTTTGGGCTCAGACAGAGCGGGATTCTGGAATTCCGTCTGGGAGATATCTTTCAGGATGCAAAGGTGCTTCAGCAGGCCAGCGAGACGGCGAATCGAATCCTGGAGGAAGATCCGAATCTGGAACTGCCAAAGCATCAGATGCTAAAAAATATGTCAGAAAATGAAAGAATTGACAGTGTATTGTAAAACGGAATGCACATACTATAGTCGTAACAAACAACAACAAATTGCGGAGCACTTATGTTATAATATGCTTTGCAGTAAGGAGGAGTTTATTATGTCTAATTCTACGAACAGAGCAGCAGTACCGGAAGCGAAAGGAGCACTGGACCGTTTTAAGTATGAGGTTGCAAGTGAGATCGGCGTACCTTTGACAGATGGTTATAATGGTGACCTGACTTCCAGACAGAACGGTTCCGTAGGCGGTTATATGGTGAAAAAGATGATCGAGGCGCAGGAGCGTCAGATGGCAGGTAAATAAGAGTGAAGAAGTTGCAGGGATGTCGATATTTACGACATCCCTGCTTCTTTTGATCGGTGTCCGGCGGTGGGCAGGTCGGTGGGCGGTTATAGTGGAAAATCTCAAAAAATATGCTTGACATTCCTATATATGGTATGTATAATATAAAAAGTGTGAGTGATTCGGACTGCCATTATGCGGTTTCGATGAATAACAAACCGATTCGAGAAAGCATAGAGGAGGTGTAACCTGTGTCTATTTGTCCAAAGAATAAATCTTCCAAAGGAAGAAGAGATAAGAGAAGAGCAAACTGGAAGATGAGTGCTCCGAACTTGGTAAAGTGCAGCAAATGCGGTGCTCTTATGATGCCTCATAGAGTGTGCAAAGCCTGCGGTTCTTACAACAAGAAAGAAATCATTGCAGTTGATTGATTGTTGGATTCTTAAAAAATAAGACAAAAAGATCAGGGGTTTGATGAAAAGTCAAACCCCTATTTTTATGCGAAGACTTTAGATTCTAAATATGTCCGGAAGACCGGTACTCCGACGGCGTTACACCATAATACCGTTTGAACAGCCGGCTGAAATAAAGTTGATCTTCAAATCCCACGGATATAGCCACTTCTTTAATAAAACTGTTTTTATCTTTTAATAATTCCCCTGCCTTTGTCATACGCAGATTGTTGATATAAGCATTGATGCTGACGCCTGTTTCTTCTTTGAATATTCTGCATAAATAGCCGGAACTCAAGCCTACGTATTCGGAAACAGAAGCAAGGCTGATTTTGCGGTTATAATTTCCCTGAATATAGGAAATTGCCTGAGTGATTTCCTGGCTGTAATTGTCCGGAAGATTCTCAGGATGCGTTTCCGGAGCGAAGACCGCATGAAGCGCATCCAGAAGATTTTTTTCCAGTTCTTCTCTGGTGAGGGCGTTTCTTATAAGTTCTGTGCTGTCTGCCAGATAATCGTGAATCAGGGAGTTCAAATCTGTGATACAGTATTCCAGTTCCCCCAGAAAGCGAACACAATATTGAATCACTCTGGAGGGCATAACATTCTGATTCTGGCAGATGCACAAAAGATTTCTGAAGCGGTCACATGCATAAGTAAGCTGTGTTTCATGCGGAACTGCAAGGATCTCTGCAGCCAGTTCCTTATAAGAAACATCTGGAATTTCAAAAGAGGCAGATAACTGGTCGGCCTGTACCTGCCCAAGCGGTCCATAGAAGCTAAGCTCCAAGAGTTCTTGAAAGTTGTGATAGATTCTGCGTGCTTCCAGAAGATTCGGAATGCCTTTTTGGTATAGGATTGTCGGAGACAGTGACATATAATACTGAAAAAGCTGCGTAATACGTGCGGCAAGTCCGGCAATGGTGTTTTGGTGCAGTTCCAGTTCGTATTCCGGAAGCACCAGTAAGGTATTGCTGGTACTGAAGAGAATGATCCTTCGATTATCAAACTGTTCCAGTGCATTTTTTAACGTGCTCTGAATCAGATCAATGGAAGGAAGAGGTTCCAGGTTCTGAGTATACCAGTCAAATGAAATCTGGCACAGAGCAATGGATTCCATATTTTCAGCGGAAAATCCGGTAACATTGCAGAGGGTGTCCAGTTCATATTTTTTATTTGTAAAAAATTCTCTCCATGCTGCATGACGTTCCTGATGGTGGAGCGTTTCCTGCATGGACTGAAGCTGTTTTTCGTCTTCTGCAGCTTTCTGGTCCATCTGTTCTTTCAGCTTCTGAAGCTGCGCAGTCAATTCTTCCGGACTGATGCTGACTTTCAGGATATAGTCGGCGGCGCCAAGAACAAGCGCCGTGCGTACATAATTGAAATCTTCATAATTACTGATGACGAGAAATTCACAGTCTATCTTACGTTTCTGGACTTCACGAATCAGTTCCAGCCCATCCATGATGGGCATTTTCAGATCACAGATGATCAGATCAGGATGAAAACGACACGTCATTTCCAAAGCTTCTTCTCCATTGGAAGCAGTGGCGCAGATATGAAATCCCAGTCCGCTCCAGTCAATCATGGAACGGAGTGCAATTTTTACAATTGGTTCATCATCAACAATCAGTACCTGATACATGAATACCTCCTATTTAAAGCTTCACTGTTTTGAAAAGTCTACAGATTTTTACTTGTAATGGCAGGAATTTTTATTCTGCAGCAGGTTCCTTTGCCGGGACTGCTGGTGATCGTAAGTCCGTAGGGATCGGAAAAATAAAGATGAATTCGGTCGTTGACATTTCTTCCTCCGATACCTCCAAGACCCTTGGGAACTGTTTTTTTATCATTTACATCAAATCCTTTTCCTTCGTCGCACACTTCCAGGAGGATATCTTCGCCGTCCCGGCGGCAGGTAATATAAATTTCCATAATAGTACCGTCATTAAACGAGCCATGAAGTACAGAGTTTTCTGCCAGGGGCTGAAGAATCAGCTTGGGCAGATAATAACCGGAAAGCTCTTCCGAAATGTGATAATTGACATGAAAGCTTCCCGCATAACGGATGGCCTGGATGGAGAAATAATGCTTCAGATTGTCGATTTCTTCCTGTATCGTAATAAATTCGTGGTCGTTGATCAGTGTATTTTTCAGAAGTTCACTTAGAGAGCGGATACCTTCAGAGACAATTTTATCCTGATTCATCTGTGCTACCAGGCGTAAGGTATTCAGGGTATTGAACAGAAAATGCGGATTGATCTGATATTGAAGCATGCGGAGCTCCAGTTCTCTTTTTTTTGCTTCCCCGGACTGACGCTGTTCCAGAAGAAGCTGTATCTGCGTAACCATTCCGTCAATATTGTCCGACAGATATGCCAGTTCGTCATTCCCGTTATCCTGGATTCGGATATCCATGTCGCCTTCGGAGATGGCCTGGCAGGTTCTTACCATATGGTCAATGGGATGGGAGATACTGGTATAAGTATAGAGCGTCATGGTCAAGGCTATGCCCATCATAAGCAATGACAGAACCAGAATCTGTCCGGTCATTTCTGTGCTTCCGTACAACATATAGGCATACAGATAGATAAAAAACAAAGGAATTACTGTGGAAATAAAATAGGAAATGATCAGTCGGTTTCGAAGTTTTAAATTCCGAAGTCCTACCAGGGTGAATTCTGTGAACAGATGAAAGTCATTATTTTCCGTAGGCATATGGACTCCTTTCATATATGACGTATTTGTTCTATACTCAGTATACCGAATCATCGACATATATCTACATTTTAATCGTAAATAAGAAAATAATCCATAGAAAACATAAAAAAATCCATACATAAAATTTTTAGAAAAAATTTTAAAAATTTATTATTATTTTAGATTTCAAGATAATCCATACAAAAGAGAAGATAATATCTATACTTTTTTGTGCATATTATATAATATGTATGTGATAAAACTTTTACATAACTAAAAAGGAGGTAGAGTAGATATGATGAAATATTTACAGAAACTCGGAAAATCTCTGATGCTTCCGGTTGCATGTCTTCCGGTATGTGGTATCCTGATGGGCCTTGGATATGCAATGTGTAAACAGACCATGCAGGGCGGTGAGATCACAGGCGTGATTCCGATCATTGGATTTTTCCTGGTGAAAGCAGGAGGAGCCCTGATTGATAATATGTCCTGGCTGTTTGCCATCGGCGTGGCGGTAGGAATGTCGGATGACAATGAGGGTACCGCAGGTCTGGCAGGTCTGGTATCCTGGCTGATGATCACAAATCTTCTGTCTTCCGCTACGGTAGGCGTTCTGATCGGCGGTGAAGCAGATCCGGCATTTGCAAAGATCCAGAACCAGTTCATTGGTATTCTGGCAGGTTTGATCGGTGCTACTTGCTATAACAAATTTAAAAACACAAGACTTCCGGATGCGTTGTCTTTCTTCTCCGGGAAACGCTGTGTGGCGATTGTGACGGCAGTATTCTCTATTTTAGCAGCAGCAATCTTGTTCTTTGTATGGCCGGTTGTCTATGGCGTACTGGTTTCTCTCGGAGAGAGCGTTGTGGGTCTTGGAGCAGTTGGCGTTGGAATCTACACATTCCTGAACCGTTTACTGATTCCTTTCGGTCTGCATCACGCGCTGAATTCCGTGTTCTGGTTTGACGCGGCAGGAATCAACGACCTTGGAACTTACTGGGCAGGTGAGATGTTGAATGGTGCCGGCGGAAGCGCAGGTATGTATATGGCAGGTTTCTTCCCTTCCATGATGTTTGGTCTTCCAGCCGCTGCGCTTGCAATCATTCACTGTGCAAAGCCGGAGAGAAGAAAAGAAGCGGCTTCCCTTCTGGGTGCGGCAGCGATCTGTGCATTTATCTGCGGTGTTACGGAACCTTTTGAGTTTGCATTCATGTTCCTGGCTCCGGTTCTGTATCTGATTTACGCAGTACTTTATGGATTGGTTGCAGCAATCTCTGTGGCTCTTGGATTCCGGGCAGGATTCTCCTTCTCAGCCGGACTCACAGACCTGGTGTTCAGTGCGTCTCTTCCGGCGGCTAGCAAGACGCTGTTTATTATTCCGCTTGGTATCGGCGCAGCAGTAGTGTTCTATCTGGTATTCCGTTTTGCGATTCCGGCTTTCAACCTGAAAACTCCGGGCCGTGAAGACGAGGATGAAGATGAAACAAAGATTGAACTGGCAAATAATGACTTTACTTCTATGGCAGCTATTATTTTGGAAGGCCTTGGTGGAAAAGCAAATGTGACCAGCGTGGATAACTGCATCACCAGACTCCGTCTGGAGATCAAAGATTACACAGCAGTAGATGAGAAGAAGATCAAATCTGCAGGAGTAAGCGGTGTGATCCGTCCAAGCAAAACTTCTGTACAGGTGGTAATTGGGCCGAAAGTTCAGTTTGTAGCAGACGAATTTAAGAAATTGATGTAAAAGCTAATCCACTATCCAAAACATATATTCAGGGGGACTCCGGAATACCGGGGTCCCCTCTGAGTGTCCATTCATTGACAGGGTTTTACAGATTTGATATGATAAAAAAGAAGAAACTTTGCGTTACAGGGTGACAGGGGAGTGCAAAGTATGAAGTATGCGTATCGCCTTGGGAAAGCAATGATGCTTCCGGTAGCGTGTTTGCCGGTAGCAGGGCTTCTCATGGGACTTGGATATTGGATCGATCCGACAGGGCATGGGGTGAACAGTCTGGCAGCAGGGCTTATGATACAGGCTGGTTCCATACTGATCAATCACATGAGTCTTTTGTTTGCCTTAGGTGTTGCTACAGGACTGGCAGATGAACAGGACGGGACAGCGGCAATTGCGAGCGTAGCAGCATGGCTGGTCATTCAAAATGTGCTGGCTGTGGACAATGTAGAAATTCTGACAGGAGGAAAAGTAGACTCGTCAACTTTTCAAAATATCCAAAATCAGATAATTGGCATTTTATGTGGAGTATTGGGTGCATACTGCAATAATTGTTATCGGGGAAAGCATCTGATTCGGGGACTGAAGATGTTCGAGGGACGACGGTTTGTTGTGATTGCATCGGTTTGCTATGCAACTCTGGTTTCCTTGGTTTTGTTATTGGTATGGCCTTATTTTTATGAAGCATCTGTATATGTGGGGACATCGCTTTTGGGGACAGGTCCTATTGGAGTGGGAATCTATATGTTCCTGAATCGCCTGATGATTCCAACAGGCCTTCACCATGCACTGAACTCCGTATTCTGGTTTGATCTGGCGGGAATTTCTGATTTGAATAATTACTGGAACGGGGCAGGAATATACGGGCAGACCGGCCAGTATATGACTGGTTTTTTTCCGGTTATGATCTTCGGAATGCCAGGTGCTGCTCTTGCCATGTACCAGACTGCTCGAAAGGAAAAGAAGAAGATGGCAGGCGGGCTTCTGATGTCTGCGGCAGTCTGCTCTCTTTTGACCGGTGTGACCGAGCCGATGGAATTTTCCTTTATGTTTTTGGCTCCGGGGCTTTTTTTCGCACATGCATTTTTGACAGGTATATCGGGATTCCTGTGTGCGGCGCTGCCTTTTCGGGTAGGTTTTAATTTTAGCGCCGGATTTTTAGATTATTTTATGGCACTGAGTTCTCCTATGGCAGAGAATCCGTGGCTTCTCTGGCCGGTGGGAATCATGTTTGGGATATTGTACTATGGGATTTTTCGCTTTTGTATTTTGAAATTCCATCTGAAAACGCCAGGACGGGAAGACACAGGTACGGAACTGTAAACAGCAGAAACCTTTGAGGGCTGAAGCGGAACTTATAATAAAGGAGATTATTATGTTTAATTTTTTTAAGAAAAAACAGAAACAGTACGAGATGAAAGCAGCTGCGGATGGAATGGTCATTCCCATGGCAGAGGCGGCTGATGCAGTCTTTTCTTCCCTGGCACTGGGAAATGGTGTTGTAATTCGACCCACAGGGAATGTTGTGGTAGCTCCGGCGGATGGAACTATAACCGTTACCATGGAGCAGAGCAACCATGCCATCGGCATGGAACTGGACGGAGGCATTGAGATCCTGATTCATATTGGTGTGGATACCGTAAATCTGAAAGGAGAAGGATTTACGGCACTGGTAAAGTCTCAGGAAAAAGTGAAGGCAGGGACAGAGTTGATTCGTTTTGACCGGGAAGCGCTGGAAGCAAAGGGATATTGTATGGAGGTTATGCAGATCGTGATGGACAGCGAAACTGCATCTAAAGTGGAATATCAGACCGCTATGGAAGCCAAAGCAGGGGAGACAACAGTGGCGCACTGGCAGATCTGATGAAAATTCATAACAATCCATTCCTTTTTTTCTATAGAAAGTATTGACTTAAAGAAAGTGTTTTCGTATTATGATATTGACAACAAGGAGGAAAGAGGATGCAGGAACTGATCAAAGTTGCAGTGGATGCCATGGGAGGAGACCATGCACCATCGGAGATTGTAAAAGGAGCTGTGGAAGCGGTAAACAGCCAGGAACAGGTAAAGGTGATTCTGGTAGGCCGGGAGTCAGCTGTGCAGGCAGAGCTGCAAAAATATCAGTATGATGCTTCCAGAGTGGAAGTGGTGAACGCCACGGAAATCATCGAGATGGCAGAACCCCCGGTTCAGGCAATCCGCATGAAAAAAGACTCGTCTATCGTAGTGGCCATGAAAATGGTGAAAAACGGAGAGGCAGAGGCATTTGTCGGGGCAGGAAGTACAGGCGCGGTTCTGGTAGGCGGCCAGGTGATCGTTGGAAGAATCAAAGGTGTGGAACGTCCCCCTCTTGCACCTCTGTTACCGACGGAAAAAGGAGCTTCTCTGCTGATTGACTGCGGAGCCAATGTAGATGCCAGACCTTCTCATCTGGTACAGTTCGCAAAGATGGGTTCGATCTATATGGAACACGTTATGGGAGTCAAAAATCCCAGAGTCGCAATTGTGAATATTGGTGCAGAAGAAGAAAAAGGCAATGCGCTGGTGAAGGAGACATTTCCTCTTCTGAAGGAATGTAAAGAACTCAATTTTATAGGAAGCATAGAAGCACGCGATATCCCATCCGGGTATGCGGACGTTATCGTCTGTGAAGCTTTCGCGGGAAATATTATTCTGAAGCTGTATGAAGGAGTCGGATCTACGTTAATTTCCATGGTAAAAAAGGGAATGATGACGAACCTCCGGAGTAAGACCGGAGCACTTCTGGTAAAACCTGCTCTGAAGGAGACTCTGAAGCGTTTTGATACCAGTCAATATGGCGGTGCTCCTTTGCTTGGACTGAAAGGTCTGGTTGTTAAGACCCACGGAAGCTCCAAAGCGGTTGAGGTACGTAATTCGATCCTCCAGTGTGTAACATTTACTCAGCAGCAGATGAATGAGAAAATCAAAGCCGGTATCCAGGTAAATGAAAATCAGGAAGGGAATGGAAGTCATGGAATTTGAAAAATTGCAGGAAATCATTGCAGAAGTGCTGAATGTGGACGCAAATGAGATTACAACGGAGACCACTTTTGTGGATGATCTGGGAGCAGATTCTCTGGACGTATTCCAGATTATTATGGGCATTGAAGAGGAATTCGACATTGAGATTGCCAATGAAGATGCGGAGAAGATTGTATCTGTCGGAGATGCTGTGGAACAGATCAAAAATGCGATAAACTGACGCGGTACCTGACAAGACGGGCTGTGGCAAAACACAGTTTCTGCGCCATCTGACTGGCGTATGGAGATGTGTTCTGTCACAGCCTCTTATGATTCATAATGACAGAAGGTACAGAGCGACCAATCTGTTATTGACAGGAGTTATTTTTATGGAAGATTCATCCAGATTCAGGGAACTGGAAGATAAGATTGATTATCATTTTCAGGATCCTTCCCTGCTCAGACACGCCATGTGCCACAGTTCTTATGCCAATGAACGACACATGGGAAGATTAAACTGCAATGAAAGACTGGAATTTTTAGGAGATGCAGTGCTGGAACTGGTGACCAGTGAATTTTTATACGAAAAATACCCCAAGATGCCGGAAGGAGACGCTACCAAGACAAGAGCCAGTATTGTCTGCGAGCAAAGCCTTGCTTTTTGTGCACGGAATCTGTCGCTGGGAAAGTATATTCTTCTTGGAAGAGGCGAGCTGGTCAGTGGAGGGAGAGAACGGCCTTCCATCACTTCGGACGCTTTTGAGGCATTGATCGGGGCTATTTATCTGGACGGTGGTTTTACTAACGCAAAAGATTTTATATGGAAATTTGTGCTGAATGATCTGGAGCACAAACAACTCTTTTTTGATAGTAAGACCATCCTGCAGGAACGGATTCAGGCACATTTTGATGAGCAGCTGCACTATAAGCTGATCCGCGAAGAAGGTCCGGACCACCAGAAAACATTTGTTGTACAGGCTCTGCTGGGCAGCAAGGTGATTGGAGAAGGACAGGGGCGTACGAAAAAGGCGGCAGAACAGGAAGCGGCCTATCATGCATTAACAGGGAAAAAACTATACTAGAACAGGGAAACCTACATGTATTTAAAATGTATTGAAGTGCAGGGATTCAAATCCTTTGCCAATAAAATCATATTTGATTTTCACAACGGAATCACGGGAATTGTGGGACCTAACGGTTCCGGCAAAAGCAATGTGGCTGATGCGGTACGTTGGGTGCTTGGAGAGCAACGGGTCAAACAGCTCAGAGGCGGTACGATGCAAGATGTGATTTTCTCTGGTACAGAGAGCCGGAAGCCTCTGAGTTATGCTTTTGTGGCGATTACACTGGACAACCAGGATCATCAGCTTCCGGTGGCGTATGAAGAAGTTACGGTTGCCCGAAGGTTATATCGCTCGGGGGAGAGTGAATATCTTTTAAATGGGACAGTTTGCCGTTTAAAAGATGTGCAGGAGCTGTTCTATGATACAGGGATCGGAAAAGAAGGCTATTCTATTATCGGACAGGGACAGATTGACCGGATTCTGAGTACAAAACCCGAGGAAGCACGTGAGCTTTTTGATGAGGCTACCGGTATTGTAAAATTCAAAAAACGGAAAAAGACTGCAGAAAAGAAGCTGGAAGATGAAAAACAAAATCTTCTGCGTGTGAACGATATTCTGTCAGAACTGGAGAAGCAGCTTGGCCCGTTGGAACGGCAGGCAGAGAAAGCGAAAGAATATCTGAAGAAAAAAGAATCATTAAAAGAGATTGAGATTCATATTTTCCTGATGGAGATGGAACAGATCAAAAGCCAGCTGGAACAACTGGCCAAAAACTGTGAGATTACCAAAGGGGATATGGATGACACTGCACGGGCTTTTGAGAATACGAAGCTGGAATACGAACAAATTGAGAAAAAACTGGAAGGTATTGAAGCACAGATTGATTCGGCAAAAGAGGAAGCAGCTTCCGGCAGGTTAAGAAAACAGCAATTAAAGGGACAGATCGCGGTTCTGAAGGAACAGGTACGTTCTGCGAAAGCAAGCAGCAGGCATTACCAGGAGCGGATGGACAGTATTGAAAAGGAACTTCTTCAGAGGGAGAATGAGAAACAGGTAGTTCTCCAGGAGAAGGAAGAACTGGAACTTCAGCTTTCCCAGGCACAGATGGTACAGGAAAAAGCAGAGGAATCCCTGGAACAGATTCAGCAGAGTATCCAAGACAGTCAGACTAATATGGAAAACAGTAAGAACGAGATCATCCTTCTTCTGAATCAGCGTTCTTCCATCAAAGGGAAGATACAGCGTTATGATGCCATGACTGAGCAGATACAGATTCGTAAAGCAGAGGTGAATCAGAAGCTGATTCAGATGAAAAGTGCGGAACTGGGACAGGAGGAACTGCTACAACATCAGGAAGAGGAGCTGGAGAGAGTCCAGACAGAACTTCGGGAACGAACCAGATGCCAGGAAGAGCTGGAAGAAAGAATCCGTCAGTTGCAGCAGCAGATTACGATCTGCCGGAAAAGACTGGAGGATGGGCAGACCGCTTATCACAGAGAAGCTTCCAGACTGGAATCACTTCGGAATCTGGCAGAGCGATATGACGGATATGGGAACAGTATCCGCCGTGTGATGGAACAGAAGGATAAGACCTCCGGCATCTGCGGTGTGGTGGCAGATCTAATCCATACCGGAAAACAATATGAGACTGCTGTGGAGACTGCCCTTGGAGGAAGTATTCAGAATATAGTAACAGAGGACGAAGAGACGGCCAAAAAGCTGATCTCTTATCTGAAGCAGAATCGTTATGGAAGAGTGACTTTTCTGCCCCTGACTGCTGTCAGGCATCCTCAGCAGTTCCATCAGGAACAGGCCCTTCAGGAACCTGGAGTAGTGGGACTGGCGCACACGCTGGTGGAGACAGAAGAACGGTATCGGAATATCATGGCACAACTTCTTGGAAGAACCCTGGTGGTTGATCAGATTGATCATGCAGTTGCCCTGCAGAGAAAATACCGTTACAGTCTGAGAATCGTAACTCTGGAAGGGGAATCTCTGAATCCGGGAGGTGCCATGACAGGAGGTGCGTTTCGGAACAGCAGCAGTCTTTTGAGCAGAAACAGAGAGATTGAAGAACTGAAAGAAAAAGTTGATCACTGTCGTCAGGATATGGAAAATGTCCAGAAGAAACTGGTTGGAATCCAAAATGAAAGAAGCAGCTGCTATTCCAGACTGGATGCAGGAGCCGCTTCTCTTCAGGAGATCCGTGTCCTTGAAAATACTGCAAGAATCAATGCAGAACAGCTCCAGGAGCAGAAGCGCGCAACAGAAGAAGACTTTCAGAAATTTCAGAGAGAATGCGAAGAGCTGGACCGGCAGACTGTTGAGATTCGGCAGATGAAAGCAGAAAGTCAGAATGAACTGAACAGTTCTGAAGAGATGGAGAAAGCTCATACTTTCGCGGTGGAGAACTATCAGCGAAGACTGGAAGAAGAACGCATAAAAGAAGCTGATGCCCAGAAGGCCCTGGAAGAATATCATCTGGATACCGCATCTATCTTTCAGAAAGCGGAGTTTACATCTTCAAACCTGAAACGCGTGGAGGGCGAACTCCAGAAGCTGTGGAAGGAAAAGGAAGAGCTTTCCGGAAACAGGCATCAGGCGGAGGAAGACACCAGAGGTCGGGAAGAAGGAATCGAAACACTGCAGACAGAGATGGAAGAGGCAGAACAGTCAGTAGTGGAGATGGAAGAAAAGATTCGGCTCCTTCAGCATCAGAAAGAAGAACAGACAGCTTCCCACAAAAGCTTTTTCAGTAAAAGAGAGGAATTGTCTCAAAGAATCAACGAACTGGATAAAGAACTGTTTCGTCTGAACAGCCAGAAAGAAAAATTGGAAGAAACTTCAGAAAATCTGATGAATCACATGTGGACAGAATATGAACTGACCTATAATGCGGCGGTTCCGCTTCGAAAAGAAGAGGGTCATACTCTTCCTGAATTGAAGAAAGACTGTAATTTAGTGAAAGAGGAGATCAGAGAACTTGGAAATGTAAATGTGAATGCGATTGAAGATTACAAAGAAGTCTCGGAACGTTACACTTTTATGGATGGCCAGAGAAAAGATCTTCAGGAAGCGGAAGAAGCACTGAAACAGGTGATTCTGGAGTTGGACAGTGGTATGAAGAAACAGTTTCGGGAACAGTTTCTGCTGATTCAAAAGGAATTTGACAAAGCTTTTAAAGAGTTGTTCGGCGGCGGCAGAGGTACGCTGGAACTGATGGACGAGGAGGATGTGCTGGAAACGGGTATTCGCATTATTTCACAGCCGCCAGGTAAAAAACTTCAGAATATGATGCAACTTTCCGGAGGGGAAAAGGCATTGACCGCAATTGCACTTTTATTTGCGATACAGAATCTGAAGCCTTCTCCTTTCTGTCTTCTGGATGAGATTGAGGCGGCATTGGATGATTCTAATGTAGTGAGGTTTGCAAAATATTTACATAAATTGACCAGATATACGCAATTTATCGTAATTACTCATCGAAGAGGGACGATGAATGCAGCGGATCGGCTGTATGGGATTACCATGCAGGAAAAGGGGGTATCCACACTGGTATCCGTAAATCTGATTGAAAACGATCTGGATAAATAATTAACAGCAGCGGAATTTTAAACAGGAGGTGCCATTTATGGCTGAGGAGAAACGGGGTTTTTTCAGGCGTCTGGCGGAAGGATTATCTAAAACCAGGGATAATATTGTGTCTGGCATGGACGCCATATTCAATGGATTTTCAGACATTGACGAAGATTTTTATGATGAGATCGAGGAAACTCTGATCATGGGTGATATTGGGATCAATGCGACAACTTCTATCATTGAAAATCTGAAGAAAAAAGTAAAGGAACAGCATATTAAGAAGCCGGAGGAATGTAAGGAACTTCTGATCAATAGTATCCGGGAACAGATGCAAGTTGGGGAGACCGCTTATGAGTTTGAACATCAGACGTCAGTGGTTCTGGTGATCGGAGTCAATGGAGTGGGTAAAACGACTTCTGTAGGCAAACTGGCCGGAAAGCTGAAAGATCAGGGACGCCGGGTAATATTGGGTGCTGCGGATACATTCCGTGCCGCGGCGGGAGAGCAGCTGACAGAATGGGCCCATCGGGCCGGTGTGGAGATCATCGGAGGAAGTGAGGGTGCAGATCCGGCGTCTGTAGTGTATGACGCAGTGTGCGCGGCAAAAGCAAGGAAGGCGGACGTACTGCTGATTGATACGGCTGGTAGGCTCCATAATAAGAGAAATCTGATGGAAGAGCTTCGCAAGATCAATCGGATTATTGACAGGGAGTATCCTAATGCTTATCGGGAGACGCTAGTGGTGCTGGATGGCACCACGGGACAAAATGCGCTGGAACAGGCAAGGCAGTTCGGCGAGGCTGCTGAACTGACTGGAATTATACTTACCAAACTGGATGGAACTGCTAAAGGAGGCATCGCAGTGGCAATTCAGTCCGAGCTGAATGTGCCAGTGAAATATATCGGCGTTGGGGAGCATATTGATGACCTGCAGAAGTTTGATGCAGATGCGTTTGTAAACGCGCTGTTTCTGGCAGAAGCGTGAAAACAGACATATTTTAAGTCTGGAACAGTGAATATGGTGACAAAAAGGAGATACTTGAAAGATGATGACTTTAGAAAAATTTGAGGAGGCCTGTGAGGTTGTCGGGAGAGTGACAACGGAGACACGGTTGATGTACAGCCAGTATTTAAGTGAAAGATCTGGTAATAAGATCTATCTGAAACCGGAAAATATGCAAAAAACCGGAGCGTTTAAGATAAGAGGCGCTTATTACAAGATCAGTACTCTTTCAGAAGAAGAGCGTGAAAAAGGTCTGATCACGGCTTCTGCCGGGAACCATGCCCAAGGCGTGGCATATGCTGCAAAAGCGTATGGCTGTAAATCGGTGATCGTAATGCCGACAACGACGCCGCTCATTAAAGTAAATCATACGAAAGAATACGGAGCAGAAGTGGTCCTCTACGGAAATGACTATGATGAGGCATGTGCGCATGCCTATGAACTTTCAGAGGAACATGGGTATACATTTATCCATCCTTTTGACGATCTGGATGTGGCAACCGGACAGGGAACCATTTCCATGGAGATTTTCAAAGAATTGCCTCTGGTAGATTATATTCTGGTACCAATTGGAGGAGGGGGACTTGCAGCAGGCGTGGCGACTCTTGCAAAATACCTGAATCCGAAGATCAAAGTGGTCGGTGTGGAACCAGTGGGCGCCAACTGTATGGAGCAGTCTGTGCAAAAAGGAGAGGTTATCTGTCTTCCCAGCAGCAATACCATTGCAGACGGCACGGCAGTACGCCAGCCAGGGAAGCAGATCTTTCCATACATTCAGGAAAATATAGATCATATTATTTCTGTTCCGGATGATGAATTGATCGTGGCTTTTCTGGATATGGTGGAAAACCACAAAATGATCGTGGAAAATTCCGGTCTTTTGAGTGTGGCTGCCCTAAAACATCTGGATGCAAAGAATAAGAAGGTAGTGTGTATTTTAAGTGGAGGAAACATGGATATCATTACCATGTCTTCCGTTGTACAGCATGGATTGATCCAGAGAGACAGGATTTTCACGGTATCTGTGTTGCTTCCGGACAAACCGGGAGAACTGGTAAATGTGGCATCGCTGATTGCCGGACAGCAGGGCAATGTGATCCGTCTGGATCACAACCAGTTTGTCAGCACCAACCGAAATGCAGCCGTGGAGTTGAAAATTACCATGGAGGCGTTTGGAACCGAGCACAAAGAACGGATCATAAGAGAACTGGAGAGTAGCGGATACCGCCCGCGTCTGATTCGGGCCAATCCATAATAAGCAGAATTATAAACTTTTATTCAGGAGGTACCAAGATGAAAAGCAGAGTTGAAGACACAATCACAAGACACAAGAACGGGTATAATTGTGCACAGGCAGTCGTATGTACGTATTGCGATCTTTTGGGAGCGGAAGAACAGGCCGCATTTTGCATGAGCGAAGGATTTGGAGCAGGTATGGGCAACATGGAGAGTACCTGTGGTGCATTGTCAGGAGCTGTGATGCTGGCGGGGCTTAAGAGCAGTGACGGAAATATGGAAGCGCCGAAGACCAAAGGTAAAACATATGTTTTGTCCAAAGAGATTACCAGGCGTTTTCAGGAAAAATGCGGCGCAACGGTTTGTAAAGAACTGAAAGGGATCGAGACTGGAAAGCCTAAATATGATTGTGCGGACTGCATCCGAACTGCAGCGGCAATTGCAGAAGATGTATTGTTTGGAGAGGAATGATGGGCAGATTTAAGAAGATCCGGGCGGCACTTCTCGGTGCGGGGACAGTCGGGGGCGGAGTTTATAAGATTCTGCAAATGAGAAGAGCAGAGATGCCTGCCAAGATTCAGGCAGATCTGGAGATCAGCAAAGTTTTGGTGAGAAATCTTAATAAAAAGCGCGAAGGCATTTCGCAGGAAGTTCTGACTGATGACTGGGAAAGCATTCTGAAAGATCCTGAGATTCAGATTATCATTGAACTGATGGGAGGTATGGAACCTGCCCGTACCTGTATCCTGCAGGCATTGGAGGCAGGCAAGCATGTAGTGACTGCCAACAAGGATCTGATGGCCGAATACGGAAGGGAACTTATGGAAGCAGCCGAACGCAATCACTGTGATCTGCAGTTTGAGGCTGCCGTGGCAGGAGGGATTCCCATTATCCGGCCTCTGAAAGAGTGTCTGGCAGGCAATCAAATCACAGAAGTGATGGGTATTGTCAATGGCACCACTAATTATATACTGACCCGTATGACGGAAGACGGTATGGATTTTGATGAAGCATTAAAAAAGGCACAGGATCTGGGATTTGCAGAAGCAGATCCGACTTCTGATATTGAGGGATTGGATGCAGGACGCAAAATGGCGATTCTTGCTTCGATTGCTTTTCATTCCCGGGTTACCTTTCATGATGTGGATATCAAAGGAATTACAAAAATCACTGCAAAAGATATTCAGTATGCAAAAGAGTTCGGATATACCTTAAAGCTGCTCGGCGTTGCGAGGAACGTTGACGAAGAGATGGAAGTAGGAGTCTTTCCGATGATGATCCCGTCTACGCATCCTCTGGCAAACGTCAAAGATGCGTTTAATGCGGTGTTTATTCATGGCGATGCGGTAGACGATGCCATGTTCCAGGGAAAAGGTGCGGGAGAGCTGCCGACAGCCAGTGCGGTGATGGGCGATCTGATTGCTGTTGCCAGAAATATGCAGAATGGCTGCTGTGGAAGGATTGGCTGCAGCTGTTACAAAGAGCTTCCCATGAAAGCGTCCGGAGAATCCAGGCACCGGTATTTTCTGCGGTTGATTGTGGAAGATCGAACTGGTATTCTGGCTGGAGTTGCCGGCGTACTGGGCAATAATAACGTGAGTATCAACCAGGTGATTCAAAAACCAGCGGTGGACGGAGTGACAGAGCTGGTAGTCATCACAGACAAGGTGGAAAAGCGCCATTTGAAGGATGCACTGATGATCTTTGAGCAGATGTCTATGATCAGAGAAGTCGCTTCCGTCATCCGCGTATATTCTCAGCGGCAGGAAAATGATTTTGTCTGATATTTCCTGTGAACCTGCCGGCCAGATGGGCACACTGATATTGTGTAACTCAGAAAGGAGAGAGCCAATGGAAATCAAACAGATTACCAGAGACAATTTTCAGACTGAAGTAACAGAGGCCGGCAGTCCGGTACTGGTAGATTTTTACGCAGACTGGTGCGGTCCCTGCAAAGCACAGCACCCGGTTCTTATGAAGGCAGCGGAGGAAGCATGCGATGTAAAATTCTGCAAAGTCAATATTGACGACGACCCGCAGCTTGCCGAACGATTCGGCGTGACACATGTTCCGACGATGCTTGTTATGAACGGGGAGAAGATATATAAGACCATTCAGGGGTTTCATCCGCTGGAAGAGATACTGGAGTATCTGGAAATGTAACAGCCCGAAGCGGATGCAGCGAAAGCGTTCCCCGGCTGCGGTGTTGCAGCCGGGGACTGCTTTTGGCCTGATACCTGAAGACGGGCGGATAAGTTAAAGAAAGGATAATAAATTATATGATTCATGCAGTAATATTTGATATGGATGGAACTTTAATTGATACCGAAAAACATCTGTATCAATACTGGAAACAGGCAACACAGGAACTGGGATATGAGCTGACGCATGAACAGCTTCTTCGCTTCCGCAGCTTTTCCAAAGAATATGCGGAACCTTATTTTAAGAAAATGCTTGGACCCGATTTTGACTTCCTGGCAGTGAGAGAGCGCAGAATTGAGTTGATGCGTGCACATATTGAGAAATATGGAGTTGAGAAAAAGCCGGGTGTGGACGAGCTGCTGGACTGGCTGACTGAGAAAAATTATAAAAAAGCAGTTTCCACTGCCACAGATGAAGAGCGAACCAGAACATACCTGAAACAGATTGGAATCTATCACCAGTTTGACCGAATCTCATGCGCGCCGTCTCTTCCTCACGGAAAACCCATGCCCGATGTATATCTGTATGCATGCGAGCAGATTGGAGAGAAACCGGAGAACTGCCTGGCAGTGGAAGACTCAGATAACGGTGCCCTGTCTGCATACCGGGCAGGATGTAAAGTGGCTATGGTAAAAGATCTGGCCGGTCCGCTCCCGGAGACCAGTCGTTTCCTGGAGGGGACTGCAGAGAATCTTCTTGGGCTGATTCCGATTCTTGAGCGGCTTACCGGAAAATAAGCGGCCTGAACTATTTGTATGAATGGAAGCCTTGTTAGAACGGAGGCTTTATGATAGAATGTCGGAAGACATTTATTTATTCTATTTTTATGAGAGGAGACGGCGATATTTATGAAATTAAAAATGAAAATATTGTTTTCGTTTCTCGCAGTGCTGGCAGCCTGCATCTATTACTATGTGGCGATTCCGGCAGTTAACATCCATTCCGGAAGTTTTTGGCTGTTTATTATCTCTCTGGTTATTGTGCTGACCCTTCTGATCAGCGCCAGAGGAATACGGGACGGAATTCCGGCTGGAGATATCCGGCCTTTGAAAATTGGCTTTGCAGTTGTGATACTTCTGCTTCTGGTCTACGGAATCGGTAGTGTACTGTCTTCTCCGATTGTAAATGCGAATAAATACCACAGGCTTCTGCCAGTGCAGGAGGGGACTTTTACAGAGGATATTGCAGAAGTAAATTATACAGAGATTCCGCTTCTGGATAAAAGTTCTGCGACGCTTCTGGGAAATCGGAAGATGGGGTCTCTGATTGATATGGTGTCTCAGTTCGAAGTGAGTTCTCTGTATACGCAGATCAATTATCAGAATAAACCTGTACGTGTGACGCCCCTTGTCTACGCCAGTCCAATCAAATGGCTGACCAACATGAATGAGGGAATCCCTGCCTATATCATGATTGATATGACAACGCAGGATACGGAATGTATAAGGCTTCCTGAAGGCAGTTTTATCCAATACTCACAGGCAGAATATTTTAACCGGAATATTTACCGGCATCTGCGCTTCCGCTATCCAACCTACATCTTCGATCAGTTGAGTTTTGAGATTGATGAGGAAGGTACTCCATACTGGATCTGTCCGGTGAAAAAATTCAATATTGGATTATTTGGGGGGCAGACAATCGGGAAAGTCGTACTCTGCAATGCCATCACCGGAGAAACGACCTGTTACGAAGTTGATGAGTGCCCACAGTGGGTGGATTCCGTCTATTCGGCAAATCTGCTGATTCAGCTTTATGATTACTATGGACTGTATATAAATGGATTTTTTAACAGTGTGCTGAGCCAGAAAGGATGCCTGCAGACCACAGACGGATATAATTATCTTGCCATGGAAGATGATGTATGGGTCTATACGGGAATCACATCTGTCAGCGGGGACGAGTCCAATGTGGGATTTGTGCTTATGAATCAGAGGACAATGGAAGCCAAATATTACTCCTGCCCAGGTGCAGAAGAATATTCGGCCATGAATTCCGCAGAAGGGCAGGTACAGAATCTGGGATACCATTCTACATTTCCGCTTCTTTTAAATGTGGCGGGCGAGCCCACATATTTTATGGCTTTGAAGGATGACGCGGGATTGGTGAAAAAATATGCCATGGTAAATATCAAAAAGTACCAGAATGTGGCAATCGGAGATACAGTGGCGGAATGCGAGAAAGCTTATATCAGTCTTTTGAAGACCAACGGTATCTCTACAGGTCCGGCAGCAGTGGGAGAGACTGTGACCGGAACGATTGAAACTTCGGCACCTGTTGTTTTGGAAGGAAACACTCACTACTATGTGGTGCTGGCCGGACAGGATATCATCTATGATGTGCTGGTCAGCGAATTTCCGCAGATTGTTCGTTATAAAGAAGGCGGACAGGTCACATTCGAGTACATCACAGGAGAAGAACTGCATACAGTGACGGGTATTCAATGACTGTATGCAGAAGAAGGTTCTTCAGGGAAGGATAACCTATGCGAAAATTAGCATTATCAGATGAAATCCTTATGTCCGTGGAAAAGCCGGCCCGCTATATCGGCGGTGAAGCGAATGCGGTTATGAAGGATAAAAAACAGGTGGATATTCGGTTTGCCATGTGTTTTCCGGATGTCTATGAGATCGGCATGTCTCACCTGGGCATCCAGATTCTGTATGATATGTTTAACCAGAGAGAAGATACCTGGTGCGAGCGTGTCTACTCCCCGTGGACAGATATGGACCGGGTGCTCAGAGAACGGAAGATTCCTCTGTTTGCGCTGGAATCTCAGGATCCGGTAAAAGAATTTGACTTTCTGGGTATTACGATCCAGTACGAAATGTGCTATACCAATATACTGCAGATACTGGAATTGTCACAGATTCCTCTGGAAGCAAAAGAACGTACAAAAGATCACCCATTTGTCATCGGAGGGGGACCCTGTGCTTATAACCCGGAACCATTGGCAGAATTTTTTGATCTGTTTTACATTGGAGAAGGAGAGACACAGTATTTCCGTCTGTTGGATCTGTTCCAGGAATGGAAAGAAAGCGGGGCATCCAGGGAAACGTTTTTAAAACAGGCGGCACAGGTTCCGGGAATCTATGTGCCTTCCCTCTATACAATAGAATATAAAGAAGATGGGACAATTGCGTCCATGCGTCCTAATTGTCCACAGGCGCCGGGAAAGGTGGTTAAACAGGTAGTGCCGGATGTGTCAGACACATTCTATCCGAAGAAACCGGTGGTGCCCTATCTGAAAGCAACTCAGGACCGGGTAGTGCTGGAGATTCAGAGAGGCTGCATCCGGGGATGCCGGTTCTGTCAGGCGGGAATGCTGTACCGCCCTACCAGGGAGCGTGATCTGGAGATGCTCAAGGAATCTGCCCGGGAGATGTTAAAAAATACGGGATATGAAGAGATCTCTCTGAGTTCCTTAAGTTCCAGTGATTATTCCAAACTGGGAGAACTGGTAACCTTCCTGATAGAAGAGTTCGGCCCCAAAGGCATCAATATCTCCCTGCCTTCTCTGCGGATTGATGCTTTTTCACTGGATGTGATGGGAAAGGTACAGGATGTAAAGAAAAGCAGTCTGACTTTTGCACCGGAAGCTGGTTCCCAGAGGCTGCGGGATGTGATCAATAAAGGTTTGACAGAAGATATGATATTGAATGGCGCCGGACAGGCTTTTGAAGGCGGATGGAGTCGGGTGAAACTGTATTTCATGCTGGGACTTCCGACAGAAAATGAGGAGGACATGAAGGGCATCGCCTGGCTGGCAGAGAAAATCGCAGAACGTTATTATGAAGTGCCAAAGGAACAACGGAGTGGAAAATGCCAGATTGTGGTCAGTACCTCCTTTTTCGTGCCGAAGCCGTTTACTCCTTTCCAGTGGGCCAGGATGTGCACAAAGGAAGAATTCCTTCACAGGGCTTATGTGGTGAACCATGAGATCAAAGAACAAAGGAACAAGAAAAGCATCAAATATAACTGGCATGAGGCAGACGTCACGGTATTAGAGGGGATTCTTGCAAGAGGAGACCGCCGGATTGGGGTTGTTATCCGCAAAGCCTATGAAAAGGGATGCCTGTTTGACTCCTGGAGCGAATGTTTCAAACACGAACAATGGCTGCAGGCTTTTGAGGAGTGCCGGACGGATGTGGATTTTTATACCACAAGGGAACGTGCTCTGGACGAAGTATTTCCATGGGATTTTATTGATATCGGTGTGAGCCGGGCTTTTCTGGAACGGGAATGGAAAAGGGCGCAGGAAGGCGTTGTAACGAAAAACTGCCGACAAGGATGTTCCGGTTGCGGGGCGGCAGTTTTCGGAGGAGGTGTCTGTAATGAACATCAGGATTAAATTCCGGAAAACCGGAGCGCTTCGGTTCATCAGTCATCTGGATGTAATGCGTTATTTTCAGAAAGTCATGCGTAGGGCAGAGATTGATATCTGTTTTTCAGAGGGATACAGTCCGCATATGATCATGTCCTTTGCGTCGCCGCTTGGTTTGGGACTGACCAGTGAAGGAGAATACCTGGATATTCGGATCCGTCAGGCAATTCCTTCAAAAGAAGCTTTGCTCCGGATGAACAGCGTCATGGCGGAAGGTATGGAAGCACTGAGTTTCCGCCGACTGCCGGACAACAGTAAAAATGCCATGTCAATTGTGGCGGCGGCAGATTATGAGGTTCGGTTTCGGGAGAACTGCGTTCTGCCTGAAGGGTGGGAGAATGTACTTTCAGATTTTCTGGAGCAGCCGGAGATTCGTATTCAAAAAGAAACAAAGAAAGGACTGCAGGAAGTGGACATTCGCCCGTGGATCTATACTTGTTCTGTCAGCGATGGCGTGATCTTCCTGCAGTTGTCTGCAGGCAGCGTGCACAATCTGAAGCCGGAGCTTTTCATGAAGGCGTTCGCTTCATGGGCAGGATACCAAATATCGTCGCATATGCTTCTGATACATCGTGCGGAACTTTATGCAAATCAGGGAAGCGACCAGAAACCGGAACTGATCTCTCTGGAGGAGCTGGGAGAAGACATTGAATAATATCAGAATTATCACATATCTGCGGGAAGGAATATTGGTGGATGCTTTGCTGGAGGACGGACATTTGGCAGAGATATCTTTGCTTTTGCAGGAACAAAGATCCATCCTTGGAAATATCTATATCGGAAAAGTTAGAAATATTGTAAAAAATATACAGGCGGCATTTGTGGAGATCGAAAATGGCCAGCTTTGTTATTTGCCTGTGGAAGATGTGAAATTTCCAATCTATACCAGACCCAAGAAGCAGGAACATCTGATGGAAGGAGATGAGCTTCTTGTTCAGGTCAGCAGAGAAGCGATGAAAACAAAAGTTCCATCTGTGACAACCAATATCAATCTGACTGGAAAGTATCTGGTCATGACTACTGGTAACCGGCTTGTAGGGTATTCTTCCAGGCTGGGAACAAAAGAAAAGGCCAGACTGAGAGACTGCATAGAGCAGTGGGAGCTGCCGCCTGCAGGACTGATTGTACGGACTAATGCGGGACAGGCGTCAAAAGAAGAGCTGGAAGAAGAATATGAAAGACTTTGTCGAACATATCATTTTATTACAGAACAGGCAGTTCACCGGAGTGTGTTTTCCTGTGTGAAGAAAAACCGCCCTTCTTATCTGACTTCGATCCTTGGAAGCAGAAGCGAGAGTCTGAAGAAGATTCTGACGGATGACCGGGAGCTGTACGAACAAATACGGGAATTCCTTATGGAAGAGATGCCCGGTGATGTGGGAAAACTTTGCATGTATGAAGACCGGATGGTCTCTTTAAAGGCGCTGTATCGTCTGGAAAAGGGATTGTCGGACGCCCTTGCCACAAAAGTCTGGCTGAAATCCGGCGCTTATCTTATCATCGAACCTACAGAAGCATTGACCGTAATTGACGTGAATACCGGAAAATATACCGGAGGAAAAGACAAGCAGAAAACCATTCAAAAGATCAATCTGGAAGCGGCAGCGGAGATTGCGCGGCAGCTGCGGCTTCGAAACCTTTCAGGTATCATACTTGTGGATTTTGTGGACATGGAAGGAAAAGAAGCACAGGAAGCGCTTCTGTCCTTCATGCGGGAACTTTTGAAAAAAGATCCTATGAAGGCGACCGCCGTGGATATGACAGTGCTGGGACTGATGGAATTGACCCGGAAAAAACAGAAAAAAACACTTGCAGAGCAGGCAAAGGAGTGCGGGATATGATTTGGGTACGGGCGATACGGCAGAATGGGCAGTATCAAAGTTTCACAATAAAAGGACATGCAGAGTATGCAGAACCAGGAGAGGATATTATATGTGCAGCGGTGTCTGCGCTTGTGATCAATGCAATTAATTCCATAGAAAAATTCACAGAAGATCCGTTTACCTGCGACTGTGAAGACGGTGTAATCAAAAGCTGGGAATTTACCTCGGATGTTTCAAAGGAGACCAGGCTTTTGATGGATTCTCTGATGCTTGGTCTTGAGGGAATACAGAAATCTTATGGAGAAGAATATATTGTAATTGACAAATGTAAAAAGGATGTTCCGGCGCCTTTATTCCCGGGATATCTTTCTAAAAGCAAAACGGAGAAGTTATGAAGAAAAATAGTGATTATGTAAAAAAGCGAACAGGGGCAAGAGGCCGGTTTTCCAATCGCCTGGGCTATGTCCTGGCAGTTGCCGGCTCGGCAGTGGGACTGGGAAATATCTGGCGATTTCCATATCTGGCGGCAAAATATGGCGGCGGTATGTTTCTCCTGGTGTATCTGATTCTGATGGTTACGTTTGGTTATGTATTGATTGTATCAGAAACTGCATTGGGGCGTATGACTAGAAAAAGCCCGGTGGGCGCGTTTCAGACTTTCGGGAACCGTTTTCCGTACCGGTTCGGAGGCTGGATCAATGCGGTGGTTCCCATGCTGATTGTACCATATTACAGTGTGATTGGCGGATGGGTTTTGAAATATCTGTTTGAATACCTGAGAGGAAGTGTGCAACAGCTGGCAAATGATGATTATTTTACAGGTTTTATTGCATCATCCGGCAGTGTGGAATTCTGGTTTGTCCTGTTTTCTGTTATCGTTTTCCTGGTGATACTGGCAGGAGTAAAACAGGGTGTGGAACGGGTATCCAAAATCATGATGCCTGTGCTGGTAATTCTTGCAGTCTTTGTCACATGCTATTCCGTAACCAGGCCGGGAGCTCTGGAAGGAGTGAAGTATTTCCTGATTCC
>CAJTTI010000008.1 GCA_910579225.1 uncultured Lachnospiraceae bacterium | reverse complement strand
TAAAAATCACAGTGATCACCGTATGCTATAATGCTGAAGATAAAATAAGAGAAACAGTAGAAAGTGTATTAAACCAGACATATTCTAATTATGAATATCTGATAATAGATGGGGAATCGAATGACGGGACAACTGCAATTTTAAAGGATTACTCTGAAAGGAAAAACATTTTTATTTATAGTGAAAAGGATTATGGAATATATAATGCAATGAATCGCGGAATAGCCCGGTCAAGCGGAGATTATATATTTTTCTTGAATGTTGGAGACAAATTTTATAATGAGCATGTACTGGAGAACATGTGTTCCTGCATGGAAAAGAATATGGAGATCATTTATTATGGAAAAGTTTGTTTGATGTATCCGGATGGTTCAGAAGTTATAGAAGATTTTTCAGAGTGGGATGGAAGCCTGGAGGGGAAAGCGTTGGACGGCTTTATGCCTTGTCATCAGAGTATTTTTGCGCCAAGAAAATTATTAACAGATCATTATTTCAGAGAAAAATACAAAATCAGAGCAGATTATGAATGGTTTGTTTATTCCATAAGTAAAGGAAGCAAATGTAAAAATGTACCTGTGGTAGTGAGTTATTATGATACATCAGGAGTAAGTGGAAAGTATAGAAATCGCAGTTTAAGCCTGCAAGAAGAAAAATTGATTGTTCAGGATTATGAGAAATGTTTTGAACAAAAAATAGGTTTATCAGAGCAGAAGAAAGAAACAATTAAATGGAAGTATTTAGCTCAGAAGCATCTCTTTATGTTACAGCTGATGGATCAATGGATGGAGCTGAAACAAAGAATGTACCATGTGGATACATATTTATGGGAAAGAAATTATCGCCATATAGCAATTTATGGAATGGGATATATAGGGCGAAGACTGTATAATGATTTAACTGGAAAAGTAACAATAAATTATGTGATTGATCAGAATATAAATAATAAATCTATAGATGTACGCGTATACTCGCCGGATGATAAACTGGAGACGGTTGATGCAGTAATTGTTACACCGATTATGTGTTTTGATGAGATACGAGGAAAACTCAGTCAAAAAATGTCATGTCCTATTATCGCATTTGAAGATATTATACATGAGATGATTGTTGGTTTGGAACATCGGACCTAATATGTCTTCATAGGTAATCAGTTTGGCAGATCAGGAGCTGAAATCATGGAAATAAATAAATATAGATATATTGATGAAATTATAAATAGTTACAATAAAATAGTAGCCTGGGGAGCCGGACATTATTTTGAAAGCTATTATAATTTATTTGCAGGCAGGATATCTTATATTGTGGATAATGACAGTTCCAAGGAAGGGCATAAAAGATATGGATTAACGATATATTCACCGGAGAAACTTAAAGAAGAAACGCCGTCAAGTTGTCTTATTATCGTTTTTTGCGGTGCATATGAAGAGGTTGTGAAAGATATTGTAAAGTATGGCGAATTTGATGCGGCTGATGCTTCTGTGTATCAATTGATTCACAAAATAAAAATAGAAGCGTCAGAAGAAAGCATGATCAATACACCGGGGGAACATATGATTTTGTCTTGTGCCAGTGTGGAAATGCTTTGGAAGGCAAATGGAGTAAACAAGTTTATCCAGAATCAAAATCATATTTTATACCAGGAAGGATTTCATTTATTAGAAATTGCGCCTGTTTTATTTCATACGAATGATAGGAAAAAAAGCGGGTTACTGGCGGTTTGTCTGGACCAGTGTTTTTTAGGGGTTTTCAGTCTGGCAGAATTGTTGGAAATGAATAAACTATTTCACGGGGTTATTATTCATAGTCTTTACCATGAACCGTGGATTTTGGAACAGTTGTTGGATGAGATATTTGTAGAAACAAAAATTCTGTATTATCTGCATGATTTTTATGTGATTTGTAAAAGGCGTTTTTTATATAATAAAAACGAATTATGTTTAAAGGAAAATAAAAATTTAAAATGTAGGTATTGCGAGAATTGTGAAGAACAGATCAAAAATGTAGAATATCACAAACATTTATTTGAAAAATTTTCGGTTATTTTGATTGCACCATCCAAATCAACGAGAGATATTGTAAAATGTTTTTTGGATAATATTGAAATAGACGTATTGCCTCATTTGAATTATAAATTAAAAAAATATAACAGACACATTAGCGAAATTCAAAACATTGCATATATAGGCTATCCAAGCGATATAAAAGGCTGGGAAGAGTTTTGCGAATTAGAAAAGAATTTAAGATCTGAATATAATTTTTTCTGTCTTGGAAAATGTCAGGAGGACTTAAAGGTAGAGGGAATTACCTATGTGGATATTGGAAAAGATAGGGATCAAAATGAAATTTCAATGGTGGAAGGGCTTAAGAAATATAAGATTGATATTGCCTATGTCGGTTCTATATGGCCTGAAACGTACTCTTATACTTATCATGAGGCTTTTGAAGCCGGATGTTTTGTTATAGCTTTTGAGGCCGGGGGAAATGTTAAAGACCAGATCGACATAAATAAAAATGGGAAATGGTTTACGTCCGTACAGAAAATGTCCGAATGGTTGTCCGATAAACAGACTGTACAGAAAGTAATGGACGGAACATGTAACTTCATTGGTGAAATCAAACCTGACGATGCATTTTTGAAATATTTTGACAATTAATTATGAAAAGATTATTAGTATATCATACTTATGATAAACAAAATATAATAGATGATTACATTGGATATTTTCTCGGCAGCATGCGTGCTATGGTGGATACGATCATTGTAGTGTGTAATATGCCTGGGATCGACAAGGGTTTCCGGAATCTTTCCGATTACGCAGATGGTATTTTTTACCGGGAGAATATTGGTTTGGATGCAGGCGGATTTAAAGATGCTCTGTGTACATTTGTTGGCTGGGAAAAGATAAGACAGTATGACGAATTGATTTTGGCCAATGACTCTTTTTATGGTCCGTTTGATAATATAAGATATATTTTTGAAAAAATGGAATCCAGAGAACTGGATTTCTGGGGGTTGATGAAACGCGGTCCAGGCGAGTATGGAAATACCGGGAGGGATCCGGAACATATTCTGTCCTTCTTTTATGTATTTCAGTCCAGGCTTCTTCGAAGTGAAGAATTCCGGTCTTATTGGGAAGATATGCCTTATTATAAAGATTATATGTCGGCAGTCAAACAATATGAACGCCAGCTAACCCGTTATTTTTCCGACCTTGGATATAGCTATGGGGCCTATGCGGATACAGCTCCAAATGAGTCGAAGAATCTGAAAAATCAGTTTTTTCAGTGCGATTATCTGTGCTATGAGATGTTGACAAAGCGAAATTTCCCCTTTTTAAAGCGGAAACAATTGTCTTATAATACGCTTTACTTGCAGACACAGGAAAATTTGATGTTGAGTCTGGAACATATAGAAAAATACACAGATTACAATGTAAATCTTATCTGGGAAAACCTGATCCGAACTCAGAATCATACAAAATTACAGAGAAGTCTTGGTCTGCAATATATTCTGGAAGACGTGAAAGAGGGAAAAAATTCCCGCATACTTGTCTGTGTCCGGGCAGAATGGTTAAATGCATTGGAGACCGTAGTTGAATATCTGGACAGGATCAAAGACATGTGTGAGATTCAGGTGATCACCAAAGATGAAGAAACAGCAGCATGTTATCGGGAGGAGGGCTTTTCGGCTGCTGTGTCAAAGCAAACAGATATCCAGTTATTACAGAAAATAGATACAGAATACTATACTTATATTTGTTGGATACACGATACAGATTTGTCATCTGATCAGCTTCCGAGCTGCAGCGGAAAGTCATATTTTCTTAATGTATGGGAAAATCTGATTCGAAATGCCGGATATATAAAAGCAGTAACAAAACTGTTGGATGAAAAAAACTATCTTGGAATGTTAATGCATCCGGTTCCGATCTTTGGTACATGGCTTGGAAAATGTGGTTATGAGTGGATGGAACAATATGACAAAGTAAAAAAGTATGCGAAAGATTTGGGTTTGCAGGTTGTGCTGAGTCGCAGGATTCCGCCGGTTCATATTACGAATAATTTTTGGATCCGGGCAGATATAGTCCGGAAATTTCAAAAAAACAGTGTCTTATCAAATATCATCGGGATACCAGATGGAGATTTCAAGTATCTCTGGAGTTTTATGGTTCAGGATGCGGGGGGATTAACAGGGATTGTTGAGAGCAGTTTTTACGCATCTATGAATGAGACGAATCATCAGTATTATCTGCAGACTTTTATGGAGTGGTTTACGAGACGGTACGGGCCGCATGTTCATCTGCACGAGTTTGAAGAAATTTTTTATGCCCAGGCAGCCATAGAAGAGTGCCAATCCAGATACAGAACATGGTATGTCTACGGAACCGGGGATGTAGCAGAAAACTGTTCTAAGTGGACCAAAGATGCAACTGCATTTGTCGTTTCAGATGGACAGCCCAAACAGCAGGAGTTTCATGGAAAGCCTGTTTTGTATGTATCAGAATTAAAAAAAGAGGAAGAATTTGGTATTGTTCTTTGTCTCGGCGTGGAAAATGAAGGGTTTGTTGCACAAATGCTGGAGGAACAAGGCATTCATAATTATTATACCATTCATGGAAACTGTACTCATGTGTCAAAGGAGGACTTATCTTGAATATAGCAATTATCTTTGCAGGCGGTTCCGGAAAACGGATGCATACCAAGGACCGGCCGAAACAGTTTCTGCTGGTTCATGGGAAACCAATTATTGTACATACAATAGAGCTTTTTCAGTATCATCCGGAAATTGACGGGATTGTTGTCGCCTGTCTTAAGGACTGGATTCCTTATATGGAAGAAATGAAATACCGGTATCGGCTGGATAAAATCGGAAAGATTGTTCCTGGGGGAGCTACTGGACAGTTGTCGATCTATAATGGGGTAAAGGCGGCGGCAGAGCTGTATGGGATCGAAGATAATATCGTTCTGATTCATGATGGAGTACGCCCTCTTATAAGTGAGCAGGTGATCAGCGAGAATATTAAAGGGGTCAAACAATTTGGTTCTGCCATCACTTGTTCTCCGGCTCAGGAAACTTTTGTACTGATAGATGATGAAAATAATATCCAGGAAGTAGAAAGCAGAAAACATTCCAGACTGGCAAAGGCTCCGGAAAGTTTTTGGCTGGGAGAACTTCTGGAGGCAGAGGAACAGGCAATGAAAGACGGTTATACAGAAATGATTGACTCATGTACTCTGATGCGCGCTTATGGAAAGAAAATGCATGTAGTAGAGTGTTCCTATGAAAATATTAAAATTACAACTCCGGATGATTTTCATATGTTTCGGGCCTTGTATGATGCAAGAGAAAACCAGCAATTGTTTTAAAACGGAAAGGAATGAAGGCAGAGATGGAGCAGGTAATTCGGGAAGATATGGCATATATTTGCGACAGAACAGACCACATGGCGATTGACGGAAGTAAAGTTCTGATTTCCGGAGCTACCGGATTAATCGGGAAATATCTGGTTCGTTTTCTGGTTGAATACTGTGGGTGTCAGGTTTTGGCTGTGGTTCGGGATCTGCAGAAAGCGCATCGTTTTTTCAAAGATTTGGGGGACCGGGTAGAATATATCTGTTCGGACATTGTAGAGCTGGAGGCCTTGGACAAGTCTGTAGACTATATCATTCATGGGGCCAGTATGACTGCAAGTAAGAGCTTTCTGACACAGCCTGCGGAGGTGATATACACTTCCGTAGAGGGGACCAGGAGGATGCTGGAGTTTGCCAGAGTAAATAAGGTCAAAGGTTTTGTGTATCTATCCACCATGGAGGTGTATGGCGTGCCAGAGACAGAAGAGAAAATCTGTGAAGAGAGCGGAACCAGTCTGGATACGATGTCCGTAAGAACTTCTTATCCGGAGAGTAAAAGACTGTGTGAAAACCTGTGTACCGCATATGCTTCTGAATATCAGGTGCCTGCCCGTGTAGTACGTCTAACACAGACCTTTGGTCCGGGAGTGGAATATGAAGATTCACGGGTATTTGCAGAATTTGCCCGGTGTGTGATAGAAGGGAAGGATATTATTCTGCATACGAATGGGGATACCAGGAGGGATTATCTGTATCTGGCGGATGCCTGTACAGCGGTTCTGACTGTTATGACAAAAGGAATCAGCGGGGAAGCTTACAATGCGGCGAATGAAGCTGCTTACTGCAGTATCCGGGAGATGGCAGAGCTGGCAGTGATGCAGAATACAGATGGCAACGTCCAGGTTAGGATCGAAGCAGACCACGGATATGAACAGAAAATGGGATATGCGCCTGTATTAAAAATGAAGCTGGATACTTCAAAACTGCAGAAGATCGGTTGGATGCCTGAAACAGGGCTTTCTGATATGTTCCGGAGAATGATCGCCTGCATGTCAAAAGCGTAAGGAGAGGGTAAATGGAATCCAAATATTTAAAGCAACTGTCTGTTGTTCTGAAATCGTATAAGTATTTGCTGATTTATGGAGCCGGTGGGGTTGCGGAAGATCTACTGATTCTTCTGGAACCATATCTGTGCAAAGAAAAAGTATGTATTGTTGTGTCAGACGAAAGGGAAAACAGGAGGATTCTAAAAGGATATCCGGTAAAAAATATTCTGGAATTTTGTGATATACGCGACGAAGTTTATATTATATTGTCAACAGCGCCACGATACACAGACCAAATCAAAAAGAATCTCAACCATCTTGGATTTCAGCACTATTGTACGGCATCGCAGCTGACAGAACAGATTTATCAGGAAATATGGGAGCAGCCAGTCAAGAGAAACAAAATCCTTTTTGCAAACGGTGACGCATATGGATTTGGAGGAAATCCCAAATATATTGCGCTGGAGCTGATGAAACGGAGTCGAGATCTGGATCTCGTATGGGTAACCAGCAGAGAAGATGCCGGATTGCCGGAGGGGGTTCGTGCGGTTTCTTATGGAACTTACGAACATTATTATGAGCTTGGGACTGCCCGAATCTGGATTGACAACCAGCATAAAAACTTCTATACGAGAAAAAGGGACGGGCAATTTTATATTCAGACATGGCATGGAGGAGGTCCTTTAAAAAAGATCGAATTTGATGCAGAAGGACTGCCGGAGGCATATCTGGATCTGTGTGAAATGAATTCCGGGATGGAGGATGTGATGGTATCGCCGTCGGGGTTCAACAGTGGATTATATCGCAGGGCTTTTCATTATCAGGGAGAGATTATGGAATGTGGATATCCAAGGAATGATCTTTTCTGGAAAAATAATGGATGCAGGAAGAAACTGGAGGAGCTTTTTGGCATAAATCCAGAGGATGGCATATTATTATTTGCACCTACATACCGTAATTTTGCTTCTGAGGAGAAAGATATTTTAGATTTGTCTTGGATACAGAAGGCGCTGGAAAGAAGCACTGGAAAGAGGTATCGGATTCTGGTAAGATTTCACCCTTTTGATAAAGCCCCTCAAAAAGGATGTTATAAAGAATGGATTGATGTGACAGCTTATGAAGATGTACAGGAGCTTTTGGCGGCGTCAGATATTCTGATTACTGATTATTCTTCGATTATGTGGGATTTTTCGCTTCAGGGGAAAACAGTTTTTTTATTTCATCCGGATTTAGAACGGTATGAAAAGGAGAGAGGATATTATCTTTCCTTTGCAGATATGCCATATATCGAGGCGTTCAGCAATGAAGAACTGGTTGAAAAGATAGAACAGTTTCGGTTGGGAGAATATCAGAAGGCGCTGTCAGATTTTTTATCTGATTACGGGACCTTTGATAAAGGGATTGCATCCAGAGCGATTGCAGATCGGATTTTAGAATATACAGAGGAATAGAAGCATGAGAAAGAACCCGAGATATATGCACTGGCAGATTGCGTATCGAGTCTCCGAAGAAGACCCGTTTTGCCTGATAGAGAACCCGCCTTATGCCTGGGCGGCGGATCCTTTTCTGGTAGAGTATGAGGGCAAAATCTATCTGTTTGCTGAGTTGTTTTTGTACTGTTCTGAGCGAAACGGAGTGATAGGATATTGTATCTATGAGAACGGCAGGTTTGGTGAATGGCAGGTTACAATGGATGAACACTGGCATCTGTCCTATCCTAATGTATATACAAAGGATGGAGCGCTTTATCTCTGTCCGGAATCCTGGCAGAAAAATGAGGTGGGAATTTACAGACTGGTAGAATTTCCGGATAAGTGGGAACAGACAGATTGTCTGATACGAAATGTCCGTTATGTAGATACTACATTTTTAGAGCAGGGAGAGGAACGGTATATTTTTACGTTTGCTCCGACGTTTAAGGGAGACGATGGGCAACTTCTTCTGATCAAAGAGCAGGCCGATGGGAGCAGAACAGCTCCTGCCGTCCTTACAGAGGACAGGAGCCTGGCCCGGCCCGGAGGGAATATTCTGGAACAAGACGGAAAATTATTTCGGGTATCTCAGAATTGTCAGGATTCTTATGGACAAGGGTTGGTATTCAGTGAGATTGATGCGTTGTGGCCCAGGTATCAGGAGCATGTGGTCAGACGTATTACACCAGGAGATTTTCCGATAGAGACGGAAAAGGAACTGTTGGGTGTGCATACTTATAACAGATATAAAGGTCTGGAAGTGATAGATGTGAAATACTATGAGCCTTCTTTTGCGGAGTACCTGGCGTCCAGAAGAACCCGTAAAGTATTTTTGAATAAATATGAGAGGTAGGATATGGGGCAAAAAAAGAAAATACTCCTTTTTGGAAGAGGCATGGTTTATGAACGGAAGAAGGAAGTATTGTTTAGAGATTATGAAGTGGAGGCATTTCTCGACAATGCAATTTCAGAGAGTGATGATTCTGTAACGGATGAAAGAACAGGAGTTCCTGTGATTCACCCGGCGAGTATTGTACGATATCCGGAGTCTCCAGTTGTTTTGCTTTCTTATGCGTTGGGAGATATGTATCGGCAGCTGCTGGATCTGGGAGTTTCGAAAAAGCGGATTTGGTTTGGGGTCTCCATGAGTCCTTATGATACTTTTGAAAAAATGTTGTTCGAAAGCAATGGGAGGCTGGTTCCGGAGGGAAGAGAAATTTTTTATATTAACGAGGAACAAAAGCTTCGTGTGAGAGTTAATTCTTCTGATCTGGGAGATCTGAGAAAGACGCTTCAGGAGAATATCCGCTATCCGGATGCTGGTAAAATCATAGACTGTCTGCCACTGCATCCGCTGGATGACGCATATGGCATGAACAGAGGGACTCCTGTGGACCGGTATTATATTGAGCAGTTTTTAGAATCTCAAAAAGAATGGATTCACGGGACTGTGATGGAGATTGGAGACCGTGCGTACACTCTGAAATTTGGCGGGGATCGGGTTGCAGATTCCATAGTGCTTCATGTGGATCAGGCAGTTCCGGAAAATCATCAGATAAAGGGAAATTTTGCTACAGGAGAAGGGTTGAAAGAGGAGAGTGTAGACTGTCTGATTTGTACACAGACACTGCCTTTTATCTATGATATTCATTCTGCAGTAAATCATATGATGCGGATTCTGAGGCGGGGAGGAATCATTCTTATGACTGTGGGAGGAATCTCGCAGATTATACAATATGAGAAAATTCACTATGGACATTTCTGGAGTTTTACGGACCAGTCTTTGAAAAGAATATTTGAGGAGAATCCGGAAGTTGATTCTGTGGAGATATTCACTTATGGAAATGTAAAAACGGCGGCGGCATTTCTGTACGGAATCAGTTTTGAGGAGCTGAGCAGAACAGATTTGGAACCATGCGATCCGAATTATCAGTTGATTATAGGGGCTGTTGTGAGGAAAAAGTGAAGAGGACAGGTAAGATGAAGATTTTACACATGACGCCGCCAGAAGTACGTAACGGTGTGTACCAATATATTTTTAATCATATTCCTTTTATAGATTTATCAAAATATGAATTTTCTTTTTTGACAAAAGTGGCAGATGAGTTGAAAGAAACAAAGGAATATAAGGAATATCATTTTCCAGTCTATCGTCTGAATGGAGTGCAGCGGGACGGTCAGGAACAGTTTGAGCATGAGGTTCGTGAGATTCTGAGTCAGGGATTTGATGTGATTCATCTGCACACAAGCGCGTGGAGGGGATTTCTGATCGAGGAAATTGCTATGGAATTAAAAATTCCGAAAGTAATTGTTCATTCACACAGCTCCGGCATTGATTTTGTAGATGAAGCCCGTCGGGAGGAAATCTTAAAAGACCATATTTATTACAGAGAGCGCTTTACACTGGAATATGCGACGGATGTCTGTGCCTGTTCGGGGCCGGCAGCAGAATGGTTGTTTTCGGAGCAGATTCCCAAAGAGAAGATTCGCATTCTTCCTAACGCAGTGGACGTGAAAAGATTCCGGTATGATAAAGAAGTCCGGAACCGGATACGTAAAAAGCTCGGATTGGAGAACAGAGTTGTAATTGGTCATGTGGGGAGATACAGTTTTACCAAAAATCAGGAATTTTTGGTGCATTGTTTTAAAAAAGCTTATAAGAAAAATCACAGGCTGTATTTGATTCTGATCGGTCAGGGAGAGAACAGGGCAGTAGTTCAGAAGCTGGTAAGAACCCTTGGAATGGAGGAGCATATCAGCTGTTATGGATGGATGGAGAATATACCAGACTATCTGCAGGCCATGGATGTGTTCTGTCTGCCTTCAAGGTTTGAAGGGCTTCCGATATCTGCTGTTGAGGCGCAGGCGGCCGGTCTGCGGTGCCTGATTTCGGATACTGTGACAAGGGAGACAGATCTGACAGGGCTGGTAAAATTTCTTCCATTGGAAGAGGAACAGTGGGCAGATGTACTTGCTGGTGTAGAAACAGATAAACAAAGAAACTGGATGGACGACTGTTTTGACAGGGCCGGATACAGTATGGAAGCATCCTGTAAAAAACTAATTCAGCTTTATGAGAGTGTTTGACCGGTACAAAGATAATATAAGCCATTTTTAATATGTTTTTAGAGGAATTGAAATTTATGTTCAACAACATTATTTTAGAAGACTGTCAAAACTTGTACCATGAACCTCTTGTCGACTGGTCCAGGTTTAAAAACTCAACGGTGCTGATCACCGGCGCCTGCGGTATGCTGCCGTCTTATATGATCTGGATGCTGATCTATCTGAATGAATACCAGAATTTTCACATTCAAATCTGGGCGCTGTGCCGAAACGCTCAGAGGGCAGATGAGATTTTTGGGGAATATATGCAGCGGCCGTATTTTCAGTTGTTGACTGCCGACGTGACGGAAGAATTCTGTATAGACGGGGAGCTTCATTACATCATCCATGCGGCTAGTCCTTCTGGTTCCCAGTATTTTGGTACGGATCCGGTGGGAGTGATTATGCCTAATGTGCTCGGTACGCGCAATACTCTGGAACTGGCCAGAGAGAAGAGCGTGCAGGGGTATCTGTATTTCAGCAGCGGTGAGGTCTATGGGATGCTGGAGAAAGACGTGATCTGTGAAAAGGATTCCGGTTATCTGGATCCTATGGAAGTAAGGAGCTGTTATGCACAGAGCAAACGGCTGGGTGAAACTTTATGTAAGTCCTACAGTCATCAATATGGCGTGAAAGCATCTGTGGTCCGGCCCTGTCACACATATGGACCGACGGTGAATCTGGAGAGGGACGCCCGGGTGTTTTCCGGATTCGTGTCCAATGTGCTGCGCGGTGAGGATCTGCTGATCAAAAGCGATGGTCTGGCGGTGCGGAATTTCTGTTATCTCTATGATGCGGCGCTGGCATATTTTAAGGTGCTGCTGGATGGGGAGGCGGGAGAGGCCTACAATGTGTCGAATCCGGATTGTCAGATTTCCATCCGCGGACTGGCGGAGATTTTGGCTGGATTGTATCCGGAGAAAGGATTGAAGATCATCTATGCGAATCATGATGATGTCTATCTGGAGGATCCCAATAAGAAACAAAGTCTGATCTCCACAGAGAAGCTGAAAAGGCTTAGCTGGAGTCCGAAGTATTCGCTGGAAGAGGGGTTTCGAAGGACTGTGGAGAGTTTTCGCTGAATGGTCTTATGTCAATAATTGCTGGGAGCAGAACCGTGGAAAGAAGAGATAAAAATGAATGATAGAAAGATGGTTGCAATCTATGGGGCCCGTATGGTGGCTATGAGTGTCTATCATGCAATCAAGTCATTGTACAGAGACTGTCAGGTGGTTGCGTTTCTTGTTACGGAAGTGAAAGGGAATCTGTCTTGTATAGACGGGATTCCTGTGATTCCGCTGGAAGCGTTTGAACAGAAGGATATCTGTATACTGATTGCAGCGCAGGACAATTATCATGAGGAGATTGCGGCTGCGCTGGAGCAGAGAGGGATGTATCACTATATCCGGATAGACGCGAAGAAGGAAGCGGAGTTGATGGAGCAGTATTATCGTGAAATTGAGCGTCTTCCTTTTTTGCACGCTTTGCAAAAAGGAACGACGAGGGCGGATACTGCAGTCTATTGTTCCAGATTTCACAGGGACCGGGTGCTTCACGGCCGCTACGAGTATCCGGACTGGATGTACCCCATCCAGGCGGGAGCGGCGCTGACGGATATGGTCATTGCAGATCTTCAGGATCATGTGGGAGAGAATATTTCTAAAAAGAATGTGAATTACAGTGAGCTGACATCCATGTACTGGATCGGGAAGCATGGGAAGGCAGACTATCTGGGATTGTTTCATTACAGGCGGATGTTGGAAATTACGGATGAAGATCTGAGCCGATTGGCGGAAAATGATATTGATATGGTATTGTCTTATCCGGCGGTGTATTACCCGGATATTTTGAGTCATCACCGATATTATTTGCCGGAGAGCGACTGGGATGCCATGCTGCAGGCTCTGCGGGAATTGTCGCCGGAATATGCGGATGCGCTGCCGGAATTATTCAGGGGAAAATATTTCTTCAATCACAACATGCTGGTTGCAAAAAAGAAGGTGTTTCAGGACTATTGCAGTTGGCTGTTTCCGATTCTGGAACGGACGGAAGAACTGAGTGAACCAAAGGGCAGTGAACGTTCAGACCGTTATATCGGGTATCTGGGAGAGAATCTGATGACGTTGTATGTTCTGTATCATCACAGAGACCTAAACATTGTATATACCAGTCGGTGGATGCTGACCTGATGTGCAGACTAAATGATATTTCGCGAAATGGCCCGGCAGTTTTTGGTATCTTCGGTAGATTAGGGATTTGACGAACAACGGAAATTATGGTATGATTTTCCCAGTTCATAAATCATTCAGAAAGTGCTGTTCCGAGGGAGCAGAAGAGGGAATCAGGTGAGAATCCTGAGCGATCCGGTCACTGTAAGCGGGAAGCGATATCGATAAATGCCATTGCTAAAAGGTGAGAAGGCGAGATAAAGCGCAAAGCAGAATAAAAAACCGCAAGTCAGGAAACCTGCTTTCTGATAAAGGGGAGCTTCCGATGAAAGCAGATCCTGGATACAGCTTCGGTGCAGAAACGGCGCACTGCATACTTGCGTGTCAGTGGAGAAAAGAAGATTGTACAGAGACCTGCAGCAGATGTGTGCAGGTCTTTTTGTTGTATTGTGGTGCAAATGAACAATGTCTGCGCGGGGCCGTTGCACAGGGAGCCAGGGGCGTAGAATGTATGTTTATTATTGGACTTCAGAGCGGAAAACAGGGTGTTTTCGGAAGTAACCGACGGCAGATACAGACGTCGGAGTTTCATACAAGGAGATAAGAGATGGTATCATTTATTGGAGCGGGTCCTGGGGATCCGGAATTACTGACGATTAAAGGAAAGCGAATCATTGACAGTGCAGATGTGATCATCTATGCGGGATCTCTGGTGAATCCGCAAGTGCTTTCCGGTGCAAAAGAAGGAGCGGTGATCTACAACAGCGCTGTCATGAACCTGGATGAAGTGCTGGAGGTCATGAAAGCAGCAGAGGAAAAGGGACTAAAAGTGGCCCGGGTACATACAGGGGATCCGGCTATCTATGGGGCCCACAGAGAACAGATGGACCGTCTGGATGAGCTGGGAATTGCCTATGAGGTGATTCCCGGGGTCAGCTCTTTTCTTGCCACGGCGGCAGTCCTGAAGAAAGAGTATACACTTCCTGGAGTAAGTCAGACGGTGATTTTGACGCGTATGGAAGGACGTACGCCTATGCCGCCGAAAGAGAAGCTTCTGGATCTGGCACAGCACAATGCCACGATGATTATTTTCCTGAGTGTGGGGATGCTGGAGGAGATGTCAGAGATTTTAAGACAGGCATACAGACCAAAGACGCCAGTGGCGGTGGTGTATAAAGCTACCTGGGAAGATCAGAAGATCGTGTATGGGGATCTGACCAATATTGCTGCGCGTGTGAAAGAAGCAGGTATCCGCAAGACAGCACTGACTGTGGTGGGAGATTTTCTGGGAGACGAATATGAATTGTCAAAACTGTACGATAAGACATTTACAACGGAATTCCGAAAAGGAGTGACGGAGTGATGGGAATTTCACTGATCAGTATCAGTCACCAGAATGCGCCCCTTGCCATCAGGGAACTGTTTGCGTTTTCTGAGAGTGTGCAGGAGGATCTGATGAGACAGATGCTGGAGCGGGAATATGCACTAGAGTGTGTGATTATCAGCACCTGCAACCGGACGGAAGTATATACCTATTCTGAACGTCGGGAAAGTAATTTTACAGATATGCAGAATCTGCTTTTGGAGTTTGCGGAAGCGTCGGAAGTAGAAAATATGGGAGAATACGTGCGGTTCTACAGCGGGCCTGGGGCGGTAAAACACCTGTTTCATGTGGCTGCCGGTCTGGATTCTATGGTAATGGGGGAGGATCAGATCCTGGGTCAGGTGAAGCGGGCTCATGAGCAGGCGCGAAAGATTGGCACCTGTGATGTCTATCTGAACACCTTATTCCGTTATGCGGTGACTGCAGCGAAGAAAGTGAAGACAGAGACGGATCTGTCCAGGACTACTGTTTCTACTGCAACCATGGCGATTAAGGCTGCAGAACAAGTTCTGGGCACTTTGTATGGCAGGAAGGTGATGCTGATTGGGGCTTCAGGCAAGATCGGAAGCGTGGTGCTGAAAAATCTGCAGTGTATCGAAGGTGTAGAACTGTATATCACATCCAGAAATATGCGGCAGGCCAGGGAAGACCAGCACCATAAAGTTACCTATCAGATCATGGAATATGAAGACCGCTATGGGCTGGTGGATGAAATGGATGTAGTAATCAGCGCCACCAGCAGCCCTCATTATACGCTGACTTATGAAAAACTGGCCAAAAGCCTGAAAACTCCCAGAACAAGAGTTCTGGTGGATCTGGCGGTTCCCATTGATATAGAGGAGAAGACGGAGTGGCTTCCCGGGATGAGACGTTATGATATGGATGATTTTCAGGAACTGGCAAGGGCAAATAATGAGAAAAAGCAGCATGAAGTCCTGGCGGCAGATCAGATACTGGAGGAATGCCGTCTGGATTTTGAGCGCTGGATGGTGTTTCAGCAGGCGCTTCCTCAGATTGCCAGGATGAAAGCCTGGATACTTCAGGAAGCAGAACGCAAAGGACTTGAAAAGGCAATTGACAAAATGTTTTACAAGATTCGGGATCATTCCAATCCGGAAGACCTGAAAGCATTTTTTGAACATATGAAAACAGATTGACTAGGAGAAAAATCATGGGAAAGTTATATGTTGTGGGTTTTGGCCCGGGAGGATATGAGCATATGACATCAAAGGCGATTGATGTCATTGAGAAAGCGGATGTGGTAACCGGTTATACCACCTATGTCAATATTTTAAAAGAGTATTTTCCAGATAAACAATATATTGCCACACCGATGATGCAAGAGGTCAGGCGCTGTGAGATGGCAGTGGAAGAGGCTCAGAAAGATCAGGTTGTGGCCATGGTATCCAGTGGAGACAGCGGTATCTATGGAATGGCGGGTATCATCTATCAGGTGGCGGAAGAGAAGCAGGCAAAGATTGAGATTGAGACTGTACCGGGGGTAACGGCGGCAAGTGCGGCGGCTTCCGTACTGGGGGCGCCTTTGATGCACGATTTTGCAGTGATCAGTTTAAGTGATCTGATGACGCCTCTTGATCTGATTATGAAACGTGTGGACTGCGCCGGACAGGGAGATCTAATCGTCTGTCTTTATAATCCGAAAAGTAAGAAGAGAACCGGATATGTGGAGCAGGCGGCAGATATTTTGATGCGGTACCGGGATGCCCGGACACCGGTGGGGATTGTGAGAAATGCGGGCAGGAAAGATGAGAGTTCTTGTATTACCACACTGGGGGAACTGAAGGATGCGGAGATTGATATGTTCAGTGTGGTGATTATTGGCAATTCTCAAACTTATGAGAAAAACGGGCGGATGATCACGCCCAGAGGATATGCGCTGTAGGCGGAACAGAAGCGGCAGACTATGTAAAAACAACATGTGGGAGGCAGTATGCAGAAAGTGATTCGGATCGGGACCAGGAAGAGCAGGCTTGCTCTGGTTCAGACCAATATGGTCAAGGAAAAGATAGAAGCGGCGTTTCCGGATGTCCGGGTGGAGCTTGTACCCATATCCACGAAAGGGGATGAACTTCTGGATCGTTCTTTGACTTCCTTTGGCGGAAAAGGAGTATTTACCAGGGAATTGGAAGAGGCGTTGCTTGACGGGGAGATTGATCTGGCTGTACACAGTGCGAAAGATATGCCCATGGTATTTCCGGAAGGGCTTGGAATCAGCGCAGTTCTGAAAAGGGGAAGGCCGGAAGACGTGATCGTTACCTGTGACGGAACGCTTCTTCGGAATCTGAAGCCGGGGAGTGTAGTTGGCACCAGCAGTCTTCGCCGGGAACTTCAGATCCGGAAGATTAATCCGCTGGTCCGGATTCAGATGAACCGGGGGAATGTACAGACCAGACTTCGAAAGCTCTCAGAAGGGCAGTTTGACGCCATTGTGCTGGCAGCAGCAGGGCTGGAGCGTCTGAAACTTCTGGACGAGGTGGAATATCATTATGAATACCTGGATCCTTCTGTGTGTCTGCCGGCAGCGGGACAGGCGATTCTGGCAGTAGAGAGCCGGAAGGGGCATCTGTCGGAGGTGCTCCAGGCGATTCATGATTCGGAAGCGGCGGTATGTTTGTATGCGGAACGTGCGTATCTGTCGGCAATCGGCGGAAGCTGCAATGCGCCGGCGGCGGCATGGTCGACGCTGGACGGAGAGACCCTGCATATGAAAGTCATGTTTGCGCCGGACGGAAGACATATGAAAAGATTATCCGGAGAGCGGCAGACAGGTCTTTCTCTCTGCCAGGCAGAAGAACTGGGACGCGAACTGGCAGACGGAATCTGCCAGGGAAAAGTATGGCTTGTGGGTGCCGGTCCCGGGGATCCGGCTCTGGTGACGGAAAAATGTCTGACCTGTATCCGGGAGGCGGATGTAATTGTCTATGACAGCCTTGCAACGGACGCTTTGCTTAATGAAGCAGGACCAGATGCGGAGCTTTGCTATGCCGGAAAACGGGCATCGAACCATTATCTGAAGCAGGGAGAGACCAATGCGCTTCTGATCCAAAAGGCCAGAGAAGGAAAACAGGTGGTTCGCCTGAAAGGCGGGGATCCGTTTATCTTCGGCAGAGGAGGAGAGGAAGCACAGGAACTGGGGAAGGCAGGCATTGCATATGAGATTGTGCCGGGGGTGTCTTCCTGTTATGGGGCGCCGGCCTATGCGGGGATCCCTGTGACACATCGGGAGTATGCGTCTTCTTTTCACGTGATTACCGGTCATGAAGGCAGTCACAAGACCGAGAATGTGCTGGATTATGAGACGCTGGCCAGGGAGGAAGGAACACTGGTCTTTCTGATGGGCCTGAAAAATCTTCCAAATATTGTGACCAGCCTTATCGCTCATGGAAAAGATCCGGAAACGCCTGCAGCAGTGATTCAGGAAGGAACCACAAGCCGGCAGAAGACGGCAGTGGGGACTCTTCAGACCATTGCAGAGGAAGCAGACCGAGTGGGCATTCGGACGCCGGCTGTTACGGTGGTGGGAAAAGTAGTCTCTCTGCAGGAAGAACTGCAGTGGTATGGTCGGGGCCCGCTCTTTGGAAAGCGGGTGCTCGTGACGGGAACGAGGAAGATGGCAGACAATCAGCGCCGAATCCTGGAAGCAGAGGGGGCGGAAGTCATTTCCTTCAGTCTGATTCGTACGGAGCCGGTGGCTGCAGAGGAACTGAAACGGGCAGTGGACAGACTTTCGGAATATACCTGGGCGGTATTTACCAGCAGTAACGGGGTGGACCTTTTCTTTGACTGTCTGATGGAATCCGGAACGGACATCCGAAGTCTGTCTGCGCTTCGCTTTGCCGTGATCGGAGAGGGCACGAAAAAAGCACTGGCGGCAAGGGGAATCCGGGCGGATTTTGTACCGTCCAGATACAGCAGCCAGGACCTGTCGGCAGAGTGGGTTCCGACGCTTACGAAAGAAGACCGGGTGCTTCTGCTCCGTGCAGAAGAGGCGTCTCAGGAGCTGAATCGTGCGCTGGAAGCGGCCGGGATTCTGTATGAAGCACTGGCAGTCTATCATACAGTGCGGGATCTGCGCAGAAAAGAGGAACTGGAGCGGATCCTTCCGGAAGTGGATTATATGACCTTTGCCAGCGCATCCGCAGTGAAGGCATTTGCCTCCATGACAGAATCCAGAGACTTCGCGGCGAAAGTGATCTGTATCGGACCGGTGACAGAGAAGGCAGCCAGGGAGACTGGGCTTTCGGTCTGCCGTTCAGCAGTGGAGTATACGTCAGAAGGTATGAGGGATGCGCTGCTGTATGAGGCTCTGCAGGACAAGGAGACAGAGCTTTACAGTGTGCGAAAAAACAGCATATGAGAGCATTACATGGTGGAAATATTTATAATGATGAGATACAAAATATAAAGAATATATGTTCAGAACGATTTCTGGACTTTTCTGCAAACATCAATCCCCTTGGGATTCCGGAGCGGGTGCGTGCGGCGGCGGTGGCAGCGATGGATCAGGCGGTGCATTATCCGGACCCTTTCTGTCGGAAACTCAGAGCGGCTCTGGCAGATGAGTACGGGTTGCCGCCCGAGACATTTATCTGTGGAAACGGCGGGGCAGATCTGATCTATCGTCTGGTCTACGCTCTGCGTCCGGGCTGCGCGCTTCTGACTGCACCTACATTTGCAGAATATGAAGAAGCGCTGAGACAGACAGATACCAGATGCCTTTTCTATTTTATGGAGCAGGATCTGGAGGTTCGATATGACATTCTGGAACAGATGGACGCGTCAGTGGATGTGATGTTTTTATGCAATCCCAATAATCCCACGGGACTTTTGGTTCAGCAGGATCTGCTTTTGCAGATTCTCCAAAAGGCGGCCCGGATGGGGATCCTTTTAGTGGCAGATGAGTGCTTTCTGGATTTTACCGGACAGGAGGAGCGGTCACTGGTTTCGTATATAAAAGAAACCCCATATCTGTTTATTTTGAAATCATTTACAAAAATGTATGCCATGCCGGGGCTCCGTCTGGGGTACGGCATCAGCGGGAACCGGGAACTTCTGGAGCGCATGGAACGGGCAGGACAGTGCTGGGGCGTCAGTGTCCTTGCATCAGAAGCCGGGATTGCAGCACTTGGGGAGAAGGAATACAAGAAGCGTGCGGTTTCTCTGGTAAGAGAAGAACGGGCATATTTGAAAAGAGAGCTGGAGATAGCAGGCATGCGGGTGTGGGAAGGGCAGGCGGATTATCTGTTTTTCCGCGCGCCTGGAATATTGGATTTGTATGAACGCCTTCTGCCTTTGGGAATCCTGATTCGGCGCTGTGAAAATTACAGAGGGCTTGACGGGAGTTGTTACCGGGTTGCGGTAAAAGATCATGAAGCAAACGTAAGACTTGCAGAGGCGGTCAGAGAGGTATTGTGAGAGGGTGGGAATATGGCAGAGAAACAAAACTTTATGCAGCAGTTTGTAGAACAGATTCATAAAGCCTCATCCGGACTGTCTGCGACGGAACGCAGACTTCTTCCGTCCCTGGACCGAAGCGGAGCTCTCTGCACCGGTGTCGGCCAGGAGGCGCACAATTGGATCCTGAGCCTTCTGGTGATGAGGGATGCCAGAAAGCCCAGCGAGGTCTATCGACAACATCTTTCCAGACTGGTGAATCTCTGCGTGGCAGAGGAGCTTCAGGAAGATTTTTATTATGAGCTGGATGAGATGAACCAGTTCCAGATGACCAGGGGGATTTATCGGAGGAGTCTTCGGAGCGGGAGTTATACGCCTTTTGTGGATGAGGGGGTACGGCTTCTGTGGGCTTATGCAAGACTGAAATTTTATGACCGGGATCTGTCGGAAGTGCTTCTTGGCAGGGTTCCTGAGGAGATTAGCAGAGACGCAAGGGATGGAAACTGGCACTACGGAGGAATCCTGGCGGCTCAGATTGACCGGGGAAATAAAAAGACAGCAGAGGCCGTGAAAGAGATTCTGCTTGGAGAGCGGAATACGCTTATGATTTCTTATGAGCTGATTCGCGGCATTGTTATGAGTCGGGACGAAGGCCTGTACCGGGTTCTGGGAGATTTTCTGGCAGCAGCAGGACTTCAGGAGGGCGCGCGCCAGGCAGTCTGCGAAACGATGGATGCGGGGCGGGCAGAGGCGTTTTTATATTTATTCCGGGTGATCGAGGAGCAGAATCTGATCCGGTATTCCGCCGTGACGCGGGCGGTCAGCACTTGGATTGGCATTTATGAATCTGAGAGCGTGGAGCGGATTGCGGATAAGCTGATGCGAATGATGGGACAGTGTCTGCGGGATCCTGTATTTTGTGAAGAGCAGCTTGGAACGGAAGATTCAATTGCCATCTGTTGTGCGTTGTGGGCAAAGGGATTTTATGACGCAGAGGAAGCGGTGCATGCGGTCCAAAGGCTTGCAGAGGAGGGCACGAAAAATCAGATGATGATTGCGTCCTACTATGTGGGATTTTTCCAGAGTCGCGGGCTTCAGCAGAAAGCGGCAAAGAAGATCTGGTTTGCATATCCGGGAGATCTGGAGTTGGCCGCCTGCTATCTTCCTTATGTTCTGGGGAATGCCTGTGATCTTATGGGCGGCCTGATGGACTACAGCAGTTCCGGATGTTACCGATACGGGTACTCTTCTTCTTATGATAAAGGGGTGGCTCCGAAGCAGATCACAGCAGAAAAGATGGGACTTACCAGGGAAGAGGCAGTGCATTCATACGGGATTTTAAAAGAAATGCTTGAGAGAATCCCGAAGAAAGGAGTGGATCTGCATCCATGTATGCTGCCATCGGGATACCGGGTGAAGCTTGGGCAGTCTGAAATTGCTGCATCCATGTGTTTGCTGGCCTGGGTGCTTCAGGAAGAAGAACTTCTGGATGAGGCAGCCGGAGGGATTCCGCTGATTGGAAGCGGGAGACATCTGGCGGTACGGCTGCTTCTCTGGCGCCCGAAGACGGCAGTCAGGAGGAATCTGCTGTTTGACCTTCTGCACAATCCGGAAACCAATACGAGAGAAGTGGCATACAGACTTGTGGGCCGTCTGGACCTGACACAGGAGGAATACAGAAAGGTCGAAGAACATATGCGGTATAAAAAGAGCCGCAAAGAGACACTTGATCTTCTGAAAAAACAGAAGCCTGCAGAGCTTAGTGCATGCATCGGAAGGCTTCTGAAGGAACGTTCCGAGGAGAGCCATATGGGGGCTCTGGAACTGGCGTTGTATCTGAAGGAGAAGGCGCCGAAGGAATATCGGCTGGTGGTTCCTGCGCTGAAAGCACATGACAGTCCTACAGAGAAGGAAAAACTGATGCTGTCGGAGCTGATCGGGGACAGCCAGGAAGCGCGGGGCATCTTACATACTCCGGGGTACGGGTTGTATAATCCGAAAAAGCAATGGAAGATTCCGGAGATACAGATAGATACCCGGAAAGCAGAATATTTGTTCGAATATGGAGAAGAGGACTGCATTCAGGTGCTGAAGCGGCTGTCAGAACGGATTGAAGCAAATAAGGAGCGGGAGTACCAGGATTACTACGGAGAAAAACAGATTCTGGGAAATAACCTGTTCTGGAACAGCTATGTGATGGACTATGAGAGAGATTTTCCGTTCCGGGAACTGTGGGAAGATTTTTATAAAGAAGAGATTCGGACTCCCGGGATGCTCTTGGAAGTGTATCTGTATCAGGACTGCCTGGAGAAAAGGCAGAGATATATGGATGAAAGGAAGCTCTATCAGAAAGTATTCGGAAGACTGCCTTATAAAAAGCTGTCAGAGACATGGGAGTATCAGGAACAGACGAAGCGGATTATTGACGCATTGTTTCGGAAATATGTGCCGAAGGAGCTGAAAGGCCAATGGGGACTTGTGGGATTCGCAAAGCTTTATGAGACTCAGAAAAGTATACTCCGTTCTTATATGGAATATTTTCCCATATTCTGTAAGCTTGATCAGTGGCTGTCCTGCGTGGGAGAGAAGGAATGGGAAAGTGCTTTTGCTCTGCGCTTTCTGGGCGGAAAAAATGTGGAAGCCTGTGTGCAGGCATATATTCGCGGAATTTGGGACAAGGAGTTATTGTATAAGGCTTTTTTCACTCACTGGAGCCTGGAAGATCTGGTGTGTGCGGTCAGTATGGCGGAACTGCATGGCGGAGTTCCCCGCTGGAATATAAGAGAGCGGGCGGTGTATGCGTTCTTTGGACGGGACAGGGTACCTGTGAAAGGAGGATGGTTCCGGCCGGATCTTTTATCGTCGGACAGCCCGGAACGGAAAGCAGCTCATGAGCTTTATGAGGAACTGACAGAGATGATTCTGAAAGTGGAGCTGAAAAGAGGGGAGCAGGAAACGCCTTTCTCCGGCTGTATCGAACAGATTCAGGTGCTCTATGGCGTGGAACGCCTGGTTCGCATCCTGACGGCTCTTGGGAAAGAACCGTTGAAGCGGACTTATGGCTACTATTCCTATGGGAAAGATAGACATTCGGTGCTCTGCCGGCTTCTTCAGATCTGCCATCCCGGGGACAAAGAAGGAGCGGAGGATTTGAGACATGCCCTGAAGGGGAGCGGCATTACCAGGAAACGTCTGGTGGAAGTGGCCATGTATGCACGGCAGTGGATTCCTCTTGTGGGAGAGTATCTGGAACTTCCCGGTTTTCAGAGCGGCTGCTATTATTTTATGGCTCATACCAGCGAAGGCCTGGAAGATACATTGATGTCGGTTCTGGCGAAATACACGCCGCTTGGCCGGGAAGAGCTGTATGACGGCGCTTTTGATGTTCAGTGGTTTCATGAGGCTTATAACGCGCTTGGGGAAAAAGATTTTAAGCTGCTCTATGATGCCGCAAAATATTCTGCTGCAGGCAGTCTTCATGCCAGAGCAAGAAAATATGCGGATGCAGCGCTTGGCAGCAAGACCTTTGAGGAACTTGTTCAGGCGATTGATGAGAAGAGAAACAAAGATCTGCTGATGAGCCTAGGACTTTTGCCACTTTCAGACATACAGGAAGAAAGAGAAGAACAGCTTTTAAAGCGCTATCAGTATATTCAGAAATTCAAAAAAGAAAGCAGTCAGTTCGGAGCGCAGAGGCGTTCAAGCGAGAGACGCGCAGTGGAAATGGCGCTTAAAAATCTGAGCATAAATGCGGGCTTTTCAGATGTGATGCGTCTGATTCTCAGAATGGAGAGCAGACTTACGGAACAATACGACGACTGCCTGGTCTGGCAGACTGTGGAAGACGTCTGTCTGCGGGTAGCGGTTGATGAGGATGGAAGGAGCAGCCTTCAGTGCCGGAAGGATGGGAAGATTCTGAAGTCCGTACCGGCAAAATATAAAAAATATGAGCAGGTGATCCGGTGCAAGGAAGCTTGTAAGAAGTTGAGGGAACAGTACCAGAGGACCAGGCAGATGATGGAACAGGCCATGGAAGACGGGACCCTGTTCGAGGTGTGGGAGCTTTGGAAACTTATGGCTCATCCGGTTGTCTGCCCCATGATCAGCTCTCTGGTGTATACAGGAGCAGAATGTTCAGGAAAGACGGGCTTTCTGTGTGAATCGGGACTCAGAGACTGGAATGGAGACGTACGGCCGCTTGCTCCCCGGGAGCAGGTGAGAGTTGCACATCCCTGGGACTTTTATGTGGAGGGGCACTGGCAGGAATATCAGAAAATATTGTTTGCCGAACAGATCAGACAGCCTTTCAAACAAGTGTTCCGGGAACTGTATGTGAAACTTCCGGAGGAACTGGAAAAAGAAGAATCCAGACTGTTTGCAGGGTATCAGATACAGCCGCGGAAAACCATAGCCACGCTCAGAGGACGCCGCTGGGTGGTGGATTATGAATGTGGGCTTCAGAAAGTCTGTTATAAGGAGAATATGATTGCAGTGATCTGTGTGCTGGCAGACTGGTATTCTCCGGGAGACGTAGAGGCACCGGTACTGGAGTCTGTGGAGTTCTATGACCGGAAGGGCTTCTGTCGAAAGCGGATCTCGGAGATTCCGGAACGACTCTACAGTGAAGTAATGCGGGATGTGGATCTGGCGGTAAGTACGGCTTATGTGGGAGGTGTGGATCCAGAAGCAAGCCATTCCACAGTGGAGATGCGCCGCAGGATTATAAAAGGAAACCTGGAGCTTTTTCAGGTGAAAAATGTACGGCTTCAGGGAAATCACGCGTTAATTGACGGGACACTTGGACAATATACGGTTCATCTGGGAAGCGGCGTGGTTCATCAGGTCGGAAACGCCATGTTGTATGTGTTGCCGGTGCATTCTCAGCATCGGGGAAAGATTTTCCTGCCTTTTGTGGACGAAGATCCGAAGACAGCAGAGATATTATCGAAGATCCTGATGTTTGCGGAGGATAGGAAGATCAAAGATCCGTCGGTGCTCGCGCAGATTCGTTAGTGTGGAGACGGATCCCTGGTCCGGGTTGTGTACAGACATTTGTAAAAGGACAGAAATTTTGGGGAAAGAAAGATTCAGGAGAAGAGGTGAGACGATTGGCGAAGGCGATCATGGTGCAGGGAACCATGTCAAACTCGGGGAAGAGTTTTCTGACGGCGGGGCTCTGCAGAGTATTTATGCAGGACGGATATAAGGTGGCCCCTTTTAAATCTCAGAATATGGCGCTGAATTCCTATATTACGAAGGACGGGCTGGAGATCGGGAGGGCGCAGGCTATGCAGGCGGAGGCCTGCGGGATCGAGCCCACAGTGGATATGAACCCGATTCTGCTGAAGCCCACCAGCCATGTGGGCAGTCAAGTGATCGTGAACGGGGAGATCCGGGGAAATATGAAAGCCATGGACTACTATCGGGATAAAATACAACTGAAAGCAGATGTGATCAGTGCTTATAACAGATTGAGTCAGGAATATGATATCATCGTTATTGAGGGAGCCGGGAGTCCGGCGGAGATCAATCTGCGGGAGAACGATATCGTCAATATGGGAATGGCGAAGATGGCCGGTGCACCGGTGCTGCTGGTGGGCGATATTGACCGGGGAGGCGTCTTCGCAGCGCTTTACGGGACGGTGAAGCTTCTGGAGGAAGACGAGCAGCAGATGATCAAAGGGCTTGTGATCAATAAATTCCGGGGAGATGAAAAGATCTTAAAACCAGGACTTGAGATGATCGAAGAAAAGCTTTCTATTCCGGTGGTGGGAGTGGTTCCTATGGAGTCGTTGGATATAGATGATGAAGACAGCCTTTCTGACCGGCTGACGCAGACACAAAAAGGCGCCGGCGTGGATGTGGCAGTGATTCATCTGCCGCACATCTCGAATTTTACGGATTTTTCCGTATTTGAGCGGATGGAAGGAGTATCGCTTCGGTATGTGCAGAAGGCCGGGATGCTGGGGGAGCCGGATCTGATTCTGCTGCCGGGAACGAAGAATACCATGGACGATCTGCAGTGGTTGAGGGAGTCCGGTATGGAAGCGTTGATTCTGCGACAGGCGGAGAAAAAGACGCCGGTGATCGGTATCTGCGGAGGCTTTCAGATGCTGGGAAGTGTGATGGAAGATCCGTATGGGGTGGAACATGGAGGGTCCATGCGGGGAATGGGGCTTCTGGATACAAAGACAGTGTTCAGCAAGGCCAAGACCCGGACGCAGATTACGGGCAGAATGGAGCGTGGAACTGGTCTGTGGGAAGGCTGGGAAGGCCAGGAGGTGACCGGGTATGAGATTCATATGGGTGAAACTGAGAACCTGGGCGGATGCCTGGAGCTGATTCGGCTTTCGGATGGCAGACTGGATGGACTGTCCAATGAGGACGGCAGTGTGCTGGGAAGCTATCTTCATGGTATCTTTGATACGGCAGGCTTTGCAGAGGCGATGATCAAAAGGCTGATGGCAGTTAAGGGACTGGAGTACGGAGCATGGAGTTTTGACCTGGAAGCGCATAAAGAGCAGGAATATGACAGGCTTGCGGCTCTGGTCCGGCGGTCCTTTGATATGAAAAAAATATATAAGATACTGGAGGAGGGAATCTGATGCTGGACAGAATAGAGATTGTGAAACCGACGGAGATTGAGAATCGAAGTATGGAGATCATCACGGAGGAACTGGATGGAAGGATGTGGCCGGAGCCGGAATTTTCCATTGTAAAACGTTGCATCCACACGTCTGCGGATTTTGACTACGCGGATAATCTGTGTTTCTCGGAGCGTGCGGCCATGCTGGGGGTGGAGGCTCTGCGGCGCGGCGCAGCAGTGGTGACGGATACGAAGATGGCCTGGTCCGGCATCAATAAGAAAAAACTGAAGGAATACGGCGGAGACGCCTTCTGCTTCATGTCCGATGAGGATGTGGCGGAGGAAGCGAAAAAGAGAGAATGCACCCGGGCAGCAGTCTGTATGGAGCGCGGAGCTTCTCTGAACCGGGAGGTCATCTTTGCCGTAGGAAATGCGCCTACAGCTCTGATTCGGCTGTATGAGCTGATTCAGGAGGGGAAGATCCGCCCGGCGCTGATCATTGGCGCGCCGGTAGGATTCGTCAATGTGGTGGAAGCCAAAGAGCTGATCATGACGGCAGGAGTGCCGTATATTGTAGCAAGAGGAAGGAAAGGCGGAAGTAACATCGCGGCGACGATCTGTAATGCCATGCTGTATGCGAAGGGGTGAATGTCGGGTCTGAACCCGGAGACGGATGTTTTTTGGAAATTTTTGACTGGATCGTCATATCGGTGGAGTGTACATGCTGCCATCGCAAAGACAGGGACTGGGTGAATTTTGAAGACTTCATAAAAGCAGTTAGGAGAAGAAGACATGAAGAATCTGGAAGAAATCATAAGTGAGATCAGGCCTGTGGACCGGCAGGTCATGGAAGAGGCCTGGAAGTGCTGGGACTCTTTGTGCAAGCCGCTTCGGGGGCTTGGGTGGCTGGAAGAGGTGCTGGTACAGATTGCAGGAATCTGTGGGACCTCCTGTCCCCATCCGGACCGGCGGGCAGTGGTCATCATGGGGGCGGACAACGGAGTCGTGAAGGAAGGCGTGACGCAGACAGACAGCTCTGTGACCATACAGGTGCTGGAAAATATGGGAGACAGGCTGTCGACGGCATGCGTCATGTGCGGACTGGCAGGCTGTGAGCTGATTCCTGTGAATATCGGTTCCCTGACTGACGGAAAGCATCCGCGCATCCAGAACCGCGTTGTACGGCATGGGACGGGCAATATTGCAGAAGGGCCCGCCATGTCCAGGGAAGAGTGCATTCAGGCGATCCTGACGGGCGCAGACGTGGTCTGCGGGTTAAAAAAGGAAGGATATGATCTGATCGTAACCGGTGAGATGGGGATTGGAAATACAACTACCAGTTCCGCCTGTGCCGCAGTTCTCTTTGATCAGGATGTGGAGACGGTTACGGGGCGCGGCGCAGGGCTTTCCACAGAGGGACTGGAGCGGAAGATCCGGACCATTAAAAAGGCAATCGAGATCAATCAGCCGGATAAAAACGATGCAGTTGATGTGATCTCGAAAATCGGAGGTCTGGATATCGCAGGTATGGTGGGTTGCTACCTGGGAGCTGCCTGCTGCCGGATGCCGATTCTGATCGACGGATTTATCTCTGCGATTTCGGCATATCTGGCAGGGATGCTCTGTGAAACTGCAAAAGAATATATGATCTGTACCCATTGTTCGGCGGAGCCTGCTTCCCGGCTGGTGGTGGAGCGTCTCGGTATGAAAGCTCCGCTGCAGGCGGACATGCATCTGGGCGAAGGGACCGGAGCGATCATGGCGCTGTCCCTCATCGATCAGGCGTTGAACGTTTATTATCATCTGACGACCTGGGACGGGGCTAACGTGGAGGCATATACACATCAGGTATAACAGACTGGGAAAAGCAGAAATGGAATCGGCGGCGATGTGGGAAAATGGAACAGTACATATATAAAAACAATAAAAAATTAAGATATGGCTATACAACAGGCTCCTGTGCGGCTGCGGCCGCGAAGGCAGCGGCATATATGCTGCTGTCGGGGAGTTCAGCAGAATATGTGGATCTCATGACACCAAAAGGGCTTCCCCTGCGCCTGGAAGTGCTGGATATGAGCAGAGGAAAAGACTTTGTAAAATGTGCAGTGAGAAAGGACGGCGGAGACGACCCGGATGTGACGAACGGGATCCTGGTCTGTGCAGAAGTGACATATGCCGGGGCAGAAGGAATACCGTCCAAAGCGCCGGAAGAAAACGGGGAAAGCAGCCGGATCTGTATTGACGGCGGCAAAGGAGTGGGCCGTGTCACAAAGCCGGGACTGGAGCAGCCGGTGGGAGCGGCGGCGATCAATCGGATTCCCCGGCAGATGATCTGTGAAAATGTACTGGAGATCTGTGCACGGTTCGGCTATACCGGCTGTCTTCAGGTCCTGATATCCATTCCAGAGGGGGAGTCGTTAGCTGAGAAGACATTCAACCCCAGGCTTGGGATTCTGGGCGGCATCTCGGTCCTTGGCACCAGCGGGATCGTGGAGCCCATGAGCGAACAGGCGCTGATTGATACGATTCGAGTGGAGATTCGGCAGAAGCTGGCGAACGGGATGGAATATCTTCTGCTCGTGCCGGGAAATTACGGGCTGGATTTTCTGGAAACGTACGGACATGGCCTGCGCCTGGAGGATGCAGTGAAATGCAGCAATTTTGTGGGCGAAGCGCTGGATGCCGCCGTGGAATTCGGGGCAAAGGGCGTGTTGCTGGTGGGACATATGGGGAAATTTGTAAAGCTTGCCGGCGGGATCATGAACACGCATTCTCATAATGCGGATGCACGCATGGAGCTTCTGACGGTCCATGCGGCGCTTTTGGGAGCTCCTCTTCCTCTGCTCTCTCAGATGATGCAGTGTGTAACGACAGACGATGCGCTGAGCTGTCTTGAGAAAGCCGGACTCACAGAACAGGTGATGAAACGGCTGATGGAACGGATGGAGTTTTATGTAAATCAACGTGTCCAGAACCGCCTGGAGACAGGCATTCTCACATTTTCCAGGGTATACGGGATCCTGGGTCAGACCGGGAATGTAACGGAACTGGCGGGGAAGATCGCGTGCCGGAAGGGTTGAACATTTACAGGAACACTTTTGAATTTCTGGAAGAGATCGTTTTCGGGAGACAGGAGTATGATCGAGTATAATAAAGAAATATTAGAAATTTTATTATATGGAAATGAAGAACTTGACGCGCTTTATGGTGACGGAAGCCAGAAGTGTATGGAGGCTTTAAAGAAGAGAGAATGCGAGCTGGTGGGGGAGATATCCGATCCGGTCACATTGCATTTACTTGTATCACACTATAATTTTGACGACGGTTTTGAGATACCAAAAGCGATCATAGAAAATAAAAATTGTTGTATGTCAACGGCTTTGTATTTATTTTATCTCTCGGAAGGACTGGATTTACTGCTCAGCAACAGAGAAGAGTTTCTTGCGGAGGAACCGGATTACAGTAAAAACCGGGCTGGATTTTTGCTGAAGCTGGAACAGATGATACTAGATGGTGCTTTCAGCGATTTCAAAATTCAATATACCCCTCCCTTTTCAAGAACTGACAGATATTGTATCAAAAAATATAATCTGGATATTCCGGAGGTGTTTTTAGCAGAAATACAGGGAGTCTGTCTGGATAAAATCTATATATAACGGAAATGAAAAAGTTGGAGGGCAGAAATGAGAGCAGAGATCATCAGTTTTACAGATCACGGAGCATTGCTTGCGCAGAAGTTGGCGGAGAAGCTGCCAAAAGAGCATATATCCTGCAGGGCATGGGTGAAAAAGAGGAATGCAGTTCCGCCGGAGGGGGTCCGGGTGCTGTCTGTATCTCTGAAGGAATGGACCTGCGAACAGTTTTCAGGAGCTGATATCCTGATTTTCATCGGGGCGGCGGGGATCGCGGTGCGCAGCATCGCTCCGTTTGTGCAGAGCAAAAAGACAGATCCGGCCGTCCTTGCGGCAGATGAGCAGGGGAAACATGTGATCTCTCTGCTGTCCGGTCATATGGGCGGCGCCAATGCCGTGACGCGTCTGGTGGCAAAGCTTTTGCATGCAGAACCGGTGATCACCACCGCTACAGATCTGCATGGAAAATTTGCGGTGGATGCCTTCGCAGCGCAGAGGGGGATGTATCTGGATTCCATGGAATATGCGAAAGAGGTCGCTGCAGAGCTGGTGGCGGGAAAGCGCGTGGGAATGTACAGTGCTTTCCCGGTATTCGGCACAGTACCTGAGGAATTGGATACGGAAAATGTGCTTCCCCTGGGATTTGCTGTTGATATCAGAAAAGGACAGCTGTTTGCTCATACGCTCCATCTGGTGCCCCGGATCACGGTGCTGGGGATTGGATGCAGGCGGGGCACGGGTGCGGCGCACCTGAAGGATGTGGTGCTGCAGGTGCTGGACGAGCATCAGATTTTCCCGGAAAGTGTGTGCCGCATTGCGTCCATTGATCTGAAAAAGGAAGAAAAGGCGCTCCTTGAACTGGCTGACTGGCTGGAGGTGCCTTTTGATACTTATACGGCGGATGAGCTTCTGCAGACGGAATCAGAGGATGAACTGGAAGAGTCGGATTTTGTCAGAACTGTCACAAGTCTTGGAAATATCTGCGGGAGGGCGGCACTGAAGGGCGCCGGGACGAAGAAGCTGTTGATTCCGAAGACGGCCCGGGAAGGGGTGACCGTGGCGGCGGCGGTCATGGACTATACTGTCTGGATGGAGGATTGAGAACATGAGATCGGTAATCATATTTGCCGGGACGGCAGAAGGAAGGACACTGTCTGAATATCTGTCCGGCCGCGGCGTCCGTGTGACCGCCTGTGTAGCGACGGAATACGGAGAGACGCTTCTGCCGGAACATGAATATATAAAAGTGCATACAGGGCGCATGGACCAGGAGCAGATGGCGGATTTTATCCGGCAGGAGGGTGCGGGACTGGTGGTGGACGCCACGCATCCTTATGCGGCCGTGGTATCGCAGAATGTGTCAAATGCATGCGAAGATACAGGGACAGAGTATCTTCGTCTGATCAGAGAGAGCGGAAATGCAGAGTCAGAGAATGTGATACCGGTTTCATCGGTGGAGGAAGCAGCCGCATACCTGGCAGGAACAAAGGGGAATATTCTGGCGACTACCGGCAGCAAGGAGCTGGCAAAATATACAATCATTCCGGACTATGAAAAGCGTGTCTTTGCCCGTGTGCTCTCTACCGGAGATGTGGCGGCAGCATGTGAAAAACTGGGCTTTCGGGGAAAAAATCTGATCTGCATGCAGGGACCTTTCAGTGAGGAACTGAATACGGCCATGCTCCGGCAGTTTGACTGCACCTATCTGGTCACAAAGGAGACCGGAAGGGCCGGAGGATTTGAGGAGAAGATCCGCGCGGCAAAAAGGGCAGGTGCAAAAGTGGTCCTGGTAGGAAGACCGCCGGAGCAGGAAGGATATGCTTATGAAGAGATTTTAAAGATACTGGAAGAGAGATGGTGGGGGAGTCCGTGTGAAAAGCTCCCGGTTCCGGAAAGAGCAGATATTGTCCGAAAGAGGGGTGGACAGAGAGTTGTGACCCTTATCGGTATCGGCATGGGCACGTTTTCCGGCATGACAGTGGAGGCGACAAAGGCAGTGGCAGCCGCTGATCTGCTGATAGGAGCAGGCCGGATGCTGGAGGCGGTCGGGGCTTCTGACAGGCCATTTTATAAGGATTATGATGCACAGAGGATCGCAGACTATATCCAGGCGCATCCGGAGTATACCTGTCCGGCTGTGCTTTTGTCCGGCGATATCGGATTTTACAGTGGTGCAAAGAGATTATATGAGGCGCTGGAGCATGTGGACTGCGAGGTACGAAGTATCTGCGGGATCTCTTCTGTCATGTATCTGTGCGGAAAGCTGCATCTGGCCTGGGAGGACGTATGTCTGAAGAGTGCCCATGGGCGGAAAGCCAATCTGGTAGGAGCAGTCCGGTCTCACGAGAAGACATTTACCATACTGAGCGGCGGGGACAGTGTGGGACAATTGTGCAGGGACCTGCAGGAATATGGCCTCTCTCATGTACGGCTGTCAGTGGGGGAGAGTCTGGGATACCCGGAGGAGAAGATTACTTCCGGTCTTCCGGGAGAACTGGCAGACGGAGAGTATGACAGACTTTGTGCGGCCCTGATTGAGAATCCGGAGTATTTTGATGGTATGCGTGCCTGTGTGGAGGATGAAGAGTTTCTGCGGGGAAAAGCGCCCATGACCAAGAGTGAGATTCGCAGTCTGTCCGTGGCAAAGCTTCGCCTGACCAGAGATGCGGTGGTCTATGATGTGGGAGCCGGCACCGGTTCCGTGTCCGTGGAGATGGCGATGCAGGCAGTGGACGGCATGGTCTATGCCATTGAGCGAAAGGAAGAAGCCTGCAGTCTCATAGAAAAGAACAAGCGGCATTTTGGAACGTCCAATATTCAGGTGATTCAGGGGCTCGCACCGGGGGCAATAGAGGATCTTCCCGCACCGACGCATGCATTTATCGGAGGTTCCGCCGGTAATCTGAAAGAGATTATAGAATGCCTGCTTGAAAAAAATCCCCAGATCCGCATGGTCATCAATACAGTGACGCTGGAAACCATCGCAGAGATGATGGATTGTCTGAAAGCACTTCCGGTGACCGAAGAGGAGATTCTTTCCGTGAGCATTGCGAGGGCAAAAGGACTTGGCAGTTACCATCTGATGACGGGACAGAATCCTGTCTATATTGCGACTTGCCGGGGAGGAATCGAATGAGGCCGCCGGGGATGCTTCTGACTGCTCCAGCCAGCGGGAGCGGCAAGACGCTTATCACCTGTGGCATTCTGCAGGCGCTGGTGAATCGGGGACTGAAAATCGCATCCTTTAAATGTGGCCCGGACTATATTGATCCTATGTTTCATGGAAAGGTGATCGGGGTAAAATCCCGGAATCTGGATACCTTCTTTACAGATGCGGATACGGCTCGTTATCTGTATGCAAAGAATACGTCCGGCTTTGATGGAGCGGTGGTGGAAGGGGTCATGGGCTATTATGACGGATTAGGCGGGATCAGGACAGAGGGAAGCACCTATGACGTGGCCCGTACCCTGGATCTCCCGGCAGTCCTGGTCATAAACGGGCGGGGTGCCAGTCTGTCCGTTGTGGCCATGATTAAAGGCTTTCTGGAGTACAGGCAGGACAGCCATATCTGTGGCGTGATCTTAAATCAGGTGTCGCCTATGATCAGCAGGCAGTTAAAAGATCTGATTGAGCAGGAACTGAAGATACGGGTGTATGGCTATGTGCCGAAAATGACGGAACTGTCTCTGGACAGTCGTCATCTGGGGCTGGTGCTGCCAGGAGAGATCAAGGAATTAAAGGAAAAACTGAACCATCTGGCAGAAGAACTGGAGAAGACGTTGGACCTTGACGGCATGCTGCATTTTTCCAGAGAATACGAAGGGCGTTCCGGAAAGATTTTTCAGGAAAACGGAAAAAGCGCCGGGACAGGAGAAGAAAAGGCATGTACGGCCAGGATCAGGGAAGAGATTCGGGCGCTGTCATTTCCTGAAAAAGTCCGGATTGCAGTGGCAGAGGATGATGCGTTTTGCTTTACCTATCTGGACAACCTGGAGCTTCTGGAAGAGCTGGGAGCTGAGCTGGTGCCGTTTTCTCCGACGGAGGACGCCGAACTGCCCCGGAATGTGTCCGGATTGATTCTGAGCGGCGGTTATCCGGAACTCCATGCAGAGGCACTGAGCAAAAACCAATCCATGAGAACCGCGATTCGTAGTGCGGTGGAAGGAGGCATGCCATGCATCGCAGAGTGCGGTGGATTTCTGTATCTGCATCGGGAACTGGAGGGGGCGGACGGAAAGCTCTGGCCCATGGCGGGAGTTCTGGATGCAAAAGCATACCGGACAAAGAGGCTTTCCCGTTTTGGCTATATTACGCTGGAAGCGAAAGAGAATCAGCTCCTGGGGAAGACAGGGGACAGGATTCGCGGGCATGAATTTCACTATTGGGACAGTGAGAGCTGCGGGGAGAGTTTTCACGCAGAGAAACCCGCGGGTAGTAGAGAGTGGGACTGCGTGCATGGGACGCAGATGTTATATGCAGGCTTCCCCCATCTGTTTTATTATTCTAATCTGTATGTACCACACCGGTTTTTGAAGGCATGCCGAAAGTATAAGGAATCCGGAGATATTTGTGAGGCGGATGATAAGAGAGAACCTCGCATAAGATCTGAAAAATATATCCGGGAGGATGAACATATATGCTTGTATTAATCACCGGCGGCAGCGGCAGCGGCAAATCTGAATATGCGGAGCAGACGGTCCTGCAGCTGGGAGCAACGCCCCGTCTTTACATAGCGACCATGTATCCTTTTGATGGGGAATGCCATCTCCGGATTTTCCGGCACCGGAAGATGCGTGCGCAGAAGGGGTTTGAGACGCTGGAATGCTATACAGGTTTGAAGCATGCAGATGTGACTGGTTATGGCACGGTGCTTCTGGAATGTATGTCTAACCTGACTGCCAATGAGCTTTATCAGGAGGGCGGGGCAAAGAAACAATGCGTAGAAGAAATCCTGGAAGGGATCTATAAAATAAAAAATCAATGCGAACATCTGGTTATAGTTACAAATGAGATTTTTTCGGATGGGATGGAATATGACAGGGAGACCAGGCAATATCAGAGATATCTGGCCATGATTAATCAAAAACTTGCATCCATGGCAGATGCAGTAGTGGAGGTCGTCTATTCTGTTCCGCTGGTTCACAAAGGAGAGACGGACATTTCTCCAGTCATCAAAAGAGAGTCGGAGGGTGTGTGATGAAGAGCGTCTGGAACAGTTTCCTGATTGCATTTGCCATGTTTTCCAAGATTCCTGTGCCCCGTGCGGACTGGGATAAGGAAAATATGAAATACATGATTTGTTTTTTCCCGGGGATCGGGCTCGTAATCGGGCTTTTGATCTGCGGATATGGGAAGCTCTGCGGGCTGACGGATATGGGGAGCCTGATGCGTGCGGCGGGATATGTACTGATTCCGCTTCTGGTGACCGGAGGGATCCATATGGACGGGTTTCTGGATACAGTGGATGCCCTGAGCTCTTGGCAGCCAAAGGAACGGAAGTTGGAGATCTTGAAAGATTCCCATGCAGGAGCTTTTGCAATCATCATGGGATGCGCATATTTTATTCTGGCGCTGGGGGTATGGAGTGAGATGGACGAGAAAGTTCTGCCTGTTCTGGGCATGAGTTTTATCCTGTCAAGGGCGCTCAGCGGAATAGCTCTTGCCACTTTTCCATGCGCCAATAAAAAAGGTTCTCTGGGAATGTTTGCAGATGCGGCTCAGAAAAGGGTGCTGAAGACCGTGCTGGTGCTGTGGATGCTTGTCTGTGCAGGTGTGGTATTCTGGGAGGACTGGAGGTACGGGCTGATTCTGTTCGGCACGGCTTTTGGGATTTATGGATATTATTATCATATGGCTATGAAAGAATTCGGAGGGACTACAGGGGATATTGCCGGATTTTTTGTACAGTTGTGCGAGCTGGCCATGGGATTTGCGCTGATGCTGGGAGGTAAATTTCTGTAAGAGAAATGGAGATATAGTATGATACTTGTAACAGGCGGATGTTTTCAGGGAAAAACAAGGTATGCATGTGAGACATTCGGAATCGGGGAGAATGAGGCGATAGACGGCAGGATTTGTCCGCTGGAAGAGTTATACAGAGCGAAGCTTTTGTATCATTTTCATGAATACATCCGGCGGATGATGAAAGGGGGACAAGATCTTTCTATAGAAAATTCTATGGAAAGACTGAAGCAAGAAAATCCGGGGATCATTCTGGTAACCAATGAACTGGGATACGGGATTGTGCCGGTAGACCGCTTTGACCGGGAATACAGGGAGAAGACAGGACGGGTCTGTTGCCGGATTGCAAAGGAAGCATCGCAGGTGCACCGGGTTGTGTGCGGGATAGGAACGGTGATTAAAGATGGCTGAACTTCTGCTTTTGCGTCATTCTGTGACCAGGGGAAATCTGGAAGGACGTTATATTGGAAGCCGGACGGACGAACCACTTTGCGGGGAAGGGATTCGGCTGCTTGTACACAAGTCTTATCCGGCTGTGAATTGGATTTATGTAAGTCCCATGAAACGTTGTGTGGAGACGGCACAGCTTCTGTGGGGGGAGAAGGGACAAGAGAATATTCAGGAAGGGAATTTTTCGGGCATGGGGGCAGGTCACAATGATTTGAATAGAAAGCTTCCCATGACACTGGTTCCGGAGTTTCGGGAATGCGATTTTGGAGAGTTTGAGAACCATAATTATCAGGAGCTGAATGGGAATCCTTCCTATCAGGCGTGGATTGACAGCGGCGGGACATTGCCTTTTCCGGGCGGAGAATCCGCAGAGCAGTTTAAAAGACGCTGCAGAGAAGGATTTCAAAGAGTCGTCAGTGAGATTTTGAGGCAGGAGGAGCAGGTTTTTCGGAATGAGGAAAATGTGTCGGGGACGGAGCCCGGGAAAACAGAAGATTTGAAGTATGGAAGAAGGAAGAGAGCGACTTTTCGGGTGGCTTTGGTGGTGCACGGGGGAACGATCATGGCGATACTGGAATACTTTGGATTCCCGAAAAGAGAATATTTTGACTATCAGGTGAAAAACGGGTGCGGATATGTGCTGACGCCTGTGGAAGGAACGGATTTATGGAATTATCAATGCTTGTCGTAGGACTTGGATTTTTACTGGATCTGCTGGTGGGAGATCCTCACTGGCTCTACCATCCGATTCGTCTGGTAGGGCACCTGATTCATGGTCTGGAGCTGCTTTTACGCCGCTTGTTTCCGAAGACAGATCAGGGAGAACTGGCGGCAGGGGGATTGCTCCTGGTGCTGACAGCAGGAATCACTTCGTCTGTAGCCTGGGGATTGCTGTTTCTGGCAGGCAGAGTGCATCCGTATCTGAGGTTCGGGCTGGAGATGGTGATGTGTTATCAGCTTCTGGCCACAAAAGCGCTGAAAGACGAGACTATGAAAGTGTACAGGGCCTTGAAAGAGGGAGATGTGGAAGGCGCGCGCCATGCAGTGTCTATGGTGGTGGGAAGGGATACGGCGGCACTGGATGATATAGGCATCACCAAGGCAGCAGTGGAGACTGTGGCAGAGAATACATCGGACGGAATCATTGCGCCGCTTCTTTTTCTGGTTGTGGGTGGACCGGTGCTGGGATATTTTTATAAAGCAGTCAACACAATGGATTCCATGGTAGGCTATAAAAATGAACGCTATCTGCATTTTGGCAGGGCAGCAGCAAAATTTGATGATATACTGAATTATATTCCGGCCAGGCTGTCGGCGGTGCTGATGATATATGCCAGCGGGCTATTGAGGATGGATGCCGGAAATGCCTGGCGTATCTATCTGAGGGACCGGTATCAGCACAGCAGTCCCAATTCTGCGCATACGGAAGCGGTGACAGCGGGGGCGCTGCATATTCAGCTTGCCGGGAATGCATACTATTTTGGGAAGTTGCATGAAAAGCCGACGTTGGGAGATGCGGACCGTCCGGTGGAATATGAAGACATCAGGCGGGCGAACCGGCTTCTGTATGGGACAGCGATTCTGGCGCTGACTGTATTTCTGTTTGTGAAAGGAGCGATCATATGGGTAATGTGAAAAAAGGATGCCTGCATATCTATTGCGGCGATGGGAAAGGAAAGACGACGGCAGCAGTGGGACTGGCGGTACGTGCGGCAGGACACGGGATGAAGGTGTTGTTCTGCCAGTGTATGAAAGATGGCACTTCCAGTGAAGTGGAGATGCTGAAGAAGCTGGGAGTGGATTATTGCTGCTGCAGGGAACAGTTTGGTTTCTTCTGGAATATGACAGAGAAACAGAAGGAACAGGCGGCTCATGCCTATACACACTTGTTTGAGGATGCGGCCAGAAAAGCAGAGGAAGGCGGGTATGACCTTCTGGTGATTGATGAATTTATGAGTGCCTATAATCATGGGCTGATCTGCCAGAAGACAGCGTTATATTTTCTGCTCCACCGGCCGGAAGAGCTGGAGGTGGTTCTGACAGGAAGAGATCCGGGGAAGGAACTTCTGGAACTGGCGGACTATGTGACAGAGATGAAAAAGGTAAAACATCCATTTGACGAGGGGATTCCGGCGAGACGCGGAATTGAAATGTAATCCGGATGCCGTCTTTTCGGCAGGTTATTTAACGGTGGTTTATAATTAGTTCATTTTTCCGGGTGATAATGTTGTATGTATTTTGCAGAGGAGGATTGTCATGCAGCAGATGAAAAAACCGAAGAAACCACTTATTTTTTATTATTGCATCGGGCTTCTGATTATGTTTGTACTAAATGCAGTTGTATTTCCGCAATATATCAGAGGCCAGATTGAAGAGGTGGACTATGGCACGTTTTTGACCATGTTGGAGGAGAAGAACGTGTCCATGGCACAGATGGAGAAAGATTATATCTATTTTGCAGATAACAACGAAGAAGAGCCTTCGTATTATTCCACAGTTGCTTTTAATGATCCGGAGTTGGTGGACCGCCTGAAAGCGTCCGGATGTAAATTTGGCAAGGTAAAGGAAAAGGAGACGTCTGTATTCAGTACGGTTTTCTCCATTATTCTCCAGGTTGCAGTCTTTGTATTGATAGGACAGCTTCTCTCCCGGATACTGATGAAGCGGATGGGCAGCGGTATGGGGAACGCTATGTCCTTTGGAAAAAGCAACGCCAAAATCTACGTGGCAAGCGAGACCGGGATAAAATTTACCGATGTGGCCGGTGAAGATGAGGCGAAGGAGCAGCTTCAGGAGATTGTTGATTTCTTGCACAATCCGGAAAAATATCAGGAGATTGGTGCAGTGATGCCCAAGGGAGCCCTTCTGGTGGGGCCTCCCGGAACCGGAAAGACGCTGCTGGCCAAAGCAGTGGCAGGGGAAGCAGAGGTGCCTTTTTTCTCTATCTCCGGTTCAGAATTTGTGGAAATGTTCGTAGGCATGGGAGCAGCCAAAGTTCGGGATTTGTTTAAACAGGCTAATGACAAGGCGCCCTGTATTGTGTTTATAGATGAGATTGATACCATTGGCAAAAAACGTGACAGCGGCGGTGTGGGCGGCAACGATGAAAGAGAGCAGACTTTGAATCAGCTTCTGACAGAGATGGACGGATTTGACGGTTCCAAAGGCGTGGTGATTTTGGCAGCCACCAACCGTCCGGAGACCCTGGATCCCGCGCTTTTGCGTCCGGGACGGTTTGACAGGCGGGTTCCGGTGGAACTTCCGGATTTGGCAGGGAGAGAAGATATCCTGAAAGTACATGCGAAGAAAGTAAAGCTTGGGGATTCGATTGATTTTAATGCCATTGCCCGGGCGGCGGCAGGTACCTCCGGAGCGGAACTTGCCAATATAATCAATGAGGCGGCGCTTCGGGCGGTACGAAGCGGCAGAGCTTATGTGGTTCAGGAAGATCTGGAGGAAAGTATTGAGGTGGTCCTTGCGGGCTATCAGAAGAAAAACGCAATCTTATCGGATAAGGAGAAACTGATTGTGTCCTACCATGAGATCGGCCATGCCCTTGTGGCGGCGCTTCAGACGAATTCTGCTCCGGTGACCAAGATTACGATTATTCCCAGGACTTCCGGTGCTCTGGGATATACCATGCAGGTGGAAGAGCGGGATCAGCATCTGATGAACCAGGAAGAACTGGAAAATAAGATTGCTACTTATGCAGGGGGACGGGCAGCAGAAGAATTGATCTTTGGTTCTGTCACTACCGGCGCATCCAATGATATTGAACAGATGACCAAACTGGCCCGTGCCATGATTACCCGTTATGGTATGAGCGATGAATTTGGCATGATGGCGCTGGAAACCGTAAATAATCAATATATGGGAGGGGACACTTCCCTTGCCTGTGCGGCGGAAACGGCGGCAGCGGTGGACGAGAAAGTGAAAGTACTCCTGAAGACTCAGTATAAGAAAGCGATGGAACTTTTGCAGGGACAGAAGCAGAAGCTACATGAGCTGGCGAAATATCTGTATGAGAAGGAAACGATTACCGGAGAGGAATTTATGAAGATTCTGCAAGAGTCGGCAGAGGACAGATAAATACCTGCCTGCAGGAATCTGTTTGGCAGAACTATGCTGACAGGATTGCTGACAAAAGGGGATATCATGAATTATAAGGCAGTTATACAATATGAGGGCACCCGCTACCGGGGCTGGCAGGTGCAGGGAAATACGGAATATACGATACAAGGAAAGCTGGAAACACTTTTGTCCCGTATGGAAGGCATACCGGTGGAAGTTCATGGTTCCGGAAGAACGGATGCAGGGGTCCATGCAGCCGGGCAGGTGATCAGCTTCCGGTGTACAGGAGGCAGGAGTGCGGAAGAGATCCGGAAATATATGAATCAATACCTTCCGGAAGACATTGCAGTGCTGTCTGTGGAAGAGGCAGGACCAAGGTTTCATGCGCGTCTGAATGCAGTAAGGAAAACGTATAGATATCGGATCTGGAATGATCCGACACCCAATGTGTTTGAACGGAGATTTCTGACACAGATAGAGAATCCGCTGAATATAGAATGGATGAAACAGGCGGCGGAAGATTTGTGCGGGACACATGATTACCGGGCGTTTTGTTCGCTGAAACGGTACAAAAAGTCTACCGTGCGGACAGTGGAAACGATTCAGATTGATCAGAAAGGACCCGGGATAGAGATTACCTTTGTAGGGAATGGATTTTTGTACCATATGGTCCGTATTCTGACCGGCACGCTGGTGGAAGTGGGTCATGGACTCTGTTCTGCAGAGTCCATGAAACATATTCTGGACAGCAGAGACCGGGAATACGCCGGTCGTCTGATGCCGCCCCAGGGATTGATATTGATGAGTGTGGAGTATGATTCTGTATGATCTGTGATGCGGATCAATGTGAGCGTTTCTTCAGATCGTCTTTCAGGAGCTGATAACAGGCTGCGGTCAGGGGGATTCCAAGCAGGATGCCTGTCACACCGAAGAGGCTTCCTCCGACCATGACTGCAGAAAATACCAGAATCCCGGGAAGACCGATGGAGGAACCAACGACCTTGGGATAGATGAGCTGATTCTCCAGCTGCTGAAGGATTACGATGAAAATCAGGAACATCAGTGCCTGGAACATAGATTCTGTAAAGATCATCAGGATTCCGACGACAGCACCGATATAAGCTCCAAGAACGGGAATCAGTGCAGTGGCGCCCACCAATATCCCGATCATGACTGCATAAGGAAAGCCAAACAGCAGCATGCCGAGAATACAGAGAATTCCCAGAATCAGCGCTTCCATACACTGTCCGACAATAAAACGGTGGAAACAGTTGTCCAGTGTGCGGAATACATAGAGAGCTTTTTCGTGGACTGTATGGGGCAGATAGGTGTAAAGCAGCCGGTCAGCCTGACGTCTGAGCCATTCTTTCTGGGCAAGCAGATAGATAGCGAAGATCAGCGCTACAAACAGGTTGAAAATAACAGACACAAAAGAGGAAAGATACCCAAACAGACTGGCTCCGGCCCCGGAACCCATCCATGTGAGAAATCTGGGCAGCAGTTCCCGAATGTCTATGTGCAGATTAGAGACAGCCGGAATAAGAGCCAGAATGTCCGGATTCTCATCTAAAAACTGCAGAATCATATCATAAGCGATAGGAATATTCGATAACAGGATGTCGATGCAGGAGCGAAGCTCCGGCAGGATCATATTGATGATTAAAGCCAGGATCATAAGAAGCGTAAGAAAAGACAGCACAATAGATACAGTCCTTTTGGCTTCAGGGCGGATGCGCCACCTGGACAAAATGCTCCTTTCATAAAAACTCATAATCAGATTCAGAAGATAGGCGACTGCGCATCCAAGGATCAGAGGACGGATGACGCTCAGAAAAAGGCCGAACCACCGGACGGCAAAGTCCCAGTAGTGGCATACCAGGAAGAGAAGCAGAAGACAGACTGCTGTGTACTGAATCAGTTCTTTTTTTTCTTTCATAGAGGTCAGATACTCCTTGTCAAATATTTGCGTACAATCAAACGTTTATCGCCTGATAATCACATATTATACACATTTCTATTCGTTCATTCAATCGCAATTTATAATTGAACAGGCACAGGGAGCTATTTATATTAAAATGGATGAGAGGAGGAGTCAGAATATGGGAGAGGATATTACGACCTATACAAAGAGACATATGCTGCCGCTTGCACCAAAACCGGAGGATATCTGTGTAGAGGATATTGCGCATGCATTGTCTCTGATGGTCCGCGCCAACGGACATTTTCCCAGATTTTATTCGGTGGGTCAGCATTGCATCCACTGCTGTGAGGAAGCGTTAGCAAGAGGATATACGCCCCGCGTACAGCTGGCGTGTCTGCTGCATGATGCCAGTGAAGCTTATCTGGCGGATATTACGCGTCCGGTGAAACGGTATTTGCCAAAATACAAAGAGATTGAACAAATGCTTCAGGAAATAATATTTGAGAAATACATGGGAGTTCTGTCGGAAGAAGAGACAAAACTCTGGCGAAAGCTGGATGATGTGCTTTTATATTATGAATTTGATTCTTTTATGGGGGAGAAGCTGATGGAATGTCCGGGACAGCTTCAGAGCTGCCCTGTATTCGATACGGAGCCATTCCAGATGACGGAGAGAAGATACCTGGAATGGTTTCGGAGGCTGACAGATCAATGAAAGGGGGATGCAGGCTCTGCCCAAGAGAGTGTATGGCGGACAGAGCTCATGGAGAGATAGGATACTGCCGGATGCCCATGGAGCCCTATGCGGCCAGAGCAGCGCTCCACTACTGGGAGGAACCGTGCATCAGCGGGACAGAGGGGTCCGGTGCAGTCTTCTTCTCTGGCTGTACGCTTCGATGCGTATTCTGTCAGAATCATGAGATTGCCGCAGGGAACGCGGGAAGACAGGTCAGCTCTCAGAGGCTGTCGGAAATCTTTTTAGAACTGCAGGCGCAGGGGGCCAATAATATCAATCTGGTGACAGCAGGGCATTTTCTGCCTGCAGTGCTTCGGGCGCTGAAACAGGCGAAAGCGCAAAATCTGAAGATTCCGGTGGTGTACAATACCGGAGGATACGAGAAAGCGGAGATGTTGCAAAAGCTGGAGGGACTGGTGGATATCTGGCTTCCGGATTTTAAATATCAGAGCCGGATACTGGCTGAAAGATATTCTCATGCTGCAGATTATCCCAAATGGGCCAAAGAAGCGCTGGCAGAGATGGTCCGTCAGACGGGTCCGCCGGTTTATGACAGCAGGGGCATCATGCAGAGGGGAGTGATTGTGCGACATCTGGTACTTCCGGGATGCGTGTATGACAGTAAAGATGTGCTGGAATACTTGCATGATATGTGGGGAGAACAGATCCGGGTCAGTATCCTGAACCAGTATACCCCCCTTTCTCATGTCAGAGATTTTCCTGAACTGAACCGGAGGATTACAGAAGAGGAATATGAAGAAGTGGTGAACTATGCGAGGTTTCTTGGAATGAGAGAGGTATATATTCAGATGGGAGGCTGTGCAGAGGAGAGTTTTATACCGGCATTTGATTGTCGGGGAATTTGAGAGAGCAGGAGCTGCTCCTGTGGTTCTACAGGCTGCCGGGGAAACGACAGCCTGCAGGACGCGGGATCAAAGTTCCAGGATCTTTCCGGTCTTTTGGTCATATCTGCAGTATTTTCCATGCTCGGAGATGAAAGGCATGTAGGTGTCTTTGCGGTTGTCTTTTACATAAAGAACGCCGGTTGCGATCATTTCCACCAGAGAAAAACGTTCGCTTAAACTGGAAATCCAGCGGTATGTCTTCTCTTTGGATGAGGAGGACATGATCAGATTATAACCGCCGTCGCAGGATTCCAGGTGAAAGTAAACTTTTTCCGCTTTCTTTGGATCTGCAAATACCTGACTGAATATGTAAGAGGAAAAATTCTTCTTGACAAATGCCTGGAATGATTTTTTGTCATAGACTACTTTGGAGACCGCATCTGTAATTTTATCACCGCGGTCGATACGGGTTTTCAAAATCTTCAGTACATCAATGGTCCAGTTGATAAAAGAGATACTGCTGTACTCCATGGACTCCAGAAGATTGCTGATCAGCTCTTTACTGAGTGTGTCAGAACGTTTTGCTTCTTCAAATAATTGGTTTTTCATAGATATTTTCTCCTTTTTTACGGATGGCAGACCTGTGGTCTGTCGTTAAAATATATGAATATTATAAATCCAGTTTACGGAAAATACAAGATTTATCCGGGAACTGTCCGGGTAATCTGAGGGTGGGACAGCCGGAAAAATTTTCAGAAAGATTTTGTAAAATGTCTGTTTGCTAATCCGTAGGAATTGTGCTACACTGATAGTTAACGGGCAGTCCGCGCTGGTTCGGCGTGCCGATACATGGATATCTGGTGAAACTGTACAGGCAATCTGTGCAGCCAGGCACAAAAGACGGCCGGACGGCTTTAAATAAGGAATCTAAGAGAGGAAATGAGGCGTATGAAAATCTTGGTAACAGGAGGGGCTGGGTATATCGGAAGCCATACCTGTGTGGAACTTCTGAATGAAGGCTATGAAGTCGTTGTTGTTGATAATCTGTACAATGCAAGTGAGAAAGCGCTGGACCGGGTCCAGGATATTACAGGAAAATCCCTGAAGTTTTATGAGGCAGATCTGCTGGATCAGCCAAAACTCGGGGAGATTTTTGTAAAAGAAAAACCAGATGCGGTGATTCATTTTGCAGGGTACAAAGCAGTCGGTGAATCTGTGGCAAAACCAATCGAATACTATTATAATAATATGACAGGAACTCTGCTTCTGTGTGATACCATGAGAAAGAACGGCGTGAAGAACATCATCTTCAGTTCCTCTGCCACGGTGTATGGTGATCCTCTGGAGATTCCTATCACGGAGAATTGTCCGAAACAATCCCCTACCAATCCCTATGGTCAGACCAAGACGATGCTGGAGCAGGTACTGATGGATATCCAGAAGTCCGATCCGGAGTGGAACGTGATCCTGCTTCGTTACTTTAACCCCATCGGAGCCCATAAGTCCGGAAAGATCGGGGAGGATCCCAAAGGTATCCCCAACAATCTGCTGCCCTATGTGGCGCAGGTAGCCATCGGCAAATTAAAATGCGTCGGCGTCTTCGGCAATGACTATGACACGCCGGATGGAACTGGTGTTCGAGATTATATCCATGTGGTGGATTTGGCAAAAGGTCATGTGAAAGCGCTGGAAAAGTTTAAAGAAGAGAAAACCGTGCGGATCTACAATCTGGGTACCGGACATGGTTACAGTGTATTGCAGGTTGTGGATGCATTTAGTAAAGCCTGTGGAAAAGACCTGCCGTATGAGATCAAGCCCCGCCGTGCGGGAGATATCGCCACCTGCTACTGCAATCCGACGAAAGCAAAGGAAGAGCTTGGCTGGGAGGCGGAGTACGGCATCGAAGAGATGTGCGCAGATTCCTGGAGATGGCAGTCCCAGAATCCCAACGGATATAATGATCCGGAATAAATGATCAGAGAGGGAAGAGATGAAAGTTGTATTGGTGAGTTATTCCGGAACTTCTGCCAGTATTCTGAAAGACCGGATGTCTGCCTGGGTGCATGCCAATCTGATGGAGGCAGAGATCATCATATCCTCGCTCTCCGGACTGGATGAGGGGAAGGAGGATGCGGATATTGTCCTTGTGGGTCCGCAGGTGCGTTGTGCCCTGGCCAGCGTAAGAGAACAGGTTCCAGACCATATTCCAGTGCTGGCTGTGGATACCAGGGATTTTGGCATGGCCAGGGGAGACCGGGTCATGCAGGAAGCGCTGGCTGAGATCAGGCGTTACAAAGATCAGCTCTTAAAATAATCGGCAGAAAAAGCGGGTGCAGAAAATGTATCCGTTTTTTTATATTCGGGGAATTATAATTTGATAAACGGGGCTGTGAACTTTTTTCCAGACTGTGACCATATAAGAGTGAAGGGCAAAACCTTCAGAAAAGACGTCTGAAACTGGAGGATCACAACATGAGCCATGAAGAACTGGAGACATGTATCAGAGAGAATGGAAAAGCGGTCTATTCCTTTTGCTGTCAGCTGACCAGAAGCAGACAGGAGGCGGATGATCTGTACCAGGATACATTTCTGAAAATGGTGGAGCTTTCTGAGCGGCTGGATATCAAAAGGAATCTAAAAAGCTACCTTCTGTCCGTGGCGGTCAACCTGTGGCGGAACCGAAAACGGAAATATGCCGTAAGACAGAAGATTACCGGACCAATGCAGTCCATGGAGGAGATGGAACTGGAGCTGCCAACGGGAGAAGAACTGCCGGAGGAGCAGATTATATCCGAAGAAGAGCGGAGGATGATCCGGAGGGCCGTAAGCAGATTGCCGGAAAAATACCGACTGCCGGTATTGCTTTTCTATATGGAAGAGCTGAAGCTCTCCGAGATCTCGGGAGTCTTAAGGCTGCCGGAAGGAACCGTCAAAAGCCGGTTGTTTAAGGCGAAAAAGTTGCTAAAAAAAGAACTGGAGGTTGTTTTAAATGAAAAAAGAATTTGACCGCATTTTAAAACAGGCCCTTTCTCCGACCGAAGAGCCAGACACATGGCTCAACCGAAATATCTTATATCAGGCAGAGGAGATGGCAAATATGGCAAAAACAGGGAAAAAGAAAAAAGGCAGGTTTTCAGTGGCGGTAGCGGCGGCAGCGGTGACGTTGGTGATCGGATCTGCAGCGGTGGTGGCGGCAGCCAGATATCTGACACCTGGACAGATTGCCGAGAGGAATAAAGATCAGAAGCTTGTGGAAGCTTTCCAGGGAGAAGACGCGGTGCTCGTCAATGAGACCCAGGAGTATGGGGGCTTTCGGGTGACACTTTTAGGAGCAGTGTCCGGAAAAAATATCAGTGAATATCTGGCAGAAGATCACAAAGGCCAGGTGGAGGATGACCGGTTCTATGCAGCGGTTGCCATTGAGCGGGCCGACGGCACGCCTATGCCGGACACCGGTGAAGAGGCTTATGGTGAAGAGGCCTTCTATGTGTCGCCGTACATCAAAGGCCTGGAACCTTGGAACTACGGGATTATGAATATGGGCGGCGGATACAGTGAATTTGTTCAGGATGGGATTCAGTATCGCCTGTTGGATATGGAAAATATAGATATTTTTGCGGACCGGGGGCTCTATATCGGCGTCAGTTCTGGGACATTTTATGACAATGAGGCTTATTTCTTTGATAAGGAGACAGGAGTGATCACAAGAAATGAAACATATGAGAAAGTCAATGCCTTGTTTGATCTTCCCCTGGACCCGGCAAAAGGCGACCCTCAGGCGGCCGAGGCATTTTTAAAGTCCATGGAAGAAGAGGAGCCGACCCCTCCCATGGAGATGAGCGAACAGGATATGGAAGTTGAAGCATGGGTTGAGGGATTTAAAACGGAACTGATGGAAGGCAGGATCAAAGAGGACGCAGAACGGATTGAATCCACCGTGCAGATCTGTAAATCCAACGGAGACGGCACTGCTGATTATTCCTATGATCTGGGAGACAAAGGCGGCGGAAGCGGCGTGATCTTCCTGGATGAGAGCTTTCCGGATCAAAAACCAGGAAGCGCAGCAGTGACTGGTTATTCCTTCGATGAAGAAGGGGTGGCAAGCCTGAGAATAGAAACTGCTGTCCTGAATGAGGACGGTACGGTGACCTTTGCGGTGTATCGGGTGAAGAGGTAAACAGTGCAAAAATTTTGAACCAATATTAAATAATAGAGGGCTGTTGTAAAATAGATGAGCAATCATTTATTTTGCAATGGCCTTTTTAATCATGGTCTGCTCTACCATAAACCTTTTGATCTTCTAGGCCGGGAGCCAGCGCATTTCTGATGGGGTGTGGGGTTGGTTAAAACTTGGTCTTAACCGCCCCTATTATGTATATCCGGAATATCCCGTCATACTGTTGGCACTGACTGACTCTGCCTTATGTTATAATCTCAGAGGAAGGTCAAACAAAGGTCAATTTTTCAAAAGCTTCCCGGGCCCGGGAATGATCAAAGGTGTGAGGGAGAGCTTCCCAAAGAGGAGCGGTGGCTTTCCAGAGGACAGTTTTCGGATGTTGCAGTGGCTGGAGCAAAGGCCCGAAAATGTGTACGCCATCCGGGGAAACCATGATGAGGAGTTTGCGGCCACCGTAAAGCTGATGGAGAGGATGGATCAGGAGTTGGAACTTCAATCAGATCTGGATTGTCCACGAAAAGGGCTTGTCCTGTATGAGTCTCTGAGATATTATATGAAGAAGAAGGGCCTGCCTGGCGGATATTTTGACCTTTATGGCACCATTCACACGCTTTTGGAGAAAAAGGGGGCAACCCTTCGGGATTTGTACCGATGGATGAAAATGATCTGGGAAATGCCTCTGCTCTATGAGCTGAGAGTGAAGGAGCGGGCCTGTGTGATGGTTCATGGGGGTATGCGGAGAATTTCAGAGACATTGCAGGGGCCGGGTATTCCTCTTTGGAGGAATTTTATCTCCAGGCCAGAGAGGAGGCATACCTGCTGGGCGGAAAGCCTCACGGCATGGTGGTGGCCGGCCATACGCCTACCCTTATACCAGGAGAGATGTGTGAGGGGCCTTGTCAGGGAATTTTTTGGTTTACCTGCTCCTTTGACCAGCTTGAATGGGTGCGCCACTGTAATTCTATACACATCCATGCGGAAGAAATTATTTATGAGGAACTGGTCTCTTTGATAGGGAGATACTGGTGATAACAGAACAATGGCAAATGCCCTTCTCTCTTTCCGGGGAAGGTTTTTTTGCCTGTACATGAAAAAGAAGCCGGACAGACGGAGTTCGAGGTCTCCAAGATGTGTTAAGAAGTGTAAAAAAGCATGTTGGGCCATTTGATATTTGCAGGCCTGATGTGGTCTTTTATTTATAAATCCATTCACATGAGATACGAATTTTTAACCATTCACTACAAAATCCATACCATCTGTCAGATTCCATAAAATCTTTTTTACATCCGCCGATATAAAAACAAAGAGGTGAGCAAATGACCATAGCCATATGCGATGATGAAAAAATCATCTGTGAACAGATAGGAAAATTAGTAAAAAAACAAATACCCGATTGTGATATAGAACTGTTCGCTTCTGGAGAAACACTGTTAAAAGAAACGAAAATATTTGATATCATATTTCTTGATATACAAATGGATGGTATAAATGGAATTCAGACAGCAAGAATGCTGCGGAATAAAAAAGAAGAAGCCTTGTTGATTTTTATTACAGGCTTAAAAGAGTATGTATTTGAATCTTTTGACGTATCCGCCTTTCATTACCTTTTGAAGCCGATTGAAGAGAAAAAATTTGCAGAGATATTTGCCAAGGCTGTAGCAGCGGCAGAGAAAAAAAGGGGATTAGCGGAAGAACCGTTTTTTATTAAGTCAAATGGAAAAACGATTATTTTGAGCAGGAACCATATTCTGTATGTTGAAAGCCAAAATCGAATGGTAAATTTTCATACGGCAAATGAATGCTTGGAACTATATTCTGATATGAGAGATTTGGAACAACAGTTAGGCAGAAATTTCTATCGCTGTCACAGGGGATATATCGTGAATATGGGGCATATTGCCGAGTATGAGAAGGATCGTATATCCCTGACAAATGGAGAGACTATATGTCTTTCCAGAAGAAAATACAAGGAGTTTGTAAAAGTGTATATGGATTATCTGAGAAAAGGAGGGGCACTTCTTGAATCATTTTAATCTGCTGATGGTTTTGCAGACTCTTGTAGATTTTTTTGAGGGATATTTTTTGCAGCAGTTTTATGGAGATTTTTTTGCTGAACGCTTCCGGAGAAAATCCTGGAATCAAATGGGTGTTGTTATCGCATATGTCATGTTTCAGTATATAAAGAAATTATTTCTGCCGACAGACTACCGAATGTTTTACATAACAGAAAATTTGGTTTTGTCATTTTTCTTTTTACTTTTCCTGAGTTTGTGCTTTTATAAAAATATCGGGTTGATCAGTATTTTTCTCGTTGTCAGTTTTATGTCCATACAGGAAACGAGCCGCATATTCGCACTCATATTTCCTTATATCGCTGACTTGCCAGCAAACATGGTCTGGCAGCATATGGAAAGCCATGGTGTTCTTTTTATGGCCCTAATCGTTAACGGAACATGGCTTCTGAATTATCTGATTCGTATATTGATTATGTATAAGTCCTTAAAAAGTATCCGGGAACATTTTCATGAAAAGTATTTTCCCATTCATTCCGTAGAGGTACAGTTTTTGCTGATACCTGGACTGACAAGTTTATGTATCAGTATTTTGTTAAATCTTATTATGTTTCGCACCAGTGAAAGAGGCGGACAGGAGTTTTTATTTGACATATACCCGGTTTTAAGGCTGTTTATGCCATTCATGTTGGCACTGTCCCTGTTATCAATTTTGTATGGAGTAAAATTATTCCAGGATATGATTCTTTTGAACAGAGAGAGAAGCAGCCGGGTGGTTTTGGAAAAACAGATAAAAAGTATGCAGGAATATATAGAGGAAACAAGAAGAGTGCAATCGGGAATCCGTGGTATGAAACACGACCTGAAAAATACGCTTGCGGTAATCATGCAGCTTACCCCTAAGGAAAGGGGAACTGAGGAACTCTGTCATTATCTGGCCGGATTCAATGAGACCATGGGCAGCCTGGAATACAGGTTTCATTCGGGAAATACCGTTGTGGACGCTTTACTGAATATGAAATATCATGAAGTCACACTTACCATACCAGATTTACGATTAGAAACCGATGGGTTGCTCTTTCCTGATACATTTGCAATTCAAAGCTATGACTTAAGTATTATTGTAGGAAACGCTTTAGACAATGCAGTCCGTGCCTGTAAGAAGCTTAAAGAAGAAAAACCAGAAGCGGAAGTTTATATAAAACTTTCTTCTTTTCAGAAACGAAAGATGTTTTTTCTGGAAGTGGAAAACAGCTTTAACGGAAAATTAATTTTAGAAAAGTCGCAGGAATTTCCTGTCTCTGACAAAGAGATTGGGGAAAACCACGGTATGGGATTGGCCAATATAAAATACACAGTTGAAAAATATTATGGTGCAGTAGAATGGGAGGTGAGGGGCATGACTTTTATTTTATCTGTAATGATAAAAAATAAATAAAATATATAAATTTAGAAAGGTGGATATAGAATTATGAAGATTACGGGATATCAAACTATGAGTGCTTCCTTTTCCAGAAATCAAATGTTTTGGAATACAAGACAGATGAAGTCAGAAAATCGTGGAAACAGTAACCTGCCGGGGGGAGGTAGAGACACTGTGACGATTTCTTTTCTGGGGCAAAGTAGCAACAGCCGGATTAGAAATTTAATGGAACAGAAACAGTCTCTGCTGGAACGGAAAAACCAATGGGTCAATTCTGCTCTTAAGAATGGTCAGGATATTAAATCCATTCACGATATGTTAGATTCTTATGAAGAACAGCTAAACGAACTGGAACAACAAATTTCGCAGGAAATGGCAAGGCAAAACAGCAGACAGCCTGAAAAGGTACAGTCCCCAAAAAAGAACAACGAGCCGAAAACGAAGCAGGCAATTGAGCAGGAGAGAATATCTGATTTGGTAGACTTATCATCCGGAATGTCCCAGATCAGGACAGTGCAATCCTCACAGACTCAGGTAGAAGGAGAAGCCAGGGTACTGGAAAGCGAAATAAAGATGGATAAAGGGAGAATGGGAGATACAGAAATAATTGCTAAGAAAGAGGAGAAACTTGCGCAGTTACAGCAAAAGGCTGCCGAATTAACAGCAAATACGGTAAAAATATCAGGGGAAATAACCGAAAAAATTAGCGAAACTGATGCTCCCAGAGTACAAGAGAACTCAATAGAAGAGCAGATAAAGGAAAACAATACTACAATCTGTGGTTTGACTGGGGAATACGAAAAGGCAGAACCGGACTGCCTCAATATAACTTATGAGCAAAAGGAATCAGGAAGCAGCTGAAATTCACCACTTGACAATGTGGTAAAAAGAATATTATGGAACTGCCCTCCATTTAGAAAATTGAGATGTCGCCTCTGGCGGACTTTCGGAAGGCTTATTCTCGGGTAGAGGCCGGAACCTGGTCGGATGACAGGTTACCAATTTCCTGGCAGGAATTGATAACCTGTGATAAAATATGATCAGAAGAAAGGAGCGTTCCAATAAATGGTAAAACAGATTGTAAGGGACATTTTATTCCTGGGTCAGAAATCAGAGCCTGCCACAAAGGCGGATGTTCAGGTGGGAAGAGATCTTCAGGATACACTGAGGGCAAACCGCGGGCGCTGTGTGGGGATGGCAGCCAACATGATCGGGGTGAAAAAGAATATCATCATTGTCAGCATGGGCTTTTTGGATGTGGTCATGTTCAATCCGGTGATTGTCTCAAAAAGTGATCCATATGAAACAGAAGAAGGCTGCCTGTCCCTGGACGGTGTCCGCAAGACGACCAGATATCAGAAGCTGGAAGTGGAGTATTATGATTTTGACTGGAAGAGGCAGCGTCAGAAACTGTCCGGATGGACCGCACAGATCTGTCAGCATGAGATGGATCATCTGGAAGGGAGAATTATATAAATGGCGGAAAATCCGCAGGCAGCCTGAGGGAAATCCCAAGAGGAACAGATAGAAAAACGGCTCTTACAGGAGAAAAAAACGAGTTTCTGGCCGCTGCAATACGGTCTGCAGAAAGGTACCTGTCAGGACTTAGGCTGAGAAGAGTGGAAGGCGGATTTTATGTTTGGCAAAAAGACAGTGAAAAAGAAAGAATATGATCAGAAAAATCTGCGTCCGATACTCCGATGCAGTATCTGCACCGGGGAACAGGTTGCAGGATTTAAAAATATACATACCGGAAAGTTCGAGGAAATCCTGCTGGTCCGCAACCAGAAGGACCTTGATCAGTTTATGGAAATGTATGGGGTTGATACAGTTGCAAAGGAATATTAGTGCAGAAACAGATGAATAAGTTGGAGAGATAAGGTGACAAAAACAATAGACTATTATAATCAAAATGCTCTCGAGTTTGCAGAGGCTACAAAAAATGTAGAGTTTTATATCATCCAAAAAAAGTTTCTGGAGAAATTGTTTAGAGGATGCCGCATTCTCGACTTTGGCTGCGGCTCCGGCCGGGATACAAAGTATTTTCTTGCCCGGGGCTTTCAGGTGGATGCTGTGGACGGCTCAGAACAGATGTGCCAGCTTGCGGGCGAGTATACCGGGATTCCGGTGCGGCGCATGCTTTTTCAGGAACTGTCTGCTGAAAATGTCTATGATGGCATATGGGCCTGTTCCTCTGTCTTGCATCTGCCGTATGGTGAGCTGAAAGATGTCATGCTTAAAATGTCCCGGGCACTGAAAAATAATGGCATCGTCTACACCTCTTTCAAATATGGAACCTTTGAAGGGGAGCGAAACGGGAGATATTTTACAGATATGACAGAAGAGAAGATGGAGAAACTGCTGCAGGAGACATCGGTTTTTCGTACAGAAGAGCTGTGGATCAGCAAGGATGTCAGGCCGGGCAGGGAGGATGAAAAATGGTTGAATATCATATGGAGGAAGAACTGAATATTGAACAGACCGATGTGATGACCGGTGACCGGAATCAGGCCCGCTTTTTGTACTATCAGCTGAAAATGAGTATGAAAAAGGCCGAGCGGATGGATATCGCCGTATCCTTCCTGATGGAATCCGGAGTGCGTCTGCTTCTGAAAGATTTAAAAGAAGCATTAAAGCGCGGAGTGAAGATCCGTCTTCTGACCGGAAATTATCTTGGCATTACCCAGCCTTCCGCTTTGTGTCTGATCAAAAAGGAACTGAAAAATCAGGTGGATCTGCGTTTCTATAATGAAAAGGGGAGGTCTTTTCATCCGAAAGCCTACATTTTTCACCAGAAGGCAGGAAGCGAGATATTTGTAGGTTCTTCCAATATATCCAGGAGTGCGCTGACCTCCGGGATTGAGTGGAATTACCGGTTTGACAGTCGCAGAGATCAGAAGAATTTCCGGCTGTTTTACGAAACCTTTGAAGATCTTTTCTATCATCATTCCATCATAGTTGATGACGAGGAGTTGAGACGATACTCTAAGAACTGGAAACGTCCTTTGGTTGCGAAAGATCTGGAAAAATATGATGATGCGGAAAAAGATCCCCAGATTGTGGAAATCTTTCAGCCCCGGGGTGCACAGATCGAGGCATTATATGCGCTGGAGGAAAGCCGGGCAGAGGGTGCGGTCAAAGGGCTTGTGCAGGCGGCAACCGGTGTGGGAAAAACCTATCTGGCTGCCTTTGATTCTGCAGCATATGAACATGTTCTTTTTGTGGCTCACAGAGAAGAGATTCTGAAACAGGCCGCTATATCTTTCCGGAATGTAAGAAAATCGGAGGATTATGGATTCTTCAACAGCAGACAGAAAGATACAGGGAAAGCGGTTGTTTTTGCTTCCGTGGCCACACTTGGGAAAGATTCTTATTTGTGTGACGACTATTTTTCCAGAGATTATTTTGATTATATGGTGGTGGATGAATTTCACCATGCAGTCACCGATCAGTACCGAAAGATCATCGACTATTTTAAACCGAAGTTTCTGCTGGGCCTGACTGCGACGCCGGAGCGGATGGATGGCAGAAGCATTTACGAAATCTGTGATTATAACGTTCCTTATGAAATTTCTCTGAAGGATGCGATCAACAAAGGCATGCTGGTGCCGTTTCATTATTATGGGATCTATGACAGGACGGACTATTCCGGTTTTCGTCCGGAAAGAGGCCGTTACACAGAGCGGGATCTGAATCGCGCATACATTGGAAATGAGGCGCGCTGTGAGCTGATCTACCGTCATTACGGGAAATATCGTTCCAGAAGGGCCTTGGGATTTTGCAGTACCAGACAGCACGCGGAGGACATGGCGGGGGAATTTTCCCGCAGAGGGATTCCATCAGCTGCCGTCTACAGCGATGGGAACGGGACATATGCAGAGGAAAGGGAGACTGCCATTGAAAAGCTGAAAAACGGGGACATACGAGTGATATTTTCCGTGGATATGTTCAATGAAGGGGTAGATATCACTTCTGTGGACATGGTTATGTTTCTTAGGCCTACAGAATCACCGGTCGTGTTTCTTCAGCAGCTGGGTCGGGGGCTTCGCAGATGCAGAGGAAAAGAATATCTGAATGTGCTGGATTTTATAGGAAACTATGAAAAGGCGGGGCAGGTGCCATATCTTCTGAGCGGTAATGCATGTGCAGATCAGGTGCCAGCTGACCGAATTTGCGGGGATTTGGATTTTCCGGACGGCTGCATGGTGGATTTTGATTTGAGGCTGATCGACCTGTTTCAGGAACTGGAAAGAAGAAATCAGACGGTAAAAGAGCGGATACGACGAGCATACGGACAGGTAAAAGAGTTTTTGGGAAAGGTTCCCAGCCGGATGGAACTGTTTACTCATATGGATGATGCGGTATATCAGCTTTGTATCAGACGGCCGGCAGAGAATCCGTTTCGCAGATATCTGGAATATCTTCAGGAACTGGGAGAACTGTCTGCGGAAGAACAGCGTATTTACGACGGAATCGGAAGAGAATTCCTCGCTTTGCTGGAGACAACCGACATGCAGAAATCTTACAAAATGCCCATACTGGCAGCGTTTTACAACGACGGCAAGGTAAGATCTGCAGTTACAGAAGCGGAGGTGCTGCGACACTGGCTTCAGTTCTTTTCCACCGGGACAAACTGGAAGGATTTGAAAAAGGGTATAACCTATGAGCAGTATCAAAATATCACAGATCGGCAGCACTTAAGCAATGCAAGGCGCAATCCCGTACACTTTTTGACCGTATCTGGTAAAGGATTTTTTGTGGAAAAAGAAGGCTTCATGCTGGCAATCCGGGAGGATATGGAGGACATTCTGGGAGAAGAGGCCTTTAAAAAGCATATGAGAGACATTATCGAGTATCGAACGATGGAGTATTACCGGAGGAGATATGCGGATAAAGAGCAGTGAGATACTGTTGGCAGATTGGATTTCCTGATTAGAGAAAATAAAAAAGGCTATGTACGAAAAGGGCATCGGTTCAGACACCGGTGTCTTTTTTTGCCCGGATTCTAAAATTATCAGAAAATCCAAAAACAATATTGACTATTAGTCATTTTTGTGGTATAACATATTATAGTAAAAATGACTAAAAGTCATTTTTGAAGACAACTTCTTTGGGAAGCTGTCGCAAAGGTAATAGGAAAGGTGAGGAATATGAAACGGATAGGAAAGTTTATCGCAAAACGCAAGATATCCATCGTACTCATTGCATTTTTGCTTCTGATCCCGTCTGCGCTCGGGTTTGCGGCCACGAAGGTCAACTATGATATCCTGAGTTATCTGCCGGATTCGCTGGAAACAGTGGCCGGGCAGGACATCATGGTGGAAGAGTTCGGTATGGGGGCATTTTCCATGGTCGTGGTGGACGGGATGGAGAAAAAAGATGTGGTGGCACTGGAAGAAAAGATCGAGGCCATCGATCATGTGGAAAAGGTATTGTGGTACGATGATTTTGTGGGGATTGACGTGCCGGTCAGCATGCTTCCTCCGTCGGTGGCGGATGCACTTTTTCAGGGGGATTCCACGATGATGATCGCGCTGTTTGATCAGACCACGTCGGCGGAGACGACCATGGAGGCCATCGAGGAGATGCGCGCACAGGTGGGGCAGCAGTGTTTTATCAGCGGCATGAGCGGAATCGTTACAGATATTAAAAATCTGGCCATGAAAGAGATTCCCGGCTATGTCATGGTGGCCAGCCTTCTCTCCCTGCTGGTTTTGATCCTGACGACGGACTCCTTTGCGGTTCCGGTTCTTTTTCTGACCAGCATTGGTCTGGCGGTGGCCTATAACATGGGAAGCAATCTGTTTCTGGGGGATGTCTCCTATATTACGCAGGCGCTGGTGGCGGTGCTGCAGCTGGGGGTTACGACAGACTATTCCATCTTCCTTCTGCACAGCTATGAAGAGTGCAAGCCAAAGTATGAGAACCGGGATGACGCCATGGCAGAGGCCATCAGCGAGACCTTTATCTCTGTTATGGGAAGCTCTCTGACGACGGTGGCAGGCTTTGCAGCCCTGATCTTCATGACCTTTGCCCTGGGGGAAAATCTTGGAATTGTCATGATCAAGGGTGTGATCATCGGTGTGATCTGCTGCGTGACGGTGTTACCGGCCATGGTGCTCCTTTTTGAAAAACGGATTGTAAAGTTCCGGCACCGGTCCTTTTTTCCGGATATGGGGAAGCTGTCAGACTTTATCCGAAGATTTCATCTGGTGTGGCTCCTTTTCTTTTTGATCGCGTTCGTACCGGCTTACTACGGCAATCAGGAGGTGGAGCTGTATTACAATATTGATACCGGGCTTCCGGATGATCTGGACAGTGCCATTGCCAATGAAAGGCTGAAAAATACATTTGATATGAGCAATGTACATATCCTTCTGATGAACAGCGGGAACAGTGCGAAGGATAAAGCCAACATGATCAAGGAGATCGAAACGGTGGACGGTGTGGACTGGGCGCTGGGCATCCAGTCGGCAGTGGGCGGAGGGATCCCGGAATCCATGCTTCCTGAAAAGCTGACTTCTTCGCTGAAATCAGACAATTATGAGATGGTTTTCATCTGTTCGCAGTACAGCTCGGCCACAGCTCCCTGTAATGCACAGATTGCAAAGATCAATGAGATTGTAAAGAAATACGATGACACAGCCATGGTAATCGGGGAAGCGCCGCTTATGAAGGATCTGGAAGATGTGACCAGCGTGGACCTGATGACGGTAAATACACTGTCCATACTGGCAATTTTCCTGATTGTTATGATTGTATTTAAATCGGTCAGCCTTCCGTTTATCCTGGTGACGACCATTGAATTTTCCATCTTTGTCAATATGGCATTCTCTTATTATCAGGGGATCAGCCAGGCATTTGTGGCTCCCATTGTGGTAGGGACCATTCAGCTGGGAGCTACCGTAGATTATGCAATCTTGATGACAAACCGCTACAAGGATGAGCGGCTGGCCGGAAAAAGCAAAAAAGAGGCGGTGGAGATCGCGCACAAGACTTCGTTTCACTCCATCATCACCAGCGCGTTCAGCCTGTTTGCATCCACAATTGGTGTGGCTTTGTATTCCAACATTGATATGATTAAATCCATTGTCATTCTGCTGGCACGGGGGGCACTGATCAGTATGGCGATTGTGCTTTTTCTGCTGCCGTCGTTCTTCCTGGTATTTGACAGGCTGATCTGTTATACCACTGTAGGAATGCGGAAATGTCTGAAACAGCAGATAACAGAGACAGGAGGCGGAGAAAATGAAAAATAGAAAATTATTTAGTTTAGGATTAATTGTAGTATTGGCTGTTTCAGTCTGTGGCTGCAGAGAAAGTACACAGACAGGGAATGAGACGACGGAAAAAATACTGGAGGAGGCGCCGAAAGAAGCAGAAGAGGCTTCCAGGATCGTGGAGGAAGTGGCAAACCGGTACTCCGGCACAGATGCAGAGAAAGAAGAGACGGTCTATGTCAATGCGGATGCCAGTGGAAACATCAAAGAGATTACAGTTAGCGCCTGGCTGAAAAACGGCAAGGGTCTGGATGAACTTATGGATGTTACGAAGCTTACCGGCGTGGCAAATGTAAAAGGTGACGAGACCTTCACCCAGGATGGGGATACGTACGTGTGGGCAGCCCGGGGCAAAGATATCTATTATCAGGGAACGACCGCGGAAACGCTGCCGGTGGATGTAAAAGTAACTTATTACCTGGATGATCAGCAGATTGCGCCGGAAGATCTGGCTGGAAAAAGCGGTAGGGTAAAGATCCGTTTTGACTATGAAAACAACAGCAGACAGCAAAAAATGATCGGAGGTAAAGAGACTGAACTGTGTGTGCCGTTCATGGCGGCCAGTACTCTGATCCTGGATTCTGACCGGTTTGTCAATGTGGAAGTGGAGAACGGAAAGATTCTTTCCGACGGGAAAAATACGATTGTGGCGGGTGTGGCCATGCCGGGACTGTATGACAGCCTGGATCTTCTGAATCTGGAAGGGTTTGAGGACGTGGACATTCCGGATTATGTGGAAGTGACGGCGGACGTGACAGATTTTAAACTGGCCATGACGGCCACAGTGTTGATGCCAGATGTGTTCAGCAAGTTAAATACGGAGGATATGGACGGCTTTGACGATCTGAAAGATGATATCGAAGAGCTGAACGATGCGACTTATGATCTGATCGACGGTTGTATCGAGCTGGACGACGGGGTTTTGGAGCTGAAGGACAATATGCCGGATCTGTGGGACGGAGCCGTGGAACTGGACGACGGGGCTTTGGAACTGAAGGATGGAGCCTGGGAGATTTATAACGGAACCCGGGATCTGTATGATGGGGCAGATCAGCTAAACGAAGGGGCAAGGGATATCCGGGAGGGTGCGAAAGAACTGGATGGAGGAGCAGGAACCATTCAGGCCGGTGCCGGACTTCTGAAAAATGGTGTGGATCAACTGGTTGCCGGGGTCAGTAATATGGGGATATCGCTGGAGCAGGCCATTGCAGAGAACCAGAAGAAGATGCAAGAAGCACAGAACCATATTGTTTTATTGACGGGGCAATTGGAAAAAGCAGTCGGAGAGGCAAAAGAGCTGCAGGGGCAGTTGAACGAGCTGGCACAGCAGATGGGCCTGCTGCAGCCGGGAACCGGTACAGGACGAAATGGAGGAGCAGAATCCGCCGGCAATCCGCCGACGGTTCCGGAGCCTGTACAGTCAGACGAGACAGCTTCCGATTCTGAAATTTTGCAGGAATCTGATACACTTCAGGAAAGCGGGGATAAAGCAGCCGTCTCTGAGGAGAGCGAAAGGGAACCATCCCAGTCTCCGGAAATTCCCAGGGAAGAAAAAACAGAAGGTGGAAACGGTTCTTTGGCAGCCGGGGAGACAATTGAGGAAAGCGAAGACCAAAACGAGAACGGTGTGTCTGCTGATTCAGAAATTCCAGGCGGAGACGAAGCGGAGAGTGGAGGAAATTCCTGCACAGTTTCGGGAACTTTGGACGTAACCAGTGAAGAAGCCGAAAGTGAGGACTCTGCAGCACCGGAAGCTATTGTGGAAGAAGAATCTGATGTACAGACAAGAGCAGAAGAGGAACTGGAAGAAGCAGAAGAACTGTCGGCGTTTGCCAGGGATTATGTGGAAAACCTGGGAGCTTCTGACGGAATGACATCCATGAGCATGGTTCCGATGGCCGATGCAGGGCATGGCTTTGGCGGTATGGCCGATGCGGATAAGATTATTGAAGGGTATCGAAAGGTAGTTGATGTGCAGACCCGTTTGATCGGAAAAATGAATGAGATCACAGAACTACAGAACCAGCTTCGTGAGGCTGCCACAGACTATGCAGGACTTGCGGGTGCTGATCAGGCGATGAGGCAGATTGCAGGTCAGTTAAGCAGTTCCGTGGACGCGGAACAGCTGGCACAACTGACCGAAGGAATGACAGGTCTGCAGAATGGTGCGGAGGCATTAAAGAACGGTACCGGAAAGCTTTATGTGGGCGGAGTTGATCTGAAAGAAGGTACGAAAGAACTGCTTGACGGAAGCAAAGAACTAAGAGACGGGGCTGAGGAATTAAAAGATGGCACCGAAGAACTAAAAGACGGCACCCAGGAACTGAAAGATGGTGTTGTCGATCTGGTAGATGGGGTGGATGAACTGAAAGACGGTACTGAGGAACTGCGGGACGGAGTCCATGAGTATAATGATGACGGAATACAGAAACTGTATGATACCGTAAATGTGGATCTTCAGAATCTGATAGATCGGGTGGATGCGGTTGCCGACTTGTCAGGCAGTTACCAGAGTTTTTCCGGGAAAAGCGACGGGATGGAAGGAAGCGTGAAGTTTATCATTGAGACCGAAGCAATTGAACTGGAGAAAGATTGATAGACGGTTTTCAGAGACTGAAAAGGAGCTGTCGCCCATATGGGCGGCGGCTCCTTTTAGTGATATCAGCCTTTTGATCTGACAAATCAGTTGTCTTCTTCTGCAAATTTGTTACTTGTATAGACGGTACGTTTTCTTGCCATTTCGTCGCTTTCCAGATATTCGTCGTAGGTAGTGATCTTGTCGATGATCGTGCCGTTCGGCAGGAGCTCGATGATCCGGTTGGCCGTGGTCTGGACGATCTGGTGGTCACGGGAAGAGAACAGGAGTACGCCCGGAAATTTTATCATGCCGTTGTTCAGGGCGGTAATGGACTCCATATCCAGATGGTCCGTGGGCTCGTCCAGGATCAGCACATTGGCTCCGGAGATCATGAGCTTGCTTAACATACAGCGGACTTTCTCGCCTCCGGACAGAATACGCACTTTTTTCACTCCATCTTCTCCGGCGAAGAGCATTCTTCCGAGGAAACCGCGGACGTAGGTTACGTCCTTGATCTCTGAATACTGGGTGAGCCAGTCTACAATGATATCGTCGTTGTCGAACTCCTTGGAGTTGTCTTTAGGAAAATAAGACTGGGAAGTGGTGACGCCCCATTTATAATTTCCTTCATCCGGCTCCATCTCCCCGGACAGGATTTTAAAAAGCGTGGTTTTGGCAAATTCATTGCTTCCTACAAAGGCGACCTTATCGTCATGTCCAAGGATGAAGGAGACGTTGTCCAGTACTTTGACGCCGTCGATGGTTTTGGAGATCCCTTCTACCGTCAGCACTTCGTTGCCGATCTCCCGGTTGGGACGGAAGTCAATATAAGGATACTTTCGGCTGGAGGGACGGATCTCGTCCAGCTGGATTTTCTCCAGAGCTTTTTTTCTGGAAGTCGCCTGCTTGGATTTGGAAGCGTTGGCAGAGAAACGGGAGATGAATTCCTGTAGCTCCTTGATCTTCTCTTCTTTTTTCTTATTGGCTTCTTTCATTTGACGGATCATGAGCTGGCTGGACTCGTACCAGAAATCATAGTTGCCTGCATAAAGCTGGATCTTGCCGTAGTCGATGTCCGCAATATGGGTACAAACCTTGTTAAGAAAATAACGGTCATGGGAGACCACGATGACGGTGTTGTCAAAGTTAATCAGAAATTCCTCCAGCCAGGCGATGGCGTCCAGATCCAGATGGTTGGTTGGCTCGTCCAGAAGCAGGATATCCGGGTTGCCGAACAGAGCTTGCGCAAGCAGGATCTTGACCTTCTGGGCGCCGGTCAGATCTTTCATGATTGCATAGTGGAAATCCGTCTCGATGCCAAGACCGTTTAAAAGGGTGGAAGCATCAGATTCTGCCTCCCAGCCGTCCATATCCGCGAACTCCGCTTCCAGTTCACTGGCCCGGATGCCATCCGCATCAGTAAACTCTTCCTTGGCATAGATGGCGTCCTTTTCCTTCATGATCTCATAAAGTCTTGCATTGCCCATGATAACCGTGTCCATGACGGGATATTCATCATACTGGAAATGGTCCTGTTTCAGGAATGAGAGACGCTGGCCGGGGGTGATGATGATTTCGCCGCTGGTGGAATCCAGCTCTCCGGACAGGATTTTTAAAAAAGTGGACTTTCCGGCGCCGTTGGCACCAATTAGGCCGTAACAGTTTCCTTCCGTGAATTTTATATTCACATCTTCGAAGAGGGCTTTTTTGCCCAGACGGAGCGTTACATTATTTGCACTGATCATATACGAAACCTTTCCTTAAATCTTTACTTCTTTGATATATCACGTTATATTGTAACGGAAAAATTCTTTTTTGCAAGTATTTTTCATATTTTCCTAAAAATGTACTTTAGAAATGAGGAAGATTGTGGTATGATAAGAACATCAAAATACTTCTTAAGCTTATGGGAGGGGTTTAACAATGAGAAAAATACTGTTTGCGGCATCGGAGTGTGTACCGTTTGTGAAAACAGGAGGCCTTGCGGATGTATGTGGAGCATTGCCGAAGGGATTTAATAAAGAGGAGTGGGACGTTCGCGTTGTTATACCGAATTATACCTGTATTCCGGATAAATTCCGGAATAATTTTAAGTATATTACCCATTTCTATATGGGAACAGGAACTTACAATCCGGGTGCCCATGTGGGTGTGATGACTTACGAGCTGGAGGGTGTCACTTATTATCTCATTGATAATCTGGTTTATTTCGGAGGTGCAAAGCCCTATGGAGATTTTCGGACGGATATTGAAAAGTTTGCATTTTTCTCCAAGGCAGTGCTGTCCATTCTTCCGATTGTAGGATTTCGTCCGGATCTGATTCACTGCCATGACTGGCAGACCGGCCTGATTCCCGTGTATCTGAAGACTGAGTTTGCAGCCGGAGATTTTTACCGGGGTATCAAGACGATCATGACGATTCACAATCTGAGATTCCAGGGAATCTGGGATATTGAAACCATGCAGGGGCTGACAGGACTTCCGGATTATGTGTTTACTCCGGACAAACTGGAGTTTAAGAGAGACGCCAATATGTTGAAGGGCGGTTTGGTTTATGCAGATTATATTACCACTGTCAGCGAGACTTATGCATATGAAATTCAGACTCCTATGTACGGAGAAGGGCTGGACGGCCTTCTGTCCGCAAGGCATATGGATCTCCGGGGCATCGTGAACGGAATTGATTACGATATCTGGAACCCGAGCACAGACGAGAAGTTGTCCAAAAATTATACAATAAAGAATTTCAAAAAAGGCAAAGCAGCTAATAAGAAGGCGCTTCAGGAAGCATTGGGGCTGGCAGTGGATGAGAAGAAGATGCTGATTGGATTGATTTCGCGCCTGACGGATCAGAAAGGTCTGGATTTGATTGCAGAAGTGATGGAACAGATTGTGGACGATAACACTCAGTTTGTGGTTATTGGTACCGGCGACCAGAGGTATGAAGATATGTTCCGCCATTATGCATGGAAATATCAGGATAAGGTGTCAGCTAATATTTACTATGCAGATGAGTTATCTCATAAACTGTATGCGGCGGCAGATGCATTTTTGATGCCTTCTGCATTTGAACCCTGTGGACTGACCCAGCTGATCTCCTTCCGCTATGGGACAGTACCCATTGTCCGTGAGACAGGAGGTCTGAAAGACACAGTAGAACCATATAATGAATATGAAGGAAAAGGTGACGGATTCTCCTTTACAAATTACAATCCATGGGATATGATGGAAGTAATTAATTATGCAAAATATACTTATTTTGTACACCGGAAAGAGTGGGATGAGATGGTTGCAAGAGGCATGCAGAAAGATTTCTCATGGGATGCATCCAGATACAAATATGAGGGAATCTATTCTTGGCTGATTGGCTGGTAGATTCTGTCGCGTGAAGGCAAGGAGACTCTGAGAAGGGTCTCCTTTGTCTTATAGGAGACGTTAAGAAGAGTGTTCTAATGAGGCAGGTTGAGGAAGTTCGGATGCAGAATCTGGATATAAGCCTGCTGTCCGGGAAACAGATAGGGTTTTGTAAAAATGGGGGACTGTATGCAAAAGATTTTAGTGGCGGAGGATTCGGAACTGAACCGGGAGCTGCTGTATGAAATATTAATGGAAGAATACGCAATTGAGCTGGTAGGAGATGGTGGCCAGGCACTGCAGCATTTGAAGACACATGCACAGGAGACAGCAGCAGTGCTCCTGGATCTGCATATGCCTAAATTGGACGGGTTTGCAGTTTTGACAGAGATGAAGAAAAACGGATGGATTGGAAAGATTCCGGTACTGGTTATCAGCAGCGAATTTGCTGTAGAAGTGGAGAACCAGTGCTTTGAGCTGGGGGTTTCAGACTTTATCCATAAGCCTTTTGAGTTGTCGATTGTAAAAAATAGAATAAAGAATGCGATCGAATTGTTTACCTGCAAAAACCAGCTGGAACAGAAAGTGGAGGAACAGGCACAGACGCTGGAAAAGCAGTATCAGATCATCCAGAAGCAGGCAAAAAAGTTAAAAGAAGCAAGACCTTTCAATCGGCTGATGACGGAATACAGTTCTGCGATTATGGAAGTGGAGACGAAGTTGAAAGTGCTGAATGCTGAATTTTCCCAGGAATATAACCGGAATCCGTTTGAATCCATTAAGACAAGGCTGAAGTCTCCAGAAAGCATTTCTGAAAAACTGGAACGGAGAGGATACCCTTTCACAGTAGAAAGCATCCAGGAAAATCTGACAGATGTGGCCGGAGTTCGGGTAATCTGTTCTTTTCCGGATGATATTTACCGTCTGGCCGACCTTTTAACAGGGCAGGATGACATCATTCTGATGAGAAGGAAGGATTATATAAAAAATCCAAAGACAAATGGTTATCGGAGCCTTCATCTTATTCTGAGTGTACCGATCTTTCTGTCCAATGAGAAGAAATATATGAATGTGGAGGTGCAGTTTCGTACGATTGCCATGGATTTCTGGGCAAGTCTGGAACACAAGCTGAAATATAAGAGAGACATCAATGATGCAGGCGAGATTGTGGAGCAGCTTAGAGTATGTGCAGATTCCATAGAGGTACTGGACTATCAGATGCAGGAAATTCGGAACAAGATTGACAGGTCCAGAGAGTGACCTGTCATCTTTTCCTTGGTTCTATAAATTGTATACGGATACCGGGTTTTTCGGTTTTATTCAGGAGCTGCGCGGTTTTGCGCAGCTTTCTCTTTTTGCAAGATAAAAAGGCAGGTTGATTTTCATGGGCAGAGTATGTCCGCCGTTGATTCGGTCTATAAGCATTTTGGCTGCCAGACGGCCCATTTCTTCCATTGGGACGTGGATGGTGGTCAGCATGGGAGACAGAAACTGTGCCATTTCGATATCATCAATGCTGATTACGGACAGGTCGTCAGGGACTTTCAGACCAAAATCATTGATTGCCCGGAGGACGCCAATAGCTGTAATATCGTCTCCGCAGAAGATGGCGGTCAGGCTGGGCTGCTGCCGAAGAAGAGTCATAGTACCATCATAGCCTCCGCTGGAGGTCAGGGGAACATGGGCCACATAGGTGGAGTCAAAGGGTAATTGCTTTTCTTTCAAAAAGGCACAGTATCCACGATAACGGTTCTCATCTTCTGTTTCACCTACATAGCCGATATGCTGATGTCCCAATTGATGCAGGTAATCCAGTGCGGTAACGGTGGCCTGATAGCCGTCGCAGAGAATCTGGTCATACTTGGCGTCCAGCGGATTCAGACCAGTGTAAATTACATAGTGACAGAATTCTTTGATATATTTTAAAGTGGTTTTGTCGCAGCGTCCCAGGATCACCACACCGTTGGTGCTTGCCTGAAGCATCTGATAACTCTCAATATTATTGATATTGAAAGAAGTAAACGAGGATTTTAAAAAGTAATTGTATTTGTATGCTTCAGTCTCCACACTTTTTGCAATGGTTGCAAAGAAGGGGTTGCTTGGGGCACTTGGAGTACGGGCGAACAGGCAGGTAAGAGAGTGGCTGGAGATTATGTTCTCATTTTTTCCCATACGCAGACTTTGAGCAGAAGAATTGGGAATATAACCATTTCGGCGAACGATTTCCCAAATTCGTTCTCTGACCTCCTGACTGGCGGCATTAGAACCAGTATTATTGATGACCCGCGATACGGTAGAGACGGAAACACCTGCTTCTTTTGCTATATCTTTTAAAGTCATAAAACGCCTCCTGTGAAAATTAAACAATATTTTATTTGTTAAATACTAAACAATAAAGATATTATACAACAAAAGAAACGAGAATGCAAACGTTTGAGTAAAAAAGTATTGTAAAAAATGTATTCAAGTGATAAGGTATAGTTGTAAACAATCATTAATTTGTACAAAAAAAGAAAGGATAAAGGAGGATATGAACAAAAAAATCTTGTTTTTGGGATTGGACGCTGCCATGCCGGATCTTGTGAAAAAGTTCGTTGCGGAAGGTGTAATGCCCAATACAGAGAAATTGTTGAATCAGGGTGTATTTTCCAGGCTGGAAACGGTGTTTCCTCCGTTGACGGCGGCCGCCTGGACGGCGATTGTCAGCGGGGCAGGTTCTGGTACCAATGGTGTTCCAAGTCTGATGGTCAAACACCCAGGAGAAGAGCTGGATCACTGGCATACTTCTTTTGATCGGGGTGAAGTGCTCTGCGAGACTCTGTGGGACGTGGCCAGACGTATGGGCAAAAAAGTAGCGATGATTAACTGGCCGGTGACGTTTCCTATGGGGATGATCTCTGAGGAAGACGGATGCCAGCTTGCAGGTTCTTTAAATCCTCCGTTCCGTTATTTTTTCATGCCTCTTTGGGATGTGTCTTCCAGTGCATGCTTTTCCAATAAGCTTTTGCACTGCAATCAGATTCCGGGGCGGGCGGTACAGGTGCAGACCCGTCCGGCTGCAGACTGGAGTAATCTGCCAGAGAGTAAAAAACCCTGTCTGGAATTTGAAATTACGGTTCCGCCCACTTATGTGGAAGGATATTCCATGCAGGTGCTGGTCTATGCGTCTTCGGAAGATGGATATGACCGGATGCTGATTTCCGAGAGTAAAGATGCGTCAAAAGCAGTTACGGATATCGCCATGGGAGAGTATGGGCCCTGGATTACGAAGAACTTTAAGGCAAGAGATTACCAGAGAAACGGTCGGTTCCGTTTTCAGATTCTGGAGCTTGATAAAGATGGTAAGAATTTTAAATTATATCAAAGTGCCATTAACATGGCGGATCCTTATTCGGTTCCGGCATCGCTCAGCAAAGAGGTGGAGGCTGTTGCAGGAACTTATATGGAAGTGGATGATCCATGGGCATTTATGGATGGTTGGATGAGTTCGGACCTGTATCTGGAACAGCTGGGATTCCATGCAGACTGGTGGGGGAAGGCGACCAAATACGTACTGGAACACAAAGAGTGGGATTTTGCATTCTCCTGGGTGGGAACCATTGACCATATTGAACACGCGCTTTATGCAGGGATTGAACCGAATTCCAGAGTATACAGTGAGAAAACGGCGCCTTTTTGCTGGCATATGATTCGGGAAACTTACCGCCAGGTGGATAAAAACATCGGCAGGATTCTGGAGGCGGTAGACCTGAACAGTACTTATGTGGTATTGATCTCTGATCATGGCATGACACATCTGGACTGGAATCCATTCGTGAAAGAACATCTGTCCCGGGCGGGGCTGTTGAAATACAACCTGGATCTGTCCACTGACGATCCGTCCAACCTGACCATCGACTGGACGCAAACTAAATGTCATCCGCTGGAACCCTGTCATGCACATATTTTCGTCAATCTGAAAGGCCGCGATCCGCACGGAATTGTGGAACCGGAAGATTATGAGAAAGTCCAGGAGGAAATTATCAACTGCCTGATGAGTATGCGCAATCCGGAGACCGGAGAAAATGTCGTGGCATATGCATTGAAGAAGAAGGAAGCAGGACGGTTGGGAATCTATGAAGGGCCAGGTTTCGACCGGGTGGGCGATGTGCTCTATGCGTGGAAACCGGGTTATATGTCTCATCCGTTTATCTACCGGTCGGCAATCAAGTACCGGGATGGTTCGGAGCGGATCATTGCAAACAAAGAGCTGTATGAATCTGCAGTTCTCTGTAAGAATTTCCCGGAGCTTGTGGAAGATGTGATGAAAGAAAATAATATGGACCATTCGGCAGTCTGTGGTAATTTTACAGGAGTGCATCTGGCTGAGCCGACGCTTCACGATATGCATGCATGTATGCTGATGGTGGGTCCGGGCGTGCCGAAGTATGAGCGGAAGTTTGCTGCGCGTATCATAGACGTGGCGCCAACATTGTCTAAGCTGTTAAATATTGACGTCCCGAAGGACGCAGAAGGAGGAGTTCTATATGATATCTTGGACAGGATCCAAAAAGCCGATTGAGAAAGTTGGGCTGATTGGCTGCGGCCGTATGGGAAAATGCATGCTTCAGAGTATGCAGGACAAAGGATTCTCAGTGATGGCCTATGATAAATTTACAGCTGCTGCTGAGAGCGCAAAGGAGATGGGGGCAGAGATTGCATTGACTCCTGCAGAGCTGGCAGCACATGCTTCAGTGATTCTCATGTCCCTGCCGGGACCGGTGCAGCTGCAGGAAGTATTGTTTGGAGAAGCAGGCTTAAAAGAAGGGCTGACTTCTGACCATGTGGTGATTGATACCAGCACAGTGGATCCTCAGACGACGAGAATCAATGCAAAAGGAGTGGAAGAGACGGGCGCTGTATATCTGGACTGTCCCATTCTCGGCCGTCCTTCGGCTACGGGAAAATGGATGCTTCCCACCGGTGGCAATCCAGAGGCGCTTGAGAAAGTAAAGCCGGTGCTTCTGACCTTTGCGTCCGATGCAGTGGCTGTAGGAGATCATGGAGCGGGAAATGCGCTGAAGCTTTTGAATCAGCTTATGTTTTCCTGTATCAATGCCATCAGCTCTGAGGTTATGGCCATCTGTGATCATGTGGGAATTGACAAAGAAGTATTTTACAATACAGTCGCAGGTTCTTCGGCGGCCACTGTCAGTGGGCTTTTCCGTGAAGTGGGCAAAAGTATTGTGAATGACGGATATGATACGCCGGCGTTTACGGTAGATCTTTTGATCAAAGATGCAAAGCTGGGTCTGCAGATGGCGAAAGAGGCAGACGCACCGTCTGTAATTGCTGGTACAGTACAGCTGTATAATGAAATTGCACATGCAGAAGGACTTGGCATGCAGGATACCAGTGCGTTGTATAAGGTTTTCAGTCGACATTATGATAAACTGTCCTGACGGGTTGCGTCAGGTGGAATATAGAATAAAGGAGCTAATGAATTTATGAAACTGGATTTTGAGTATGGACATGGTATGATGAGTGCCAATCTTCCGGATGATACAGACGTGTTTGTCCCTGGTGAAACGGTTCCGGATCCGGAATGTCTGCCCCAGGATATGGAAAGCCTGGTGGCGGCCACCAGAGAGTCGGTCAGAAACCCCATCGGCATGCCTCCGCTTTCGGAGCTGGCGCATAAGGGAAGCACGGTTACGATTGTGATTCCGGATATTGTAAAAGGTGGATGTCAGCCGACTTCTCACCGGAAGGTTTCAATCAAAGTTATTCTGGAAGAACTCTATGCGGCGGGAGTGGAGAAAAAGGATATTCTTCTGATCTTTTCCAACGGCCTTCACCCAAGAGCGACGGTTCCGGAGGCAAGACAGATTCTTGGAGATGAACTGTTTAACGAATTTTATTATACGGGCCAAATCACCAGCCATGATTCAGAAGATTATGAACATCTGGTGGATCTGGGATGTACAAAGCGTGGTGACCGGGTCATTATGAACAAATACGTGTACGATTCGGACGTTTCGATTCTGATCGGACATACCCAGGGAAATCCCTATGGGGGATATTCCGGTGGTTACAAACACTGTTCTACTGGCATCACACACTGGCGTTCGATTGCCACCCATCATGTGCCGGATGTCATGCATCGGGAAGACTTTACGCCGGTGTCGGGTCACAGTCTGATGCGTACAAAATTTGATGAGATCGGTATGCATATGGAAAAGCGTATGGGAAAGAAGTTTTTCTGCTGCGACGCGGTCCTGGATACATATTCCCGCCAGATTGCTGTCTTTTCCGGTTATGCCAAAGAAATGATGCCCGCATCCTGGAAGATCGCGGATAAGAGAACATACGTTCCTTGGGCGGAGAAAAAATATGATATTCTGGTATTTGGCATGCCACAGAATTTCCATTATGGAGATGGTATGGGGACGAATCCTATTCAGATGATGCAGGCGCTTTCTGCACAGGTAATTCGTCACAGACGGATCATGAGTGATCATTGTGTAATTATCTGTTCTTCTATCTGCAACGGGTTCTTCCATGATGAGAGATGGCCTTACCTGAGAGAACTCCATGATATGTTCCAGCACGATTATATGAATATTCTTCCGGATATGAATCGATACGGCGAGTATTTTGCCACCAATGAAGAATATATTCGTAAATATCGTTTTGCCAATGCTTTCCATCCGTTCCATGGTTTCTCCATGATGTCCTGCGGACATATTGCGGAGATGAATACGTCGGCGATCTATATCGTAGGTGCGCAGGAGCCGGGAATTGCAAGAAGTATGGGGCTGAAGACGAGAGCTACTTTTGAGGAAGCACTGGAGGATGCGAAGAAAAAATATACGGGTCCCAACCCGAATATTCTGGCTTTGCCGAAAACTTACAAGATTAGTTCCGTGCATCTTTGCATGAAAGAAGAAGGGTATGATGGTTACAACGGCTGTCATAGCTGCGGAGAATGAGATACAAAAACGGAAACGTTTATGTAACAGTAGAAACTGAAGTTTTCAATTAATCAATGAAAGAGAGGTATTCAAATGAAAAAGTTACTTGCACTATTGCTGACTCTGACCATGTCGGTTTCGCTGGCAGCCTGCGGAGGGGGCGAAAATCAGACAGAAGAACCGGCGTCTTCCGCACCTGCTCAAAGCGATTCGGAAGATGTATCCGATGACGCTGCGGAAGGCACCGTGTCTGCAGGAGAAGATCTGACCTGGGGACTGACTCCGTTTGAGGAGCGTCAGACACTCAGACTGGGATTCTTTACCGGTTCTCCTCTTTCCTATCCGTTCCTTTTCGCAGATAATCTGGGCGTTTTTGATGCATTGAATATTGATGTAGAATACACTTGCTTTACCGGTGGTCCGGCAATGATGGAGGCAAATGCAGAGTGGGATATGGCTTCCTGCGGACTCGGCGGACTGGCAAATGGTCTTTATGGCTATGACTTCTCTCTGGTTGATCTTACAGATTATGAAGAGAACCTGGCAATCTTTGCCCGGGCAGATTCTGAGATTGCAAAAGATCCGGATAACCCGGAACTCTGGAAGGGCGCCGCATGCGTCTATCCGGCGGGAACGACCGCTCAGGCAGTTCTTGCAAAATACCTGAACAATATGGGACTGACGCTTGCAGATGTGGAAAGTATCAACATGGACAACGCAAACGCTCTGACCGGCTTCAACGGTGGTACGGGCGATGTACTTGGCTGCTGGAATGCCATTGCACTGTCTGCAGAAGATGCAGGTTATGTGCGAATCTCTGACTCAGGACAGCTGAATATCGGTATGCCCTGCGGTACATTTGCAACAAAAGACATGATGGAAAATCATTTTGACCTGGTGGTAACTGCATGTATTGTATTCCATAAAGCAGCAGAGTGGTGCTATGAGTCAGATGCAAACATGGAGCAGGCTGCTACATGGTATCTGGATCATTGTGATGAAGAAGGTTTCCTTTGTGATGAGAGTATCGCAAAACGTACTATGGACTGGTACCGCGGTCCTTCTGTAGACGAGTGGATTGAACTTTATACAAAGACCAGTCCGGATGATGCAGGACTTTATACTTCCAGAGAGCTTCTTCAGGCAGAGAAAGATATTCTGGTAGGTCTTGATTTCTTCATCAGTGAGGGAAAATATACCAACGAAGATCGTACCCGCTATCTGGATGATCAGAGGATTGATCCGTCTGTGGCACAGGCAGCCAAAGAACTGTTGGGCAAATAACGTCAGAACTGATGATGTGAAGTGGCAATGATGAAGTAAGCTTTACCAGCCCGGGACCCTGCTGTTTCCGGCAGGTTTCCCGGGCTGGTAGATTATGATGAACAGGCAGAAAGTGGGGGTAAATTTTGAGCGAAACGACAAATGTCCTGACTAATGAGCAGCGAGTGAGCCTGGTGCAGAGCCAGAAGAAGAAAGAGACTTTCCGGAATACCATGCTTTCCATCAGCGGAATCCTGCTCTTCTTTGTCATTTGGGAAGTGCTGGCTCTGACAGGGATTGTGGACAGGAAGAAGATATGTGATGTTCTTCAGATTTTTGAATTGTTTATTGTAAAATTTACAGATCCGAATCCGGACGGAGCGGTTCTTCTGGTAAATGTCTGGTCCAGTCTGGAGATTGCACTCTGCGGTTTTGGACTGGCAATTGTGATTGGAATTCCTCTGGGCTGGCTGATGGGCTGGTATCGGGGATTTGACAGTTTTATCCGTCCGATTTTCGAGATTATCCGTCCGATTCCTCCGGTATCGTGGATACCGCTGACAATTGTATGGATGGGCGTAGGGCTGCAGGCGAAAGCATTTATTGTGTTCTTTGCAGCTTTTGTTCCCTGTCTGATCAATTCCTATACAGGAATCCGACAGACAAAAGAAGTTTTAAAAAATGTTGGGAAGACTTGCGGAGCCTCTTACTTTACGATTTTCTGGAAGGTGGGTATTCCATCTTCCATGACCATGACATTTGCAGGAATCAAGGTTGCGATTGGAAATGCCTGGGCGACACTGGTGGCCGCAGAGATGCTGGCAGCGTCCAGCGGTCTTGGCTATATGATACTGATGGGAAGATCCTATGGACGTGTTGACCTGGTCATTATGGGTATTGTGGTCATCGGTGCTTTGGGCGTTCTGATCTCGGCACTGATTAATCTTCTGGAAAATGTGGTATTGGGGTGGAAAAAACTATGACAAAGAAAAACAACACCATGTTAAGCGCTGCCGAGATACGGGAAAAGCAGCTGCAGATATTATATAAGATTTTGCCGGTGGTTTCTGTGATTCTTCTGATCGGACTATGGCTTCTGGCATCTTCCGGTGGTTCCGGATTTCCGTCTCCTGCAGATGTATGGGAGAAAACGATAAAGTTATTTGTAAAACCTGTGAAAAAGCTGTCTTTGATCGGACATGTGGGAGTCAGCCTCAGGAGAATCGGATTGGCGCTTCTTTTTGACTGGACCTTTGGAATTGCCTTCGGTGTGCTGATTGGCTGGTATCCCAAAGCGAAAGCATTTCTGGGACCTATGTTTAATGCTTTCCGTGCAGTGCCCCCTCTTGCCTGGATTCCGTTGATTACACTCTGGTTTGGAATCGGAGAGTTCCCGAAAGTGTTGATCGTAATCTTCGGCTCCCTTGCCAGCATTGTTGTGAATGTGCAGGCTGGTATGAGTAATGTGGAGAAAATGTATCTGGATGTGGGGACTGTATTTAATGCGTCCTCAAGGCAGCGCCTTCTGAAGATTGCGCTTCCGTCTGCACTGGATGCCATTTTTGCAGGTGTACGGACCTCCACCAGCGCGGCGTGGATGGTGGTATTGGCTGCAGAGATGCTGGGAGCAGATGCGGGAATCGGCTTTTTGATCTCACGGGGTATGGATTCTCTGGATATGCCACTGGTATTGACTGGTATGGTGGCAATTGGTATCGTCGGTGCCATACTGGCCATTGTTACACAATTTGCAGAAAGGATGATCTGTCCATGGACGAGAAGAAAAAAATCATACTGAAACTGGAAAATATCTGTCAGAGTTATGTGGTCAAAGATGGGGTCAAAGATGCGGTGGACAATGTGTCTTTTGAAATCTATGACAATGAATTTCTGGTTCTTCTTGGTCCGGGACACTGTGGCAAGACGGTTCTTATGAATCTGATTGCAGGTCTGGAAAAGCCGGTGGGAGGAAAGATCTTTCTGGACGGAGAAGAAATCCATGGAAGTGACAAGCGGATCGGGATGGTGTTCCAGTCCCTGAACCTGATGCCCTGGCGAACCGTTATGGCCAATGTGGAATTCGGACTGGAGATTGCAGGTATGAAGAAAGAAAAGCGCAGAGAGATTGCGCAGAAATATATTAACCTGGTAGGGCTGAACGGTTTTGAAAATTCCTATCCCCACGAGCTGTCCGGAGGTATGAAGCAGCGTGTGGGAATTGCAAGAGCTTATACGAATAATCCGGAAATTCTTCTGATGGATGAGCCGTTTGGACAGCTGGATGCGCAGACTAGGTATGCCATGGAGGAAGAAGTCCTTCGAATCTGGGAGAAGGAAAAACGAACGATTATCTTTGTAACTAATAATATCGAGGAAGCTGTCTTCCTGGCAGACCGGATTGTGCTGCTCAGCAAATGTCCGGCTGCAGTGAAACAGATCTATGATCTGTCCGGTTTGCCTCGTCCAAGAAATATGACGGATGAAGAGTTCCTGAGAATCCGTTCGGAAGTGTCGGAGAATACCGACCTTGCACTTTAGGCAGGAGGCACAATATGGACAAACATGATGAAACCAAAGTTCGTGTAGAACATCTGACAAAATATTTTGGCGATCTGCATGTGCTGGACGATGTGTCCTTCAATATCAAAAAGGGAGAATTTCTCTGTGTGGTAGGCCCTACGGGCTGTGGAAAGACTACATTTTTGAATCTTTTGACAAGGATCTATATGCCCACCAGGGGAGAGCTGTACATAGATGGAGAACCAGCAGATCCGAAGAAGCACAGTATATCGGTTGTGTTTCAGGAACCGTCTTCCATGCCGTGGCTGACTGTGGAGAAAAATCTGCGTTTCGGGCTGGAGATTAAAAAGCTTCCGAAGGAGGAAATTGATCGGCGGGTGGAGAATATTATACAGCTTCTGGGACTGCAGGAGTTCCGGAACAGTTATCCGCATCAGCTTTCTGTGTCCACTGCTCAGCGTATTATTATTGGACGTGCATTTGCCATGCAGCCGGATCTGCTGCTGATGGATGAGCCTTATGGACAGATGGACATTAAACTCCGGTTCTATCTGGAGGATGAGGTTATCCGTCTCTGGAAGGAAATGGGGACCACAGTTGTGTTCATTACACATAATATTGAGGAGGCTGTGTATCTGGCAGAACGGGTTTTGATATTGACGAATAAACCGGCCAGGATCAAGGAAGAGGTCAAAGTAGATCTTCCAAGACCAAGAGATGTTACTTCGCCTGATTTTATCAAGATTCGTAATTATGTGACGGATCAGATCAAATGGTGGTAATGAGACAGAAGTGAAGTATAAACAGAGGGCTGCTGCAGAAATAGAGAGATCCTGTTTTTGCAGCAGTCTTTCTTTCTGGAATCCGGAGGTGGAATGGTGATCTATTTGATTTTTTTAGTAGTATGTTATCTGGCGTCTGTGGTGGGAGCCATCTGTGGAATTGGAGGAGGCGTAATTATAAAGCCGGTGCTGGATGCGTGCGGCGTGCTGGAAGTTAGTGTGGTCAGTTTTTTATCCGGCTGTACAGTTCTTTCTATGACTACTTATTCCGTTGTCAAAAGTAAAATGAGCCGGGACAGCCATGTGGAAAGAGCAATCGGTATTCCGCTGGCGCTTGGAGCAGCGGCGGGAGGATTGTTTGGAAAATGGCTGTTTTCTTATATTCTGGCCTTAAGTTCGGACAAGAATAAAATCGGTGCGGTTCAGGCCGGATGTCTGTTGGTGGTGACTGTGGGCACTTTGATCTATACGCTTTACAAGGAGCAGATCAGGACCTGTCATGTCCGTAATAGTTTGGGCTGTATTGCCATAGGAATATTTCTCGGGATCCTGTCATCTTTTCTTGGCATTGGAGGCGGTCCTATTAATCTGGTAGTGCTGTTTTACTTTTTCTCCATGACCACGAAAGAAGCGGCAGAAAATTCCTTGTATATTATTTTTTTCTCACAGTTGGCCAGCCTCGTTTCCTCCATAGTATCCAGCAGTGTGCCTGAGTTTGAGGCTGGAGTACTGGTTCTTATGGTGTCCGGAGGGATTGCCGGAGGGATTTGTGGTCGGGCGCTGAATAAAAAATTGGATGAGAAAATGGTGGATCGGCTTTTTATTGGACTTATGATTCTAATGATCCTGATTAACATTTACAATATTGGTAAATTTATGAGGTGAGGGTATGAGCGATTTGATGCGCTGCATCGGTTTTCTGCTCACAGTATTTGTGTCAAACACAATTCAGGTTATTACTGGATTTGCAGGCGCCATGCTTGCAATGCCCATGTCCATACGGCTGATTGGACTGGAGCCGGCGAAAACGATTCTGAATATTGTGACCATGGCAAGTTGCGTTTATGTGGTGATCTGCAGATGGAAGCAGATTGATGTCAGGGAACTTTTAAAGATTCTGTTGTTTATGGGGACAGGACTCTTTGCAGGAATATGGCTGTTAAAAGTATTTGCTCCCGCGCTTTTTCTGAAATGTTACGGAGTCCTGATTTTGATGATTGCTCTGAAGAAACTGTTTGTTCGCCGGGAGTTTGAGCTTCCCAAAGCTCTTCTCTATCTTTGCCTGCCGGCAGCGGGGCTGGTACACGGAATGTTCCTGTCTGGTGGTTCTTTTTTAATTGTTTATGCGGTATGGGCGCTGCCGGATAAGGAACGATTCCGTTCTACCGTATCGGCGGTGTGGGTGGTTTTGAACAGCCTTCTTCTGATCGAACATTATCAGTCTGGATACTTTACGTTTCAGGTCTGGGAGCTTCTGCTGTTTTCTGCAGTTCCGTTTTTGCTGGCTGTTTTTCTGGGAAATAAGCTGGTATCCAGGATGTCTCCGAAACATTTTCTGCTGCTTACCCATCTGCTTTTACTGATTTCCGGTATTATTGTGCTGGTATAGGGCTTGCAGTCGGGAGGGATTTTCTGTATAATCCATTGGTAATGGAAGGAGTTAGTTAACGTGGAGAGAATTATACTGGCGTCCGGTTCTCCCAGAAGGAAAGAACTTCTGGAGCAGATCGGGGTGACATTTGAAATATATAAGGCCGAAGGGGAGGAGAAGATTACTTCGGCAGTGCCGGCAGAAGCAGTGAAGGAACTGTCACTTCAGAAAGCGCAGGAGGTGGCGGAGAAATGCAGCGGCGATGTGATCATTGGAGCGGATACAGTGGTGGCAGTACAGGGGAAGATTCTTGGGAAGCCAAAGGACAGAGCGGACGCCATACGGATGCTGGAACTTCTGCAGGGAAGGGATCATGAGGTGATTACTGGTGTGGCTGTGATACTCAGGAGATCCGGAAGACTGATCCGCTTTGCAGAAACAACCCTGGTCCGGGTATATCCTATGACAAGAGGACAGATTGAGCGCTATGTGGACAGCGGTGAACCCATGGATAAGGCAGGGGCTTATGGGATTCAGGGGAGGTTTGCTGCTTATGTGGCGGGAATTGAGGGAGATTATAACAATGTGGTGGGGCTTCCGGTGGGAAGATTGTATCAGGAATTACGGACAGAAGGGATGGATTTAAACTTATGAGACTTGTGATTCAGAGAGTTGCCCACGCGTCTGTGACCGTGGATGGAACTGTACTGGGGAAAATCGGCCGGGGTTTTCTGGTGCTGGTTGGCGTGTCAGATACAGATACAAAGGAAGTTGCAGATAAAATGCTGAAAAAGATGCTGGGACTTCGAATCTTTGAGGATGAGAACGGCAAGACTAATTTGGATCTGCGCGCAGTGGAAGGAGAACTTCTTCTGGTATCTCAGTTTACTCTGTATGCAGATTGTCGGAGAGGAAACCGGCCGGGATTTACCCGGGCCGGTAAACCGGATATGGCCAGCGCCATGTATGAATATATGATTGAAAAATGCAGAGAGCAGTTTCCGGTGGTGGAACGGGGCGAATTCGGAGCAGATATGAAAGTGGAACTTCTGAATGACGGTCCCTTTACAATTTTGCTGGATTCAGAAGAACTGTAAGAGAAATCTGGTTGCTATTTCCATGATTTGTGGTAAAATGTTAATAACTCAGACGAAAAGCAGAGGTGCGATATGAAACGTGTACTATTGAAACTGAGCGGTGAAGCCCTTGCAGGGGAGAAACACACAGGCTTTGACGAAACTACCTGTATGAAGGTGGCAGAGCAGGTGCGGACAATTATGGAAGCGGGAATCCAGGTGGGGATTGTTATCGGAGGAGGCAATTTCTGGAGAGGAAGGACCAGTGAGAATATTGACCGTGCCAAATCTGATCAGATTGGAATGCTGGCTACAGTGATGAATTGTATTTATGTATCGGAGATTTTCCGCAGTGTGGGGATGAAGACGAAGATTTTCACACCATTTGCATGCGGTTCCATTGCGGAGCTGTTCACCAAGGATGCCGCTATGGAGTGTCTGGAAAAGGGAATGGCAGTGTTCTTCGCAGGAGGAACCGGGCACCCGTATTTTTCCACGGATACGACGACGACACTCAGAGCAATAGAGATCGAAGCTGATATGATTCTTTTGGCTAAAGCGGTGGACGGCGTCTACGACAGTGATCCGAAGGTGAATCCGAAGGCGAAAAAATACAAAGAGCTCTCGATTCAGTCAGTGATTGATCAAAAGCTGGGAGTGATGGACTTGACGGCGTCCATTATGTGTATGGAGAACCGGATGCCCATGCTGGTATTTGGACTGAATGAAGAGGACAGTATCATTCGTACCGTCCGGGGAGGATTTTCCGGGACAAGAGTAACTGTATAAACAATAGCCGTCCGGGCATCTGACAGCAAAAGGGCGGATAAAGAAGTGAAACCAGGAAGGAACCACAATTATGGAAGAAAAATTACAACCGTTTGAAACCAGAATGAGTAAATCTTATGACGCACTTTTAAGGGATTATTCTACGATTCGTGCAGGGCGTGCCAATCCGCATGTGCTGGATAAGATTAAGGTGGACTATTACGGGACACCGACGCCGCTTCAGCAGGTGGGCAATATTTCAGTACCGGAAGCACGGATTATCCTGATCCAGCCATGGGAGAAGAAAATGATTCGCGAGATTGAGCGTGCAATCAATACTTCGGACCTAGGCATCAATCCGACCAATGACGGGTCGGCAATCCGTCTGGTGTTTCCGGAGCTGACAGAAGAGCGCCGTAAGTCTCTGGCAAAAGATGTGAAGAAGAAAGGCGATGAAGCGAAGGTTGCCGTACGTAATATCCGCAGAGATGCCAATGAAACATTTAAGAAGATGAATAAAAACAACGAACTGACAGAGGATGATCAGAAGAATCTGGAGACAAAAGCTCAGAAGCTTACGGATAAGTACATTGCGAAGATTGACGAGGCAGTGGAAGAAAAAACCAGGGAGATCATGACTGTATAATTGCAGAAAATAATGCGACAGGGGGATGCAGCAAATACGTGATGTCTGCTGCCCCCTTGTTTTCTGGTAAAACAATACAGGAGGAAGTAATATGAAGATTCCACAGCACGTGGCAATTATTCTGGACGGAAACGGACGCTGGGCAAAGGCGAAAGGCATGCCCAGAAATTATGGTCATGTACAAGGGGCAAAGAATGTGGAACGTATCTGTGAAGATGCATATCATATGGGGATAAAATATCTGACCGTCTATGCATTTTCCACGGAGAACTGGAGACGCTCAAAAGATGAAGTGGACGCATTGATGACGCTTCTGCGTAACTATATGAAAACTTGTGTAAAGACTGCGAAAAAGAATCATATGCGTGTCCGGGTGATCGGGGATAAGAGGGGGCTTGCCCCGGATATTCAGAAAAGTATTGCGGACCTGGAAAGAGAATCAAGGGACCAGGATGGATTGAATTTCACAATTGCCATTAATTATGGAAGCCGTGACGAGATCTGCCGTGCAGTAAAAAAAATAATCGAAGAAGGAGTTTGCCCGGAAGAAATTACAGAGGAATTACTGTCTGCCCACTTGGATACAGCCGGCATTCCGGATCCGGATCTTCTGATCAGAACCAGTGGAGAACTTCGTCTGTCCAATTATCTGATGTGGCAGCTGGCATATACCGAGTTTTATTTTACGGATATTCCCTGGCCGGATTTTACTAAAGAAGAACTTGAGAAAGCAGTTGAGAAATACAATCGGAGGGATCGCCGGTATGGCGGGGCAGAATAAAAGCTGAAAGGGGAATCCTGATGAAATCATTTGTGACGCGTCTGACAAGCGGCATTGTCCTGGTATTGCTGATTTTTGGAACCTGCTGGTACGGAGGACTGCCTCTGGGCTTTTTGACGGCAGTGATCGGGTATATCGGACTGAATGAATTTTATAAAGTGTTTGGTATGCGCATTACGAAAGGAATCGGACGAATCGGTTTTCTGGGAGCCGGATTATGGAGTGCGGTTGTCCTGGTAACGACGGAGGCCGGTATGGAGAGCGGGACAGAATATAAATGGCTGGCGCTGCTTGCTGCTTTTATGCTGCTGATGGCAGTCTATGTGTTCGCTTTTCCTGCATATGATGCGGGGCAGGTGGTGACTGCCTTTTTTGGTGTGATCTATGTGCCGGTGATGCTTAGTTTTATCTATTTAGTTCGAATGCTGGAAGTTGGTTTTTCGTTGGTGTGGCTGATCTTTTTTTGCTCCTGGGGTTGTGATACCTGTGCTTATTGTACAGGGATGCTTTTGGGAAAACATCGACTGGCGCCGGTACTGAGTCCAAAGAAATCAGTGGAAGGTGCCGTTGGAGGAGTTGTGGGTGCAGCGATAATGGGAAGCGTCTATGCAGGATATACAGGTGCTCCCGTACTGGTATATGGGGTAATCTGTGCAGTGGGTGCAGTTGCCTCGCAGGTGGGAGACCTGGCGGCCTCCGCAGTAAAGAGGCAGCATGGAATCAAAGATTACGGAACGCTGATACCAGGGCACGGAGGTATCCTGGACCGGTTTGACAGTGTGATTGTGACAGCGCCCATGATTTATATTTTGGCAGTGGCTCTGATAAGGTAAGATAGGAGAATATATATGAAAAAAATTGCAATACTTGGTTCGACGGGGTCAATTGGAACGCAAACGCTTGAAGTGGCAAGGACAAATCAGGATCTGGAGATTACTGCTCTGGCAGCGGGGAATCGGATTGAACTGCTGGAAGCGCAGATGAGAGAATTTCATCCATCCCTTGTTGCTGTGTGGTCGGAAGAAAAGGCAAAAGAACTGAGACTGCGTACATCAGATTTGGATGTGCGGATTGTAGCGGGGATGGAAGGGCTTCTGGAAGTGGCAGAACAGCCTGAGTCGGAGATTCTGGTTACGGCGATTGTGGGCATGATCGGGATCCGGCCTACTATTGCAGCCATGAAAGCCGGAAAAGATATTGCGCTTGCGAACAAAGAAACGCTGGTCACCGCAGGACATATCATTATGCCGCTGGCTGAGGAGCGTGGGGTGCGTATTCTTCCGGTGGACAGTGAACATAGTGCAATTTTTCAATGTCTGAATGGAGAAAATCGGAGAGAACTGCATAAAATATTACTGACAGCTTCAGGCGGTCCTTTCCGCGGAAAGAAAAAAGAAGAGTTAAAAGCTGTGAAAGTGGAGGATGCACTGAAACACCCAAACTGGTCCATGGGGCAAAAGATCACCATTGATTCTGCCACCCTGGTCAATAAAGGGCTGGAGATGATGGAAGCCAGGTGGCTTTTTGGCGTGGAACCGGAAAATATACAGATTGTGGTACAGCCAAAGAGTATCATTCATTCCATGGTGGAATTTGTGGATGGAGCAGTTATGGCGCAATTGGGGACACCGGATATGAAGCTCCCGATTCAGTATGCATTATATTATCCCAGCCGGAGATATCTGCCGGGAGAGAGGCTGGATTTCCGGCAACTTATGCAGATTACTTTTGAGCAGCCGGATATGGAGAATTTTCCAGGTCTGCGTCTGGCTTTTGAGGCGGCGGCAGTAGGCGGGAGCCTTCCGACTGTGTACAATGCGGCCAATGAACGGGCAGTGGCGCTGTTTCTGGACCGCAGAATCCGTTTTCTGGATATTCCTGAACTGATTGAAAATTGTATGGAAAGGCATACAGTGATAGAGAATCCTTCAGTTGAAGAGATCCTTCAGACAGAGCAGGAAGTTTACCAGATGATTGATAAACTGGAATTAAAATAAATTAAAATAGAAAGCAGGTGGTAGATTGAGTATAATACTGGCGCTGGTGATTTTCAGTGTCCTTGTAATTGTCCATGAGCTTGGACATTTTCTCCTGGCGAAATGGAACGGCATTACGGTTACGGAATTTTCTGTAGGCATGGGGGCGAGACTTTTCAGTTATGAATGGGGAGGCACCCGCTACTCTCTGAAACTGTTGCCGTTCGGCGGTTCCTGCATGATGGTGGGAGAGGAAGAAGAGAGCGATGAAGAAGGTTCTTTCGGAAGTAAATCCGTATGGGCCAGAATCGCAGTAGTTGCGGCAGGTCCGATCTTTAATTTCCTGCTGGCTTTTGTGATGTCTGTGATTATTGTGGCAAATATTGGCTATGATGATACGATTGTGGATGTGACGCCGGGATATCCGGCGGCAGAAGCCGGCATGCAGAATGGCGATAAGATTGTTCGTATGGGTGGCAGCCGGACCTATGTATATCGGGAAATCAGTTTATTTAACAGTTTGTATCAGGGACGGAATGCAGAAGTTACTTACTGCCGGGACGGCGAAGAATATACGGTGCTGTTAGTGCCTGTGAGGGATGAAAACGGTTTCTACCGGTATGGTTTTGAAAAGGCAAATGTGCGGACAAAAGGGAATGCTTTTCAGACTCTGGGATACAGTGCAGCAGAGCTTAGATACTGGCTGAAAGCTACGATAGAGAGTCTTTTGAAACTGTTCCAGGGGCAGGTAGGACTGGATGACATGTCTGGGCCAGTAGGAATTGTGGATGCGATTGGAGATACTTATGAGGAGTCGAGATCAGACGGTTGGTACTATGTGACGCTGAATATGCTGATTATGTCCATTCTGCTGTCTGTGAACCTGGGGGTTATGAATCTGCTGCCCATACCGGCACTGGACGGGGGACGGTTGGTTTTTCTGCTGATTGAGGCGATCCGGGGGAAGGCGCTTCCGCAAGAAAAAGAGAGTATGGTGCATTTTGTGGGATTTGTACTGCTGATGGGATTGATGGTGATAGTCCTTTTGAATGATATCAGGCATATTTTTTTATAGATGAAGGTCAGAGAGGTTGATCAGAAGAAACGAAGAAGAGGAGAATAAGATTATGAAATTGGGAATCGTAGGTCTGCCGAATGTGGGCAAAAGTACACTTTTTAATTCACTGACTAAAGCAGGGGCGGAGTCTGCCAATTATCCGTTCTGTACCATTGACCCCAATGTGGGCGTGGTGGCAGTGCCGGACGAGCGGCTTGGAAAGCTGGCAGAACTCTATCGATCTGTGAAAGTGACTCCGGCAGTGATTGAATTTGTGGATATTGCGGGACTTGTAAAAGGTGCGTCCAAAGGGGAGGGACTTGGCAATCAGTTTCTTGCCAACATCCGTGAAGTGGACGCGATTGTGCATGTGGTGCGCTGTTTTGAAGACAGCAATGTGATCCATGTAGACGGGAGCGTGGATCCCATGCGGGATATTGAAACGATCAATCTGGAACTGATCTTTTCTGATATAGAAATATTGGAAAGAAGAATTGCAAAGACTTCCAGAGGGGCCCGGAACGACAAGACGCTGGCGAAAGAGCTGGCGCTTTTACAGAAAGTAAAGGCACATCTGGAAGAAGGTCGAACAGCCAAAAGTTTTGACGGGGCAGAAGATGAAGAAGAACAGGCATGTCTGGCTTCTTGTAATCTTCTGACTGACAAACCGGTTATCTTTGCTGCGAATGTAGCGGAAGGGGATCTTGCAGACGACGGGGACTCCAATCATTATGTAAAGACGGTCCGGGATTTTGCGGAATCTGAGGGCAGTGAAGTGTTTGTGATTTGCGCGCAGATCGAACAGGAGATCGCAGAACTGGAAGAGGAGGAGAAGAAAATGTTTCTGGAAGATCTGGGAATTACCAGATCCGGGCTGGACAAACTGATCCAGGCCAGCTATCGTCTGCTGGGACTTTTGAGCTTTTTGACTGCAGGAGAGAAGGAGACACGTGCATGGACGATAAAAGCCGGTACCAGAGCGCCTCAGGCGGCAGGAAAGATACATTCGGATTTTGAGAGAGGCTTTATCCGGGCAGAAGTCATCTATTATCAGGATCTTCTGGACTGCGGTTCCATTGCTGCAGCCAAAGCGAAAGGATTAGTGGGGAGTGAAGGCAAAGAATATGTGATGAAAGATGGAGATGTGGTGGAATTTTTATTCAATGTATAGGGAATTCACAATGCTTTTGTCGAAATCTGTCGATAATCTATAGTTGAAAAATGTCATAAAAAGCAATAAAATAGAGATGTAGGTTGTACCGGGCAGCCTGCATTCAGGAAAGGATTTTCATCGATGAATACAGCAATTTACTTTCCATATCTGGGTATCTACCTGGATCATGTGGGAAAGTCCATATCTGTTCTTGGGTTTGAGATTGCCTATTACGGAATCATTATGGGGGCATCTATTCTGTTGGGATTATATCTGGCAGAGTGTGAGGCAAAAAGAACCGGACAGAATCCGGATATCTATACGGATATGGTGATTTACGCAATCGTTTTCTCTATTATCTGTGCGAGAGCGTATTATGTGATTTTCTCATGGGATAATTACAAAGATAACCTGCTCAGTATTTTTAACCTGAGACAGGGTGGCATTGCGATCTATGGCTCGATTATCGGTGCAGTAGCTACGGTCTACGTGTACTGCAGAGTGAAAAAACAATCATTTCTGCTCATGGTGGATACGGCATGCATAGGGCTGGTGGCTGGGCAGATCCTTGGGCGCTGGGGGAATTTTTTCAACAGAGAAGCTTTCGGCGGCTATACGGATAACCTTTTTGCCATGCAGCTTCCGGTAAGCGCAGTGCGTGCTCATGAAGTTACGGACGAAATGTGGGCACATGTACAGATGATTGGCGGAGAGCAGTTTATACAGGTGCACCCCACGTTCCTCTACGAATCTTTGTGGAACCTTGGCGTCATCTGTTGCCTGTACTGGTATCGCACGAAGAAAAAATTCCAGGGCGAGTTGTTTCTGACCTATATTTTACTATATGGTCTGGGACGAGTCTGGATTGAAGGACTTCGGACCGACCAGCTGAAGATTGGGCATACGGGAATTCCTGTATCCCAGCTGCTGGCAGGTGTGCTGATTCTTTTTTCCCTTTTCATGATCTACCGGGGTAGAAAAAAGAATATGAGTGGTGAGGGTCATGAACAGACAAATGAACATCAAGAGATCGATTGAAGTACAGCGGAGGAAACTGGATCGTATGGCGGGACAGACAAAAGATCTGACAGAGCTTTTAGAAGAGGCGGAGAGGATGGATTGGCTGATTGGGATCTATGAATCCAGGAAGACAGCAGAATGTATCAAGAAAGATGCATAAAGTATAACTTCATAAGAAAATCAGAGCTGCTACGCCATAAAAGGTGAGTGGCTCTGTTTTGTTTTTGAAGAAAATCTTAAGAAACAGTATTGCAATTTTGAACGTTTGGGGGTATGATAAATGAGTAAGTGGTGAAAAGTGGTATTAAGTGGTTTTTGAATGATGAAAAGTGGAGAACCTGGGCGAAAGTGGGTGAATATCGATGTTCATGGGCGAGTACAGACATACGGTAGATCCCAAAGGCAGGCTGATCATTCCCTCCAAATTTCGCGATCTGTTGGGTGCGGAGTTCGTTGTCACAAGAGGACTGGATGGCTGTCTCTTCGTGTACCCGATGGACAGTTGGGAATCTTATGTGGAGGAGCTGAAAAAGCTGCCCCTTACAGATAAGAATGCCAGACTTTTCACACGTTTTATTATTGCAGGTGCTAATATCTGTGAGCTGGACAGGCAGGGCCGAATCCTTCTTCCGGTAACGCTTCGGGAATTTGCCGGTATTGAGAAAGATGTACTTCTTGCAGGCATGCTGGATCATATTGAGATCTGGAATGAAGAAAGATGGAAAGAGAATGCAGATTTCAGTGACATGGATGCGATTGCAGGTCATCTGAATTATGTAAGCGGCAGAGAATAAGGGAGGGAAGCTGTGGAATTCAGGCACTATTCAGTTCTGCTTCAGGAGACGATGGAACAGCTCTGTATCCGTCCGGAGGGGATCTATGTGGATGGAACGCTGGGCGGAGGCGGACATGCCCGTGAAATATGCAGAAGGCTTACGGATGGAGGACATCTCTATGGATTTGATCAGGATGCGGCGGCCATACAGGCAGCCGGCAGAAGACTTCAGGAATATAAGGACCATGTGACAGTTGTCCGAAGTAATTTCTGCAGGATGAGAGAAGAACTGAAGAAACTTGAGGTTCAGAGTGTGGATGGAATCCTTCTGGATCTTGGTGTATCCTCCTATCAGCTGGATGAAGCAGAGAGAGGATTTACTTACAGAGAGGACGTTCCTCTTGATATGCGGATGGATCAGAGACAGGAAAAGACGGCCAGAGATATTGTGAATCAATATGATGAGGCGGAACTGTACCGGATCATCCGGGATTACGGAGAAGATAAGTTTTCGAAAAACATAGCAAAACATATTGTAAAGACGAGGGAGAGAAAGCCCATAGAAACCACAGGCGAGCTGGTAGAGGTCATCAAAGCGGCGATTCCGATGAAGATGCGGATGCAGAAAGGGCATCCGGCGAAGCAGACATTTCAGGCTATCCGGATTGAATTGAATCAGGAACTGGAAGTGCTGAAAGATTCACTGGATGATATGATCGATCTTCTGAAACCGGGAGGAAGAATCTGCATCATTACTTTCCATTCGCTGGAGGACCGGATTGTAAAAAATTCTTTTCGAAGAAATGAGAACCCATGTACCTGTCCGAGCCATTTTCCGGTATGCATATGCAATAAGGTTTCAAAGGGGAGAGTTGTGACAAGAAAGCCAATTATTCCAACAGATAAGGAGCTGGAAGAGAACAGCCGTTCGAAAAGTGCGAAACTGCGTGTTTTTGAACGTATATGAGAGGCAACAATGAGGGGAGTTGGTTAATATGGCCTTTAATAGCAACAGGAGACATGAGTATGTAGAAGGTAATACCGTACGGAAGATCCAGCCGCTGGAACGACCGGAAAAGAGACAAAGGCAAAAGCATCATAAAAGAAAAGCTGTATATAAAGAGCAGATCCAATATGTAAATGTTTTGTATACAGTATTCCTGAGTGCTGCTGCGGTGATGGTTCTTTGGTCCTGTGTAAACTATCTGCAGCTTCAGGCAGAGACGACCAGCAGGGTAAAAAATATTGCAGCGCTTGAAACACAGCTTGAGAATCTCAGAAAAGAAAATGACGATAATTATACAAGGATTATGACTTCGGTGGACTTGGACTATGTAAAAGAGGTCGCCATCAATGAACTGGGGATGGTATATGCCAGCGAAGACCAGGTCATCTTATATGACGGCGGAACCAGGGACTATGTAAGACAAAATGGAGAGATTCCGGAAGAAGAAACCACACTAGTGGATCAGATTCTGGGCAGATAAGGCAGGCAGGAGCGTTAAGTGGCAGTAAATAGAAGAGTAAGATCACGAAAAAGAAGGATGACTCTTAAGATGAAACGAAAATTGGCACTGTTATTTGTTATAATAGTGCTGATTTTGATCGGTATCTTCGGCTGGATGGTATATATTATTCGGGTCAGCGGAGAGAAATATACAAGGAAAGTGCTTGCGCAGCAGGATACCAACAGTGTCCTGCTGCCTTATAAAAGAGGAGATATTTATGACCGGAACGGGACAATTCTTGCTACCAGCGAGAAAGTATACAATTTGATCCTGGATCCGGCCGTACTTTTGGAAAATCAAAATGTTCAGCCGGAAAAAGACTGTGTGGAGCCGACGCTTCAGGCGTTAGTGTCTTATTTTGGTCTGGATCGCGAAGAACTGAACACTATTATGGAAGAGAAAAAAAACAGTCATTATGTGGTACTGGCGAAACAACTTACGAAAGATCAGGTGTCAGAGCTGGAAGAAGCCATGGAAGAAACCAACAGCAGGATTGCGGGAGTGTGGCTGGAAGACTCTTATATCCGTCGTTATCCATATAATAATCTTGCCTGCAATGTGATCGGGTATACGGTGGCCGGAAATGTGGGGCAATATGGGATTGAGCAGCAATATTCGGAAATACTCAATGGAGAGAACGGCAGAAGTTATAATTATCTGAATGAAGATCTGGAGCAGGAGAAGACCGTTCGTCCGGCGACCGATGGAAACAGCGTCATATCCACTATTGATATTACGCTTCAGGAAATTGTGGAGAAGGAAATTGCTGATTTTCAGGAAAAGTACAGGAATGCCTACAGAGAAGGAGACGGAAGTTACACGACGGCTGCAATAATGATGAACCCCAATAACGGGGAAATCTATGCTATGGCCAGTAATCGGAATTATGATTTGAACAATCCTTATGATGTGGTTCTCAATGGATTGTATACTGAGGAAGAGGCTGCAAATCTGTCGGAGGAAGAACGGTTAAATGCATTGAACGAACTGTGGCGGAATTACTGTATCAGTGATACATATGAGCCGGGCTCCACTGCAAAACCACTGACGGTTGCAGCGGCCTTAGAGACGGGAATTGTTCACGATGGCGATACATATTTGTGTGATGGGAAGAAAAATGTAGCTGGAAAAGATATCTGGTGTTCCAAGAAAATCGGGCATGGCGTGATTACACTGGAAGGCTCTATTGTGCTTTCCTGTAATGATGCACTGATGCAGATAGCAGAAAAGCTGGGCGAAACTAATTTTTCCAGATATCAGAATATGTTCAATCTGGGGCTGCGCACCAATATTGACCTGCCGGGTGAAGCGCGTACAGATTCTTTGATTTATTATGCAAAAGAAAATGCTCCAAGTGAAAATCTGGTTATGCGTGTCACGGATCTGGCTACCAATTCTTTTGGGCAGAATTTCAATGTTACGATGATTCAGATGGCGTCAGCATTTTCTTCCTGTATTAATGGCGGCTATTACTACAAACCTCATGTGGTGAAAAAAGTTATGGATAACAGCGGAGGAACAATAGAAAACATAGATCCGGTGTTGCTCAGAACTCCGATATCTTCGAAAACGTCTGCGTTACTTCGGAGATATTTGTATAATACGATGTATGGTGAACCGGATGCCAATGGGAATGGTGCCACTGCAAAGACCGCCCGGATTGCAGGATATGCTATGGGTGGAAAGACTGGTACTGCAGAGATGATTCCGAGAGATAAGACCAATTATCTGGTTTCTTTTATTGGATTTGCGCCGGCAGATCATCCGGAAGTAGTGCTGTATGTGATTGTTGATCGTCCGAATGCAGAAAAACAATATACCAGTGCTTTTGCACAGGAACTGTGGAAGAACATTATGAAAGAAGCGCTTCCATATCTGAACATTTATCCGACGGAGGAGATTCCGGAAGACATGAAAGCAGAGGTGGAAGCGGAACAGGCAGCAGCTGCAGCCACGCAGGAAGAAGAGGAGAGTGAGGAGGAAGAACCGGTTCCGGAAGGAGCGGTTGTAGACCCACAGACGGGAGAAACTGTTCAGATGCCGGATCCAGATACCATTGATCAGGAAGATCCTTCCGTCATGGGGGATGTGCCGGTCAACGATAATCTGCTGGATGTAAAGCCCGCAGAGGCGACTGAAGAGCCCGAAGATGACAATCCAACTGAATAAGAAGGGAAGATACCTCATAAGATAGTGATAATACATCTTGTGGGGTGTTTTTTTGCACTGTAAAACGTTTCATAAAAAAAAGATTGTAATTGTTTTTACCGCCTGTCTTTTGATGATGACTGTTCTTCTGGGGCGTCTGGTGTATCTGATGGTGTTTGAATCTGAGTATTATCAGAAACTTGCACAGGATCTGCACGAAAGAGAACGAAGCATTAAGGCGGCAAGAGGACGGATCATAGACCGTACTGGTACGATACTGGCTGATAACCGGACCGTCTGTACCATATCGGTGATTCACAGTCAGATCAAAGATCCGGAAGCGGTCATTGCAATGCTCTGTGAAGAGCTGGGACTTCCGGAGGAGACCGTGAGAAAACGGGTGGAAAAAGTAAGTTCCATTGAACGGGTTAAATCCAATGTGGATAAGGAGATAGGGGATGCCATCCGTGCTTATCAATATGCCGGAGTAAAAGTGGATGAAGATTTTAAACGGTATTATCCTTTTGACGAGCTGGCTTCGAAAGTTCTTGGATTTACAGGCAGTGATAATCAGGGGATTATAGGACTGGAAGTGAAATACGACGAGTATCTGGAAGGGATTCAGGGGACCATACTGACATTGACAGACGCCAGAGGAGTGGAAATTGAAAATGCAAAAGAAGAGAGAGTAGAATCTGTACCAGGAAACGATCTGATAGTCAGCCTTGACTATAATATTCAGTCCTATGCGCAGCAGGAGGCACTGAAAGTCATGGAAGCAAAACAGGCGGACTATGTGTCCATTCTGATCATGAATCCACAGAATGGAGAAATCTATGCCTGTGTAAATGTACCTGAATTTAATTTAAATGACCCGTTTACTTTGAATACCGGAGTCAGCACAGAGGGAATGACCGAACAGCAAAAACAGGATGCTTTGAATCAGATGTGGAGGAATCAGTGTGTAAATGATACCTATGAACCAGGGTCAACATTTAAAGTTTTTACTTCTTCCGCCTCTTTGATGTCCGGAACGACTGCAATAAATGATCAGTTTTCCTGTCCGGGTTTCAAGATTGTGGAGGATCGGAGGATCCGATGCCATAAAGTAGGCGGGCACGGGGGACAGGATTTTACACATGCGATAATGAATTCCTGTAATCCAGCCCTCATGACCATGGGTCTTCGTATGGGTCCGGAGATGTTCTACCAATATTTTACCAGTTATCATTTGCTGGAGAAAACAGGAATTGATATTCCGGGCGAAGCATCCACCATTATGCATCAGCTGGAAAATATCGGAGAGGTGGAACTGGCAACAATGACGTTTGGTCAGTCTTTTCAGATCACTCCTGTGCAGCTTGCAACGATGGTAAGTTCCGTTGTCAACGGAGGAAGGCGCATCACTCCACATTTTGGAGTGAAAGTTCAGGACAGAGAAGGAAAAGTTTTGAAAGAGTTTTCTTATCATGTGGAGGAAGGCGTTGTAAGCGAAGAAGTTTCTGCCCAGATGCGCACGATTCTGGAGAAAGTGGTGTCAGAGGGCGGAGGGAATAAGGCCTATATCGAAGGCTATCGGATTGGAGGGAAAACCGCGACTTCTCAGACGCTTCCGAGGAGCGCACATAAATATATCTCTTCATTTGTGGGATTTGCTCCTGCTGATGATCCGCAAGTACTGGCACTTTGTATTGTTCATGATCCGCAGGGAATATATTATGGGGGTACGGTCTGTGCGCCTGTGGTAAAAAATATTTTTGAAAATATTCTGCCATATCTGGGGATTAAAAAGGAGGAGTCGGCAGTACAGACGGAAGAACCTGCAAACTGAAAAGAGAAATAAAAAAGGATGAAAGAGCTTAGTGCTGCCTCATCCTTTTTGTATGGTTGAAATGGATTCATGAATGGTTCTGTAAAAGGTCCATGATTTCTTCGGGCGTTTTTCCGGATTCTTCTATCATCTTTAATAATTTTTCCCTGTTCTCTTTTTCTGTCTTTTGTCTTGCAAGTTTTTCTTCTTTCAGCTGTTCTTTGTAAGCGGCTTTCAGTTCTTCTTTTGCGGCTTTCAGGTCTGCTTCCAGTTTGAGCACTTTCTCATGAATTTTTGCTGCTTTTCCGGTGTAGGTAACCTGTTTTCTTATACCTCTCGCCATTCGTTCAAGTCCTCCTTATATGCTGATAATAAAAGAGTATCATTATTTACCATTTTTGTAAACAGAATATTTTTGATACTGTTCTATATCCTGCAAAATATTCGCCTGTTTAAAAAATGCAAAGAAAAAAGCAGGTAAGGGGAATCGAACCCCCCTCTCCAGCTTGGGAAGCTGGCATTCTACCGATGAACTATACCTGCAAACAATGCTATTATATACCAGGATTTTGGAAAAATCAAGAGAGAATTTAAATTTGTCCGCAAACAGAAACTGCAAAAAGCGGAAGGGCGGTTCCGGTGCGCTGTTTACTGTATAAAGTTGGAGACGATTCCTACAAAGTGTACAATCACACGGGGATAAAAGTATGGTATGATTAGAAAAGTAAATTCAACAGGAGGGTATCAATGTTTAGAGATGAATTTGGAATTGTTTGCAATGGAGCGAAAGGAAAACTGAATCTATTGAAAAATAATCCGGTCGGTTATATGATTGCGGCGATTGTTGCAGGATTCTTTATTGCATTTGGTGGATTTGTCATGCTTACGGTAGGAGGGAATCTGGGGACCAGCGGCCCGGGCAAGATTGTTATGGCGGCTTCCTTTGCGGCGGCGCTCAGCCTGGTGGTGATGGCAGGTGCGGAGTTGTTTACCGGCAATAATTTTGTCATGGCATCCGCAGCATTTGCAGGTGAAGTGAATTGGGGCGACGCTGGAAAGCTTTGGGTGATCTGTTACATAGGCAATCTTGTGGGGTCTCTTCTGGCGGCAGTGATGTTTCATTTTACAGGTCTTGCCACAGGGGCAGTCGGCGAAGTGATTGCCACAGTAGCGGCAGCAAAGATGGGCGGCACAGCTGTGAATTTGTTTATTAAAGCCATCTTCTGTAATATGCTGGTATGTCTTGCAGTCTGGTGCGGTTCCAAGATGAAGACAGAATCCGGGAAGCTGATTATGATCTTCTGGTGTATTTTCGTGTTTGTACTTTGTGGGTTTGAGCACAGCATTGCCAATATGACAATTATGGCGTCAGGGCTTCTGGATCCGAATGGAGTAGCCGGACTTTCCGTGGGAGGCTATGTCTATAATCTTGCGATTGTGACAATTGGGAATATGATCGGAGGTATCGCTTTTGTAGCGTGGCCGTATTATATGATTCAGAAAAATACAGGAAAATAAGGCAGGAAAGTTTCAATAGAAACATCCCATATAAATGACAGAAAAGAGCAGATGGTCTGCTCTTTTCTTACTCTGTGGGAAAAAATTTCCGTGTATCCGGGCGATAAAAACAGATGGTAAAAACTCGTTCAGGCAGGATTGCGCTGCAATATACTTTGTGATAAAATGAAAAAATCAGTTTACAGGAAAGGATGAAGAATCATGGCACAATTGTGGGGAGGACGTTTTACAAAAGAAACGGACCAGCTGGTATATCGTTTTAATGCGTCGATTTCTTTTGATCAGAAGTTTTACAGACAGGACGTGGAAGGCAGTATGGCACATGTGCGGATGCTGGCGAAGCAGGGGATTCTGACAGAGGAAGAGAGGAATCAGATTCTTTCAGGGCTTGAAAGTATTCTTGCGGATGTGGAAACAGGAAAACTGACGATCACAGATCGATATGAAGATATTCACAGTTTTGTGGAAGCCAATCTAATCGACCGGATCGGGGAAGCGGGAAAGAAGCTGCATACAGGCAGGAGCAGGAATGATCAGGTGGCTCTGGATATGCGTCTGTATACGAGAGATGAAGTGGCTGAGACGGATGGTCTGTTAAAAAAGCTTCTGGAAGTTCTGCTGCGCATTATGGAAGAGAATACGGAAACGATTATGCCTGGATTTACTCATCTGCAGAAAGCCCAGCCTGTAACACTGGCGCATCATATGGGTGCTTATTTTGAGATGTTTAAGAGGGACCGTTCCCGTCTTTCAGACATCCGGGAGAGGATGAATTACTGTCCGCTTGGGGCAGGCGCTCTTGCAGGGACTACCTATCCTCTGGACCGGGAATATACGGCAGAGCTTCTTGGATTCTATGGTCCTGTGCTCAACAGTATGGATGCAGTATCAGACAGAGATTACCTGATTGAATATTTGTCTGCCATGTCCACAATTATGATGCACCTGAGCCGTTTTTGCGAAGAAATTATTATATGGAACAGCAATGAATATCGGTTTGTCGAGATTGATGATGCATACAGTACAGGAAGTTCAATTATGCCGCAGAAAAAGAATCCGGATATTGCGGAATTGGTGCGAGGTAAGACAGGAAGAGTATATGGAGCGCTTATGTCGCTTTTGACGACGATGAAGGGAATTCCACTTGCCTATAATAAAGATATGCAGGAAGATAAGGAACTGGTATTTGATGCGATTGATACGGTAAAAGGTTGTATTGCTCTGTTTACTGGTATGTTGGATACGATGAATTTTTGTTTGGAACGTATGAACGACAGTGCAAGACACGGTTTTACCAATGCCACAGATGCGGCGGATTATCTGGTTAATCATGGTGTGCCATTCAGAGATGCCCATGGGATTGTAGGAAGACTGGTACTGTATTGTATTGAGCGGAATATGGCGCTGGATGATATGTCCCTGGAAGAATACAAAGCAATCAGTCCAATATTTGAAGAAGACATTTACAAGGCTGTTTCCATGGAAAACTGTGTGAACAAAAGGCTGACAATCGGTGCACCGGGAAAAGAAGCGATGGAACAGGTGATTCAGTACTACAGAGAGTATCTTGGGGCATAAAGCCGTCTGCATCACAGATTTTCCAATACAAAAGAAAAAATAGAGTTGCATTTTTTACAAAAATCCTGTAATATTTACAGGAAAGACAAATGTGTGTATACGACGGACATAAGAGTACGTATATAGGCAATGAGGAGGCAAGTAGGAAAATGAACGAGAAATTGAGAGTAGGTATCCTTGGGGGTACTGGTATGGTTGGACAGAGATTTATCTCTCTTCTGGAAAATCATCCCTGGTTTGAAGTGGTGACAATAGCGGCCAGCGCCCGTTCGGCAGGGAAGACATACGAGGAGGCAGTGGGAGGACGATGGAAAATGTTGACTCCCATACCGGAAGCAGTGAAAAAGATAAAAGTTATGAATGTAAATGAAGTGGAAAAGGTCGCAGCCGGCGTTGATTTTGTGTTCAGCGCTGTAGATATGTCCAAAGATGAGATTAAAGCAATTGAAGAGACTTATGCAAAGACTGAGACCCCTGTGGTATCCAACAACAGTGCTCATCGCTGGACGCCGGATGTGCCGATGGTGATTCCGGAGATTAATCCGGAACATTTTGAAGTGATTGCATCTCAGAAAAAACGCCTTGGGACGACCAGAGGATTTATCGCAGTAAAGCCCAACTGCTCCATTCAGAGTTATGCGCCTGTTTTGAACGCCTGGAAAGAGTATGAGCCCTATGAAGTGGTTGCCACTACATATCAGGCAATCTCCGGGGCAGGCAAGACATTCAAAGACTGGCCGGAAATGGTGGAAAATATCATACCATATATCGGAGGAGAAGAAGAAAAGTCAGAGCAGGAGCCTCTCCGGGTTCTGGGGCATGTGGAGAATGGGGTGATTGTAAAAGCCCAGGAACCGAAGATTACCTGTCAGTGCATCCGGGTGCCGGTATTGAACGGGCATACGGCTGCCGTATTTGTAAAATTCCGGAAAAAGCCGACAAAAGAGGAACTAATCGAACGTCTGGTGAATTACAGGGGATTTCCGCAGGAGTCAGAACTTCCGAGCGCACCCAAACAGTTTATTCGCTATATGGAAGAAGAGAACAGGCCGCAGGTTCAGCTGGATGTGGATTATGAGAACGGCATGGGAATATCCATCGGGCGCCTGAGGGAAGACAGTATCTATGACTGGAAATTTGTAGGGCTTTCTCACAATACGGTCCGCGGTGCGGCAGGTGGCGCAGTGCTGTGCGCAGAGACATTAAAAGCAAAAGGATACATTACAAAGAAATAAAATATCACACAGGCAAAGCAGCTGCAAAATAGCAGACGGATACAGCGTCATGCATTTTGCAGCTGTTTTGTGTTCCGTTTAAATATTTGAAATCGGTACTTGACATTCTGTTTTAAATGAGGTAGGATAATACCAGGAAATCGAACAAAAGTTCGTGTTGTGGAACGACAAAGACATTAAGGAGAGGCAATATGGGCAAAGAGGATAAAGGAACGGCAAAAGAAGAGAAATTAAAAGCATTGGATGCAGCACTCAGTCAGATTGAAAAACAGTATGGGAAAGGGTCCGTCATGAAATTGGGGGATACCGGCCATATGCAGGTGGAAACCATACCGACAGGTTCTTTGAGCCTGGATATTGCGCTTGGTGCAGGCGGCGTACCCAAAGGACGCGTGGTGGAGATCTATGGACCGGAATCCAGTGGTAAGACAACAGTTGCGCTGCATATGGTGGCGGAAGTGCAGAAGCGAGGGGGTATTGCAGGGTTTATTGATGCAGAACATGCACTGGATCCGGTCTATGCCAAGCATATTGGCGTGGATATTGACAATTTGTATATTTCTCAGCCGGATAATGGAGAACAGGCGCTGGAGATTACGGAGACTATGGTTCGTTCCGGTGCAGTGGATATTGTAATCGTGGACTCAGTGGCGGCGCTGGTACCCAAGGCAGAGATTGACGGAGATATGGGAGACTCTCATGTGGGGCTTCATGCCAGGCTTATGTCCCAGGCGCTTAGAAAACTGACGGCAGTGATCAGTAAGACAAATTGCGTGGTGATCTTTATCAATCAGCTTCGTGAGAAAGTCGGAGTGATGTTCGGTAATCCGGAGACGACAACCGGTGGCCGTGCATTGAAGTTTTATGCATCTGTCCGGCTGGATGTACGTCGTATTGAAGCATTGAAGCAGGGCGGTGAAGTGATTGGGAACCGTACCCGTGTAAAGGTTGTGAAGAATAAGATTGCACCGCCCTTCAGAGAGGCAGAATTTGATATTATGTTCGGTCAGGGAATTTCTACGGTGGGGGATATTCTGGATCTGGCAGCCGGCTGTAGCGTGGTGCAGAAGAGCGGCGCATGGTATGCCTATAACGATGCCAAGATCGGACAGGGGCGCGAGAATGCAAAGCAGTTTCTGCGTGATAATCCGGAAGCGTGCAGAGATATTGAGATGAAAGTCAGGGAACATTATGGATTACCAGGGACGCAGACGCCGGCAGAGCCAGCAGCCCCGGCAGGAGCAGGAGTCGACCCGGCTGAAGAAAGCCAGGATTAAGGCGGTGAATCTTCTGGAGCGAATGGACCGCACAGAAAATCAGCTTCGGGAAAAACTGCTCCGGGCGGATTTTGAGCCGGAACTGGCAGAGCAGGCGATTGAATATGTAAAAAGTTACGGTTATCTGGATGATGAACGTTATGTCCGCAATTACATAGAATATCGTCAGAATCAGAAGAGCCGGCGACAGCTGGAACAGGAACTTCAATTTCGAAAAGGAGTTTCCTCTGAATTGATTCAGAAAGTATATGAAGAGCTGGAGCCCGCAGATGAGAGGATACTGATTCGTAAATATCTGGAAAAGAAACGCTACGATCCTGCAGTATGCGATGATAAGCAGACCCGGAAGCTGATTGCGTCTCTTGCCCGCAGAGGGTTTCGGACTGGAGATATTTTGTCGGTACTGCGTGAGTATTTGGAGTGATATACAAAAAATTGGCACCTCCTTGCCTAAATGCACAAAAGAGAGAATGCAAGACTTGACATTATTGTCAAAACAGTTTAAAATCTATTTATTGTGTTGTACAATGAAAACTTAATAAGGAGGTGCTCCTGTATATGGTTACGACTATCATTGCGGTGCTGGTTGCAATCGCTCTGACTGCAGCAGTTGTCTGGCCTTGTGCTGTCAATTATCGAAAGAAGGTAGTTGAAGAAAAGCTTGGCAATGCAGAAGACAGAGCGAGAGAGATCATAGATGAAGCTTTGAAAACGGCAGAAACCAAGAAGCGTGAGGCGATGCTGGAAGTCAAGGAAGAGTCCGTGAAGACCAGGAACGAGCTTGAAAAAGAGACCAAAGAGCGCAGAGCAGAGCTTCAGCGTTATGAACGCCGGGTACTGTCCAAGGAAGAAGCCCTGGACAAGAAGACGGAAGCGATTGAGCGCAGAGAAGCAGGCTTTTCCGCACGTGAGGCACAGCTTGAGAAAAAGCGGGCTGAAGTGGAAGAGCTGTCTGCAAAACGATTACAGGAATTGGAGAGAATCTCAGGCCTTACCTCCGAACAAGCAAAAGAATATCTTTTAAAAACAGTTGAAGATGATGTAAAACATGAAACTGCGAAACTGGTGAAAGAACTGGAGAGCAGGGCAAAAGAGGAGGCAAACAAGAAAGCGAAGGATTTTATTGTCACCGCTATTCAGAAATGTGCAGCTGACCATGTGGCTGAGACAACCATTTCTGTTGTACAGCTTCCTAATGATGAGATGAAAGGGCGCATCATAGGTCGGGAGGGAAGAAACATCCGTACTCTTGAGACCATGACCGGTGTTGATTTGATTATTGATGATACGCCGGAAGCAGTCATCTTATCCGGGTTTGATCCAATTCGCCGGGAAGTCGCTCGCATTGCATTGGAGAAACTGATTGTTGACGGCCGTATTCACCCGGCACGAATTGAGGAGATGGTTGAGAAAGCTCAAAAAGAAGTGGATGCAATGATTCGCGAAGAAGGTGAATCAGCAGCTTTGGAGGTTGGTGTTCACGGTATTCATCCGGAGCTTGTAAGACTTCTTGGACGAATGAAGTTTAGAAGCAGCTACGGACAGAATGCGTTAAAACATTCAATAGAAGTTGCACACCTATCCGGTTTATTAGCAGGGGAGATTGGCGTTGACGTCCGGATGGCGAAAAGAGCCGGACTATTACATGATATTGGTAAATCCATTGATCACGAGATGGAAGGATCTCATATTCAGATCGGTGTGGATTTATGCAAGAAGTATAAGGAATCAGCTACAGTGATCAACGCAGTTGAATCACATCATGGTGATGTAGAGCCTACTTCTTTGATCGCCTGTATTGTACAGGCTGCGGATACAATATCGGCAGCCCGGCCAGGCGCGAGAAGAGAGACACTGGAGACTTATACCAACAGATTAAAACAACTGGAAGATATTGCAAACTCCTTTAAAGGAGTAGAGAAGTCTTTTGCTATTCAGGCAGGCAGAGAGGTTCGAGTTATGGTAGTACCTGATCAGGTGGATGATGCAGCGATGGTATTGATGGCGCGAGATATATCCAAACAGATTGAATCTAATCTGGAATATCCTGGTCAGATTAAGGTAAATGTGATCCGCGAAAGCAGAGTCACAGATTACGCTAAATAAAAGTTGAAAATGAAAGGGATGTTGCGACAGCAGCATCTCTTTTTCATAACATCAGAAAAATGTATAAGGTGTATTTAGCCATATGTCAGGAGGTACATGGAGATGTCAAGAATTGGATTTATTGGAATGGGAAACATGGGAAGTGCAATCTTAATGGGAGTTCTAAAAGCATTTCCAAAAGAGGATTTGATATTTTGTGCGAAAACACAAGAGACAAAGAGGCGTATCTATGAAAAAACAGGAGTGGAATATACAGATTCCAATGCAGAATGTGCGAATAAGTGCAAATATCTGATTCTGGCGGTAAAACCACAGTTTTATGACGAAGTGCTGAATGGAATTCGCTATATGCTGACTCCGGAACATATTATTATCTCTCTGGCTCCGGGGAAAACGATTAATGAATTGAAACTGAACCTTGGAAAAGACAAGAGAATTGTTCGTGCCATGCCCAACACGCCGGCAAAGATCGGTGAAGGAATGACAGGAATCAGTTGCATAAAAGAAGAATTTTCAGATATAGAACTGAATGTATTGGAGAGACTGTTCAAAGCGTGTGGAAGAGCTGAATTTATTGATGAAAGGTTGATGAATGCAGTAGTCTGTGCCAGCGGCAGCTCCCCGGCCTTTGGTTATATGTTTATAGAAGCGTTGGCAGACAGTGCAGTTCGCTGCGGAATGCCGCGTAACCAGGCTTATGTATTTGCAGCACAGGCCATGAAGGGGGCAGCGGCAATGGTCCTGGAGACGGGAGAACATCCGGGAACATTGAAAGACCAGGTGTGCAGTCCTGCAGGGACAACGATTGAAGGCGTTGCAGCTCTGGAGGAATACGGCATGAGAAATGCGGTTTTGAAAGCGTCTGAAGCAGTGCTGAAAAAATGTACAGAAATGTAATAGATGGACTTCCCCTTTCATAAAATGATAGGGGAGGTTTTTTATGAGAGAAACATTTTATTACCGAAAGAACATCAGTCCGGGAACTTGCCTGGTCCTGTTTTTCGCAGGACTTCTGACAGGGATCTTTTTTGTGCAGACGCTGGATGATTCTGATTTTGCTGGTATTTTCAGTGAATACTTTCTGAATCAATATGCATCTTTGAAAATAGATTACAAACGTTTGCTCCAATATGTGGGGGGATACCGCTGCGGACAGTATTTTTTTCTGATTTGCTGCGGTACTTTGGGTGCGGCTCCTTTGATTGCAGGAGGAATGTTGCTTTTGCTTGGAATGACCTGGGGCACGATGATCAGTGTGTCCACTGTCAGACTTGGGTTAAAAGGGGTACTGATCTGTGTGGCAGGAATAGTGCCACAGATCTTTTTCTACCTGCCGGCCTTTGGCTGGGTATTGCTCTGGCTTTGGAAAAAGGGAAGCAGCCGGAAGAAATACCTGCTTCTTGCAGCGATTGGTTTTTTCTTCCTTATATTTGGTATTGTGGCGGAGGTATACTTAAATCCGCTGATTTTGCAGCAGCTTCTGAGGAAAATGTGAGAAAAAATGTTGAAATTAGAGACGTTCTTGGTTATACTGTAGGTATGTTTATAGTATTGAGGGTAAAAAAATGGATGAGGAGATAGAGTATTTCGTAACATACCTGGAAGATGTGAAAAAAGCGTCTCATAATACAGTTATGTCTTACCGCAGTGATCTGGCAAAGATGAGATTATATGTGGAAGGACAAGGGGTGTATTCAGTCAGTGCCATAACTGCTACAGTATTAAACTCTTATGTACTGTATCTGGAGAAAAACGGAATGGCGGCGTCTACGATTTCCAGGTATATTGCATCTATGAAAGCTTTTTTTGAATATCTGATGCGGAGCCGGAAGATTGAAACGGATCCGGCATTTGGCCTGAAGGCTCCAAAGGTGGAAAAGCAGATGCCTGGAATCCTGACGATTCAGGAGATGGAGCATCTTCTAGCTCAGCCTTCTGTGGAGAATCCTAAAGGCTGCCGGGACAAGGCGATGCTGGAATTGCTTTATGCCACAGGGATGCGTGTCAGTGAGCTGGTGCATCTGAATGTCAGTGACCTGAACCTTCGCTTTGGATGGATTATCTGTAAGGATGGAGGCAGGGAACGAATGGTTCCTTTTGGCTCCAAGGCAGGAGCAGCTTTGCAGCAATATATGGAGAAGAGCAGAGTGTTTTTTCTGAAAAAGGAAGACACCAACTGTTTATTTCTGAATTGCTCCGGTACGCCCATGAGCCGACAGGGGTTTTGGAAAATATTAAAAAGTTATGCGGGAAAAGCAGGAATTGAAAAAGATATTACGCCAAGAATGTTTCGACATTCTTGTGCGGCGCATATGGCGTCGAATGGCGCCAAGCTGCATACGATTCAGGAGATTCTCGGACATATGGATTTGACGGCCACGCAGATTTATGCAGACTTTCAACCAGGGGCAAAAACAGAATACAGTAAAGCACATCCAAGAGGATGATTTGTGACAGGAATTGCAAAGATGCAGGGTCGGGAGACCGCTGCATCTTTTTTACAGAACTTTAGAACGGTGAAAACTTAAATAGAAGAGCAGCGATGAAGATTCTGGCGCTGCAGCGGCGTCCAGAAAGAAAATTTGAGACGGCAAACGCATATGGAGAAACCAGAGAAATAGTTTTGGACTTTATTCAAAAATATGTAAGATAGGCATCTTGTATCTTGTGAAATTCAATAGTATAATTCTGTTATGATCGGATACTCTCGCAGCCATACTGGAAAGAATGCGGACGATTACATCAGAGAAAGAGAGGAATTCAGGAAATGATACAGGACATTGCGTCAAAAATCTATGATAATCATTATGCCGAACAGCTGCCGGAACTGGAGGACTGGCTTCTTGTTTACCATAAGGGAGATGTACTCTGCCGGTTCGTGGATGGCAGAATCTTTTATCCAAAGGTGGAAGAAATTTGTCAGGGAAAAGGAGATATGGTCTATCTGTTTTCCATCAGTGGTGAACGTTTTTTTCTGCTGAAGGAAGAGCTGAACGAGATACCTGATGGTTATACGTGGAAAAATTCTGGTGTTTTCCGGGATGCTGCTCCGCGCTATCTGGGCTTTGCAGGCATTACCGGACAGCAGCTGGATGACTGGTACCGGTTGAACCGGTTCTGCGGGCGCTGTGGGAAGCCGATGGTTTTGGATCATATAGAGAGGATGATTCGCTGCGAGGACTGCGGAAATATGGTCTATCCCAGAATTAACCCGGGTGTGATTGTGGCAGTGACGGATGGAAATCGGCTGTTGCTGACCAAATATGCCAACCGGCCGGGAAACGTAAGCTATGCACTGGTGGCAGGATTTACGGAGATTGGAGAGACGCTGGAGGGAACGGTCCGAAGGGAAGTTATGGAGGAAGTGGGCCTGAAAGTAAAAAATATCCAATATTATAAAAGTCAGCCTTGGTCCTTTTCCTCCACATTACTGTGCGGATTCTACTGTGAGGTGGACGGAAGTGCGCAGGTGAAGCTGGATACGGAGGAACTGGCAATGGCAGAGTGGATCGAACGAGAAGAGATCCCTCTGGAGGATGACGGAATCAGCCTGACCAGAGAGATGATTCATATGTTTAAGACAGGGAAGAGATAACAGAGGAATCAAAAACATGATTGTCAGAGAACAGTTCCATCTGCCTGCTTAGACGGTCTCGTATCTGCTGAAGAAAAGATTCAGGTCCAAGTACCTGAATGGTGGGACCAAAAGAGAGCACTTCTATTAAAAGCTCTGTCTCCATGGAACGATTATAGTAGATGAGACATTCCCAGGTGTCTTCATCTACTTTTTTTGTCCTTTTTTCGTAATTGGAGAAGTGAAGCATGGTTCGTTCCAGAGCATTTCTCTGATTTTTGATCAGTAGACGGACCGGTTCGCGGTAATAGGATGTCCGGACAAATGATTCAAAGTCAAAATCTTCCCTGTCATAATGGGGAAGGAGAGATATTTCTGTAATGCCACGCAGGTTCAGAACCTGGAGGAAGGCGGAATGTCTCTGATTTTCACGAATTGCCAACAGACGAAACCGGTCGTTTTTGGCCGAATATTCCAGCTTCAGAGGCAGATAGTGATGGGTGATACGGTGTCCTTTTTCCGATTGATAGGAAATGTTCACATACTGTCTTTTGGGAATGGCAGTTAAAAGGGTCTGAAAATGTCTGCGATATTCAGAAGAGCCATAATTATCGCCGTCCAGATATTGATCATAATAATGAAAATCTTCAAAACTCCAGAGAACCTGAGCATCTTCGGTAAACTGTTCCAGAACAGAGAGCTCTTCTTCGGTAAAAAACAGTCGGAACCGTCGGTCCGGAAGGAGCGTTTTCAGCCAGGAGCGCTGAAGAAGTGTAAGAGGCAGAGGCCTGTGCGCCTTCGTAAGCGCACGGTAACATGTGCCGTCAAAGGAGAGAAGGGGCCAGTCCCTTTCTTTCAGTTTTGGAAGCAGATAGAGGCCGCTTTCCAGAAAACCTTCCGACCTGCAGAGATGGTTTATTTCAGCATCGGTTACCGGGTGCTTTTCTGCTTCCTCTAAAATGCGGTCTACAATATGGTAATAACAGTTATAGATTTCTGAAAACAGTTCCATGATTCACTCCTTTGTGTTATACAGTTTTGCCATGGTGTAAATATCCTGGTAAAATTTCTGGACCAGATAATTGTTGTTTGATTCAAAGGAAAGGATCCTTCCAATAAAAGTTTTGATCCATGGCATAAGTTCATTTCCGTCAAAAACGGATATTTCGTAAGTGAAAATATTATGGTCTGTGTGGGTAATGGATCCACCCCTGCCTTCTCTCTTCAGGCGCTGATAGATATAGTCTTCTGGTCCTTCACGAATATACAGGGTCAGTTTCAGGGTATCAATCTGATGGTTGACACCAAAAGAGACGCCAAAGCAGGCAGACAAATTCTCTTCCAGTTTTTTTCGGTAATAAGAATATTGATCAAAGGATTCGCGGATAGATACCTGATGGATCTGATCCAGACGCAGAGTGGAAAAACGGTGAGTTTCGGGACGGTAACCGCAGAGAAACCTCCGCCCGGTTCGGGTGCTGACGAATATTTTCATGGGGACAATAGGAAGCTTTTCCTCCTGTGAACGGGAGAATTTATTGCTGCGGTTTGTTATGACTACCATGTTCTGATGATGCATGGCATTCAACAGATGAAAAAGGATTTCATCTTCCAGCGTGAAACTGCAGTATCCGTGTCTGGCCAGGAAAAGGTCATTGACAACTCTCTGATTATCCAGTATGGTACTGCCTATAAAACCAAGAGGCATGGTAAGCTGAGAGAAGCGGATCGCATCCAGAAGCGCAGTCAGAATTCCTGGAACGCTGCAGGATAAAGCCGGCTTCATGGAATAAAGAACCCGTTTCCCCTGTCTGTTTGCGCATAGAATTCCTTCTTTTACATATTCATTTGCTTTTTTTCGAATAAGCTGGGTTTCCGGCAGCAGGCTGTAACGTTCCAGGATCTGATCGGACAATTCTTCAGCCGTATAAGAGCAGCCGTCCTGAAACAGATCTAAAAAGAAAAAATGCAGCATAATGTCGTTGGAAGTGAAGCTTTTGGACTTCCATACCCGATAGAGAGGATTGGTGCCAAGAAGACTGCTGTCCAGTGCAATAGACAGGGTTTTTCCGTGGGGACTGTAGTCGGTCCTTATGTATTCTGACAGCCAGGACTCAATCCGGCGCCTTTCGTTGTCGTAAGTTCTACCGCTTTTGTAGGAAAAGTCTTCCCGGGATTTAAAGCCATAGATTAGAAAATCCCGAACGTAGTTACGGCTTTTCTGAAAAGATTTGATCAATTCCTGGTATTCTGACATGTGATAAAATTCCTTTTTTGTTTTTTTTACCTTTGATTATACGCCTGACCACGAAGAAATTCAATTTGTTCCGATATAGAAAGTGTGGGACTAAAAGTTGCATAGGAAAGGATGCACATTACATAGGATAGTGTTATAATAAATACAAACGTACGATCCGGAGGGGTTCTTTTGGCAATCATAAAGAAAACAGGAAAAGTGTTATTGGTGATTTTCTTACTGCTTACATTTGCAGGGGCGGCTGGATGTGGGTATTTGTATTATCGGTATTATCCGATATATGAGGAATTTAAGAGAGATGCGGTTCGTTTGGTTGCAGAGTCCGACGGAGAACTCTTTATGAAAAACCTGAGCAGTTATATTTATGATGACAATGGGAACCTGATCAGCAGGCTGTCCATGGACAGCGATACGGATTATCTCCGATATGAAGAGATTCCCCGAACAGTGATTCAGGCATTTATCGCAGTTGAGGACCGGAATTTCTGGGAACATGAAGGGTATGATCCCAATGGGATTCTACGGGTTTGCTATCGCTATGTCATTACAAAGGGCAGGGAGAAACATGGAGCAAGCACGATCACGCAGCAGCTGGCAAGGAGCGCGTTCCTGACCAGTGAAGTGTCTCTGGAACGGAAAGTGCGGGAAATTCTGATTGCGGCAGAACTGGAAAAAAAGTATACCAAAGAACAGATTCTGGAGTATTATGTAAACAGTGCATATTTTGCGAACCGCTGTTATGGCATAGAGGCTGCTGCAAAAAAATATTTCAACAAGACGGCTGCAGAACTGAGCGTCAGTGAAACTGCATACCTCTGTGCGATTCCCAATGCACCTTCCTACTACGATCCACTGGAGCATGAAGATCATGCACTGGCGAGAAGAGATAAAATTCTGAGCGACATGCATGAATGCGGGTATCTTACGCCGAATGAACTTTCCAGGGCACAGAGGGAGAGTATTCTGCTAAATCCGCGTCCGGCGGAAAAGATTCAGAATTATGAGACCACTTATGCTGTTGACTGCGCGGTTCGATATTTGATGGAAATGGATGGTTTTGTCTTTCGGTATGAATTTGAAAGCATGGATGCCTATCGGTCGTATCTGGAACATTACAACAACGTATATGAGTCCTGCCGGGGGGATTTGTATACAGGAGGTTATGTGGTTCGGACTTCCCTGAATCAGGAAAAACAGGCGCTTTTGCAGGGAACTATTGACGAGATGATGGCATTTGATGAAGAGGTCAGCGAAGAGGGAATCTATGCCCTGCAGTGTGCTTCTACGGTCATTGATAATCAGTCACATAAAGTGGTAGCCGTTGTGGGAGGCAGAAGCCAGGATACAGGGGTCTATACACTGAACCGTGCGTATCAGTCCTATCGGCAGCCTGGAAGCACCATAAAGCCGCTGGCGGTCTATACACCGGCATTGGATCATGGTTATACGGCGGATACCATGATTCCCAATATCAATGTGACAAAAGCAAAGGAGATGGGACTGGAAGCAGTCAACCTGACCGGAAACAGAATGAGAATGGATCAGGCAGTGTGGAAATCTGTTAACGGGTGTGCATGGTGGCTGTTCTGCAAACTGACTCCGCAGAATGCCCTTTCCTATATGAACCAGATGGAGTTTTCCGGAATTGTGCCGGATGATTATTATCCGGCATCGGCTCTGGGAGGCCTGACTTACGGTGTGACGACAGTAGAGATGGCGAATGGTTATTCCACACTGGCGAATCATGGAAATTACCACCGGGCTACCTGCCTGCTTTCGCTCAGGGACAGAGAAGGGAGAGAACTGTACCAGGAGCCGGAACCGGAAGAAGTCTATTATGCAGATTCGGCCAAAGAGATGATAGATATTCTGAAAGGGGTTCTGCAGCGCGGAACGGCGGCATCTGTGGGATGGGATCTGGAAGTGGAGGCGGCCGGTAAGACGGGAACGACCAATGAATGTAAGGATGGATGGTTTTGCGGAATCACGCCGGATTATTCCATGAGTGTCTGGGTGGGATATGACGAACCACGGGTGCTTCAGAATCTGTATGGTTCCACTTATCCGGCTTCCATATGGAAGGCAGTTATGACGGAACTGGTGAAGGACAGTGTGCATTTTGCATTTAAGGAACCGGAGCATGTGGAAGATTTTGTATATCATTCGGTTGGAGCCATGGATTATGAGAATTATCTTCCGGGAAGGAATGACAATGAAGTGCTTTCCGAAGGCTATACCGTGAAAAATTATAGGGAAGATCATATTCTGGCGGACAATGCAGATGCAATTATGTATGAGATGAGCCAGTTGGATACAGGGAATGAATATTATGCAAAAGAATGGCAGAAGCTTTACGATGATGCTGAAAGGCTGATTGAGCAGATTTACAGCAGAAAATTGTATAACCGGGAAACAGAAAAGTTGGAATCACTGAAAATGCAGCAGGAAACGGATTGACAAATCAAGGGATGCTGCTATATAATATGCAAAAATAAGCTGGTGAGAGCCAGATGAATGTCAGGAGGGGGAAGATGAGAAAATAATCAACTTTTGAAAACATGAGATTTCTTATCGACAGTATCGTTCCATAAATGGAAGGATGCGGTTTTTTCATGTTGCCAAAAGCGGATTATGTTCTCATAACCTCTCTTTTTTGTGTGGAAAAACGGGCGGAGAAGATGGAAGAGTCAGTCTCTTTGGCAATGAAACTGTGACAGATAAGAAATGCAAAAGGAAACTTAAAAAGCAGAATGACAATCAGGAGGTAGTATGTCACAGATTGATGTAAACGATTTGACTTTCTATTATGAGGGAAGTCCGGACAATATTTTCGAACATGCTTCCTTTTCCATTGATACAGACTGGAAACTGGGACTTATTGGGAGAAACGGAAAAGGAAAGACAACATTTTTGCATCTGCTTCAGGGAAAATATGAATACAGCGGATGCATTCAGACCGGAATGACATTTGATTATTTTCCATACCAGGTTGGTGATAAAGAAATAGAACAATGTGGGGCAGAACTTGCAGAAGTCTGGAAGCCGGATAGAGAATCCTGGAGGATTCTCTGTGAACTGAATCAGTTGAATGTAGATGCGGAAGTGCTCTACCGTCCCTTTAAAACACTCAGTAATGGGGAGCGTACGAAAGTTATGCTGGCGGTTTTGTTTTCCAAAGAACATGATTTTCTGCTGATCGACGAGCCTACCAACCATCTGGATCTGGCTTCCAGGGAGGCAGTGAAAGCATATCTGGCCGGAAAGAAGGGATTCATTTTGGTGTCTCACGACCGGGATCTTCTGGATGCCTGTGTGGATCATGTACTGATTCTGAACCGTCAGACCATTGAGGTGCAAAACGGCAATTTCTCTTCCTGGTGGGAAAATAAGAGAAGAAAAGACGTATGTGCCAGAAGGGAGAATGAAAAGCATATAAAAGAAATCGGGAAATTGAAAAAAGCAGCGGCGAGAAGCAGGCAGTGGGCAGACCGCAGCGAAGGGAGCAAGATTGGATATGATCCCATAAAAGAACCAGATCATAAAGGAAAACGCCCATATATTGGGATGAAGACAAAGAAGATGCAAAGCAGGGTCCGGCAGATGGAGCAGAGAATCGGCCGGGAAATCGAGGAAAAGGAAGGTCTTTTGCAGGATATAGAAGAGATCGCTGAGTTGAAACTTATGCCTCTGACTCATCATAAAGACTGTCTGATCCGGGCAGATGGATATGGGCTTAAGTACAGCGGAGCTCCTGCCGCTGTCTTCCATGGACTTGGTTTTTCGGTACATCAGGGAGAACGGGTGTTTCTAAATGGCAGGAACGGATGTGGGAAGTCCAGCCTGATCAAAGCGATTTTGGCCTGCAGTTCAGATTGCAGAGAGCAGGCTCTCAGGAAACAGAGTCTTGAAGAAACCGGAGTTCTTGAGACGGTTTCCGGACTGGTCATATCTTATGTAAATCAGGATACTTCTTTTCTGAGAGGAAGCATAAAAGAGTTCTGCCAGGGACGGAATCTGGATGAAAGTCTGTTCTGTGCGATTCTCAGGCAGCTGGATATGGAGCGGGGACAGTTTGCAAAACCTGTGGAGGATTATTCAGAAGGACAGAAGAAAAAGGTTCTGCTGGCTGCGAGTCTGCTGACACCGGCACACCTGTATATCTGGGACGAGCCGCTGAACTATATTGACGTCTTTTCCAGAATGCAGATTGAGAAACTTTTGCTGTCAGGCAGGCCTTCAATGCTGGTAGTGGAACATGATGTGAGATTTCGGGAAACCGTTGCCACAAAAGTAGTAAAGCTGTAGGGTTTTGTTCGCACCTTTTTAGAAATGATTTTCATATGTACCTGTGGTAATATCTGGATCAGAGGAAAGCAATGTTCCGCGTGACGGGGCATCTGGGCTTTTCCTGATCACAGTAGAACATAGGTAAGGAGAGGTGAGGAGAAATGTTCGTGATCAGCAATGACAGATATGATATGAGAGTTCCGGTGAGGGTGTGGCTTTCCGGCAGGGAGCAGCTGGAAGAGAGTTGTCTTGCCCAGGCAGTTCATTTGGCGAAGCTGCCGTTTGTGCATAAATGGGTATGTCTGATGCCGGATACCCATACGGGAAAAGGGATGCCGATTGGTGGTGTGATCGCTGCCAGAGGTGCAGTCATTCCCAATGCAGTGGGATCTGACATCGGATGCGGTATGATCTTTGTTCCAGTGAAAGTAAAGCTTTCGGAGATTGAGGGGATTGCCACGGGAAATGGTTCCCTGATGCAGCTGTTGATTGGGGATATCCTGAGAAATATTCCTGTGGGAATTGAACGGTATAGGACGGTCCAGGAATCCCGGGTACTGGATCGTGCAAAAGAGCAGATGGAGCTGTATGATACAAATCCGGAACTATTACCTCTGATCGAAGACGGTTATTATCAGATCGGAACACTGGGCGGGGGCAATCATTTTATTGAGCTGCAGGCAGATGAAGAAGGATTTCTTGGAATTATGATTCATTCAGGAAGCCGTCATATGGGAAAGGAGATCTGTGATGTCTTTCATAAAAAGGCCCGGGAACTGAATGCAAAGTGGCACTCTCAGGTACCGGACGAATACCGCCTGGCGTTCTTTCCGACGGATACAGAGGAAGGCAGACAGTATATCCGCTGGATGAATCTGGCGCTGGACTATGCGTACGAGAACCGTCAGCGAATGATGGAGAAGGTGATGGAACTGGTGAAACGGCACCTGAAAAAATATGCAGGCGTGGACACAGAATTCGGAGAAATCATCAACTGTCATCATAATTATGCGGCAATTGAGAACCATTATGGGGAAAATGTCTGGGTACACCGCAAAGGGGCCACCAGGGCGAGAGCAGGAGAGATTGCAGTTATTCCGGGAGCCATGGGGTCTTACAGCTATGTGGTGGAAGGCCTCGGTAACCAGGAGTCTTTCTGCTCCTCTTCTCACGGCGCAGGCAGGGCTTATTCCAGAACAGGAGCCATGGCAGCCTTTACAACAGAGCAGGTGATTCTGGACTTAAAAGAGCGCCAGGTGGTGCTTGGAAAGCGCAAAAAAAATGATGTGGCGGAGGAATGCCGATTTGCATATAAGGATATTGACAGGGTGATGGAACAGCAGAACGATCTGGTAAAGCCGCTGAAAAAACTCCGGACGGTGGGCGTGGTGAAAGGATAAACGGCGAAGTCATACTTGCGGAATTCAGATAACTGGTGTATGCTGAAAGTGATATCCGGTTACAGGGCGTGTTCAGATGGCAGGAAGACGCTTTTTCTCCGGAGGGCCAGATGCAGAAACAGGAGGAAATCATGAAAAAGAAAGACCCGGTATATATTACCGGACACCGTCACCCTGATACGGATTCCATCGCATCATCAATTGCCTACGCGTTTTTCAAACGTTCCATGGGCGTACATGCAGTCCCCTGCAGATTGGGGGCGTTGAATAAGGAGACCCGTTATCTCCTTTCCCGATTCGGCTTTCCCGAGCCGGTGCTGCTGCAGGATGCCCGGCTGAAGCTTTCTGAGATTGACATGGATGCGCCGGTTTCCATTACTTCAGATACGACGATCTATGAGACCCTGCAGATCATGCAGAAAGACAATCATGCATACTGTGGGGTGGTTGATGAAGAGCGTCGTCTTGTGGGGATGGTGACCAAATCCGACCTTGCAGTGGTTGGTCTGAACGATACAGCCATGTCCATCGACATACTGGCGCACACTCCGGCTGAAAATATTCGCAAGACCATCAATGGTACGATGATCTATGATGATGATCAGGCGTATATTAATGGAAAAGTCAGTATCATTGCCATGACGGATCTGGACAGACTGGATAATTTTAACGTCAAAGAGCGTATTGTGATTGTTGGAGCCAATACCAAGGCCCAGTTAAAACTTATTGAGCTTGGGGCAGGGATGATGATTATCGTGTGGGCCGATAAAATTGATGAAAGAGTCATCAATGCCGCCAGAAAATACCATTGTCCGATCATTCGTTCCGGTCACGGCAGTATGAATACATCCCGCTATCTGTATTTTGCTCCATCTGTGGAACGGATTATGAAGAAGAAGCTGGTTTCTTTTCGCTCGAATGAACTGGCTGAAGATGTGGGCAATAAAATGCTGAAAAGCCGTTACCGGGTTTATCCAGTGATTGATCAGGAGGACCGGCTGGTAGGGTATATTTCCAGATACCACATTATGGATGCCAGGAAGCGCAGGCTGGTTCTGGTGGATCACAATGAATTTTCTCAGTCAGTGAATGCAGTGGACCGGGGAAAAGTTTTGGAAGTTATCGATCATCATCGGATCAATGATTTCACAACTTCTCAGCCGGTGGCGTTTCGTAATGAGATTGTGGGCTCCACAGCTACAATTATAGCCACGATTTTCAGAGAGAACCAGATGCTGATGCCAGCGAATCTGGCAGGGCTGCTTCTTGGTGCTGTTTTGTCGGATACGATGAATTTTCATTCGCCTACCACTACCGAGCGGGACATATCCACTGCGAATATTTTGGCAGCTCTTGCCGATTTGAATATGGAAGAATTTGCGGAGGAGTTATTTACCGTTACATCCAACCAGGAAAAAGCCAGTTTTTCTGACATGATCAATCAGGACCTGAAAATTTATGATATTCATTCCTGTAAACTCTCTATCTCTCAGGTCATTGTTCCGTCAGCAAGAGAGACACGGGCAGATGTCCGGGAGATTATGAGTGTTGTGGATCGTTTTTCTCAAAAGAAACAGATTGATCTTGCCGTTCTGGTTTTCACCAGTATCCTGGAAAACGGTTCGGTTGTGTATGCGGGAGGAGAACGCGCTTCATGGGCCATAGAGGCGTTTCCGGACAGTAATGGGGAAGAACATACGTTCCAGGAGAACCTGCTTTCACGAAAGCAGCAGATTCTTCCGGCGCTTGCTTCGGTGATTAACGAATATATGGGAGGCTGATCTGCATATGCAGATCAGCCTTTTTTCGGATCATGCACTCAATGTAGAGTTTTTTGGGCAGAGATTTTCAGGATATGGTCCAGGATTGCATGCGCCACTTCATTCTTGCTCATAATTGGAAGTTGCTGCATGGTGTCCCGGGTAATCAGCGTAACTACATTGGTATCAGTGCCAAAACCAGCGCCTGCAACTTTCAGGTTGTTAGCGACGATCATGTCCAGATTCTTCTGTGCCAGTTTTTTCTGAGAGTTTTCAATCATATGCTCGGTTTCCATGGAGAATCCGCAGAGAAACTGTTCTTTTTGGCGATGTTCCCCCAGGTATTGCAGGATATCCCGGGTACGCTTCAGGGGGATACTCATGTCCCCCGCTTTTTTCTTGACTTTTTCCTCACTGACCGCAACAGGGGTATAATCCGCCACAGCGGCCGCCTTGATGATAATGTCCTGTTTTTCCGATACGGCGGTGACTGCCTGGAACATGTCTTCGGCGGAGCGGACCGGAACCGTCTGAACAAAAGGCGGCGGCGTCAGGTTGACAGGTCCTGAGATCAGCGTCACTTCAGCGCCCCTCAGCATGGCTGCGCGGGCGAGGGCATATCCCATTCTGCCGGTGGAATGGTTAGTGATTACCCGGACCGGATCAATGGCTTCCTGGGTGGGGCCGGCGGTGACCAGGATCTTTTTGCCGGACAGATCTTTCTTGCAGGCAATTTCTTTTAAAATGAAGGAGAGAAGCTCTTCGGGCTCCGGCATCTTGCCTTTTCCTGTATCGCCGCAGGCCAGACGGCCGCTGGCAGGTTCCAGAACCTGATATCCGTATTTCTTTAATATCTGCAGATTATCCTGCAGAATCGGGTTTTCGTACATGGCAGTGTTCATGGCAGGAGAGATGAGCTTCGGACAGGTGCATGCCATCAGAGTGGTGGTCAGCATGTCGTCTGCAATGCCGTGGGCAAGCTTGCCAATGAGGTTGGCGGAAGCCGGTGCAAGGATTGCCAGATCTGCCTGCTTTGCCACGGAGATGTGCTCTACTTCAAAAGAAAAATTTCGGTCAAAGGTGTCCGTCAGACATTTTTTTCCGGTCAGTGTCTCAAAGGTAATTGGATTGATAAACTGCTGTGCATTTTTCGTCATGATAACCTGTACCTGACAGTTCAACTTTTTCAAAGAGCTGGCAAGGGCGGCAGCCTTGTAGGCAGCGATGCTGCCGGTGACTCCAAGTATAATATATTTATTAGTTAACATAAAAAATCCTTTCTGAAATGAAGATGTCGGTCTTGCTTTGATTAATCTTTCTGTCTGGAATCATCAGGGAACAAAGATTCAGATTCATATATTAATATGGCACAAGCTCTTACAAAAGTAAAGCAGAAGGCTTTTTTTTGCGGAAAAAACATGTTATGATGATTACAATCCAAAGGAAAAGAGAGAGGATGAGAAAAAGATGATTTTAGCAGTAGATATTGGAAATACAAACATTGTGGTAGGATGCATTGATGGCGAGAGAGTCTGCTTTGTAGAACGTCTGTCTACAGTGTCCACAAGGACAGAGCTGGAATATGCCATCAGTTTTAAAAATATTCTGGAACTTTATGGTATCCATACGGACAATCTGGATGGGGGCATCATATCGTCCGTTGTACCGCCGGTGACGAATACAGTCCGGCGTTCCATGGAGAAGATTCTGAATCATGAAGTGATGGTCATTGGACCGGGCGTGAAGACTGGGCTGAATGTTCTGATGGATGATCCAAGACAGGTGGGAAGCGACCGGATCGTCAATGCAGTTGCTGTGATTCACGAATATCCGGTTCCGGCGGCGATTATTGATATGGGAACAGCTACCACAATCTGTATCGTGGATGAGAAGAAGAATTATATCGGAGGCGCTATTATTCCCGGAGCTCGTATCTCTGCGGATACGCTCACGGCCAAGACGGCACAGCTTCCCAAGATCAGTATCGAGCCTCCGGCCAGGCTGATTGGAAAGAACACGGTGGATTGTATGAAGAGCGGAGTGTTTTACGGAAATGCGGCTCTTCTGGACGGAATGCTGGACCGGATGGAAGAAGAGATGGGGCAGAAACTGACAATCATCGCTACCGGCGGACTTGCCAAAGCCCTGATCCCTCACTGCAGACATAAGATCCTGCTGGATGATGAACTGCTTCTGAAAGGGTTGAAAATTATCTACGAGAAAAACCAGTGAAACGCTGTGAGAGATGAAGAAATGGCAGGAAAAGCCGCCCGGAGAATATCACATTCCCGGGCGGTTACGATTTCTTAGTTCAGTTCATTTTCAGAGACCAGCTCATCGTATTCCATGGAGTCCAGAAGCTCGTCGAACGCATCAGAAGCAGCTTCGTATTCTTCGTCGTTCTCAATATTTTCAAGCTGCGGATTACCTGCCGCATCTTTCTGATAGCGGTACAGATAAACCTCTCCGTCAGAGTTTGTGCCGTTTTCATCCAGAGGCAGGAGCGCAATATATTCCCGGTTGTCTGCATCAAAGATTCCGACTATGGCGCATTCAATGGTGCTGTCGTCATCAAGGGTCAGTGTTACAGTTACACCTTCACCACCGCAGGAAGCGCAGTCGCCGTTGCATTTGGTTTCATCGCATGTATTGGACATTTGTAAACCTCACATTTCTTTTTCATATTTTGTCAGTAGTTCTCCTGATAACTGTATCAGAATGTGCGTATATTTGCAAGACCCGAGGAAGCAAAACTTGACTTTCTGGTATTTTTTTATAAAATAAATCTGTAAGCCCTTGTTGACGGAGGGAAAGGATACAGGTGGAAGAAAGGAGTATGATAAATAGATGGAACTGACATTTTCCAGAAGATCCGGGAAGCTTGGAGAAGGGATCTTCTCGCTGTTGAATACGAAAAAAGAGGAGCTTTTAAAGGCAGGCAGAACGGTATATAACTTTTCCGTAGGCACTCCGGATTTTCAGCCGCCGGTACATATTATGGAGGCCATGAAGAATGCCTGCAGTATACCGGAAAACTACAAGTATGCACTGACAGACCGGCCGGAGCTTTTGGAAGCGGTGAAGAATTTTTATATGAGGCGCTTTGGCGTGGAACTGGAGACGGGAGAGATCATGAGTCTCTATGGGTCCCAGGAAGGAATGGCGCATATTGCGCTTCCGCTCTGTGATCCGGGGGATCTTTTCCTGGCGCCGAATCCGGGATATCCGGTATTTTCCATTGGACCGGAACTGACCGGCGCCAAATGTGCGACCTATCCTCTGTATCAGAAGAACAACTTTCTGCCGGATTTTGATGATATACCGGAAGAGACGGCAAGAAAAGCCAGATTTATGCTGATTTCTTATCCGGCAAATCCGGTCTGCTCTGTGGCGGATGATAATTTCTACGAGAAGGCCATTGCATTTGCAGAAAAATATCAGATTATTCTGCTGCATGACAATGCCTATGCGGATCTGGTCTATGGCGGAAAGGAAGGAGGCTCTTTCCTGGCTTATCCGGGGGCAAGGGATGTGGGGATTGAATTCTTTTCGTTGTCCAAGTCCTACAATATGACCGGAATGCGGATTTCTTTTGCTGTCGGCAACCGGCAGATCATTGAGGAATTCAGGAAAGTGCGTTCACAGATTGATTATGGAACTTTTCTGCCAATTCAGTACGCGGCGATTGCCGCACTCACCGGGCCTCAGGACAGTGTAAAGGAACAGTGCAGACTCTATGAGGAACGATGCAAGGCTCTCTGTGAGGGGCTGCGCCAAATCGGTTGGGACCTCCCGGACGGACAGGGGACCATGTTCGTGTGGGCTCCGATTCCAAAGAGCTATACAGACAGTGAAGCGTTTGCACTGGAACTGATGGAGAAAGCAGGTGTGGTCACGGTTCCCGGTACGGCGTTTGGAGATCTGGGTGAAGGTTATGTCCGAATGGCCCTGGTCTATCCGGTGGAGGAGATTGAAAAGGCAGTCCGGGCGATTGATGAAAGCGGGATTCTGAAAGTATGAGTTTTATAGAGGAATATACAAAGTTTATTTTTCTGGAAGACAAGCCGGAGAAAGCAGATGTGATCTTTCTCCCGGGTTCGGAGGAAGGCATGCTGGCGGTCCGGGCGGCAGAACTGTGGAAAGCCGGTTATGCGCCGGTGATTCTGCCTTCCGGAAAATATGCCAAATGGACGGGAACTTTTACAGGAGATCCGGCCTTTGAGACAGAGTGGGCATATTTTCATCATATTCTGAGAGAGCAGGGAGTCCCGGAGGCCTGTATCTGGCGGGAAGACCAGGCGACCTTTACCTATGAGAATGCTCTGCGCTCACGGGAAGTGGCCGATGCTGCAGGTCTTTCGGTGAGAAGTGCGCTCCTGTGTTGCCAGGCTTATCATGCAAGAAGGGCCAGTCTCTATTATCAGGTGTGTTTTCCGGAAGCAAGGATTCTGGTCTGCCCGGTAGTTACAAAAGACGTCAGTAAGGAGAACTGGTATCGGACAGAGCGGGGCATTGATCTGGTTCTGACAGAGATGAAACACTGCGGGACACAATTCGGGCAGATTCTAAGAGAAGCAGCAGGTCTTGTATCTGTACCAGATGCATAACCGGAAAAGACTATACAGTTATCACTGCCGATCAATACAACTTGCGAAAATAAGAGACTTACAGACGGAAAAGAGCCGGTTGTTTCCATTTTGTCTCTTGAAAATTACCGGAAATGTGGTACTATGGAGATGTATAAATCTGTCAAAGAAAGGGAGACAATGATGCAGACTTTAGAGTTACAGAAATTAGCCAATGAAGTCCGTAAGGGAATTGTAACTGCAGTGCACAGCGCAAAAGCAGGACATCCCGGCGGATCTCTGTCGGCTGCAGACATTTTTACCTATTTGTATTTTGAGGAGATGAATATTGATCCGAAGAATCCAAAAGATCCGGACAGGGACCGTTTTGTTCTGTCCAAGGGACATACGGCTCCGGGGTATTACAGTGCCATGGCGCACAGAGGGTATTTTCCGGTGGAAGATCTTGTGACGCTCCGCCATGTGGGATCTCATCTGCAGGGACATCCTTGTATGCAGCATATTGCGGGGATTGACATGTCTTCAGGTTCTCTGGGACAGGGAATCTCTGCGGCAGTTGGTATGGCAATTGCAGGAAAATTGGATAGAAAATCCTATAAAGTGTATACGCTGCTTGGAGACGGCGAGATCCAGGAAGGCCAGGTATGGGAGGCGTCCATGCTGGCAGGTCACAGAAAGCTGGACAATCTGGTAGTGATTGTGGATAACAACGGATTGCAGATTGACGGAAAGATCGAAGATGTTTGCTCGCCCTATCCCATTGATAAAAAGTTCGAGGCGTTTAATTTCCATGTGATCAATGTAGAGGACGGTAATGATATGGACAAGCTTCGGGCAGCTTTTGAAGAAGCGAAGAACGTGACCGGAAAACCGGTGGCGATTATTGCAAAGACCGTAAAAGGAAAGGGTGTCTCCTTTATGGAGAATCAGGCGTCCTGGCACGGAACTGCTCCCAACGATGAGCAGTATGCGACTGCTATGGCAGATTTAGAGAAGGTAGGTGAAGCATTATGTCAGAAGTAAAGAAGATTGCAACAAGAGAGAGCTACGGTAATGCTTTGGCAGAGCTTGGAGCACAGTATCCGGATCTGGTGGTGCTGGATGCAGACCTGGCAGGAGCTACCAAGACTGGTGTATTTAAGAAAGCTTTCCCGGACCGTCATATTGACTGTGGTATCGCAGAAGGTAATATGATGGGTGTGGCGGCAGGACTTGCTGCGGCAGGGAAGATTCCTTTTGCATCTACCTTTGCAATGTTTGCTGCAGGGCGGGCGTTTGAGCAGGTCCGCAATTCTGTCGGATATCCGCATCTGAATGTAAAGATTGGTGCAACCCATGCAGGCATCTCTGTAGGCGAAGACGGCGCATCCCACCAGTGTAATGAAGATATTGCCCTGATGCGGACGATCCCGGGGATGACCGTAATCAATCCGGCAGACGATGTGGAAGCGAAAGCAGCAGTAAAAGCGGCCATTGAGCATGAAGGTCCGGTTTATCTGAGGTTCGGCCGTCTGGCAGTACCGGTCATCAATGATCCGGCTTCCTATAAATTCGAGATTGGAAAAGGCATTACCATGCGGGAAGGCAAGGACGTAACGATCATCGCCACAGGCCTGGAAGTATCCGAGAGTCTGGAAGCGGCGAAGATGCTGGAAGCCGATGGGGTATCTGCAGAAGTGATCAATATCCACACAATTAAGCCGCTGGATGCGGAGCTTGTGGTGGCATCTGCGAAGAAGACCGGCAAAGTGGTGACAGTGGAAGAACATTCGGTTATCGGAGGACTTGGCGGGGCAGTCGCAGAAGTTCTTGGAGAGCAGGCGCCCACAAAGATGCTGCGGATCGGTGTCAACGATACGTTTGGGGAGTCCGGGCCGGCAAAAGCGTTGATTGAGAAATACGGCTTGGACGCAAAGAGTATCTATGAGAAGGTAAAAGGCTGGTTATAGAATTGAAAATCAGACAGAAGTATTGTCTGTTCATATGAAATCAGGCAGGAACAGAACTGTCCGGGAATGTATAGAAAGTGTTGCGTTCCCGGACAGTTTTTGCGTAACGGCGGACGCTGAATCTTACAGATAAAGAAAAAGTCCCTGCGGCTGTGGGAGCTTTGTTGTCGATGTGCAATATAAGAAATGGAAGATGCAAAATTATGAATCGTCTGTTCAAGGAAAATATGGTAAGATAAGTGCAGATAAAAAACAACAGGATAACAAGAAAGGAACAGTGTGTAATGAAGATTGTAGTACTGGATGGTTATACCGAGAATCCCGGTGATTTAAGCTGGGAGCCTTTGGAAAAGTTTGGAGAACTGACAGTTTATGACAGGACGTCTTATGAGGAATCTCCTCTGATTGCAGAACGAATCGGAGATGCGGAGATTGTTGTCATGAATAAAACACCGATCTCAAAAGAAACTATGGACAGATGCCCGAATATCAAGTTGATTGCCGTACTGGCTACGGGATATAACGTGGTAGACTATGTGTATGCGAAGGAAAAAGGAATTCCCGTGGTGAATGTGCCAACCTATGGAACGCAGATTGTGGGACAGTATGCAGTGGGGCTTCTTCTGGAAATCTGTTCTCATTACGGACATCATGCACAGACAGTCAGTGAGGGCAGATGGGAGAAAAATGCGGACTGGTGTTATTGGGATTATCCCATGATCGAGTTGTATGGAAAGACGGCCGGAATCATCGGCCTTGGGCGAATCGGACAGGCGACGGCCCGAATCCTGAATGCTATGGACATGAAAGTGCTGGCTTATGACGCGTTTCAGAGCGAGCCGGGAAAACAGCTTGCAGAATATGTGGAACTGGATGAACTTTTGGCAAAATCTGACGTGATCTTCTTGCACTGCCCGTTATTTCCGTCCACAGAGGGCATTATTAATAAGGACAATATCGCAAAAATGAAAGATGGTGTGATTTTGATCAACAACAGCAGGGGGCAGTTGGTGGTGGAGCAGGATCTGGCAGATGCTCTGAACAGTGGAAAAGTATATGCTGCAGGGCTGGATGTGGTATCGACAGAGCCGATCAGAGGAGATAATCCGCTTTTAAAAGCGAAGAACTGCCTGATTACCCCGCATATTTCCTGGGCAGCCCAAGCTTCCAGACAGCGGATTATGGACATTACAGCGGCGAACCTGGAAGCATTTGTATCCGGCAGGCCGGTGAACGTGGTAAATTCATAAAGCAGATAAGAAACAGAACCCGCAGGCTGTCACGGCCTGCGGGTTTTTAGTGTCTGAGACAAATTATATAAAGGGTCGTCTGGCTACTCCGGATACGGTGGAAACACTGGAGAACCTGTGGTCCCGGGACTATAATGATTAACTGATTCAGAAACGGAAGAACAAAATAGGAAATCTGAAGGACAAGCCCCTCAATCGACTTTATGTCTCCGAAAAAATATAATGAGTTCAGACAGGACAAAGGAAGTTCTGAACAGAAAATTATATTTTGTGGAGGTAGTAAAATATGCTGGAGAAACTGATCGTCATGCTGACGCACAATGATGTAACAGTAAAGAATGCGAAGGAAACGTTTGAAGCCTGCAAAGATTTGCCGGTGGTAAACTGGGGATTTAAAGACGTGGGACTGGAGCCGCACAAAATGAAAGAGTTGTGCGGAATGATGGAGAAAGAAGGAAAGACTACATTTCTCGAGGTTGTCACTTATTCGGAGGAAGAGTGCATGAGAGGGGCGAAGCTGGCGGTAGAGTGCGGATTTGATTGTCTGCTGGGGACGATTTTCTATGATTCTGTCATGGAATATGTGAAGAGTACAAACCTGAAATATTTCCCGTTTGTGGGGAACGTGTCTCAGAGCCCGTCGGTTCTGGAGGGTTCCTGTGATTATATGCTGGAACAGGCCGGAAAATTTAAGGATGCAGGGGCCTGCGGCGTGGATCTTCTTGGATACCGTTATGCGGAAGGGGATCCAAATGTTCTCTCCGCAGCATTTGTCAAAGCCAGCCCAATTCCTACTGTACTTGCAGGCAGTATCGGTTCGGAAGAAAGGATGCTGCTGGTAAAACAGATGGATCCAGCCTACTTTACCATGGGTTCCGCGTTGTTTACAAAGAATTTTGTAAAAGAAGGCAGTTTCCGTGAGAATCTGGAAGTTGTTGTGTCGTTCCTGCAGAAACAATAAATACAGAAATGAGGTGAAGATATCATGGAGACAAAAACGGGCATTGTAACAGTGGCGAGTCATTTTGAAAGTGGGGGACAGCGCGCTGAGGAACTGACGGTTTCCGCAGTCAAAGCGTTGGAAGAGAAAGGAATTATGGCAGTGGCCGGAACGAGAACTGTGTGGGATGCGGCGGATGCCATTGATGTATGCAGGGAACTGAAAGCGCAGAAAGTGGACTCTTTGACTATTATTCTGAGCACCTGGGTGACGGACTCACTACTCTATGTGCTGGTACATGAGATGCAGATTCCGACCGTATTCTGGGCAGTGCCGTATACAGAGACTTTTTCTATCGGATGCATCCAGCACTTTGGAAGTGCTCTGACTACCCACGGAATCCCTTTTGATTATGTGTACGGCCTGGCAGATGAAGATGCGGTGGTTGAGAGAGTGGCAAAAATTGCAGAGGTGGGCCGCATTATCAAATCTGTGAAAAATATGAAGCTGGCGCTGGTGGGACCGAGGCAGACCTGGAGAGTGGCGGGGCCTCAGGACACCACGAATGAAGAGTGGGAGTTTTCCGCAAAATTCGGCGTGACGCTGGTGCATATTGAAATGGAAGAGATCACAGATGCGGCAGATAAGATATCTGATGAGGAAGCGGAAAAAACTCTGTGCTGCCTGAAAAAACGTACGGGCAAAGTGCTGGCGTCTGAAGAGGCTATGCTGCATCTGACAAAGGTATACCTGGCGGTAAAACAGATCGTGGAAAAATATTCTCTGGATGCGCTGGCGGCTGAATGTTATCCGTTCTACAGCGGTCTTATGAACCTTCCATCCAGCTGGCTGGCAGATGAAGGAATCATTCTGGACACGGAAGGAGATATCGGACATACGGTTGTGATGTATATGCTGAACCAGGCGGCAAAAGGCGGAGCCACAGCGCTTGGCGAGGTCGGGAGCATGGATGATGAGAATAATATTCTGGCGCTGGCTCATGAGGGAAGCACTGCCCATTCGCTGGCAGCCGATCTGAGAAAAGTGCAGATTTCTCCCAGCGGAGACAGAGGAAGTTTTGTAGGTCTGCCCCTTCGTCCGATGGAAAAGGTGACGGTGTCCAGTATTCAGGGGAACGGCTGCGACGGGTATCAGATTCTGGTAGAATCCGGAAGGGTAGTGGAAGCATCCGATCAAGAGTGGATAGACGGCGGTGAGAAATTGCTTGTTAAACTGGCAATTGAGAAGAAAGCAAGCGAGGCAGTCAGAAGCCTGATCCGTTCCGGCATGGATCATCATCTGTTGGTCAAAGAAGGAAATTATACAGAGATACTGTCTCTTCTGTGCAAATATCTGAAAGTAAGAGAAGTGAGATTTTAGAAAATATCCAAATCCTATAAGTTGAAGGGGCTGCCGCAAAATGGTAAATTCCTGCAATATATGGAGAAACATTTTATGAGTCTGACATATAGATTGCGGAATCACCGAAATATGCGGCAGCCCTTATATTTTAAAAGTTAGCTTAATTGGCGGTCTTTCGGGAAAGTTGGAACTGGTTCTGGTATTCGGCCGGTCCCATTCCCATGATTTTACGGAAAGTTTTATAGAAATAACTGTAGTTGTTAAAACCTACTTGTTCCGCAGCCTGGGTGATGGAATGCTGTCCTTTCAGCAGGCAGCACGCTTCCCGAATCCGTTTTTCCTGGATATATTTGGTCAGAGGTTTGCCTGTCAGGCGGCTGAACAGACGGCAGACATAGTATTCACTGTAATTTACTTCTGCAGAAAGCTGTGCAAGAGAGAAGTCTTCACTCAGGTGTGCATTGATGTAACTGATCAGCCGGGCAATGATCTCCGTATGATGGGAGTCAGTGGCGTCGGCGTGTTCCCCCGTATAGCAGTCGCTGTAGATATAGGCGAGGAGCTGATGAACAAGCGCTTTTTCCCGAATCTCTTTTCCCCTGGACATTTGTGTTTTCATGTAGTCATTCAGAAGATTAAGGTATTTTTGAAGCTGTTGTTCTTCCAGATGATAGATCGGATGACGGTCAGAGCATTTATGGAAGACGTCCAGGAGATTGCATTCCGGCGTACTAAAGGAAATGAGAAGCCCAAGATCGATGGAAACACTGAAACGTTCATAGCTTTCTGTCTTGTTATAAAGGAGAGTATGTGCTTTAAAAATATCAATCAGAACGATGTCGCCCCGGCGGACCAGATATTCTCCGTCTTCGATCCGGAAGATTCCGGCGTTGCCAAGATAGATGACAAATTCATAGAAATCATGAAAGTGGGGGCCGCTGATAAATTCGTTGCGGGGTCGCCGCATGACGCAGTTGTAATCACCGTCATAAGTATCGGATTTGGACATTAGTGTGGCGCTTTTCATATCGATCTGCATGATGAATCTCCTCCTTTGTATAGAACTGCCGGTTTTGGCAAGGTATCCTCCTGGGTATGTTTCTATTGTAACTCTTACTAAAAACAGATGTCAAACGGAAAAAAGATGAAAAAAGCAAAATGAGAAATGTAAAAAAGAATAGGAAAAGTGTAAATACAGGTAAATATACAGAAAATAATTAAAAACGTAGTAAAATAGAGCGCAAAAAAAGAAAGGAAGCGAGGCGAAAAGCGAGTGTTGACAGGAAAACGCATGACAGGAAGCCTGGAGATTTTGCTGGCAACGGTCATCTGGGGATATGGATATGTAGTGATCCGGGATTCTCTGGATATGATATCATTGTCTTTTTTAATGACCAGCCGGTATCTGACAGCATTTATGGTACTTGCACTGATATTTGTGCGGAAGCTTGGAAAGATGACAGGACGGGCATTGGCAGACGGAGCAGTATTAGGTGTTTTTTTGTGTATCGGCCAGTATTTTCAGACTTGGGCGCTGGGATGCGAAGATACAACTGCTGGTAAAGTTGCTTTTATCACAGCGTTTTACGTGGTACTGGTTCCGTTTTTGCAATGGGCACTCTGGAAAAAGAGACCTGGGAAGAAATGCCTGTTTTCTGTTTTGCTGGCGCTGCCGGGGCTCCTGCTTCTGACAGGAGCAGGAAATGCGGGAATAGGAAAAGGGGATTTCCTTGCTCTGGCTGGGAGCCTGGGATTTACGGTACATATTCTTGCGGCGGATCGTTTTACAGAACAGGAAGACACCATTCTTCTGACAGTATTGCAGTTTGGGTTTGCAGCTTTGGCGGCAGGAGCCGTTCAGCTTCTGGCAGGAGTCTCATTTCCGCTGGAACAGTTTTGCCCGGCTGTGCTCTGGCCGTTGATTTATCTGGGGATCTTCAGTACTATGTGCGGGTTTTTACTGCAGCTTCTGGGACAGGAAAAACTTCCTCCTGCAGTATCGGCGGTTCTTCTGGCTATGGAATCAGTCTTTGGCATGTTTTTTTCAGTGGTTCTACTGGGAGAACATCTGACGATGGGGAGTCTGGCGGGATGTGTCCTGATGTTTGCGGCGGTATTGCTGGCAGGACAGGAGAAGGATGCACATACAGGGGAGACAAAATAGGAAATATGGGGCGCAAACGGGAGAATGGAATTATAAATATGGAATTGCTATAATGCAGATATGAAACACAGATAAGGAAAAAGAAGAGAAAAAGAGAGGAGAGAGGAAAGATGCAGAATTATGCAGTAGATGCGAAGTCGCTGGAAGATTTCACAAAGCGGATCTTCATGGCTGCCGGGCTGGAAGACAAAGACGCAGGCTCTGTGGCAGAACTTCTGGTCCATGCAGATCTCAGAAATGTGAGAAGCCATGGTGTTCTTCGGACGGTACCCTATCTGAAAAAGATTCAGGAAGGCGGAGCGTCGAAAGACAGTACGTATCCGGTTATCAAAGAAACTGCTAATACGGCGGTAATTGATGCACAGGGCGGGCTTGGAGCTTTAGTTGGAGAGAAGGCTGTGAAGCTTTGCCGGCAAAAGGCTAAAGATCATCTGATTAGCATGGTAGTTGTGAAAAACAGTAATCATTTCGGTATGGGAGCTCATTGGGCATTAAAACTGGCGGGAAATGACATGATCGGGTTTGCATGCTCCAATACAGACCTGACCATGGGACCTCCGGGGGCCAGAGAACCTTTTATGGGTAATAATCCTTTTGCTTTTGCCTTTAAAGCAGGAGAAAAATATCCGGAGTTCTGCGTGGATATGGCAACTAGTTTGGTGGCTATGGGCAAATGCAAGGACCTTGCAAAACGCGGTAAGGAGATTCCATCTGGATGGATGCTGGATAAGGATGGAAATGACACAACAAAAGTGGAAGACTGCTATATGATGACAACAATGGCAGGCCATAAGGGATTCGGGATCGCTCTGGTCATTGAGCTTTTTGCAACGCTTCTGTCCGGCGGCGTGCTTTCACCGGATATTAACAACCAGGATCTTGCTGATACGCCGGAATTATCCAGTCAGTGCTTTGCATGCTTTAATATTTCGGCATTCCGGGAACTGGCAGAGTTTCAGAGAGATGCAGAGAACTATATTGACAGGCTCCATGCACTTCCGATGAAAGAAGGCATGGGAGCAGCCAAATATCCGGGTGAGATAGAGTATGGGTGCAAACTGCTGAATGCAGAGGAAGGGGTGGTACTTCCGGAAACTCTGGTAGATGATCTGACGAAGGCTGCGGAAGAGCTGGGAGTAGACGCGGCATTCTTGAAGTCGCATCCCACAGACCGCCAGTAAGAAGAAAACGAATCATAACATCAATTTAAAATTAGGAGGATATAGAAGATGGTAACGATGGAAAACAAAATCAGAAAACTGTTAAAAGAAGGAAAGCCGATGGTGAATACCCGGATCTGGAGTCCTTGGGGAACGACTGCTGAAGCAGCGGCGGCGTCGGGAAGTTTCGATTATCTGGAGTTTCTTGCAGAGTATGTGCCCTATAACATGAGGGAGCTGGAAGATCTGGTACGTGCATGCGAGAATCAGGGTGTGGGTTCCATGCTGAAAGTGGATTTCCAGAACCGCGGTTATGTGGCGCAGAAAGCGGCGGCTATGGGATTTCAGGCGATTTTGTTCACGGATCACCAGAATGCGGAGCAGGTAAAAGAGACTATGACGCTGATCACTCCGGAAACTCCGGCATATAACGGTCGTTTTGGTTATCCGAATGGAAGATGGCTTGGATACAATCCGGAACCGTCCCAGATGGAGTATGTGGACATGAACGCAAGTCTGGTGAAAGCGTTTATGATTGAGAAAAAATCAGCAGTTGATGATATCGAGGCAATCTGTAAAGTGCCGGGCGTGGATATGATTCAGTTTGGCCCCTCTGACTACTGTATGAGCATTGGCTGTAATTCTGCCGAACATAAGCCGGAATGGAAAGCGGCTGAAAAACACTGTATTGAGGTCGCCATCGCAAACGGCGTACGCCCGCGCGTGGAGTTATACGATCCCAAGGATGCAGAATATTATAAGGAACTTGGAGTAAAAGATTTCTGTATCGGTGATGAATTTGATATTCTGAAAGATTACTGGGCAAATGTGGGCGGAATGATGAGAAAATCCGCAATGGAGATGGATCAATCATGAAACTGCTGATTGGATTGGATATAGGGACCACTGCTTTGAAAGCAGCAGTATTTGATACTGCCGGAGAACTTCTGGCAGTATCCACGCAGGAATATGTATTGATAACTCCGCAAGTGAATTATGTGGAGGAGTCAGGGGAAGTATACTGGAATGCTTTTAAGGCGGCAGTTGCCGAATTGAAGGAAAAATATTTGTTTCAGGAAGAAGATGAGGCGGCTCTGGCGATTTCTGCCCAGGGTGAGACGATTTTTTTCCTGGACGAAGAAGGGAATGATCTTCGCAATGCCATCGTATGGATGGACAACCGTGCTCAGGAGGAGGCGCTCTTTCTGAAAGAGAAGTTCGGGGACGAGACTTGCTATCAAGTGACCGGGCAGGTCAGTTTTGAGCCATGCTGGCCGGCTTCCAAGATTCTGTGGGTGAAAAATCACGAGCCGGAGATTTTTAAGAAAACAGATAAATTTCTCCTGATTGAAGATTATTTTATTTATCGAATGACCGGGAGATTTGCCACGGAAGGTTCTCTGGTATGCTCTTCCACATATTGGGATATTATTCATAAAAAATACTGGCAGGAAATGCTGGAGGCTCTGGAAATCCGGGAAGAGCAGCTGGCGCCGGTGCGTGAATCCGGAGAAGTGGTGGGGCGGATTCTGCCGAATGTGGCGGAAGAACTGGGACTGATTCGGAATCTGACGGTCTGCACAGGAGCGCTGGATCAGGCGGCCGGAGCGATCGGCGCAGGCAATACAAAAGAAGGAATGTTTTCAGAGACCATAGGTGCGGCGCTTGCCATCTGCGCGCCGGTATCACGGCCGGTCTTTGATCCCAATCGCCGGATGCCGCTTCACTATTTTGCAGATACTGACACCTATATGATTCATACGTTTACCAACGGCGGTATGACGCTTCGATGGTTTCGCGACAGGTTCTGTCCGGTGGAGATGCAGACCCAGGAATTGGGACTGGATGACGCATATAACCTGATCAGCAGGGAAGTGGAGAAGATTCCGGCAGGCAGCGAGGGGCTTTTGATGCTTCCTCATCTCGCAGGATCCAACGCGCCGGATGTGAATGCCAGAGCTAAAGGCGTGTGGTTCGGCTTCACACTTCAGCATACACGGGCGCATTTTATGAGGGCCCTTATGGAATCTCTCGGTTATATTTTAAAGCGAAACCTGGATTCTCTTGCGGATATGGGGATAGAAGTAAAAGAGATCCGAAGCCTTGGAGGAGGTTCCAAAAGTCAGGTTTGGAATCAGATCAAGTCGGATATCTGTCAAATTCCTTTGGAGACAGTTAATTCTGTGGAAGCTGCTTCTCTGGGAGCTGCAATTTTGGCAGGAAAAGCAGTCGGTATCTTCAAAGATCTTGGTGAAGCTGCCGGGAATATGGTGACAGTGAAGGATCGGACAGTTCCTGCGCCGGAGAAGAAAAAGGTCTATGGAGAAGGTTATAGAATGTATAAAAAGCTGTTTCATGATTTGGAAAGCTGTTTTGAAGAATCCATCTGATTCAGATATGGGATAATAATTGGAGGTATTGGGAAATGAAGAAAAGAATATGGGCGGTTGTAACGGCTATGACAGTAGCGTTTTCTGCAGCGGCGTGCGGAGGTTCTCCTTCTGGTACAGCGGGAGGAGAGGGAGCGTCCGGTGAGACTGCTTCTGCGGACAGCGGCAAAACGGTAACTTTGAAATTTGCACATACGGTTCCGTCAGGGACGCCTACGGCGGATTGTATTCAAAGATTTTGTGAAGAGGTGACGGAAGCATCCGGCGGGAAACTGACAATTGAATGTTTTCCAGATTCCCAGCTGGGAGACGATGATGAGATCTGTGATCAGATCTATAACGGCGCATCGATGCTGGATTATGTAGACCCGGCTAAAATGGAAGATTATTATGCAGATTATTCTATTCTTGTCACTCCGTATTTCTTTGAGAGTGCGGATGAAATCAAGGAGTTTGCATGGTCCGATCTGGGACAGGAGATGTCCGATGCATGTGCAAAGTCCGGTGTGAAATGTCTGGATAACATGGGAGGGTATTACGGAGCGCGGGATATCATGTCTCAGGCGCCGATCACTGTGCCGGAAGATATGAAGAACATGAAGTTCCGTGTACCGACTACGACCATGTGGGTGGCTATGGCGAATGCCTGGGGGACCAACGCTACAACCGTGTCGTTTTCAGAGGCGTATACGGCTCTGAGCCAAGGGGTATGCGATTCCATCGAGAATCCGGTGCCGGAAATGTATACGGCAAGCTTTCATGAAGTATGTAAATATTTGAATCTGACGCATCATATGTATGCAGCGAATGGTATTATTATGAATAATGCGGTGTTCGAGGGGCTGGATGCAGATATGCAGGAGCTTCTGATTCAGAAGGCAAAGGAATTTGACGAGTGGACGTTTGAGTCGGTGTCTGCTGCAGAGAAAGAAGCGATTCAGGCTATGGCGGAAGCGGGAGTGACTGTCAACGAAGACGTGGATCTTGAGGCATTCAAAGCAGCATCCGAGAGTATCTATGAGACGTATCAGGGATGGTCTGCAGATCTGGTAGAGAAGTGCAAAGCAAAACTGTCAGAGATCAGGAGCAAATAACGGGCCGGATGGCAGGGCTGTCCGGGAAACCGGCGGCCCTTTTCCATTCTGCTTCATACACGGGGGTTTTCGTATGAAGAAGATATTGACAAATATAGAAGAGATCATCACAGGAACCGCACTTTGTGTCATGACAGTACTGACTGTTATGAATGTATTTTGCCGTCTGTTTCTGAGCAGAAGTTTTACCTGGGCAGATGAGATTACTTATATCGGTTATGCTTATGTAATCTTTGTGGGGGCCAGTTCTCTTTATAAACGTTTTGGACACAGCGCGATTGATCTTGTTGTAAAAATGTTTCCGGAGAAATTCCAGGCGGTGTGCGCCGTATTCTCTACTACCGTGCTGACTCTGACAAATGCGCTGTGCTTTGCATTGAGCTGCGGTTACTGTGTTTCCAGCTGGACAAGGAAGACACAGCTTCTGAAGATTCCGTATTCCGTGGAATCCTTCGCACTGGTGCTTGGATTTGGACTGATGCTGGTTCATTCGGTGATGTTTCTGAAAAATGTAATTTTGAAAAAAGACTATTATCACCAGATTCCGATCTATCAATACATTTATAATGTTGACGCTCTGCAGGATCAGATTGACGCCAGTATGGAGCATCAGCGTGAGAAAGCTGCCGAAGGAGGTGAGGGCTGATGCCGAATCTGATTCCGATTCTGATTGTTTTTGTACTGTTTTTCCTGGGAGTTCCTGTGGCCTTTGCCATGCTGGTGGCCAGTTTTATCTATTTTGCCTTTATGTGCGAAGGAGTGACCATGTTTACGATGGTTTCCTCCCTGCTGACGCAGGCGGAAAGTTTTACTATGCTGGCAGTGCCGTTTTTTGTTACCGCAGGGACTATCATGGGATACGGCGGTGTATCTGAGAAACTGATGGATTTCTGCGAGATGCTGACCGGAAAGTTTACCGGAGGTCTGGGAGCAACCAACTGTCTTCTTTCCACTTTTATGGGAGGAATCTCCGGATCTTCCTGTGCGGACGCCGCCTTTGAGGCCAAGATGCTGGTGCCGGAGATGGAGAAAAGAGGTTATACCAAAGGGTATTCCTCTGCAATCACAGCAGCTTCTTCCTGTATTACGCCGATCATTCCACCCGGGATCGCTCTGATCATCTATGCAACAGCTGCAAACTGTTCCATCGGCGATATGTTTATGGCGGGTTATGTTCCGGGGATTCTGATTTGTATTGCTTTGATGGTGACAAACTATTTTATTTCCAGAAAGCGCGGCTGGAAGGGAAGCAGGGAACGCGGGCCGACAGTGAAAGAATTTTTCAGCCAGCTGGGCAAGTCCATCTGGGCGCTGATGCTTCCGCTGGGAATTATTATGGGTATGCGTCTCGGCTGGTTTACGCCGACAGAATGCGCAGGCGTGACAGTGGTTTATTCGATCTTTGTGGGCGCAGTGGTATATAAGAAGCTGAAACTGAAACATATTAAGCCGATTATTGTAGAATCCGTAAATAATACGGCCAGCGTGGTACTGATTCTGTCGGCGGCAAATATGTTTTCCAGATATATGGTATGGGAGAGCATTCCGCAGAAAGCGGCGTCTTTCCTTGGAACCATTGCACATAATCGTTTTACTTTCATTATTATCATTATGCTGTTCATGCTTGTGCTGGGAATGTTTCTGGATACGGCGGCGGCGCTGGTGATCCTCCCGCCGCTTCTGCTGCCGGTGGCTACCGGACTTGGAATGGATGTGATCCATTTTGGGATTGTGCTGTGTTTGATGGATACCATCGGCGGCATCACGCCTCCGTTCGGAGTTATGATGTTTGCAGTCATGGGAGCAACGAAAGTGTCGGTAAAAGACTATCTGAAGGAAGGCTGGCCGCTGATCGCGGCAGTATTCGCGGTGATATTGTTTGTTGCTTTTGTACCTGAAAGCTGTATGTTTTTAGTTAACCTGTAGTGTCTAGGGAGACAGATAAGGAGAGTTTGAAGATGAGAGTGATTCATCCGACGGAAGCGGAATTTTTTATGGACGGCCCGGAGGTGTGCCGTCAGTATCTGACGACAGATAAGATTACATTTGGGACTTCCACCCTGCTTCCGGGACAGACCGGGGGAACAGATCCGGGACATCCGGTGGCCCATGAAGTATTTTTCTGCAGCCGGGGCCATGTGTCGGTATATAACAGGGACAGCGGAAAATATTATGAACTGCAGGAAGGGGACATCCTTTTCATTGAAGAAGGAGAGCCCCATCAGATTTCGAATATCGGAAATGAGACGGCTGTGGTAGCCTGGAGTTGTGCGCCGCGGACGGACTGAATGTCCGGAATGCGATTCTTTGAAGAGATAAAAGATACTTGAAAGCTCTGGCAGATCATAGTATGATCAGAGGCGGGAGGTAAAAGGATGGCAAAAATTGTTGTTGCGGTGGATTCGTTTAAAGGCAGCATGGATTCTCTGGAAGCCGGGTATGCGGTAAAACGGGGGATCGGACGGGTTTGCGGGAAAGATGTGGAAGTCGTCGTGAAGCCGGTGGCTGACGGCGGAGAGGGAACGATGCGTGCATTGACGGCAGGGCTTCATGGGGAGATTGTTTCTGTTCGTGTGACAGGACCCTTTGGTTCGGCAGTAGCTGCATCCTACGGATTGGTGAAAGAGAAAAGGCTGGCAGTGATGGAGATGGCAGAAGCGGCGGGTATTACTCTGGTGGATTCCTCCAGGCTGGACCCGGCGTCTGCAACTACTTACGGAGTTGGAGAGATGATTCTGGACGCCGTAAACCGGGGCTGCCGGGATTTTATCCTGGGGATTGGGGGAAGCGCCACCACAGACGGCGGCGTCGGAATGCTGACGGCACTGGGATATGAGTTCCTGGATGATACAGGCGATCCGATCCTGCCTGGAGCTTTTTCTTTGGATCGTATTGCAGAGATCCGGTCGTCTCAGGTACAGGAAGTTTTAAGAGAATGTCGGTTCCGTGTGGCCTGCGATGTAAAAAATCCGCTTCTGGGAAAGCAGGGAGCAGTGTATGTGTACGGGCCTCAGAAAGGGGTAAAAGAAGAAGAGAAAGAACTTTATGACCGGAAGATGGCCCATTATGCAGAGAAAACGCGGATGTTTACCGGAAAAGATATGCGGAATGAAGAAGGGGCAGGGGCAGCAGGCGGTCTTGGCTTTGCTTTGCTAAGTTATCTGAATGCTGTGCTGGAGCCTGGAATCTCGCTGGTGCTCGGTATCCTTGGTTTTGAGGAGGAAATGAAGAATGCAGATCTGGTAATTACCGGAGAAGGCAGGATGGACGCTCAGACAGCTATGGGAAAGGTCCCGGTAGGAATCGCAAAGCTGGCCAAGAAATACGGCTGCAGTGTTCTGGCTTTTGCCGGCGGAGTTACCCGGGATGCGGGGAAATGCAATGAGGCGGGGATTGACGCTTTCTTTCCGATTGTCCGCGGTGTATCCACACTGGAAGAAGCCATGCAGAAAGAACAGGCGGTCATGAATATGGAAGATGCCGTGGAGCAGGTGTTCCGGATGCTTTTGATGAGGAAAACAGTTTTTGAGTAAAAAAGCCGCCGGGGAACGGGTTTGACTGAATGGTCAGGAACCCATTCCCCGGCAGTTTTTTCTGTCTGGATTACTGTTTCGGATATACCATCTGTTCTTCTGTGATATGGTAAAGTACTTCGTTCAAATAGCGGTTGGACCACCACTTGCACATGGGAAGGCTGGAGTCCAGATAATTGCCGCAGTCTTCCGGTTTTGCGCCGGGAATCTCTCCTTCAAAATCACGCATAAATTCAAATGTCTCAATAAGCACGCCGACAATGTCCTTGGGTTCATAATCCCCGTTCAGGAGCAGATAGCAGCCGGTCCGGCAGCCCATGGGTCCGAAATAGACGATCTTTGGTCCAAAGACCGGATGGCTTCGGAGAAAGGTTGCCGCCAGGTGCTCCATGGCGTGCAGTTCTGCGGTGCTCATCACCGGTTCGTCGTTAGGACTGGTGATGCGGATGTCGAAGGTGGTGACGACGGTGCCGCCTACCGGATCTTTGCGGGATACATAAACTCCAGGGACCAGTTTGATGTGGTCTATGGTAAAGCTTGCGATTTTTTCCATGAAAACATGTCCTCCTTGGTTACCATAAGGTTTCTTTTATCATCTGATATCATCATAACAAAGTTTGTTGACAAAGGCAAGGAAGAAAGATAAAATTGAAGAGACATCCCGGTCAGGGATGTGTTACAACAGAAGGAATGGAGGGGTACGCAGTGGAACAATATAATCTGGAAGAATTACTGCAGTTCGTAGAGGAACATCGGTTCCGATCCCTTCGTACCCGTCTGGCGGAAATGAATGAGGCGGATATTGCCGAATTTATGGAAGAACTGGATGATAACCGGAAGGTCCTGATCTTTCGTATGCTGCCAAAAGGCCTGGCAGCAGATGTATTTGCCTGTCTGGAACCGGATATTCAGGAGCATATTATCAACAGCATTACGGATGCAGAGATCCACAAGATTGTGGAAGACCTGTTTGTAGACGACGCGGTGGATATGCTGGAGGAACTGCCTGCAACGGTAGTCAAGAGAGTGATGCGCAATACAACGCCGGAGACCAGGAAGATCATCAACCAGTTTCTGCAGTATCCTGACAACAGTGCCGGGAGTATCATGACGGCCGAGTATATCGGACTGAAGAAATACATGAATGTGGAACAGGCATTTTCCTATATCCGCGCCCATGGGGTGGATAAGGAGACGATATATACGTGCTTTGTCATGGATGGAGAACGGCATCTGGAAGGGGTTGTGACGATTAAGGATCTGTTGATGAATCCTTATGAGACCAGGATCCAGGATATTATGGACACCAATATTATCAAGACTGTGACAACAGAGGACCAGGAGGAAGTGATTGAACTTTTTAATAAATACGACCTGCTCTGTCTTCCGGTGGTGGATCACGAGTACCGTCTGGTGGGGATTGTTACCGTAGATGATATTGTGGATGTCATGGAAGAGGAGGCTACGGAGGACTTCGAAAAGATGGCCGCTATGCTTCCAAGCGATAAACCTTACTTGAAGACAAGCATCCTGGAACTGGCAAAGAACCGTATCGTCTGGCTGACGGTGCTGATGTTAAGTTCCATGATTACGGGAAGTATCCTGACCCATTACGAAGCGGCGTTTGCAGCGCTTCCGCTTCTGGTCAGCTTTGTCCCCATGTTGACGGGAACCGGAGGAAATGCCGGAAGTCAGTCCAGCACCATGATTATCCGATGCATGGCGATTGGAGAGGTGGAGCCAAAAGATACGCTGAGAGTCATCTGGAAAGAAATTCGTGTGGCGTTTGTGGTGGGCTTGATTCTGGGGGCGTTGAACTACATCCGGCTTATATTTATGTATCCGGGACAGCCGTTGGTATGTCTGACAGTGGTATTAAGTCTCTACATTACAATTATCATGGCAAAAGGCATCGGTTGTACGCTTCCTATCGCAGCAAAACTTCTGAACCTGGATCCGGCGATTATGGCGGCGCCGCTGATCTCGACGATCGTAGATGCATGCAGCCTGATTATTTATTTTCGCATCGCATGTAATCTGCTGAGTATATAAATGGAATAGAAAACCGGCAGCTCTGGCAGGCCGGATTGTAGGGCCGCTGGTGACGGTAAAAAGTGGTTCTGGCCTGCAATTTTAAAAAGGGGCATCGGGACGAGTAAGGAGATGAAAAAATGATAAATGAAAAAAAAGTATTATTCAGCGGCATGCAGGCAACCGGCAATCTGACGCTGGGCAATTATCTGGGTGCGCTGAAGAACTGGGTGAATCTCTGCGACGAATATGAGTGTTTTTACAGTGTGGTGGATATGCATTCGATTACGGTAAGGCAGGATCCGTCTGTACTCAGGCAGAGGGCCCGGAACCTTCTGATGATTTATATCGCGGCGGGGATTGACCCGGAGAAGAATTGCCTGTATTATCAGTCTCATGTATCCGGACATGCAGAGCTGGCTTGGATTCTGAATTGTTTTACCTATATGGGAGAACTGAACCGGATGACGCAGTTCAAGGACAAAGCAGCAAAACATGCGGATAATATCAATGCAGGACTCTTCACTTATCCGGTTCTGATGGCGGCGGATATTTTGTTGTATCAGGCAGATGTAGTACCGGTTGGGATTGATCAGATGCAGCATTTGGAGCTGACCAGAGATATTGCGCAGCGGTTTAACGGTGTTTACGGGGATGTATTCACCGTACCGGAGGCTTATATCGGCAAAGTAGGCGCTAAGATTATGAGTTTGCAGGATCCGTTGAAGAAAATGTCCAAATCCGACGAGAATCCCAATGCATCCATCTATCTGATGGATGATCCGGATACCATTATGCGTAAATGCAAACGCGCCGTGACGGATTCAGAGGCGCAGATTCTCTATCGGGATGAGCAGCCGGGCATCCGAAATCTGATCGATATCTATAGTGCTTGTACAGGGAAAACACCGGAAGAAGTGGTGAAAGAATTCGACGGAAAAGGCTATGGAGAGTTTAAGATGGCAGTGGGTGAAGCGGTTGTCAGTGTGCTGAAGCCGTTGCAGGATCGCTATGCAGAACTTGCGAAGGACAAAGCTTATATTGACGGAATTGTCAAAGCAAATGCAGAAAAAGCAGGATATACGGCGGCAAAGACCTTAAGGAAGGTACAGAGAAAAGTGGGCTTCCCTGATCGGATACGGGGTTGAAAAAGGAGAAAACAAGATGAAATTTCAGATGATTCACGAAAATTATAATGTGGCAGATCTGGAAAAATCCATGGACTTTTATGAAAAAGCGCTTGGATTGAAGGAATGTCGAAGAAATCATGCACAGGATGGTTCTTTTATTATTGTGTACCTGAAAAATGAAGAGAGCGACTTCGAGCTGGAACTGACATGGCTTCGGGATATGGAGCGTCCTTATAATCTGGGGGATTGTGAGTTCCATCTGGCATTCCGCGTGGATGATTATGATGCGGCTTATGCGCTTCACAAAGAAATGGGCTGTATCTGCTTTGAGAATCCTTCCATGGGAATCTATTTTATCCAGGATCCGGATGGGTACTGGCTGGAAATTATCCCAGCCAGATAATTTTTGATGAGATATTTTGATAGAAAACGGGATACGGACGGTATTTGTTCAGGAGTCCGGATGGCGCTCCTGAAAGGAATAGATGCATCCGCAGTAATCCTGGCGGTACATGCCGTATTCCTTCGATAGTTCCGTAGAACGTTTGTAACCGTTTTTCTTTTTGAAATCGTTGGGGAGCCAGCGGACCTGATATTCA
>CAJTTI010000007.1:93516-147717 GCA_910579225.1 uncultured Lachnospiraceae bacterium | reverse complement strand
CCATCAGCACTACGGAAGTGGTAAGTGTTGTGACTGTACTTGTAATTCTTCTGGTGAATGTTCTTCTGGTTCTTCTGGTTGTGAAGCGGATTCTGATACCGATCCAGGAGATTACGGAGTCCAGCCGCCAGCTCTCGGAAGGAAAACTTGGATTCCAGATTGATGTGAAGAGTCAGGATGAGCTGGGTCAGCTTGCGACTTCCCTGAACACTTCGGTGAAGAATCTGAAACTTTATATCACAGATATCACAGATGTTCTGAGTGGGATTGCGGATGGTGATCTTGGCAAAGAGAGTCAGATCTCTTATGTCGGTGATTTTGTGCAGATTCAGTCGGCGATCAGTACGATCAGCAGTCAGCTGAATCAAACCATGTCTCAGATCCGTTCTTCTGCGAATCAGGTGGATTCCGGAGCGAACCAGGTGGCTGTTGGCGCTCAGAGTCTGGCTCAGGGCGCAACGGAGCAGGCGTCAGAAGTGGATAACCTGCTCAATATGGTAGAACACGTGACGACGCAGATCAACAACAATGCGGAGATGGCGGCGTCCACAACCAGAGAAGCGGATACGGTGGGCGGCAGCATCACGATGTGCAACGAGCAGATGCAGGAGATGGCGGAAGCCATGAACCAGATCAGCGGATGCTCCAGCGAGATCAGCAAGATCATCAAGACCATCGAGGATATTGCATTCCAGACCAACATCCTGGCGCTGAATGCGGCGGTGGAAGCAGCGAGAGCAGGAAGCGCCGGAAAAGGCTTTGCTGTTGTTGCAGATGAGGTACGGAACCTGGCGGCAAAGAGTGCGGATGCGGCCAAAGATACCACGCAGCTTATTGAGAAAACTCTTCAGGTTGTGGAGAATGGGTCTCTTCTGACTGGGAAGACTCAGGAATCTCTGAATACGGTTGTGGCAGGTGCAGAGAATATCACCATGGATATTAAAAAAATATCTGATGCGTCGGCAGAGCAGGAATTGGCCATCGGTAAAATTCGGGATGGAATTGCTCAGATCTCTACGGTTGTACAGTCTAACTCTGCTACTTCTGAAGAGAGCGCGGCTGCCAGCGAAGAGCTTGCAAGTCAGGCGCAGCTGTTGAAGCGGTTGATCGGAAGTTTTAAATTAAAATAACAGAACTTAAATATTAGGGAATGAACAGACTGTGAGAAAGGGGCCGTGGTAATAGATGTTGCGGCTCCTTTGTCATGGTTTGTCAGCCGAGGAAAAGCTTGACATTCTTTTGAGAACATATGGACGAAAAGGAAAAGTTTTACTGTCAAGAGTGTGTTGAAATCGTGAAAATTATAAAAATTTTAGTCGCATTTATTGATTTTATGTTGATCTGGTGGTATGATAATATATGCTTGGAAAATTGAGTTTTGAAGAACTACTTTTTTCAATGTATGAATATAATTTAGTTGGTTAAGAAAATAGAAAATCAGGAGGGACAGGTATGTCAGGGATATATGGAAACGGCGTTGCTTTGAACGAGAAAGTACTTGATTATCTGTGGGCAAGACAGGAAGTAACCTTGAATAATATTGCCAATAATGATACTCCGCGCTTTAAGTCTCAGTACATAACTTTTGAAGACGAGATGAAACAGAGGCTTTCGGAGGCGAGTGCATCTTCCAGGTCGCCCAGGCAGGCGGTGGCGGAGGCTCTTGAGGCATCCAGAATGAGAGTGCATACAACCAAGTCGGAAAGCACTAGATTGGATGGGAATAATGTGGATGTGGATCAGGAGGAGTTGTCCCTTGTTCGTACAGCTTTAGAGTATCAGTATATATTGAATTCTATATCGAATGATTTTGCGCGTCTGAAAAGCGCGGCCCGTTCGTTTTGATTTTTGAGGTGGCGGCGGTGCCTGCCTGTACAGGCAGAGAGGCATTAGTTGTTACTGAAGACTTTTCTGCGTTATAGTGAGAAAGCATTTGGAACGGTTGAGAAGAGGTATATATATATATTAAACGGAGAGACAAAAAGAAGGAGATGGTTTGATGGAGACAGGATTTATCACACCCATAGTCAGATGGGGAGATATAGGGAATATAGGAAGTGCGGATAGCAGAGAAAACAAAGCGCGGTCAAATGATCAGATGGCGCTTTTTGGGGACGTATTTAAGACGGTAATTGGTCAGGTAAAAGAAGCTCAGGCAGATGTGGAGACGAAACAGTATTTGCTTTCCACGGGACAGCTGGATGATGCACATACCCTTCCGATTGCAGAGGCAAAAGCAGGTTTGACGGTTGATGTGCTGCTTACCCTTAGAAATAAGACATTAGAAGCATATAATGAATTGATTAAGATTAATGTTTAAATTAAGGCAGAAGGTTGGATGAAGTTGTGCAGAATATGAAAGAAGGCTGGCAAAATCTGAAAGAAAGCTGGGGGAAAATGTCTAAAAAGACACGGAACCTGATCCTGGGAATTATGGCCGGAACGATCGTGCTTATCCTGGCTGGAGTTCTGGTGTTGAATCTGGGGAGAAGATCAGATTACAGCGTGTTATTTACAGGATTAAATCAGGAGGAGGCTCAGCAGATCGGAACCCTTCTCCAGGATGAAGCGATTGATTACCGATATAATGCTTCAGATGGGACCATACGTGTCCCGGAGTCGGTGGTGGAGGCTACCAGAGTAAAACTTTTGATGCAGGGATATCCCAAGAATGGTTTTACATATGGCATGTATCTTGACAATACAGGACTCATGACTACAGAGTCTGATAAGAAGCAGATTACATTGTACGAGTTACAGGACCGGTTGGGTGCAACGATTCGTTCCTTCGAAGGAGTGCGGGAAGCCAGGGTGAATATTGCTGAAGCAACGGAGCAGCGGTATGTACTGGAAGACAATGAGAGTCAGGGGGCTTCTGCTTCCGTCGTAATTACGATGATGGACGGTAGTACATTAACAGAAGATAAAGCGCAGGCAGTGAAAAATCTGGTTGCTCATTCTGTGCGTGGAATGAATTTTACGGAAGTGGTGATCCTTGACGGAGAAACCATGAGAGAAGTCGGAGGTAATACCGGCAGTTCTTCCGGTACGGATATGGCCAGCCTTACAACTATGCTGGAGAGCAGCATTGCTGCCAATGTGAGAAATGTTCTGGAGAAGCTCTATGGTACGGGCAATGTGGCCGTGTCAGTGAAAGGGACTCTGAACATGGAAAAACTCATCCAGGAGAGTACGCAATATACAGTGCCGGAGAAAGTGGATGAAGAAGACAAGACCGGACTTTTGCAGACAGAAGATGTGGTGAACGAGAGTTCCCAGACCTCTGCCCAGGAAGCAGGAGGCGTTGTGGGTACAGATGCAGATGCAGAAGAACCCAGATATACGAATGACGATGGTACTGGCGAAGATGTGGATGGTTATACCAGTGGCAGCGCATCCCGCACCTGGCTGTATAACACACTAAAAGAGCAGAGGCAGGTGGATCCTGGAATACTGGAGGACACTTCCATTGGCATTATTATTGTAACAGATAATACAAGCGTGGCTCAGGCGGATCTGTATCGTTTGGTGGCTAATTCAGCAGGTATTCCGGTAGATGAGGCCGATGAAAAGATTACAATTATTCGGGATCCGGGAATTCCGGAATCAGAACCAGTTGTCAATCCTCCGGAAGGGACTCTTGGCATTATTACGTCCATGATACCACTGCCGCTTTTGATTGCAATTGTGGCTGGGATCCTGCTTTTGTTCCTTTTATTACTGTTCCTGCTTTTACGCAGAGGGCGTAAGAAGAAGGGAGAGCCGCAGGATGAAGATCTTGAAGGCGGCGACCAGTTGTCGGCAAGTGAATTGGGGCTGGATGATGTGAACAGTCCGGGAAGTGTAGCTGGATTAGGACTGGATGAGGATGATGAGCTGAGTTCCAGCGAAGAGATTCTGAACCTGCGTATGCAGAGGAGTATGCGTCTGAAACAGAACATTGCGGAGTTTGTAGATCAGAATCCGCAGATTGCAGCAAAACTGGTACAGAGCTGGCTCAGAGGAGAGGAGGACGTTGAGGATGGCAGAAACAGGAATTCCAACAGCAGAAAGCAGTCCAAGTAGTGAAGATGTTCTCACTGATGTGAGAAGTAAAGCTGCATTGGTCGTGGTATCTCTTGGCGCCGACAGAGCTTCGCAGATATATAAATACCTGAATGAACAGGATATTGAAGACCTTACATATGAGGTGGCAAAACTGGGCAAGACCACTAATAACCAGGTGGAGGCCACACTGGATGAGTTCTATAAACTTTGTCTGACACATAAGATGATGACAGATGGCGGACTCGATTATGCAAGAAACGTTCTGGAGAAGGCTTTTGGAGAGTCTACAGCCAGGAATCTTTTGGAGAAGGTATCCAAAACGCTTCAGTCAAAGCCGTTTAATTTCTTTATGAAAGGGGATCCGAAAGCGCTGCTTTCTATTCTGCAGAATGAGCGTCCTCAGGTGATTGCTCTAATTATGGCTTATATGGAGCCAGAGCAGGCGGCTCAGATACTGGAGCAGTTGTCTGACGAGAAACGAATCACGGTGGTAGAGGGAATGGCGCATATGGATCGTGTATCTCCTGAGGCAATTTCCATTGTGGAAGAAGAGATGAAGCGCAAGTTTGCGACCATCATTACCAGCGAGGATAATATGAGTCTTGGCGGTATTGACTTTGTGGCGGATATGATGAATAATATTGATCGGAGTACAGAACGTAAGATCTTTGATCAGTTAGGAAAAAGTAATCCCGAGCTTGCTCAGGATATCAAGGATAAGATGTTTGTGTTCGAGAATATTCTGGATATGGACGACAGATCTGTACAGCGTTTTGTCAGAGACTGCGATACGAAGGATGTGGTATTCGCACTCAAAAATGCTTCCGAGGATATGAAAGCGACTTTCTTCAACAATATGTCCAAGCGTATGGCAGATTCCGTACGTGCCGACTTGGAGATTACTTCCAATGTAAGACTAAAAGATGTGGAAGAAGCACAGCAGCGTATTGTTAATATTATCCGTAAGCTGGAAGAGCAGGGAGAAGTAATTATCAAGAAGGGAGGAGACGAAGACGACATCATTCTCTAATCGGGTTATTAAAAATACAGGTATTTCCGGTGGCAGTCTGATTGAACCATATGTTCCGCCCACAGAGACAGTGATCAAACTGACGTCGGAAGCAGAAAGAGCAGTATTTCCCCGGGTAAATCCGGATGGTACTTCTGCGGAGCCGGGCTGGATGGAGGGAGAAGAGCTTCTGGATGTTCCTGAAGGGGAGAACGGTGAGGAAGAGGACAATGTGGGAGAAGAAGCCCGTCTGATTCTGGAAGAAGCGAGGCAGGAAGCAGAAGAACTGTTGGCGGAGGCCCAAAAGCGGGCAGAAGAGGAATACGAAGCTGCCCGGGAAGCCGGATACCGGGCCGGTTACAGTACCGGATATGAAGAAAGCAGAAGGCGTGCAGAAGGCGAGTGCCGGATGGAGTATGAGAAGCAGCTTTTTGCTTTTCAGGAGGATATGAGGAAGGCTTTGCAGTCTGTAGAGACTGCAAAGGAGCGATGTCTGCGTAATTATCTGGACGAATTGAAAGATTGTGCCATTGCTATCGGCGAGAAAGTCATTCAGATTAGCCTTCGTTCCAGTGGAGAAGTGATCCGGCAGATGATTATATCAGCTACAGAAAAGTTGAAAAAAACTGCCTGGGTTAAGATCTACATAGATAAAAGCGATTATGACATGATGATGGAGGCCGATGCCGATATCATTGATGAATTGTCTCATCTGTCTGATAACATAAAGTTTATTGTTATGGACAAGGAAGACAATGGCAATTGCATTATAGAGATGCCAGAAGAGATTGTAGATGTTAGTGTGAATACACAGATAGAGAATATTAAGGATATCCTGGAAAATGTGAGAGTATAATGGATGTTTGAGAAGATACCGCAGCTGATCAGTAAATCTGAAACCATCAGCCATATTGGAAAAATTGAAAATGTAGTGGGAATGTCTATGGAGGCTTCCGGGGGTCGTTCTAGCATCGGTGATATTGTTATGATCTATAATGAAGAGCAGAATCGTCAGATGCCGGCTGAGGTCGTGGGATTTAAAGACGGGAAGATTCAGCTCATGACCTATGAGGCTACAAGCGGTATTGCGTCTGGCAGTTTTGTCAGGAATACCAGGCGGAGGCTGAAGGTGCCGGTGGGGGATTTTCTGCGTGGAAGAATCATCAATGCGCTGGGGGAGCCTATCGACGGCAAGGAAGGTTTTCAATCTGTCAGGTATTATACGGTTAACAGCCCTTACATCAATCCTTTGGCCCGTCCGCCCATCAGAGACCGGCTGGAGTTTGGAGTCAAGGCTATTGACGGCCTGAATACCATTGGAAAAGGACAAAGAATCGGAATCTTTGCCGGTTCCGGTGTGGGAAAAAGTACGCTGATGGGCATGATTGCCAAGAATGTGAAAGCAGATATCAACGTAATCGCTTTGGTGGGAGAGCGTGGCAGGGAAGTCCTGGAGTTTATAGAAAAGGACTTGGGTGAGGAAGGAATGAAGCGTTCCGTGCTGGTGGTTGCAACGTCCGATCAGCCGGCCATGCTTCGCATGAAATGTCCTTTAGTAGCGACTACAATTGCAGAGTATTTCAAAGATCAGGGTTATGATGTACTTTTGATGATGGATTCCCTGACCAGATATGCCATGGCTCAGCGAGAGATTGGGCTTGCGATTGGGGAGCCGCCCATTGCAAGAGGTTATACGCCTTCAATCTATGCGGAGTTTCCAAAGCTTCTGGAGCGGAGCGGGAATTTTGATAAAGGCTCCATTACAGGAGTTTATACTGTGCTTGTGGAGGGTGACGATACGAATGAACCGATCTCTGATACGGTGAGAGGTATCCTTGATGGGCATATTGTCCTGAGCAGACAGTTGGCCAATGAAAATCATTTTCCGGCCATTGATATTGGGGCCAGTATTTCTCGTCTGATGGTGGAGATTGTCTCTCCGGAACATCAGAAACTTGCGTCCAGACTTCGGAATCTTCTTGGAATCTACCAGAAGAATTCGGATCTGATCTCTATAGGTGCTTATAAAAGAGGAACAAATCCCGCATTGGATGAAGCTGTTACCAAGATTAATGATATCAACGCCTTCCTGCAGCAGGGAATAGGAGAGCGTTTTTCTTATGAAGATACCCTGCGGATTATGAGTGCGATTGCAGGCTGATAATGGAGGGAGCAGAAGATTGAAGAGATTTGCGTACAGACTGGAGACAGTGCTTGATTATAAGACGCAGGTACTTGATAATCTGAAGACGGAACATGCAGTGATTATCCAGAATGTAAATAAAAAACAGGAGCAGATCCGCGGTTTGAAGCAGGAGCTGACAGGTTATGAAAGCGGATTTGATGAAGTGAAGGCGGCAGGAGCCACCATAGAGAACTATCGTTTGTTCGATCTGTGCATCGGACGTATGGAAGAGATCATTGATGAGGAGAAAGAGCGCCTGAATGTGCTTCGGAGGCAGGAAGATGCCAAGAAGCAGGAGGTGATTGAAGCAAAAGTAGACACCTCGCGCTATGAGAAGCTGAAAGACAGAAAATTAAAAGAATATCAAAAGGCGGCCGCAAAGGCAGACGAGATGTTTATTGAGGAGTTTGTCTCTAATACGGCTCTGAGAATTAGGCATCAGCACAGGGGCTGATACATAAAATGGATAATCGCAGTCACCAAACAGGGGACTGATGATTATATATATTGATAGGCCGGCGCGGATAACACGCAGAGATGTTTTAGGAAGCCGAAGGCGGGAGAAAACGTCTCTGGGCATAAGGTGTTAGAAGCGCGCAGGCGGAACTTTAAAACAGCCGAAGTGCGGATAACACGCAGAGATGTTTTAGGAAGCCGAAGGCGGGAGAAAACGTCTCTGGGCATAAGGTGTTAGAAGCGCGCAGGCGGAACTTTAATCAGAAAGGAGGAAATGAATGGAGAAAATTGCAAATCTGCAGATGCCGGGCAGAATGTCTGCAGGCACAAAGTCTCGCTCTGTACAGAATGCAGGCTTTGACGACGGATTTCTTAAGATGCTTCAACAGAAACAGGAAGTGTCTGAGTCAAAAGAACAGCCGAAGACAGACGAATCGGAGAAGCCAGTAAAAGATATGGCGTCCGGTACAAAGGAAGAAGCTGAGAAAGTGCCGGAAGAAGCCCAAATGCCGGAAGACGATGTACAGCAGGCGGCTATGGAGCAGGTAGCCATGAATCTGGCAGCGCAGAGTATGGTTGTGACTCCCGGGTGGCAGGAACAGCCAGTGCAGATGGAGGCGGTAGCGGAAGCGGAAGCTGTGGTTGCCGTTGGCGAGCTCCCTGTGGAGTGGACGGCAGAGAAGACAGATGCAGTTATGCCGGGGATGGTGCAGACAGACAGTACCGGTGAAGAAAAGATGCCTGTGGCTATGGCAGAGCCGGCAGTACAGCAGCCGGTGGTGCAGGAGGCAGAAGCAAAAGAAAACCGGCAGGAAATGCCCATGGATTCCGGGGAAGCCAGTAAAGAAACGGCGTATACAGGGCCGGAAAATACGAAGAAGTCTCAAGAACCTTTATCCGGAGTGAAAGAGGAGGTGCCTCAAAGCGAAGGATCAGAAACGGAAGTTTCTTATGGTATGGTGCATCAGACTCAGGTGTCCGCAAAATCTGAACTGCCTGCAGCGGCAGACAGAACAGAAGGAACAGTAATGAAGTCGACTGTGGAAGAACTTCCGCAGGAGCTTTCAAAGGCCATGTCTTCCGGACAGACCACAGGCAGTCAGACCTTGACGGTGGAACTGGAACCTGTATCTCTTGGTAAACTTACAATCCGGGTGGAATATGAGGCAGGCCGTGCATCTGTGTCGATTCTGGCATCCAATCCAAAGACGCTGGAACTCCTGAATGAGAAAGCATCGGAGATCGCGGCGATTTTAAAGGAGCGGACGGGAGAAGAGACGGTGATCTATACGCAGCAACCGGAACCGCAGCAGCAGGAGCAGTATGAAGGACATCAGGGCAGCCGCGGCGGTCAGGAAGAACAGAAGCAGCACAGGGAAGAAGAATGTCATGAGACGGAGTCTTTTGCACAGCAGCTTCGGCTGGGACTTGTTTGATACAGGTTCTGCAGATAATCTGAAAACAGAAAGGAAGAAAAGCGATGGCAGACGCATTGAGTGTCAGCGGAACAAATGACGCCTATAACCTGCAGGGATATACGGTGGAAGCGAATGAGAAGAATACACTGTCCATGACCGACTTCTTTAAGCTGCTTGCAACGCAGCTTCAGAATCAGGATACGAGTAATCCCATGGAAACCAGTGAGATGATGGCCCAGCTGACCCAGATGGGTATGATGCAGGCCATGAGTTCCATGACAACGGCAATTGATACCTCAACGAACGTCACAGCCCAGACCTATGCGGCGGGACTGATTGGTCAGGAGATCACGGTTGCAGTCACAGAGGAACAAGGCGGTATTGACGTGCCTGTGGGCGTAAAGTATGCGAAGGTGGAGTACATCAGCTTCGTAAACGGCAGTCCTGTCCTGAAGGTGGAAGGCGATAAGAAAGAATATCCCCTGGCCCATGTACTTGGAGTGGGAAGGATTCCTGATCCTTACGCAGAGCCGGAAAATCCGGATGAAGACGGAGAGGACGGAGACAAAGTAGAAGGCGAAGGGGAAGGCGGAGCCGTGGAAGGAGACGGTAAGGACGAAGGTGCTTCCGGGGATCCGGCCGTGTAACCGAAAGACGGACGAAGGAACGTAGATAAGAGAAGGCAGACGTTTTTTGGAAGAAGGGAATACATATGGAGATGAATGGAGTTCAGGGTTTAGAGAGCGGACGGATCGGTGCGGTTTCTAATGACACGAGTACGGCAGGCAGTAAAGTGAACCAGCCGGCTTTTGGCAGGCTGCTCCAGGAACAGGCCAGGGAAGGTCTGAACTTTTCCAAACATGCCGCAAAACGTATGAATGAACGGGGGATTGCATTTGACAGTCAGCTCATGAGCGATCTGGAACACGCCGTGGAAGGGGCCAGGAAGAAAGGGGCCAAAGATGTGGCGGTGATCGGGGCTCAGGGAGTGTTTATTGTCAATGTGCCCAACAATACCGTGGTGACTACCATGTCCCAGAGCGACATGAAGGAACGGGTATTTACGAATATTGACAGTGCCGTCCTGATGTAGCAGGCCCTCTTGTGAGGATGCTTTTGCCCCCTGCCCGACTGACAGGGGACAGATGGACGGAAGAATGGAAAAGAAAGGACATTGAATATATGTTAAGAGCAATGAATGCAGCTGTGGCAGGACTTCGGGGTCATCAGCAGAAACTGGATGTCATCGGAAACAACATTGCCAACGTCAATACGGTTGGTTATAAATCACAGAGTTATACGTTTAAGGATACCATGTATCAGACCTCAACTGCGTCGACAAACGGTACGGACTCTGCCGGCGGTGTCAATGCGGCTCAGTATGGTTATGGCTCTTTGATGGGAACGATTTCCATGGATATGACGGGAAGTACGGCGACCTATGTGGGCGGTTTCCAGGCTTCCATTGACGGAGAGGGATTCTTTGTTACGAAAGTGAGCAAAGACCCGATTGATGGCCTTAATGCTGCAGGAGCGGATGATACCAACCTGGTCAAAGGAGGAGACTTTGACTATACAAGAGTCGGAAACTTCCGGATTGACAGTAACGGCTATATGGTGGATGGTAATGGTAACTTTGTATATGGTTTCCGGCGCATGGCAGATGATTCGGGAGATACGCTCACAAAGATGGAGCCGATTCGTGTGCCGAGCAAAGTAGAAGTTAATCAGACCGGAGATGTAACAATTACGATCAACGACATTGATGCCAATACTCCTCAGACTGCAGCCAATACGGCTTTGGAGGCAAAAAATGTTAAGATCAATAAAGCTGGTAATATTGAGGTAACCATACAGGCTGAAGTAACAGATGCTGCTGGCAATAAGTCAATGGTCAGCCGTACCGTTACTATCGGAAGCGTTGCGGTTGCCACGTTTCAGAACCAGGAAGGTCTGACGAAAGACGGTAACGGCTACTACAAAGCATCCGGCAGAGACAATACCGGTCGATGCAGCGTTAATGTGGCCGGAGACGGCAGAGGCTCTCTGATGCCTGGATATCTGGAGGCTTCCAACGTAGATATGGCAGTAGAGTTTTCAGAGATGATTATGGCAGAGAGAGGTTTCCAGGCTAACTCGAAGATTATTACCGTCAGTGATGAGATCCTGTCCGATCTCATTAGTATGAAACGTTAATGGCACGGCGGGCGAGACGTAGCGCCGACCAGAAGATCATGGACAGGGCCCGTGAGGCCCGCAGGGCGAGGATCCATATGGAGGAGAATGTCTCCTCCTATGGCTCTGTGCCTGCCTGGAGTACGGAAGGTGGTAGGAGAGATATGATCAGGGTAACGAGGTTGAGTGGTGAAGTACTTTATTTGAATATATTGCAGATTGAGTCAATGGAGTCCATACCGGAGACGAAGATCAAGATGATGAACGGCTATTACTATCTGGTGAAAGATACAGCAGAATCAGTGGTAGAACAGTTGCAGGCATTCTATCACAGTTGTATTACACCGGACAGCAAAGATAAATAACAAATTGCTGATATGGAGCAAGGAGGAATAAGAAGATGGATGTAACAACACTTCTCGGTATGGTGTTGGGTATGGGACTGGTCGTGTGGGGAATCGGGACCTCAAAACTTGGCAATTTCTGGGATCCGCAGAGTTTGGCGCTGGTGCTGGGTGGAACGGTCGCAGCGGTGCTGGCCAGTTATCCGTTACGTATCCTGAAGGATATACCGAAACATTTGATGGTATTGACCAGAGGAAAGAAATTTGCGATACCCAAGCTGGTGGAAGAACTGGTGGATCTGGCCATGCTTGCAAGGCAGAGCGGTCTGTTGGCTCTGGAGGAAAAAGCGGCAGAGATTAAAGACCCCTTTTTGAAACAGAGTGTTCTGATGATTGTAGATGCCAACGATCCGGATAAGGTCAGGTCCATGCTGGAAAAGCAGATGGATGATATGATTGCAAGACATGATGAGGCGGCTGGTATATATGAAAAAGCGTCGTCTTACTGTCCGGCATTTGGTATGGTTGGTACTCTGGTAGGTTTGATTAACATGCTGAAAGGAATGAACCTGGACGGCGGAGGCGGGGCCAGTACTTTAGGACAGGATATGAGTGTGGCATTGATCACTACCTTTTATGGAAGCCTTTTTGCTAACTTGTTCTTTCAGCCCATTGCAAAGAAACTTCGTGTCCGCCAGGCGGAGGAAGAATTGTATTGCATGACTGTTATTGAAGGAATCATGGGGATTCAGGCTGGCGAGAATCCCAAGTTCCTGCGCGAACATCTGTTGTCCTGCCTGAAGCAGTCACAGCAAAAGAAACTCCTTTTGAAGGCAGGAGAAGGCGGAGGCAGTGAAGGAGGCGCGGCATGAGCAGACGGAAAAAAGGCGGGGGCGGTGAAGACTGCGGAAGCTGGATGGATACTTATGGCGACATGGTCACACTCCTTCTGTGTTTCTTCGTTATGCTGTATTCCATGTCGACTTTAAACCAGCAGAAGTGGGAGATTTTTGTTAAAAGTATCTTTCCCAGTTCTGATGATACGCCTCAGATTGCGGTGAATGAGGAGATTTCGGACGGCGAGTATGACGTATCCGGTAATCTGGAATTTGATGAGACGATCTCTGACCCGGAGAATCCGGATGAGCTGTATGTGGCTTTGATGGAGGCGTTAAACGGCAGCGGAATTGAAGGCGTAAGTATCTCCAGAGAAGACGGGTATACATTCCTGGTATTTGATAAGCAGGCATTCTTTGAAGGAAACCGTTCCAATCTGACAGAGGAAGCAATTATGATTCTGGATGTTCTGTGCAATGTGTTGAGTCAGTATGAAGGAAGTATTGCGCAGATTGATATTATGGGACATACGGCCCAGGCAAATCCAGACAGAGAAAACAACCCCAGGACGGACCGGATCTTGTCTGCCATGAGATCTGCGGAAGTGGCAGCATATATTCAGGAGAAAGACATCATGGATCCAAGCAAGCTGGTAGGTTTGAGTTATGGTCAGTACCGCTCGGTGAGCAGTAATGATACCAGTGAGGGCAGAGCCAGGAACCGAAGGGTAGAATTTGTTATTATAGATCAGGGCGCGGATATTAAGTCCATGAATGACTATTATGATGAATTTACCAACAGTATGGATGCAGGAAATGTTCTGGTTACCGGAGAAGGGGAGGCATTCGACACAGTTGGGGGAAACTCGGAGGAAGCAGCAAGCGCAGTTCCACAGGAAGAGATTAATCCGCCGGATGGCAGTGTACAGCCCCAAGCAGATACACAAGCGGAATAACTATTGAGAAAAGGTGGCTTTTTAGATGGCAGATGTATTGTCCCAAAGTCAGATTGACGCGCTTTTGAAGTCCATGGGTTCAGGCGGCGGCGACGACGTAAAAGAAGAGAAGACGGAAAAAGTAGTACAAAAGGAAAAAGCTGCGACAGAAGAGGTCAAGTACAGCAAGTACGATTTCTACAGTCCCAGAAAATTCACTAAAGATAAGATGAAGATCCTGACCAGCGTATTCGAGAATTACGCCAGAATCATCACCTCCCAGATTAACGGTGTGTTCAGGGTTATGACCGATATCACAGTGATGGAAGTACAGGAACGCCGTTATTATGAGTACGTAAATTCCCTGAATGAGAATGATGCGGTCACTCTGGTGGAAGCTGAGATACAGGATTATACGAAGAACCTGGTTCCGCTAATGATCTATGTGTCGCCCAGCCTGGTCATCACACTGGTAGATCATATGCTGGGCGGTGCAGATGAGGTCATTAAGGTAAAACCCGGATACCGGTATTCGGATGTGGAGATTGCTCTGTATCGTAGGATTCTGTCTTATCTGATTCAGGCACTGAAAGACGGCTTTGCCAATTATATCAGTATGGAATTTAAAGCCCGGCGGATTGAAGACAATCCTAGTATGATGCAGGATGTGGGTCTGGATGAGACGGTGGCAATTATTCACCTGAATGTGGACCTGGCCGGTGTGGCCTCTGAAAAGATTCGTATCTGTATGCCGGGAACGCTTCTGGAAGCAATTTTCCAGATTATTGACAGCCGCAAACATCTTGCAAGAGGGTATGCCTATGAAGATAACAGGGAGACGATTCTTGATAATATTCGAGAGTCTATGCTTCCAGTTACCGGACAGTTGGGTACTATTGCTCTTGATCTGAGCGATATCTATCACCTGAAAGAGGGAGATGTGATTGATATGAGCAAACCAAAAGATCAGGATGTGAAACTGTTTATAGGAAGGCAGGCATGGTTTACGGGCAAGATGGGAATATATAAAAAGAATGTGGCAGTGCGGATTAACCAGCGGCTCTATGATGAAGAGAGCGAAGAAGAAGAGCTGGAAATAGCCGCATCTGAATAAAGACTACATATTAATATTTTTATGAGAGAGAGGAAAGAACAATGGCAAAGATTATGCTGGTTGACGACGCTGCATTTATGAGGATGATGGTTAAAAATGCATTGACCAAGAGCGGATATGATAATTTTGTAGAGGCTCAGGATGGCGCCGAGGCAGTAAAAAAGTATGATGAGGAGAATCCGGATATGGTAATTATGGACATTACCATGCCGAATATGGACGGACTTCAGGCGCTGAAGAAAATTCGCGAGACCCATCCAGATGCGAAGATTGTTATGTGTACTGCAATGGGGCAGGAAAGTATGGTGGTGGATGCGATTAAATCCGGTGCAAAGGACTTTATTGTAAAGCCTTTTAATCAGGAGCGTATTGTAGAGACCGTTAAGACAATCTTAGGATAGTAATAATCTGTCAGGAGGATGAGGGAAAAATGGCTTTTTTAAGTTCATTTGATATCTGTGCATCGGGGTTGAGCGCACAGCGTCTGAGGTTGGATATTGCTTCAGAGAATATCACAAATATTGATACAACCAGGACAGAGGCAGGTGGTGCTTACCGGAGGAAGGACGTGGTCTTTGAAAGCTTTGGGACCAACAATTTTAAGGAAGCTCTGCGCAATGCTGCTCAGGGAAAAGGAATCAGCAGCAGAGGAGTGGGAGTACGGGTTGCCGATATTGTGGAAGACGACCGGGAGATGAAGATGGTCTATAATCCGGAGCATCCGGATGCCGATGAGAGCGGATTTGTGGAGATGCCCAATGTGGATCTTTTGAAGGAGACGGCGGATGCCATGGCAGCAACCAGATCCTATGATGCAAATGTTACGGCATTAAATGCAGTGAAGCTGATGGCGCAGAAGGCATTAGAAATAGGAAAATAAAAGGAGATTGAACAATGGGCGCTAGCGGCTTTAATGAAATGGAAATAGATGCCATAGGCGAGATAATGAATATCAGTCTCGGCGCTTCGGCAACAGCAGTTTCCACATTGCTTGGTACCAAGGTGGATATTACTACACCGGTAGTACGGGTTCAGAGACGCGAGGAGTTTGAATTCAAACGGCTGGAGCCGGCGATCGGAGTTGAGATTGCGTATGTAGAGGGGCTTGATGGCAGGAATGTCATGATGTTCCGGAAAGAGGATGTACGTATCATTGTCGGCACACTGCTTGGCGATATGCCTTCAGATGAAGCCTTTGAGATGGATGAGATTTACGTCAGTGCGATCTGTGAGATTATGAATCAGATGATGGGGGCTTCTGCAACTGCGTTATCTGAATTTCTTGGATTCACTGTTAATATCTCCACTCCGCAGTCATTTGATATCGGAGAGCCGGAGGAATTCAAGGACAAGTACTTTCCGGATGAAGAAGGAATGGTGGTTGTCCGTTTCCGTCTGGAGATCGAAGAAAAACTGAACAGTGAATTTATGAACATTATGTCAGTTGGGCTGGCAAAACGGCTCCTGACGCCGTTCGGGCTTGGCGTAGACGAAGAACCGACTGTGGAAGCACCGGCGGCAAAACCGGCGGATACGCCGAAACCATCCTCAGGCGGCGGCATGTCTCAGGAAGAACTGGATGCACTCAGAACATCCATGCAGGGAGAAACTGCGGAAGAGATGTCCGCACCGGAGCCTGCATCCTCGGGCGGCGGAAGCATGTCTCAGGAAGAGATGGATGCGTTGATGGCTTCCATGCAGAGCACTCCTGCACCGGAGCCTGCGTCATCGGGCGGCGGAAGCATGTCTCAGGAGGAGATGGATGCGCTGATGGCTTCTATGAATACGGCAGGTACTGAATCGGCGGCGGAGACGCCTCAGCAGACAGTACAGCCTTCGGTCAATATGCAGCCAAATATGGCAGGACAGCCGCCGTATTACCCGTATCCTGCTCCGGCAATGGATCCGATGATGCTGCAACTTTTGAATCAGATGCAACAGACTCAGATGCAGATGATCGAGATGATGAAAGCGCCGAAGACTCCTGAACCAAGCAGGAAAGAGAGCTCTATCATCCGACCTTTGGCTTCAGAGCAGATCAGCGATGCGGCCGGAGATGGTATGGAAGATAAGACCAATCAGGAAATGCTCATGAAAGTACCTCTTGAAATATCGGTTGAGATCGGAAGGACCAAGAGACTGGTGAAAGATATCCTGGAATTTACTCAGGGTACGTTGGTGGTGCTGGATAAGATGGCAGGAGAACAGGTGGATTTGTTTGTAAACGGGCAGTGTATCGCAAGAGGCGATATCGTCGTGGTAGAGGATAATTTTGGTATCCGTATTACGGAGATTGTGGCCAAAGAACTGAATCCGGAAAGCCTGTAAGGAATGGGAATGTTATCATTATTCAATGCAATTCTGGCGGTCATCGGTGTTCTGTGCCTGGCATACTGGTGCTGTCGTATGCTTGGAAAGCAGTGGGGAATGAATCCCTGCTCCGGGGGCAGAGGGAGTATGAAGGTGCTGAGCCAGATTCAAGTGGGGCAGGACCGGCGAATCCTTCTGCTGAATATCGGAGAGCATAATTATCTGGTAGGTGTCAGTCAGGCTGGTATTCAGCTTTTGGCTGAAGTGGAAGGAAAGTATGAAACGGACATGCCACAGAATGCAGAGGGTGTGACGGTTCCTTCCTTCCAGGAGCTTTTGGAGAAATACAAGAAGTTTCGTGATGAAAAAAATGGAGTTGACCGATGAGTGATCTTTTGACACAATTAAACGGCGGAAGTGTTCCTACTCTGGAATTGATCTATATGCTTACGATTGCGGCGCTGCTCCCTTCTATCGTCATCATGATGACTTCGTTTACCCGAACGATCATCATTGTCTCTTTTACGAGAAATGCAGTAGGAGTTCAGCAGTCGCCGCCTAATATGGTATTGGTAGGTATTTCGCTGTTTTTGACATTGTATATTATGAGTCCGGTGATCAGCAGAATTAATGAAGAAGCATATCAGCCTTATCTGCGCGGAGAGATGTCGCAGGAAGAGGCAATTGAACAGATGATTGTTCCGCTGAAAGAGTTTATGCTGCGTAATACAGAGGTTCATACGCTGGAAAATTTTGTTGACATGTCGGGTACAGAGATTGAGGAAGATCCCATGAATTATTCTCTCACAGTAGTGGTTCCGTCTTTTATGACATCCGAGCTGAAGAGAGGATTTATGGCAGGCTTTTTCCTCTATCTGCCGTTTCTTCTAGTGGATATTATTGTGGCTACAACACTGATGTCCATGGGTATGGTTATGTTGCCTCCGGCGATGGTTTCGTTGCCTTTTAAGCTGTTGCTTTTTGTGACGGTGGACGGCTGGGAGCTTGTATTTACCAATATTGTTGCCGGTTTCAAGTAAGATCTGGTGTAGTCCGGAAAGGAGTTTGTGATGACAGAGGCGGAAGTACTCGATGTATTATATCAGGCATTTATGCTGGCGCTCCGACTGGCGCTTCCATTTCTTCTGATCAGTATGGTGGTGGGGGTTGTCATATCCGTCTTTCAGGCGGCTACGCAGATCAATGAACAGACGTTGACATTTGTTCCAAAATTCCTTGCCATATTGGCAGTTATGGGATTTTTGGGAGGGACAATTCTTGCCATGCTGCAGGAATTTTTCAGACAGATGGTTGCGCTGATCGCAGGAGGCTGACAGCATGTTCATCCTTTTTGCACTGGTATTTATGAGGATGACAGGTGCAATTGTCTTAAATCCCATATTAGGACGGTCGAATATTCCCAATGCTGCTAAAGGAGCCATGATTTTGGTATTGTCCTTTCTCATGTACGGGAATACTGGAGGTGTTCTGGCGCATGAACCAACGCTTCTGATCGAATTTGGCCTGATGCTGGTGAAGGAACTGATGATTGGGTTTGCGATCGGATTTTCCATGGAACTGTCTTTTGCCATTGTTCGTTTTGCAGCTGCGGTTTTGGATTATACGATGGGACTGTCCATGGCACAGGTTTATGATCCTCAGTATAATACACAGATGACTATTACTTCGGGGATGTATTATACGTTCCTGGTACTTTTATTTTTGGCTGGAGACGGTCATGTGCGCCTGATGGCGCTGATCTACAATTCGGCGCGGTTGGTGCCTTTTGGCGAGGTAGTAATTCGCCCGGAACTTTCGGGGTTGATGCTGGAGATCTTTAAAACCAGCATTACAACAGGGTTGCAGATTGCTTTTCCGATCATTGCCATGGAGCTTGTGACGGAAGCAGCAGTAGGAATTCTTATGAGAGTGATCCCTCAGATCAATGTATTTGCAGTGAATTTCCAGCTGAAGATCATTGTGGGATTGATGCTGCTGGTATATCTGTTCAATCCGATGGCGACCAAGTTATATGCAATTATTGATCAGATATATATATATATTCAAGAGGTGTTGATGGTGATGGGATAGCATCATCGGCAGAAAATAAGATCCTGTGGGTGAACGAAGGGAGTGGTGAGCTTGGCGGAGTCGAACGGACAGGAGAAGACCGAACAACCAACCAGTAAACGGCGGAGAGACGCCCGAAAAGAAGGTAATGTATTACAAAGCAAAGATATTGTTACGGTTTTGATGCTGTTCGGTGTTTTTTATATGACGAGGCTGATGCTCCCTTTTATCTATAAAACAGTACAGGAGTATATAGGATTTGCATTTACTTCTATTAGTGCAGATACGCCTTTTGATGGTTCGCCTAATCTTTATCTGTATTTTGTGGTATCCCTGCTGAAATGTGCGTTGCCGCTGCTTTTGGCTGCATTACTTCTGGGGATTTTGGGACATGGAGTGCAGACACGCTTTCTTATAACCTTCAAACCGCTTCGCCCCAAATTTAGCAAACTAAATCCGATCAAGGGAATTCGCGGGCTGTTTGGGATGAAGAAGGTTGTAGACCTGATAAAGAACCTGATAAAGATTGCCATATTGATCATATTGCTTTATAATATTCTAAAGAGCGATTTAAGCCCCATATCCCGCATGTTTGACATGCCGATGCTGAATTCAACAACCTATATGCTGCAGCTCGTGTACGACCTTGTAGTAAAAGTCTGCATCGCATTCGCTGTGGTGGCTTTTTTTGATTTCCTCTACCAGAGGTGGGATTATGAAAATAACCTGAAGATGACCAAACAGGAAGTCAAGGATGAATATAAAATGACAGAAGGAAATCCGGAGATTAAGGGCAGGATCCGCAGAATTCAGAGACAGATGGCTCTGAGCAGGATGATGCAGAGTGTTCCAGAAGCCGATGTGGTGGTCAGGAATCCTACACACTTTGCAGTGGCTTTGAAGTATGATCCGGATAAGAATGGTGCTCCCGTGGTATTAGCAAAGGGCCAGGACTATATGGCGCTGCGGATTATAGACGTCGCTGATCAGCATGGAGTATCCATCATAGAGAATCGGCCTCTTGCCAGGGCGCTTTATGCTTCCTGTGAGCTTGGGCGCGAGATACCACCGGATTATTATGGTGCGGTGGCTGAGGTTCTGGTATATATTTATCGTCTCAATCACAGAGACGAGATGCTGAAATAGATGCTTTGTTCAGACAGGGCATGGAAAATGTGGCATCCGCATATTTTATATAGATGGAGTCTTGAATGAAAAAACTATTAAGCTACTCGGTAGTATTGTTTGTACTGACAGTTATATTATTGTTGATTATACCGCTGCCTGCTACGATTGTAGATGTGGCGATTATTTTGAATATATCTTTGTCTCTGATGATCCTGGTGATTACTATGACGATCAGGGAGCCCCTGGAATTTGCCATATTCCCGTCGCTTTTGTTGATTACGACTTTGTTTCGTCTTGGAATCAATGTATCCACGACGAGAAATATCCTGACGAACTCTGGTTCTTCCGGTCAGATTATCAAAGCTTTTGGTGACTTTATTCTTCAGGGAAATGTAGTAGTGGGTCTGGTCATTTATCTGATTATTGTCCTGATGCAGTTCTTGGTTATCACCAAAGGTGCAGAACGTGTGTCTGAGGTTGCGGCAAGATTTACCCTGGATGCCATGCCGGGAAAACAGATGTCTATTGACGCAGATTTAAACTCCGGCCTGATCAACGAGCAGCAGGCGAAGGTGAGACGTGAGAAGATCCAAAGAGAAGCAGATTTCTATGGTTCTATGGATGGTGCCACGAAGATTGTAAAAGGCGATTCAGTCATGTCTCTGATTACTACAGGCATCAATTTGATTGGTGGTATCATTATTGGCATGGTCCAGGGAAGCGGAACCCTTGGAGAAGTGGCAACTACTTATTCCATTGCTACTGTGGGTGATGGACTGGTGGGGCAGATTCCATCCCTTTTGATCTCTACAGCGACAGGTATGATTGTTACCAGAGCTGTAGCAGAAGGAAGTCTGAACGAAGACATTTCCAAACAGTTTACGGCGCAGCCCACGGCGATTATGATTAGTGGTATCGTAGTCGGTGTTTTGTGTGTAATACCGGGAATGCCGGTAATTCAGCTTCTGATTGTTTCAGTGGGACTGATCGTTGGAGGATATTATCTGTCCAGAAGGATCAAAGCAGAACCTTCTCTGGCCGCCGCAGGGTTTGCTTCAGGCCCAGGTCAGGAATCAGAACCAGATGAGCTGTCTGGAGAGACAGGTCAGGAGACCTTGAGACAGGTTACAGAAGAAGAATACTATAAAGATGTTAATAATGTCTATAATCTGCTTATGGTGGAGCCCATTGAGATGGAATTTGGCTATAGTCTGATTCCTCTGGTGGATGAATCTGTAGGTGGGAGGCTGATCAACCGAATTGTGATCTTCCGGAGGCAGTATGCGCAGGATATGGGGTTTGTGATTCCTTCCATTCGTCTTCGTGACAGCTCCGGCTTAAATACCAATCAGTACTGTATTAAGATCAAGGGAGAAGAAGTGGCAAAAGGAGAGCTTTTGGTAGATTATTTCCTGGCTCTTGACCCGGAGAATCCGGAAAAGGAGATTGACGGTATTGAGACCATAGAGCCGGCATACGGTATACCGAGCCGCTGGATTCGACCAGAAGACCGTGAGATAGCAGAGATCTATGGATATACGGTCATTGATCCCCTGTCTGTGCTGGTTACCCATTTATCAGAAGTGGTGAAACAACATGCGCATGAACTTCTTACCAGACAGGAGATTATTCATCTGGTGGAGAATACAAAGAAGATTGCTCCGGAACTGATTGAAGAGGCATTCCCAAATTATATTAATTACAGTCTGTTCCAGAAGATCCTGACAAACCTTCTGAAGGAAGGAGTGCCGATTAAGGATATGGAAACGATCATTGAGACTGCCCTGGAGAGCATATCAGAGACAGGACTTCCGCTGAAAGATGTGGATGGTCTGATTGAACATATCAGGACGGCGTTGAAACGCACCATAACACGTCTTTACTGCGAGGACGGCAGCATGAAAGTAATCACGATGGATTCAGAACTGGAACGTACGATGGTGGGCTGCCTGTCCAAGGGAGAGAGGGGATATTATCTGGCTTTAAGCCCGGATGTACTTCAGAGTTTGATCAATCAGATTACAGTGCAGCTTAAGAAATTCAACAGCCTGTCACAGAACCCGGTGATTCTGACTTCACAAGTCATGAGAGTTCATTTTTACCGGCTGATAGACCAGTTTTACCCGAACGTCAGAGTGTTGTCTTTCAATGAGATAGCGAATAATATTCAGATACAATCAATCGGCAGCCTGACTCTTGAAAATCCTGAGAGAAGGGGAGCCTGACCCACAAGGAGTTGAGGTTGGATGCTTTCGACAGAAAAGTTAAAAGATAAGACAAATGAGGAACTCCTTGCATGGTACCAGGAGAGCGGCGAGCTTCTGGTGAAGCAGGAGCTGGTGATGCGTTACCTGTATATTGTAAAGACAATTGCATCACAGATGCGGGGAGTTTATGCAGGTTCTCTTCAGATGGAAGATATCATCAATGAAGGTGTAATTGCCATTATGAAAGGGATTGACAGATACGACCCGGAGCGAGATAATAAGTTTGAGACTTTTATATCCAGAAGAATTCGGGGGATGATTATTGACCTGGTGCGCAAAAATGACTGGATGCCCAGAGATTTCCGCAAACAGGTTCGGCAGATGGAGGAAGCCCGTATGGCGCTCGGTGGGGAGTCCACAGATGAGGAAGTTGCAGAGTCCATAGGAATGGATGTGAAAAAGTACAGAAAACTGCAACGGATGAGCGTGATTATGAATGTGCTTTCCCTGGATATGCTGGTAGACGACGAGGACGAACATCAGTCTTTGCAGCTTTCCAGCAAGGACGCAAGTTCTCAGCCGGAAAAGGCTTTCCTTCGCGAAGAGTCCAGACAGCTTCTCTCGGAGGCTGTAAAAAGTTTGAAGGAAAAGGAGCAGCTGGTCATCTCATTGTATTATGTGGAAGAGCTCAATATGGGGCAGATTGCAGAGATTTTAGGAGTCAGCGAACCCCGGATTTCACAGATACACAGCAGTGCCATCCGAAGACTGAAGGCTTATATGAGCAATTATATTTAACAAAATAAAACAGCGAAGCTCTTCCGGGCAATGGAAGGGCGGAAGCGGAACTCTAAATTAGGAGGAACAGGATATGTATCAGGGATTTTATAACCTGACATCCGGTATGCTGACACAGCAGAGAAATCTGAATACCATAAGCAACAACATGGTGAATGTACAGACACCCGGTTATAAGAGTGACAAGATGGTCAGCAGTACTTTTCAGGAGGAGATGCTCTATCGGACCGGAAGAACTGATAAGAGTGAGTATGTGCCGCTGGGGGTTACTTCCAAGATCAGAACTGCTCAGAGAACTTATGTAAACTATGAGCAGGGTAGCTTTAATCCTACAGGCGGGATCTATGATTTTGCATTGAGCGGCAATGGTTTTTTCTGTATTGATACGCCGGATGGGGTGCGTTATACGAGAAATGGCTCTTTTCGTGTGGATGAAGAAGGATTTCTGACACTGAACAACCTGGGCAGAGTACAGGGAGCAGGCGGGCAGCCCATTCAGATCAACAACGAGGATTTCGCTGTGACCAACGGAACATTCTATGGTTATGATGAAGACGGTGTCAGCCGGGAACTGGGAACTCTTCGGGTGGTGGATTTTGAAGGAGACTACGAAGATGTACTTCACAAGGAAGATTATGGTCTGTATTCTACAGATGCGGCGCCCAGAGAGACTGTTCAGGGGGATACGGCAGTGGTTTGGAAAACTCTGGAACGTTCGAATGCGGATTTGGTAGAGGAGATGACATCTATGATCACTTCCCAGCGGGCTCTGCAAAGTGCAGCGCAGGTGCTTAAGATGTATGACCAGGTTATGAGTAAATCTGCGACCGATATTGGAAGAATGTAAAGGAGGAATATCTAAATGTATCAGTCATTTTATTCGGCTGCTGTTGGAGCAAATGCTTATTTAGACAAACTGAGTGTAACCTCCAATAACCTTGCAAATATCAATAATTCCGGGTTTAAGCCCAAGAATGTGGCTTTTTCTGATTTGATCAATTATAATCTGAATGATTCCGCAGACGCAGTTACAGAGCTTATGGCAGGCGACGGTATGCGGGTTCAGAGAACTTATACGAATTTTGGCGCGTCGGCCGTATCCATGACGAGAAGTTCCCTGGATTTTGCGATTCTGCAGGATAATGCGTTCTTCATGGTGCAGGATGTGGGGACAGAAGAGGTCAGTTATACAAGAAGCGGACGGTTCCACAGAGGAGAACTGGAAGGAAAATTCTATCTGATGACAGAGTCCAACCGGCTGGTATTGGATGCGGACCGTCAGCCTATTGAAGTGGGACAGCTGGCAGGCGATGAGGGGGGAGGAGAAGATCCGGCAGCGATCCGGGAGAAAGTTGCTTTGTATACATTCAATAATCCAAGCCGCCTCGTGAATAAAGGTGATAATGAATATCTACCTGCAGATGAAGGGATGGAGCCAATTCTGGTCGAGAGTCCGCTGCTTACTACCGGGGCTCTGGAGAGTTCCGGAACAGATATGGGGGAAGAGATGGTGAAGATCATAGAGGCACAGAGAGCCTTTTCTTACGCCCTGAAGATGATCACCACATCAGATGAGATAGAATCTACGATTAATTCCCTGAGGGGATAGCCGGATAATGTGAGGTGTATATGAGAATAAAAAGTTATGAAGAGATGAATCTTCAGGAACTGGATGTTATGAAAGAGATCAGCAGCATCGGCACCAGTCATGCGGCTACTTCTCTGTCCAAGCTGCTTCAAAAGGAGATCCGGATTGCGATTCCAGAGGTAAGCGTGCTTGGTTATGAGGAAGCAGTGGATAAGATCGGCGAAATGGAAGAGCTGGTGGCAGCTACATTGGTGCAGATGTCCAGGGATGTCAATGGACTGATTCTGTTCATCTTTAAGATGGATATGGCCAATGCAGTCCTTGAGAAGTTGATCGGAAAATCGTATACTTCTTTTGAAGAGATGGATGAGATGGATTATTCTGCGCTGGAAGAAGTAGGAAATATCATCATCTGCTCTTATGTAAATGCGTTTGCGCAGCTTGTGGGTGTGGATATTGATCTGTCTGTACCAAGTTCTACTGTGAATATGCTGGGTGGAATTCTGACGGTTCCGATTGCGGAATATGGGTATGTAACAGATAAGCTGATGTACATTAATGCAGAATTTATTATGGATGGTGCCAGGCTTTCAGACGGACTTCTGATGATGCCTGATATTGAATCATTGAACAGGATATTAGAGAAATTAGGTGTGTCAAGTTGACGGGAAAAGATTTAAAAGTAGGAATCGGTGATATGAAATTTGCCAGAGGAGAAGGGCAGATCATCACTTATGCACTGGGTTCCTGTATCGGGATCACAATGTATGATCCTGCGATCCGGCTGGGAGGACTTCTGCATATTATGCTGCCTTCAAGGACAGATCCAAGGGATCCAAAAGTATTTAAATATGCGGACAGCGGGCTTCAGGAGATGATCCGCAAACTTTCTGCTTTTGGCATGCTGAAAAGCAGGACGATAGTGAAAATTGCAGGCGGAGCCAAGATGTTTGAGATACAGGGAAATTCCGATTTTGGCAACATTGGGCAAAGGAATGCTGCAATGGTGAAAAAGTTGTTGATGGAAGAACGGATGCGTATCTCGGCAGAGGATACCGGAGGAAGTTATGCAAGGACCATGTTGATTAATATTGCCAATGGGGATGTTGTCATTCGGTCTGCGGGTAAACCGGAAAAGCATCTATAAGGAAGGAGCGGATACAAGTGGAGAAAGAAAAAGAGGGTATTCTTCTGGAGTCGGGTACCAACGAAATTGAGATCATGAAATTCACGATTCAGGGTGAGTTTTACGGAATCAATGTGGCAAAGGTGAAAGAGATTATGATGAGTGAGAAGGTAAAGATGATGCCTCATGCTCATCCGGCGGTGGAAGGGATTTTCAAACCAAGAGATATCTTGATCACGGTAATTGATCTTGGCTACTATCTGACTGGCGAGGATCTGGGACATAAACCCAGGGATCTATTTATTGTGACGAATTTCAATAAGATGACGGTGGCATTCCGTGTACAGAGTATTGAAGGAATCAGCCGTATCTCATGGAAGGATATTCAGAAACCGGATAAGACGTTGTCCCATGGTGATGAAGGAGTGGCAACCGGTATCGCACAGTGTGCGGGAGAGCTGGTGACGATTCTGGATTTTGAGAAGATTGTGGCAGAGATCGCGCCGGAGACAACGATTCAGATATCTGAAGTGGAGCAGATGGGAGATCGTCCGCTTTGTGACAGCCCGCTTGTAATCGCAGAGGACTCTGTGCTTCTGCAGAAGATGATTGACGATTCTCTGGAACGTGCAGGGTTCATGGATGTGAAGAATTTCAATAATGGTCAGGAGGCATGGAATTACCTGAATAGCCTTCGAAACGATGAGCATCTGTACGATAAAGTGAATCTGATTATTACGGATATTGAGATGCCGGAGATGGATGGACACAGACTGACCAAACTGGTGAAGGATGATCCAAGGCTGAAGAAGATACCTGTTGTCATCTTTTCATCCTTGATTGATGATCAGATGAGAGTGAAAGGAGAGGCTCTTGGAGCAGATGAACAGCTTACCAAGCCCGAGATTGGACATCTGGTACATGTAATTGACCAGCTTCTGGAACGGTTCAGGAGAGAAGTAAAAAATATAGGTTAAAAAGAGTGGATGACCCCGAAAAACATGCGGTTTTTCGGGGTTTTACTTATGGAGACAGGAGAAATATCCCCCTACCGGGCTTGTGAGAAAAAATACTTTTTGTTAAAATAATATCAAGTCAGGTTCTGCAGCCGGGATTGGTTTGAGATGCAACAGGTAAGAAAAGTGGCAGAACTTTCAGCAGGAGGATTTTGTGAAGGGGAATGTTGTATGGATTGGAAAGCAGATGATTCGGATGATTCTGCTTATATTTTTTGTAAGCGCAGCGGCATTTATGCTGGTGTCCATATCGCCGATTGACCCGCTCCAGGCAAATGTGGGGCAGGCAGCGCTTGGAACCATGAGTCAGGAGCAGATTGAGAAACTTCAGGTATATTGGGGAGTGGGAGAGCCGCCTGTGGAACGGTTTTTAGCGTGGGCGGGCGATTTTTTCCGGGGAGATATGGGGATATCGCTTTTGTATCGTCAGCCTGTGTCAAAAGTAATTGGAGTGAAACTGGTTAATTCTCTGTGGCTTATGACGATCGCCTGGATCCTGTCAGGCATTATGGGATTTATTCTGGGCATCCTCTCGGGGATTCGGGAGGGCAGCTTTCTGGATAAACTGATAAAAGGATATTCACTGTTGATTGCCAGTACACCTGCGTTTTGGCTGGCACTGGTGTTTTTGATGATATTTTCTGTCTGGCTGAAACTATTTCCGATTGGACTGAGTGTACCAATCGGAGTGGAAACCAGCGGGGTTACGATGTTGGATCGAATCCATCATGCGATTTTGCCGGCTGTTACTTTAAGTATAACAGGGATTGCGAATATTACCCTGCATACGCGGGAGAAAATGATTGAGATTATGGAAAGCGATTATGTGCTGTTTGCCAGGGCGAGGGGAGAAAGCACTTTCAGCATCGTCAAAAATCACGGACTTCGTAACGCGGTTCTGCCTGCTGTGACGCTGCAGTTTGCATCCATCAGTGAGATTTTCGGTGGTTCTGTGCTGGTGGAACAGGTGTTCTCCTATCCGGGGCTTGGGCAGGCGGCGGTGACGGCCGGGCTTGGCAGCGACGTGCCGTTGCTTCTTGGAATTACGGTAATCAGTGCAGTCTTTGTGTTTGGGGGAAATCTGATCGCAAATATTTTGTATGGCATCATTGATCCAAGAATTCGCAGGGGAGGTGTCAGGTGATGAAGAGACTGAATGGAAGAATATGGGCTGCAGTACTTTTTGGGGCAGCCATTTTGTTCCTGACACTGGTTACTGCAGCAGGACAGATGTGTATGGAGGAATCGCTTGTAACTGATTTTTCCAGAAAAAATATGGCGCCGGGTATTTCGTATATATTTGGAACAGACTGGCTGGGGAGAGATATGTTCATACGTACGCTGACCGGCCTGTCCCTAAGTATTCGGATTGGTCTTTTGGCAGCTGGAGTCAGTTCCGTATTTGCACTGCTTTTGGGAACGATGGCGGCGACCATGGGAAGGACCGTGGATTCCGTGATTACATGGCTCATTGATCTGGTTATGGGGATTCCGCATATCTTGCTTCTGATTCTGATCTCTTATGCATTCGGCAAAGGGTTTAAAGGAGTCGTGGTGGGGGTGGCTCTTACACACTGGACGTCCCTTGCCCGGGTGATGCGGGGAGAAGTCATGCAATTGAAGGAGGCTTTGTACATCAAAGCAGCGCAGAAACTTGGAATGGGGAGGTTTAAGCTGGTCTGGAAGCATATGATTCCACATTTGTTTCCGCAGTTTCTGGTGGGGCTGATTCTGATGTTTCCGCATGCGATTCTGCATGAGGCAAGCATTACGTTTCTGGGGTTTGGCCTGCCGCCGGAACAGCCTGCAGTGGGTGTGATCCTGTCGGAAAGTATGAAATATCTGGCGATGGGCCGCTGGTGGCTGGCATTGTTTCCAGGGCTTTTACTGGTACTTACCGTAGTATTGTTTGACGTGGCGGGGGAGAGCCTCAGAAAGCTGCTCGATCCGGCAGGCGTTCACAAATAAAACAACAAAAAGGGGAAAGCTGCAGCGGGACAGTCAACAACAAAAGGGGAAGGTCTGCAGCGGGATGATCATAATGGAAGAAAAAAAAATCATTCTGGATATTCATGATTTTTCAGTAACTTTTGAACAGTATGAGAAAGGATTCCGGAAAATGGAACTTCCGGTCATACGGAATCTGGACGTAACGATTCATGAAGGAGAAATGGTGGCAGTTGTAGGATCCAGCGGTTCCGGCAAGAGTCTTCTGGCTCACGGGATTCTGGGAATCCTGCCATATAACGCGGCAGTGGGCGGTGAGATTCTGTATGACGGGGAACCGCTTACTAAGGAGCGGCAGGAAGCGCTTCGGGGCAATGAGATTGTCCTGGTGCCCCAAAGTGTGGCATACCTGGATCCGCTTATGAAGATTGGGCCGCAGATATGCAGGGGGAGAAAAGAGGGCGCATTAAGAGATAAACTGAACAAAATCTTCCGGAATTATCACCTGAAGGAAGAAGTACAGCAATTGTATCCTTTTGAGCTGTCCGGAGGTATGAACCGGAGAGTTCTGGTATCCACTGCTTTGATGGGCAATCCAAGACTTGTGATCGCCGACGAACCGACGCCGGGACTTCATATGGATATGGTACGGCGGGTGATGAGTCATTTCAGGGAACTGGCGGATCAGGGGGCAGGCGTACTTCTGATCACCCATGATTTGGAACAGGCGTTGGAGGTTGCAGATCGCGTGGTGGTGTTTTATGCAGGGACAACAGTGGAAGATGCAGATGCAGCAGACTTTCAGACAGAAGAAACTTTGAGGCATCCCTACTCCAGAGCGTTGTGGAGGGCGCTGCCACAGAATGGTTTCCGGTTTATCAGCGGTACGCAACCTTATGTCAAAGAACTGCCGGAGGGATGTCCTTTCGGGCCCAGATGCGGCAGGTGTTCGGAAGCGTGCAGAGGAGAGATTCCTTACCGAAGCGTGCGGGGAGGAAGAGTTCGCTGTGTGCAGTCTGCATAATATGGGGAACGTACAGGAGACAATATATGGTATTGGAAGCAAGAAATATTTCTTTTCGCTATGGAAAAGACACAAGGCAGATTCTGAATGATTTCAGTCTTCAGATTGAGAGCGGAGAAAGAGTCGGTATCGCTGCACCCAGTGGATTCGGAAAGACTACCTTCTGCAAGATTTTGGCCGGTTATGAGAGACCGGACCAGGGGGAAGTGTATCTGGAAGGCCGTCCGCTGATTTCTTACAGGGGTTATTGTCCGGTGCAGATGATCTGGCAGCATCCGGAGCAGGCAGTGAATCCGCGCCTTCGGATGCGGGAGGTGTTAAGAGAAGGCGATGAGATTGAGGAAGACATTATACGAGGGCTTGGAATCGAAGAGGACTGGCTGAACCGTTTTCCGGCGGAGATATCGGGTGGGGAGATGCAGCGGTTCTGCATTGCAAGAGCGCTTGGGAAACGTACCAGGTTTATTCTGGCAGATGAGATCAGTACGATGCTGGATCTGATTACACAGAGCCAGATCTGGAATTTTCTGGTGGAAGAAGTGAGTCGAAGACAGATTGGTCTTCTGGCAGTCAGTCACAGTATGCCGCTTCTGGAGAATGTGTGTACGAGAGTCTGTGATTTAAGTAAAATAACATCGTAATCTGCAGGAGGAAAAGAATACATATGGATAAAACAGGAAAGAAAGGGCTCTTAGCAGTCAGCTTCGGAACCAGTGTCAACGAAACAAGAGAAAAGACCATTGACGCGATTGAAGCGGAGCTTGAAGAGGCGTTTCCGGAGTACAGGATGTACCGTGCCTGGACCAGCGGTATGATTATAAAAAAACTGAAAAGACGTGATGGAATTCAGATTGATACGGTGATGGAAGCTATGGAACGGATGCTGGCGGACGGCATTACAGAAGTGGCAGTACAGCCTACACATGTAATCAATGGCATAGAGAATGATCAGATGACGGCAGATGTACTTGCATTCCGGGACCGCCTGGAATCCGTTTGTTTTGGGATGCCCCTTTTGACCACAGAGGAAGATTCTGCTGCCGTGATACGTGCGGTAATGGAGGAATTTCCGGATTTCCCCGGGGATGAAGCTCTGGTCTTCATGGGGCATGGAACGACGCATTATGCCAATTCTGTGTATGCAGCACTGGACTACAGGTTCAAAGACATGGGATATTCTAATGTATTTCTGGGAACTGTGGAAGCCTATCCTTCATTGGAGACTTTGATGCGTCTGGTCCGTGCTCATGGTTCAAAACGGGTAACACTGGCGCCTTTTATGGTGGTGGCAGGTGATCATGCCATGAATGATATGTCCGGCCAAGACAAGGACTCCTGGCGGAGTCAGTTTGAAGCTGCCGGTTTTCAGGTGAGCTGTTGTCTGAAAGGTCTTGGGGAATACAAAGGAATCCGTGCGCTGTATGCAGATCATATAAGACGGGCCATATCCGGATAAGACGGATTTGGGCAGAAATATTCCGTTTAGAACATGTTAAGAAAAAATGAAAAATGGTTGTTTTCTTTCTAAAAAAAGTGTAAACTAAGTAAAGTGTTTGAAAACAACAGCAGACAGCAGGGCATCCTTCTCATATGGGTGCCCTGTGAGAGTTTGGTGGGGAGAAACAGAAGGGGGGAATATTCGTGTTTCTTGTTTTTTTGTTGCTTTGGATTGTTTTTAATGGAAGAATTACAGTGGAAATACTGCTGATTGGAATTCTTTTGTGTGCCGCGTTATTTGCGTTTTGCTGTAAATTCATGAATTACAGTGTGAAGAGAGACCTGAAGATGTTTCGACTTCTGCCTATGGCCATACAATATATTTTGATTCTAATTTTGGAGATTTTGAAAGCCAATCGACAGGTTCTTTTTTTTATCATGACGCCCAGATACCAGGTGGAGCCGCAGCTTGTACATTTTACTTCTGATCTGAAGAGTGAGATGGCAAAAGTGATTCTGGCCAATTCCATTACCCTGACGCCGGGAACAATTACGGTCAGCCTGGAGGGCAGTGACTTTTATGTTCATTGCCTGGACAGAGAGTTTGCGGAAGGAATGGAACATTCGGTTTTTGTAGAGCTTCTGGAGAAAATGGAGGCAGTGGAATAAAATGTATGAAAGTATTTATCATGGCTTTTTGCTGACGTGTATGATCGTAACCGGAGCACTGATTATGCTCTGCCTGATTCGGGCAATTCTTGGACCGAGGCTTACAGATCGTGTCATTGCAGTCAATATGATTGGAACGATGACCATTACAGAGATTGCCATGTTTGCTTTGTATCTGAGAGAAAGCTACCTGTTTGACGTCTGCCTGATTTATGCGATGATCAGCTTTCTGGCGGTGGTGATTTTGACAAAAATCTACGGAGGAGCCTATCAGGAACGGAAAGTTAAGGGGACGCCTGTTCTGCAGGTGGAAGAGGAAGAAGAACAGGAGGTGGATGACTGATGATGGCCTGGATACAGTTAATCATTGGGGGAGGCTTTATCGGGATTGGAGTCATGACCATGTGTGCGGCAGTTCTGGGACTCTACCGGTTCCATTATGTCCTGAACCGGATGCATGCATCTGCCATGGCGGATTCGCTTGGAATCCTGTTTGTGATTTTTGGTCTGATGATTTTAAGCGGATTTCAGTTTGGGACATTGAAACTGGCGCTGATCATTGCTTTTTTCTGGCTGGCCGGACCGGTATCGGCTCATATGATCAGCAAGCTGGAAGTTCTGATCAATGAAAATCTGGAAGAAGAATGCGAGGTGTCAAAAGATGGAGATCTTTAAAATAATTTTGCTCGTTTTCCTGATTATCTGCGCCATTGCTGCCAGTCTGATTCGAAATCCACTGCTTTCGGTCATTGTATTTATGTCATACAGTCTGATTATGTCCATTATCTGGTTCCTGCTGGAATCTCCGGATCTGGCGATTACAGAGGCGGCTGTGGGAGCAGGGGTGAGCAGTATTCTGTTCTTTGTGACGCTTCGTAAGCTGAAAGCGCTGTCAGAAGGAGGTAGTTATGAGCAGGATAAGGGATGATTACGAACACAGCCTGTGGTGTCGCCTGGTGCGTTGGGTGAACGGCGAGACAGATCCCATGAAAGGGAAGATGGAGATGGAGCCCTTAAGGGAGTCTGATCTGATCGGGGATTCAGTCTATAATCCGGACCGTCTTGACCGGAAAAAGGTAGAACAGTACCTGGAGGATACAGAGAAAAATACGGAGATTCGGGCGTTTCGGGTTCTGTACAGCATGGCGTCTGTGGCCCTGTGTCTTCTCCTGATTGCAGTTCTTCTGCTGGCGGTCTCGTGGCTGCCGGTGCTGGGAGACCCCAATGGACCAAACAATAATGAAGTGTCCGCCCGCTATGTAGAGAAAGGGATGGAAGAATCCGGGGCGGTCAATATGGTTACAAATATGATTCTGAGTTATCGGGGATTTGATACGTTCGGGGAGACATGTGTATTATTTATAGCGGCCACTTGTGTGATTGTGCTGCTCCGTAAAAATGAAGAGGAGATTGAGAATGCCAGAGAGACGGACTGGAAATATGAGCCCAAACCGGATGCCATTTTGCAGAAAACGACTTTGGTGCTGGTTCCGATTATTTTTCTGTATGGCTTTTATATCATATTGAATGGTCATCTGTCCCCTGGCGGAGGTTTTTCAGGTGGTGCGACGATCGGGGCTGGCCTGATTCTGTATGTGACCACTTTTGGATTTCATAAGACACAGAGGTTTTTTGGAGAGAAGACATATGAGATTGTAAAAGTAGGTGCATTGTCTTTGTACAGCGTCACAATGATCTACTATTTCTATACGGGAGCCAATCAGATCCGAAGCATGATTCCTTTGGGAACGCCGGGAAATATCCTGAGCAGCGGTATGATTCTTCCCATCAATATTTTTGTGGGGCTGGAAGTAGCCTGTACCATGTATGCATTTTTTGCATTGTTTCGAAGAGGAGGTATGTAGGATGGGGCCGAACCTCTGGATGAATGTGGACGAGGTGGCAGCGGTGATTTTGTTTGGAATCGGATTCACCACGCTGCTTCTGCACAAAAATATGATTAAGAAAATTATCGGGCTGAATATTATGGATACGGCAGTGTATCTGTTTCTGGCGGCCATGGGATATGTGGACAACCGTCTGGCGCCCATTGTGGAGCATGGGATAACGGATGCGGATCTGTATATCAATCCCATACCCAGCGGCCTGGTGCTGACCGGAATTGTGGTGTCGGTCAGTGTTACGGCACTGATGCTGGCGCTGACCATCCGCCTTTACAGAAAATATCGGTCGCTGGATTTGGATGAGATACTGATCCGGATGCAGAAGGAGGAGCAAAGATGAGTCTGGTACAGAATTTTCCCTGCTTTTCCATTGTGATTTGCATGGCGGCTGGTATTTTCTCCACGCCCCTGAAAGGAAAACAGGCGAAGCGTATGACGCTGGCAGTTGTGACGATGGTGGCAATGATGTCGGTATTGACGCTTCTGTATGTGATGGATGCAGGAGGAAGTTTTGTCTATACTATGGGCAGGTTTCCGGCACCCTGGGGTAATGAGATTCGTGCAGGTATTTTGGAAACTTTGCTGGCTACGATCTTTTCGCTGGTTATGCTCTTTTCCCTTCTGGGAGGCATGGACCAGGTGTTCCGGGATATTGACGAGACGAAAGTGAATCTGTATTTTATTCTGGTGGATCTGCTTCTGAGTTCTCTGCTGGCAATTATCTATACCAATGACTTGTTCACAGGTTATGTATTTGTGGAGATCAATACCATTGCAGCCTGCGGGATGATTATGATCCGCAGAAGCGGGCGTTCCTTGATTGCAGCGACGCGGTATATGGTTATGAGTCTGATCGGATCCGGGTTGTTTTTGATTGGCCTTGCCATGCTCTATGATATTTCCGGACATCTGCTGATGGAAAATGTCCATGAAGCAGTGACACATCTGGTACAAACCGGAGAATACGGGATCCCGCTTCTGGTGATTATCAGCTTTATTACTGTAGGTCTGGCTATCAAAAGTGGTTTGTATCCGTTTCATTCCTGGATGCCGGATGCCTATGGATATTCTACCATTTCCAGTAGTTCGATCCTGTCTGCTCTGGTGTCAAAGAGTTATATTATTCTGCTGATCAAGATTTTTTACAGGGTCATTGGATTCGATAACATTGTCATCAGTAAGATTGTTAATGTATTGTTTGTATTTGGGCTTGTGGGTATGGTGATGGGTTCTGTCAGCGCAATTATGGCAAAAGATATCTACAAGATGATCGCATATTCTTCCATTGCGCAGATCGGATATATCTATATGGGAATCGGCCTGGCTACGGAGGAGGGGATGATTGCCGCAGTGTTTCATGTACTGACTCATGCCATTACCAAGTCTCTTCTGTTCCTGTCAGCCAAAGGACTGACGGTTGCATCGGGACGAAAACGGAGCTTTTCTGCACTTCAGGGAGCCGCTTTCCGAAATCCGCTGGCCGGCGCCGCTTTCCTGGTTGGAAGTCTTTCCATGGTCGGTACACCCATGCTGGCTGGCTTCATCTCTAAGCTGCTGTTTGCCATGGCAGCTTTGGGAGCCACGTCTGAGAAAGTGCTGATTACGCTGATTGTACTGGCGGTTAGTACCATATTGAATGCAGTTTATTTTCTGCATACCGTAGTCCGGATTTACACGCCAGTAAATGTGCCGGAAGAGTACAAGTATATGCGTGTTCATGCGTCGCCGGGGACGGCTGCCGCACTGTTCTGGCTGATCTTCCTGAATTTTTTTATGGGTATGATGTCGCAGCCGATTACGGATCTGATACGATTTGGAATTGAGATGTTTGCATAGGGGGGAGGAGAAAGGATGAAGATTGCTTATTTACTGGGGGCGGCGATTCTGCTGCCGATCCTGTCGGGGTTGTTTCTGCTCCTGTTTAAGGATCGGATAAAAAACCGGAATCTGAAATGTATAGGGATCTTTCTGGTCATGGCAGTCACGTCTGCACTTGTAGTTATGCTGATGCTGGAAAATGACTGCGAACTGGTGTTTTGGAAACTGACGAATCTTCTGGAGATTCGAATGCGTCTCGACGACCTGGCCCGGCTGTTTGCAGGGATGACTGTGGCCGCCTGGACGCTCGGCGGTGTTTTTTCCTTTGAATATATGAAGCATGAGGATCATGAAGACCGGTATTATGGGTTTTATCTGATTGTTATGGGGATATTGATCGCGTTGGATCATGCGGGAAATCTGATTACGCTGTATCTGTTTTTTGAGATGATGACGCTGACGTCGCTGCCCATGGTGCTTCATAATCTGAGTCACGAAGCAGTAATGGCCGGATTGAAATATCTGTTTTATTCGGTGGCCGGAGCGTTTATGGCGCTGTTTGGTATCTTTTATCTGTATGCCAACGGAGTCGGACATGTATTTTATGAAGGCGGTTATCTGCTTCGCCTAGATTCCTATACGGGAACCTGGGGAATGACATTGTTCGTGCTGATGTTGATGATTGTGGGATTTGGTACCAAGGCAGGTATGTTTCCCATGCATGGATGGCTGCCTACGGCTCATCCGGTAGCGCCGGCGCCTGCCAGTGCAGTTTTGTCCGGCATTATTACTAAATCCGGTGTACTGGCCATTGTCCGGGTAGTGTTTTATACAGTGGGGGCAGATGCGATTCGGGATACCTGGGTGCAGTATGCATGGATGATTCTTGCGCTGATTACCATATTTATGGGCTCCATGATGGCATACAAGGAGCGGCTGCTGAAGAAGCGTCTTGCGTATTCTACGGTCAGCCAGGTGTCTTATATTCTGTTCGGGCTTTCTACTCTGAGCGTGGACGGCGTAATAGGAGGGCTGTCTCATTTTGTATTTCACAGCGTGGTAAAGAATTGCCTGTTCCTGGCTGCAGGTGCGATTATCTATAAGACGGGTAAAAAGACGGTACAGGAGCTGGGAGGGCTCGGAAAAGAGATGCCGGTGACGATGTGGTGTTTTACTCTGGTGTCCATTACCCTGGTGGGAATTCCGCCCACCAGCGGATTTGTCAGTAAATGGTATCTGGCTATGGGGTCTCTGAAAACCGGTATGGGTTTTTATTCCTGGTTTGGTCCGGTTGTGCTCCTGCTCAGTGCCATGCTGACGGCAGGATATCTTCTGCCGGTTTCCATCAGAGCATTTTTCCCGGGAAAAGAATATGATTATGAGAAGCAAAAGAAAAGAGAACCGAATCTGCTGATGCTTATTCCGATGCTTCTTTTTACGGCTGCTGCTGTTCTCTTCGGCATATTTCCGGGAATGTTCATGGCATTTCTTCAGAATCTGGCGGCAGGTATGATGCAGGCAGGAGGAGGCATATGAGCAGTGTGTATTTGATCCTTCCGGTTATTCTTCCGATTGCGGGAGGGGCTTTGATGCCGGTACTGCATCTGCCGGAGAAAAGAAGAAATTTGTACCTGGAGATTTTGGTACTGCTGACTTCTTTTCTGGCAGTTCTGTGTGTGCTTAGAAAGCCGGAAGACGGGTTCACCATGTTTCATCTGACTGGCAATCTGGATTTTGCGCTCCGGCTGGATGGATTGGGCTGTGTATTTACCTGTCTGATTGCAGTTCTGTGGCCGTTGGCCACATTGTATGCATTTGAATATATGAGGCGTGAGGAGCGTACTACCAGTTTTTTTGCATTTTATACCATGACGTATGGCGTGACACTGGGGATTGCCATGGCAAAAAACCTGGTTACCATGTATCTGTTTTATGAGCTTTTGACTTTGATATCTGTATACCTGGTTATGCATCCCATGACCAGGAAGGCGATTCATGCCAGTCGTATCTATCTGTATTATTCTATCGGGGGCGCGGCATTTGCGTTTATCTCGCTGGTATTTGTAATTATCTTCGGGAATTCGACGGATTTTATTCTGGGAGGGGTACTGGATCCGGTAAAAGTAGGGGACAATCTTCAGACCATTCTGTTTGTGTACCTGCTTGCATTCTGGGGATTCGGGGTGAAGGCGGCGGTCTTTCCGTTTCAGGGCTGGCTTCCTGAGGCATCTGTGGCGCCCACGCCGGTGACAGCGCTTCTTCATGCGGTGGCGGTAGTCAAATCTGGTGCGTTTGCAGTGATGCGGCTGACATACTACTGCTTTAATGTGGAGATGCTCCAGGGAACCTGGGTACATTTCGCAGTGATGAGTATTGCCATGATCAGTATCATGTATGGTTCTACCATGGCGGTGAAAGAGACGCATTTTAAGAGAAGGCTTGCATATTCCACTATCAGCAATCTGTCCTATATTTTGCTTGGTGTGACGATGATGAGTCCCCTTGGGCTTCTGGCAGGCATGAGCCATCTGGTGATTCATGCAGTTATGAAAATCGGAGGATTCTTCAGCGCCGGTGCAGTGCTTCATCAGAGCGGGAAACAATATATTGATGAACTGAACGGGCTTGGCAGGAAGATGCCTTTTGTATTTGGAGTATTTACCATTTTTTCCTTGTCTTTGATCGGGATTCCGTTGTTCGCCGGATTTATCGGTAAGTGGAATATCGCGGTTGCTGCTATGGATACAGGGAAACGTTATCCTTTTGCTTACGCAGCGGTGGCAGTACTTCTGTATTCGGCTCTGATGACAGCCATCTATATGCTGACAGTAGTCGTACGGGCGTGGTTTCCGGATCAGGGAACAGATGCCGGTTGTTCCAATGAGGAAATCACGGATCCCGGATGGGAGATGAAGGTTCCGCTTGGAATCTTTGCAGTGGCTGTTCTGATTCTGGGATGGTATTCGGAGCCTTTGATGGAGGTATTGAGGGCAATAGCAGAACTGTAAATCAGCAAAAGCCCATAGGACATCTGATAGGATCTCAGGATGCGGGAAGGGCGGAAGCGTATTTTTGACAGGAGAGAGTAAATGGTCGGCAATATTGAATTATTTCATATCATCTGGTTTCCGTTTGTTGCTGCTTTTCTTTGCTATCTGACAGGCAGACGGCATAAGATAGTAAGAGACCGTTTTCTCCAGCTTTCTGTAATTGCAGAAATGGGGATTGTGGCGGCGGCAGTTTTTGTTTATGCTCAGCAGGGCGAACTGGAGTTTGTCTGGAAGGGCTTCTGTATGCAGGGGCTGTATTTAAAACTGGATGGTTTCCGGGTGCTTTATGGCAGCATTGCTGCTTTTATGTGGATGATGACAGGAATCTTTTCCCGGGAGTATTTTACACATTACAGGAACAGGAATCGCTATTATTTCTTTTACCTTCTGACACTGGGTGCTACCATGGGAGTATTCTTGTCAGGAGATTTTTATACGACGTTCGTGTTTTTTGAGATAATGTCTCTGACTTCCTATGTGTGGGTGATTCATGATGAGAAGCCGGCAGCCATGAAGGCCGGAGAAATCTATCTGGCCATTGCAGTAATCGGCGGGCTGGTGATGCTGATGGGGCTGTTTCTTCTGTATGATGCGGCGGGGACTCTTCGGATGGCAGAACTTCGTGAGGCAGTACAGGCAGTGATGCCTGAGAAAACCACGCAAATCTATGCGGCAGGAGGATGTATGCTCTTTGGTTTCGGAGCAAAGGCAGGAATGTTTCCGCTTCATATCTGGCTTCCGAAAGCACATCCGGTGGCACCGGCGCCAGCCAGTGCGCTGCTGTCAGGGATCTTAACCAAGACGGGCGTCTTCGGGGTATTGGCAGTTTCAGCAGAGATGTTCCGATATGATTCCCTCTGGGGAAAACTGATTCTTCTGCTTGGAGTGGTAACTATGTTCGGCGGCGCGCTGCTGGCAGTATTTTCTGTTGATCTGAAACGCACGCTGGCCTGTTCTTCCATGTCTCAGATTGGATTTATCCTGACAGGTGCAGGCATGATGGAGCTTCTGGGAAGGGGAAATGCGCTGGCAGTGCGGGGAACGATTCTTCATATGGTGAATCATTCCATGATTAAACTGATCCTGTTTATGGCGGCCGGGGTGATCTATATGAATCTGCATCATCTGGATCTGAATGAGATCCGCGGATTTGGAAGAAAGAAACCACTTCTTAAAGGTATCTTTCTGGTGGGAGCGCTCAGTATTGGTGGTATCCCGGGATTCAGCGGATATATAAGTAAGACGCTGCTTCATGAGAGCATCGTGGAATATGCGGCGGAGCTTGGAGCACAGGGAGAATGGTTCCTGTGGATCCATGCGGTGGAATGGGTCTTTTTGCTTACAGGAGGTATGACCATTGCCTATATGACGAAGCTGTTCACGGCTGTATTCCTGGAGAGACATCCGTTCAGACAGGCGGAATATGACGGAATGACACATTATATGAATTGCGAAAGCATATTTGCCTTAGCAGTTCCTGCGATTCTTCTGGCAGTGATGGGAGTCTTACCATATCTGACCATGAATCCGGCGGCTGATCTGTCCCAGGGGTTTCTGCATGGGGAGATGCCGGTGCATGCAGTTCATTATTTCAGCCTGGTCAATCTGAAGGGAGCACTGATTTCTCTTACCATTGGCGCAGTGGTATATTTTGGAGTGATACGAAAGTTGCTTATGGGAAAGGAAGAAGCAGGAGTAAGGACGTACCTGAACCGGTGGCCCGGGTGGCTGGACCTGGAAGAACTTTTCTATCGGCCACTGTTCCAGAGGGCGGCTGTATGGGTGTCTGCAGGCGTCTGCGGGCTGGTTGACAGGATGTATGTAATCTGCGGTTTCCTGAAAGCTTTGATGGAGCTCTCTGCGTTTTTCTGCAGGCTCTGTGATTATCTGGTAGACAGTGTACTGGTGTTCATTCGAAGCACCACGCATAAAAGTCGAACGGAACAACATGTCTATCTGATTGGAACCAGGTTTTCCCGAACGCTGGGAATATTTCTGGACAATGTGATTGAACTGCTGAATCATACCATACGAAGGAAAAATCCCATTGAGCATTCCTTTGTGGTGACTTTTGCAGAGTGGGAGGAGATGTTTCGAAGAACTAATCGCCTGATTGGCGCAAGCCTGTCGTTCGGGCTGATGCTGGCGGCGATTGGGTTGGCGTTGACCCTGATATATCTGTTATGGTGGTAGAAAAGAGGATGTTGCTGTATGAAAAAGGGCAGGAAGGATACGCTGGATATGACAGCAGACCGTCCGGCGAAGGTGTTGCTTCTCTTTGCAGTGCCGATTATATTATCTAATTTGTGTCAGCAGCTTTACAATATCACAGACAGCCTGATTGTGGGGAATTATCTGGGAGCAGATGCCCTGGCAGCAGTGGGCTCCACAGGTATGATCACGGCTGTGGTCGTTCAGCTGGCTTCCGGTTTTGCACTGGGAGCCTCTGTTGTCATTGCCCAATATTTTGGTGCAGGAAAAAAGGAAAAAATAAGGGTTTGCATGACGACAATCTGCCTTTTCTCAGTTGGAGTGGGGCTTCTGGTGACCCTTGGGGCTGAACTCTTTGCCAGGGAAATTCTGGTGATCGTTAAGACGCCGCCGGAGATTTTGACAGATAGTGTGAAATATTTAACAATATATTTATGGGGAAGTGTGGCGATTTTTTTATATAATGCCCAGAATGCAGTATTTATCGCAGTAGGAGATTCCAGAACGCCTCTGTATTTTCTTCTGTTTTCTTCTTTTTTAAATGTGTCCGGAGATCTGTATTTTATTATGATCTGTTCCATGGGTGTGGGAGGAAGCGCGCTTGCGACCACCTTATCCCAGGGGATCTGTACGGTTCTGTCCTTTGTGGTGCTGGAGCGCAAAATGAAGAGAATTGGTATGGGAAAAGCAGACCGGCTTTTTGACAGAGGAGAATTCGTGCGGATGATGCGGATTGCAGTTCCGGCGGCGCTGCAGCAGTCCGTGGTGTCTCTTGGAAATGTCTGTGTACAGGCAGTTACCAACAGTTTTGGGGCAGTGGTTATGGCAGGCTGTACAGCGGCCAACAAGGCAGTGAATCTGGTGTCAACCGTTCCGATCAACTGGGGGAATGCACTGTCCAATTACGTGGGGCAGAACGCAGGAGCAGGGAAAGCAGAACGAATCAGTCAGGGAGTGAAAGCTTCTCTAGCAGCTACCGGAGCTGTTTCTGTAGTTATGATTGTCATAATGGAGCTTGCGTCGGAACAACTGATAGGCTGGTTTGTGGAAGGGGAAGACGCAGAAGCAGTAATCAGGGTGGGGGCTTCTTATCTTCGGACCGTAGGCTGGTTTCTTCTGATTTTTTCCGGATATATGGTCATAAAGTCGGTATTCAGGGGAGTGGGAAACATGAACTGGTTTGTGGGGCTGACGCTCAGCAGTCTGGGAGTTCGGGTGTTATGTGCGTTTCTTCTAACTCCTGTATTCGGAGAATGCATGCTCTGGTGGAGTGTGGCGATTGGATGGTGTGTATCATCCATATTGACGGTGTTGTATTACCTGAGCGGAAAATGGAAGAAATATCAGGTGATTATCTGAGAAAACAGAAGGATGAAAACGAAAGGAGGAGAACAAAAGTGAAAATAATGGTGAAGGAATATGAAGAAAAAGATCTGCGGCAGATGATCAGAATCTGGAATGAAGTGGTGGAGGAAGGGATTGCATTTCCGCAAGAAGAACTGCTGACTGCCGAGACGGGGGCGCAGTTTTTTGCCTCTCAGACGTACACTGCGGTTGCAGTGGATACAGAGACAGGGATGGTCGTGGGGTTGTATATTCTGCACCCAAATAATATTGGCAGGTGCGGTCATATAGGGAATGCCAGTTATGCGGTCTGTGTCGACAGCAGGGGGCTGCATATTGGGGAAAAGCTGGTATCTGATTGTCTGGTACAGGGGCGGCTACATGGCTTTCGGATTCTGCAGTTTAATGCAGTGGTGGCGACGAATATTCATGCAAGGCATCTGTATGAGCGGCTTGGCTTCGTTTCTCTTGGAATCATACCGGGAGGATTCCGCATGAAGGATGGGCATTATGAGGATATCTGTCCTTATTATCATGAGCTGTAGTTTTTGCAGCAGTTTCTTTTACCTTTGATGCCCTCAGTGGACCTGGGGCGTGTGTCCCCTTGTCCACTGAGGGTACAGATTAATGATGGAACAGTCGGATTCCTGTAAATGCCATGACCATCTGATATTTATTACAGCACTGTATTACCAGGTCGTCCCGGACAGATCCTCCGGGTTGGGCGATATAACGGACGCCGCTTTTGTGAGCCCGTTCGATGTTGTCGGCAAAGGGGAAGAATGCGTCGGAACCAAGCGTGACATCCTGCATCTGCTTCAGCCAGGTGCGTTTCTCTTCTCCTGTGAAAACCGGAGGTTTTACTTTAAAGATATGTTCCCAGATACCGTCTGCCAGGACATCCATATATTCTTCTCCGATGTAAACATCAATGGCGTTGTCGCGCTCTGCACGTCCCAGCGTGTCTATAAACTGCAGTCCAAGTACCTGAGGAGACTGCCGAAGGAACCAGTTGTCGGCTTTATTCCCTGCAAGTCTGGTGCAGTGAACGCGGGACTGCTGGCCGGCTCCGATGCCAATAGCCTGTCCGTCTTTTACATAGCAGACAGAATTGGACTGGGTATATTTCAGAGTGATCAGAGCGATTTTCATGTCAATGAGTGCTTTTTCCGGCAGTTCTTTCTGTTCTGTTACCAGATTGGAAAGCAGCTGGTCATTGACCTCCAGTTCGTTTCTTCCCTGTTCAAAAGTGATGCCAAAGACCTGTTTTTTCTCAAGGGGATCTGGAATATAATCAGGATCTATCTGAATTACATTATAATTTCCTTTTTTCTTTTGCTTCAGGATATGAAGCGCTTCGTCCGTGTATCCGGGAGCGATGACCCCGTCGGATACTTCTCTTTTGATCAGTCCGGCAGTGTCGACGTCACAGATATCGGACAGGGCAATGAAATCTCCGAATGAGGACATACGGTCGGCGCCTCTTGCCCTTGCGTAGGCACAGGCGAGAGATGACAGTTCTCCCACATCATCTACCCAGTAAATCTTTGCCAGAGTATCCGTAAGAGGAAGTCCTACAGCGGCGCCGGCCGGAGATACATGTTTAAAAGAGGTGGCGGAAGGAAGGCCAGTGGCAGCTTTTAGTTCTTTGACCAGCTGCCAGCCGTTGAAGGCATCCAGAAAATTAATGTAGCCAGGTTTGCCGGAAAGCACTTTCACCGGCAGATCTGCGCCATGTTCCATGTAAATACGGGAAGGTTTCTGATTGGGATTGCAGCCGTATTTTAATTGAAGTTCATTCATAATGTTGCCTCCTACTGATTTTTATTGATGATTCTTGTCTCCCAGGTCCCGTCTGTCAGATTGATATAACGGACAAAAAGAGAGACTTTATTGTCTGCGTTCAGATTTTCCCAGAGCAGATCTGCCAGTACATCTATCTGATCAGGAATGGATACAAGCTTCGGTTCTCCTTCAAAGCTGGGGAGAGGATCTCCATCCTGCATATAAGTATGGATGAAATGCCCTTCCCCTGCCTTTGGATGTTCGTATGCGAAGGTATAACGGTGGCAGGAAGACGGATCACCGTCGCTGCTCTTTAAAATGGACAGGGCATAGTTGTAATTGCCGGATTCAATATGAAGGATGCCTGAGATCCGGGGGGTGTAGTTCGGTGCATCTGGTTCGAATTCCCGGGAGCGCAGGGACTGCTCAAAAGTCATCTGATGATCCATACCTTCATAGATGGTGTCGGTCTGATCCCCATTTGTGACAATTGTCTTGTTGCCGAGTACACGGACCGGAGCGTAGATGATTAAACTTGGATCTTCCAGTTTGGAAGGATCATATGCCTGTGTGCGGATGCCGTCGTTATCCTCTATAAAGATTCGGTTACGGCTGTTAGAACTTCTGCCCATGATGAAATAGGCAGTTACCGCTTTGGTTCCATCTGCAGACCGGCCGATAATGATACCGCGTCCGGGATAAGCATTGGAGGAGAGTTCCTGTTCCAGTGATAAAAGTTTCATAATTGCCTCGCTTTCTAAAATGGAGTATGAGTAAAAGAGTGACAACATGCAGAAATTGTGATGCTTCCTTTTGCAGAGAAACCCAGGTAAAGTTAAAAAAGCCTGGACGTGCAGAAGTTCTGCATGCGCCCAGGCGGTCGGCTTTCTATATTCTGCGTTCCCTGCAGGTGGTCCTGCTGCGGGCAGGTGCCCGTTTTCCGCCAGTTGCGCAGAAAGTATGGAGCTGTTTGAATAAGACAGACTGCTCTTTTTCCAAACATGTCATTATCATATAAGAAATGATGGGGTTTTTCAAGAGGGAAATGAATATTTTCAAAAGAATGTTGGAACAAAAGCATCCGCCTGCTGTGGAAATTTTCCACGGACAGGCGGATGGTGTTTTTATAACGTATTGAGAAAACGGAGGAACGCTACCCGTCCTTCCTCTGTACATTTGTACACACCGGCGTCTTCCAGGACTTTTACAAATACCTTTCCGATTTCCTGCTGAAGAATTTCTTCAATATTTTCTTCTGTGACGGAATCATAACGGGGCAGAAAATCTGCTACCCAGTCGGCATGTTTTTTCAGTGTCTCGTCAGAAGCCATATCTTTTCCGGCAAGAATGTATTCCTTCATAAGAGCCATCTCGTCTTTCAGGCGGGATGGAAGGACTGCAAGACCCATAACTTCTATCAGTCCAATGTTTTCTTTTTTGATGTGATGCAGTTCTGCATGCGGGTGATAGACCCCAAGGGGATGTTCTTTTGTGGTGATATTGTTTCGAAGCGTCAGATCAAGCTCGTAAATGTCGCCGGATTTTCGGGCGATAGGGGTGATTGTGTTGTGGGGCTCATTATCTGTATACGCGTAGATAAAAGCTTCTTCATCTGTGTACTCTCTCCATACCTGCAATACATGAGAAGCCAGATCAATCAGCCGTTTCTCGTCCTTATGACGGATACGGAGAACGGACAGGGGCCATTTGACAATACCAGCTTCCACATCTTCATAGCCGGGGATAGTAAATGGCTGTTCAATGGGAGCCTTTGCCATGGCGAAGGTGTAGTGTCCGCCCTGGAAATGGTCATGGCTTAAAATTGAACCTCCTACAATGGGCAGATCTGCATTGGAGCCCAGAAAATAGTGCGGGAACTGTTTTACAAAATCAAAGAGCTTTGTGAAAGCGGCCCGGTCGATTTTCATGGGCGTGTGCTCTCCGTTAAATACAATGCAGTGTTCATTATAGTACACATAAGGAGAATACTGGAATCCCCAGTGACTGTCATTGATTGTAACGGGAATAATCCGGTGATTTTCCCGTGCAGGGTGGTTGATCCTTCCGGCATATCCTTCATTCTCCATACAGAGCAGGCATTTGGGATAGGAACTTGTTTTTGCATTTCGGGCAGCAGCGATTGCTTTGGGATCCTTTTCCGGCTTTGACAGGTTAATGGTAATATCAATGTGACCATACTTGCTTGGAGTTTTCCACTTTTGGTCTTTACATACCCGATAGCGGCGGATGTAATCACTGTCCTGGCTTAACTTATAGAAATAATCCGTAGCTTCTTTTGGAGAATCTCTGTATTTTTCCCAGAAGTTCTGCTGGATCTGAGAGGGTCTTGGAAGCAGACAGTTCATAAGCCGGGTGTCGAAAAGATCCCGGTAAGTGATACTGTCCGGGATCAGTTCCAGACGGCAGGCCTCGTCTAAAAGTGCTTTTAAGATATCTTCCAGCGGCTGATCCGGAATGGAAGAAGGTTCTTCGTAGTCATCTTCATGAAATAAATCCAAAAGCAGATTTGTAGTGTATATTTTCTCACATTCTGATGTCAGTCCCGTATGAATACCATACCGGACCAGTGCTGCAATATATTCTGATAGCATGGTCTTGTCCTCCTGATAAAAGTTCCGCATCAGCCCTCCGAAGCTCCGGAGCCCTAGAGGGATGTGCGGCTGTATGTATTATTAGATGTTCAGTGCATGAGCGCCGTCACCGATATCTACCACATAAAATTCTGCCTGAATACCCGTTTTATCCCTATAAGCTTTTCCGATGGTCTGAATAAACAGGTCAACGGAATCTTTTTTTACAATGCTGACAGTGCATCCGCCAAAACCGCCGCCGGTGATACGGGAGCCGAGAACTCCGGGAATATTCCATGCAAGTTCGGCCAGTATATCAGTTTCAGTGCAGGAAGTTTCATAGTCGTCCCGCAGGGAGACATGGGAAGCATTAATTAGCTTTCCGAAGGTCTCAATATCATTCGTTTTGAGAGCTTCCACAGCGTGAATGGTGCGCTGGTTCTCATAGACTGCATGCTTTGCACGTTTCTGGCAGATGGGATCTTTAATGGCATCTTTGTACTGTTCAAACTGTTCTTCTGTCAGATCGCCCAGAGTTTTGATGGTTACTACTGTCTGCAGTGCTTTTAATGCAGCTTCACTTTCATTTCGTCTGTCATTATAAGCAGAAGAAACCAGACTGTGCTTTACATTGCTGTTGGTGATAATGATTCTTGCTTCGGGCAATTTTACCGGAGCATATTCATAATTCAGGTTGCTGGTATCCAGGAAGATTGCGCAGTCTTTCTTGCCCATGGCGGAGGCGAATTGATCCATGATTCCACAGTTCATCCCATTGAAATTGTTTTCTGAATATTGTCCGATCAGCGCCAGATCCACCATGGAAATATGAAACCCAAAGGTATCCCGAAGCATCAGTCCGGTCAGCACTTCCAGAGAAGCGGAAGAAGAGAGACCGCTGCCGGAAGGAATATCTCCATAAAATAAAATATCCATTCCTTTTTCCAGATGATATCCTCTTTTCTCAAAGGTCCACATGATTCCTTTCGGATAGTTGGTCCAACCTGCGGACTCGGCAGGAATCAGGTCATCCAGAGAGCTTTCCACAACTCCCATATTGGAAAAGTTTACAGAAAAGAGCCGGAGCTTTCGGTCTTCTCTTGGACGGATAATTCCATAAGTCCCGATAGTAAGTGCGCACGGAAATACATGTCCTCCGTTATAATCTGTGTGTTCTCCGATCAGGTTGACGCGTCCCGGTGCAAAATAAGCTTTTGGAGTTCCTTCGCTGCCAAAAATCTCCACAAATTTTGTTTTCAGTTCCGATACATTTACTGCCATAGTGATCCTCCTTTTTAACATTCTGCCTGTGTCCTTTGGATCCGTGTAAACATATTCTGAAGTTTATCCGGGAGCTGCAGGGGGCAGATACTAAAAGTATATTCGATGATGCAGACGGGAATATGAAGTCCCGGTTGACATCTGTTATATTTATAATATAATGAGATACAGATACAGTTTCAATAAAAATATTTGCATAAAATAGAAGGATATTGAGAATTCTATGCAGCTTAAAATTGACCAGGAACAAAAAGAAATAAAAAGTCACGGAAGTTATGAATTTCCGGTGCTGATCAGTTATGAACGCCTGTCGTATTTTGATACCGGGGGATTTCCCTGGCACTGGCATCCGGAGATTGAACTGACCCTGATTCTGTCGGGAGATATGGCGTATCAGGTGAATGACAGTATTTACTGTTTGAAAGAAGGGGAAGGTTTGTTCTGCAATACCAACGTGTTGCATTCCGGACATAAGTATCAGTCGTCAGACTGCAGTTATCTGTCAGTGACGTTTCATCCCCGTATTTTATATGGATACAGTTCCAGTGTGATGCAGAATAAATATATGAATCATATTCTGAAAAGTTCTTCTCTGGCTTCCATATGCTTTACACCAAAGGAGTCATGGCGGAAGCGGGTACTGGAGAAGCTTGGAGTGATCCATAGGCTGGATCAGACGCATCCGGCGTCGGAAGAGATTCAGATCCAGATTGCACTGCTTCAGATCTGGCAGGAAATCTATGAGCATGTGGAAGCAAAAGAGTCTGGTTATTCGGAGAACGGAAGAGACACGGAACGGATTCGCCGGATTATGGAATATATCCAGAAGCATTACGGAGAGAAGATTACTCTGGAAGAACTGGCCGGGCAGGTTCATTTGTGCAGAAGCGAGAGCTGCCGGCTGTTCAAACGCTATATGAATCAGTCCATGTTTGAGTATCTTCTGGACTATCGGGTGGAGAGAAGCCTGGAGCTTCTCAGACAGTCTTCTCTGGATGTGACGCAGATAGCGGGGCAGGTGGGATTCGAGAATCCGGGATATTATTCCCGGATATTTAAGAGAAAAATGGGGTGTACGCCGCTGGAATACCGGAAGAGCCGGAACACGGACGCAAAAGGATATAAAAAAGCTGCCACAGAACGCGGCAGTTTTTTGTAAATTATAAATCTCTTAAAGTGACTTTAAAGTCTTCACCGCCTTCGCCGTTTACGGTGTAATAAGCGGCCTGCTCTGCTGCATTGATATAAATCTTCAGATCGGAAGCTTCCAGCCCTTTATCTTTCACTGCTTTTTTTACTGCGTTCTGAATATCGGTAATGGATACACTCAGATCAACCATTTCCACACATACAGAAGTTTTGCATGCAGGCTTTTTTGCAGCGGTTTTCTTCTCTTCTGTCTGTTTGTCTGCTGCAGCTTTTACAGTTGTTTTTGCCGCAGCTTTTGTCGTTTTTGCTGTTGCGGCTGTGTCTTTCTTTTTACTTGTCATTTCATTCTCCTCCTTAAAAACACATAACCATATGTTGTCAAATTCAAGCATAGTAAATCTTCAAGTCTTGTCCATTATAGTCACGAAAAATGGTTTTGTCAAGAAAGATATGCATGGAAGAAAAATGGTGCAAAATGGCCGTGAAAATCATACGTTCAGCCAATGTACAGGACACGATTCTAGGCAGTAATTTCTCTGTGGTCTTTACAGAAGCAAGTTATTTTTCAGAGGCGGACAGACTTTTCCATGGGCCTGTACGGTAAAAACAGATGGAAAGTATGGTTGCTGTAGACCAGCCTATAGGCCATGCACACCAGATGCCAGTGGAACCAAGCATGGTTTCAGACAAGACAATGGCAAGAACGGTCCGCAGGATCAGATCCGTGAAAGTGGCAATCATGAATTGCTTCATCATGCCTGAACCGCGCAGAATGCCATCGGCAACCAGTTTGGCTGAGATGATGAAGTAAAAGGGTGACAGTATGCGCAGATAGGTAACGCCAGTCTGTATTGCCGTCTCGGTGGGCGCATCCATAAAAAGATACAGGACATGATGGCCGGCAAAAAAATAGAGGAGAAACAAGGGAAGGCTCAAAAGCCATACCATTTTAAGCCCAGCGCGGAAACCGGATCGAATCCGGGGAAGTTTTTGGGCGCCGATATTCTGGGCGGTGTAATTGGAGATTCCGTTTCCGAGGGTGGTGAAAGAAGTAACCACCAGGTTGTTCAGCTTTACGGCTGCAGAGTAACCAGCCATCACTCCGGGGCCGAATCCGTTGATTACTCCCTGAATAATGATGTTTCCGATGGAAATAAAACTTTGCTGAAGGACGCTGGGAATGGCGATCATCAGGAATCGCTTTAGCAAAATACTGGAGAACAGGACGGTTTTTTCTGTGACTTTTATTTTCTTCAGGCGCATGTAAACTACTGTGACGGCCAGGATACAGCTGATTCCCTGACAGAGCAGAGTCGCCCAGGCGACGCCGGCAACACCCATATGAAAAGAAGTGACAAAGAGAATGTCAACTGCGATATTGGATGTGGAGGAGATGGCAAGGAAGAAAAAAGGAGTCTTTGAATCGCCCAGTGCCGAGAAGATACCCGTGGCAATGTTGTAGAAAAATACAAAGGGCAGTCCCCATATATAGATATCCAGGTAGATTTTCGAGTCTTCAAAGACTTCTGCAGGGGTATGGATCAGATGAAGCAGCAGGTCGCATCCCAGGATTCCCAGGCACATCAGGAGCAGACACAAAACGGCGCTGAAGATGCAGGAAGTGGAGACGGCGGTCCTCATCCTGCCGTACTCTCCGGAGCCGAAGAGCTGAGATACGATAACGGAACAACCGATGTTGCAGCCGAATGCAAATGCAAGAAAGATCAAGGTGACTTCGTAGCTGTTTCCCACGGCAGCCAGCGCATTTTCACCGATGAATTTTCCGGCTACAAAACTATCTGCAATATTATACAGCTGCTGAAAGATGATACTTCCAAATAACGGAAGACAAAACTGCCACAGAACAATCTCCGGTTTGCCAACAGTCAGATTTTTATTCATGAAAAAGACCTCCGTTTCTTTTGTCATTTGTTTCCGCTCCCTATCATGTTCTTTTTTGCAGTAAATGTCAATAAGGATTTTTCAGCTGTGCAGGCGGGAGTTGCAAAAGAAGCGGACTACATGGTACAATCGTAACCGGATAAGGCGGCGCCGGAAGGCAGAATAAGCAGCTACCAGGGCAGCTGCTTGATTTTCTCAAAACTTTCATCACTGATCACATGCTCCATGCGACAGGCGTCTTTTCTGGCTGTGTCCTCGTCAACGCCGATGGAGATCAGAAACTGCGTAAGGACCAGATGTTTTTCGTAGATATTCAGAGCAATGGCGAGTCCGGAAGCAGTCAGAACCAGGTGGCCGTTGCCGTCCAGTGTGACGTATCCGTTTTCCCGGAGCCGCTTCATGGCGACGCTGATGCTTGGTTTGCTGTATCCCAGATAATTTGCCACATCAATGGAACGTACATTGCCAAGTTCTCTGGAGAGGACCAGGATGGCTTCCAGATAATCTTCCGGAGATTCCTGCATCTTCATATGTGATTCCCCCTTTATATGCAGGCAGGACGTTTGGGTGCCGGTTTCAGAATAACATATGGTGGCAGAATTTTCAATGCATAGAGCCCAGGATCTGCCATAGGCGCTTTTAAGAATATAAGCTTATGCCGGGTGTATACCGGCGGTATCTGAGTTGTGGCGATAGATTGGAGGAAAAGATGGGAACGGAAGAACGAAAAAGAGCACTGGCGAAAGAATCGTTAAAACTGGCAGGTTACGGGATCAGGAGAAAGCTGCCGGTGCTTGGGGCGGCTCTGGCAGTACCAGAGACAGGATGGACAAAAGAGTCTTCCGGTACGGATGTGAGAACTCTGTACTGGAATATGGAAGAGGTGTTGAAACTGTTTACAGAAGGGACGGCACATCTGGAGAGAACATATGTTCACATGCTGCTGCATGGGCTGTATCTGCACCGTTTTCGAAAGCACGACTGTATGGAGAGAATCTGGTGGCTGGCGTGCGATATTATGACTGAGTATCGGATTGATCGGATGCATGTACCGGGATTTGAGTGGCCCATACCAGGAAACCGCAGCAGGTGGTACCGGAGGATGAAAGACGAGAAAGCGGTATTTCAGGAAAACCGGCTGGCAGAATGGACAGAGAAACTGAGAGAAGAAGAACTCAGAGAGCTGGAACAGATATTTAGAAGAGATCATCATGGCTGGTGGCGGGAGCTGTCTGATGGAAATGGTGTAAAGTGTGAAGACAGGCGGCAGCAGGCAGAGGAAGCCGGGCGGATGTCAGAAGCAGTGCACCGGTGGCGGACAGTATTTGAACAGACAGAGCTTCTGAATGAGGAGCATAAAAGACAGGCGGGCGGCAGCGCAGGGGCGGGAACAGAACAGATTGTGATTCAGAAAGAGCGGGGATACGACTATCGTCGGTTTTTAAAACAGTTTGCAGTGGAGCGGGAAGAACTTGCTCTGGATATGGACAGTTTTGATTATATTCCATATGATTACAGCAGGAAGATGTACAGCCGGCTGGTATTTCTGGAGCCGCTGGAATATAAAAATATGCGCAGACTGCAGGAATTTGTCATAGCGATAGACACTTCCGGTTCCTGTTCTGGTCAGGTGGTGCGGCGTTTTCTGACAGAAACATGGGAGATTTTCCGAGAGAGAGAGAATTTCTTCCGGGATATGCGGATCCATCTGATTCAGTGCGACTGTATGGTTCAGGAACATGTATGTGTGACCTGCGAGGAGGAGTGGGAAGCGTATCTTAATCAGATGACTGTAAAGGGACATGGGGATACGGATTTCACGCCGGTGTTTCAGCTGGTGGACCGTCTGATCTGCGAAGGAGAGCTGGCAAATCTGAAGGGGCTTCTGTATTTTACAGATGGGGACGGAATCTATCCTGACAGACGTCCGGATTATGACACAGCATTTGTATTTTTAAATGAGGAACTTCAAAAGGGCAGAGCGCCTTCCTGGGCGCAGACGTTGACTCTTGATATAGAATTGGAGACAGAGACATGAATATCAGAGATGCGAAAGAAGAGATCATACGTACCGTACGTGCTTATACTGCAAAAGATGAGAATGGCTGCTACCGGATTCCTGCCGTGCGTCAGAGGCCGGTGCTTTTGATCGGACCGCCGGGAATCGGCAAGACGGCGATTATGGAACAGGCGGCGGAAGAATGCGGGACCGGTCTGGTAGCTTATACGATTACACATCATACCAGACAGAGTGCAGTGGGGTTGCCTCAGCTGGTGACAAAGCAGTTCGACGGTGTGGAATACACAATGACGGAATATACCATGAGTGAGATTGTAGGTTCCATCTATGAATATCAGGAACGCACCGGTTATCGGGAAGGGATCTTGTTCATTGACGAGATTAATTGTGTCTCGGAAACGCTCGCTCCCACCATGCTTCAGTTTCTGCAGTACAAAATGTTTGGAAATCACAAAGTTCCGGAGGGCTGGATCATCGTGGCAGCAGGCAATCCGCAGGAATACAACCGTTCGGTCCGGGAACTGGATATGGCGGCTCTGGACAGAGTGAGGACCATTACTGTGGAAGCGGATATTTCTGTCTGGAAGACATATGCTTTGAGGCAAGGGGTGCATCCCTCGGTTCTCTCTTATCTGGAGCTGCATCCGGAGCATTTTTATCAGGTGACACTGACCAGAGACAGGAAAGAATTTGTCACTGCGCGGGGCTGGGAAGATCTGTCCGTACTGCTTCTGGAGTACGAACGCCAGGGGCTGGAAGTGAACCAGTATTTTATGGAAGAATTTCTGAGAGCGGCGAATATTGCTTCAGATTTTACCTCTTACTATCAGCTTTGCAGGACATATCTGCAGACTTACCGGATGACAGATCTTGTGGAAGGAAAGCTTACAGATAAGGAGAAAAAAACACTTCAGGGTGAGATTGCGGGCGCGCCGGGAGATGTGAGATGCATGTTTGTCCGTCACCTTTTGTCTGCGGCATCCGGAAAGATGACAGCCTGCGGGGTTTCCGGCAGGCGTCTGGCCCGGAAGAGAGAAGTATTGGGTCAGTATGCGTCCTATGGGAAGGAACCTGGGGAGAAAGGGCCGGAAGAATTTTTAAGACGGCGTGCCCATGCGCTGCGGGTGCGCAAAGAAAACGACCTGATGAAACCCTGGGAAGAGCGTCTGGAAACAGACGTGGACGGATGGTTAAAAAAACTGCTCTTAGGAACGGCCGGGCCGGAACTCTTAAAAGAATCGGAGACGGGGAATCTGTCCGGATTGATAGAAGAAGAAACGGTGTTTCAGAAGGAGAAAGAAGCAGTA
>CAJTTI010000007.1:70613-93416 GCA_910579225.1 uncultured Lachnospiraceae bacterium | reverse complement strand
TCTGTCCGGATTGATAGAAGAAGAAACGGTGTTTCAGAAGGAGAAAGAAGCAGTAATTTGTTTTCTGGAGCAGATGACGGATTTTATCTCCGGAGCTTTTGGAGAAGATGTGGAACTGACAGACTGGCTCCATGGAATTCAGAATCATGGGGATTATTCCATTCTGGCCTTTCAGTGCCCGGAGATGGGACGGCTCCTGAACCAGAAGGAACAAGAAGAGCGGCTGAGAAAAGAAATCAGAGAAATGGAGGAACTGTATGAAGCTGTTGATCGCAAGTGATATTCATGGTTCTGCATATTATTGCAGGGAATTAATGGGGGCATATGAAAGAGAAGAGGCGGACCGTTTGGTTCTTCTGGGGGATCTCCTGTATCATGGTCCTCGCAACGATCTGCCGAGAGATTATGCGCCCAAAGAAGTTTTATCCATGCTCAATGCCAGGAAGGGAGAGATTCTCTGTGTTCGCGGCAATTGTGATACAGAAGTGGACCAGATGGTGCTTCAGTTTCCGATATTAGCGGACTATGGTTTTTTGTATGAACGGGGACGTATGATTTTTTTGACCCATGGACATGTGTTTAACGAGAAGAACCCGCCTATGCTCAGTGACGGAGATATTCTTCTTCATGGACATACTCATGTGCCTGTGTGCAGGGAGCATGGGACTTATGTCTGTATGAATCCAGGTTCGGTATCAATCCCAAAAGAGGAGAGCGCGCATGGGTATATGACTTATACAGATGGCAGATTCCAGTGGAAAGATCTGGGTGGAACGGCCTGGATGGAATACAAGCTCTGATCCTGCCTGGCTGGGTATCAGCGGGTATGAAAACGGCAGATTGGTTGTCTGAAAAGGGGTGGATTTTGTCGTTTCGCAGTTGAAATTGACACAGTGATTCCGTATAATGGATATTGTATAATATAAAATATCAAAAAACAAAGGAGAACCATTTTATGAAAAAACTGACAGTGAAAAAAGACAGTAAATGTATGGCATGTCTTGCCTGCGTGCAGGCCTGTTCCGAGGCGTTTTACAAAGTGATGGATCCGGGGAAATCCTGCATCCGGATCGTGGAGAAAGACGGAAATGTAAAACCTGCGGTATGCGTACAGTGCGGCAAATGTGCAAAGGCCTGCGAGGCAGGGGCGATCACTCAGAATGCAAAGGGCGTTTATACCATCAATAAAAAACTCTGTACCGGTTGCGGTAAATGTGCGGAAGTCTGTCCGTTCCAGGTGCTGGTAAAAGCAGAGGATTCGCCGGTGAGCAGCAAGTGTATCGCCTGTGGTATCTGTGCGAAGGCCTGTCCGATGGATGTACTGGAAGTAGTTGAGAAATAAACGGGAAAACAAAAGGTTATGAAAATTGCCGCGGTGCCGGGACTTCTGCAGAGTCTGGCACCGCGGCAGTTTTTGGATTCTGGACGGGCGTATACAGAACGGCAGCCTTATATGCAGAAACCGATTTTTCGGTGTTTTGCAATTTTATTCATAAAAAATGCACAATTTATGCAGAAAAAATAGAAAAAAAGCTTGCAATTGAGATGGATTTCATTATAATTGTCAATAGGTCCATGAGGGACCAGCATCGACACGATGATTTTATGAAAAGAAAAGAGGAGAATATTATGAAAAAGAAAATGGTCAGTATGATGTTGTGTGCAGTTGTGACTGCGGCGATGGTGACAGGCTGCGGCGGTAAGGATGCAGCGCAGACGGAGGCACCGGCGGCAGAGGCGGGAGATGCAGCTGAGGAAGCTCCGGCAGCAGGGGATGCGGCTGAAGAAGAGACTTCGGCGGAAGCACCGGAAGCAGAGGCAGAAGCATCGGAAGGCGGTACCTTGGTTATGGGTACGAATGCAGAGTTTCCGCCTTATGAATTCTACGAAGGACAGGAAGTAGTAGGAATTGATGCAGAGATGGCTGCTGCCGTTGCAGAGAAGCTGGGCATGGAACTGAAGATTGAAGATATGGCGTTTGATTCCATCATTCCGGCGCTTTCTTCCGGGAAAGTGGATATCGGCGTGGCCGGTATGACGGTTACGGAAGACAGGCTGAAGAATGTAAGCTTCACAGATACCTATGCGACCGCTACCCAGGCGATTATCGTCCGCGAAGACAGCGAGATCACGGGTGCGGACGATCTGGATGGGAAGAAGATCGGCGTGCAGCAGGGAACGACAGGAGATCTCTTTGTATCCGATATTACAGAGCCTGAGCGGTTCAATAAAGGCATGGAGGCCGTTATGGCGCTGTCCCAGAGCAAACTGGATGCAGTGGTCATCGACAACGAGCCGGCGAAGGTGTTTGTATCCGAGGTGGAGGGTCTTAAGATTCTGGACGAAGCGTTTGCAGAGGAAGAGTATGCGATCGCTGTTGCCAAAGACAATACAGAGCTGGTGGAGAAAATCAACACTGCACTTGCCGAGCTGAAAGAAGACGGAACACTGCAGACAATTATTGACAAATATATTACTGCAGAGTAATCTGCCGCGGATGGATAAAGGATAACATATGAGTTTTCAGGAGCATTTTATACAGAATTTTATAGAAGACGAACGCTGGCGGTATCTGTGGGACGGTCTGAATGTGACTTTGACTGTGACGCTTTTTGCCACGATTCTCGGTATTCTGATCGGATTTCTGGTGGCAGTTGTGCGTTCCACCCATGACCGGACCGGAAGATTCCGGGTGCTGAATGCAGTCTGTCAGTTTTATCTGACTGTGATCCGGGGAACCCCGGTGGTGGTGCAGCTGATGATCATCTACTATGTGATCTTCGGAGCTGTGGATATCAATAAGGTAATTGTGGCGGTTCTGGCATTCGGGATAAATTCCGGCGCCTATGTGGCGGAGATCTGCCGGGCAGGCATTATGTCCATTGATATCGGTCAGCTGGAGGCGGGGCGCAGTATTGGTTTCAGTTATGCGCAGACCATGTGGTATATTATACTGCCTCAGGCATTTAAGAATGTTCTGCCGGCGCTTGGCAATGAATTCATTGTGCTCCTGAAAGAGACATCAGTTTCCGGATATATCGCACTGCAGGATTTGACAAAAGGCGGCGATATCATCAGGAGCCGTACATATGATGCGTTTTATCCGCTGATTGGGGTGGCGCTGATTTATCTGGTTCTGGTTCTGCTTTTCACGAAACTGGTTGCCATGCTGGAAAGGAGGCTGAATCAGAGTGAGCGATAATCGTTTGATTCGCGCCGAAGGCGTCCGCAAAAGCTTTTCAGGCAAGGAAGTGCTGAAGGGGATTGACCTGGAGATCCGAAGAGGAGAGGTGGTCGTGATCATCGGTCCGTCCGGTTCCGGGAAGAGTACGTTTCTGCGGTGTCTGAACCTTCTGGAAGTACCTACCGGAGGGCACATCTATTTTAATGATGTGGACATAACGGGCAGAAAGGTGGATATTGATCTGCATCGTCAGAAGATGGGTATGGTGTTCCAGCATTTTAATCTGTTTCCGCATATGGATATTCTGAGGAATATGACTATCGGTCCGGAAAAGCTTCTGAAGAAATCTCCGGAGGAGGCAGAGAAATATGCTATGGCGCTGTTGGAGCGTGTAGGCCTGGCAGAACGCGCCCATGCTTATCCCAGCCAGTTGTCCGGAGGTCAGAAGCAGAGAATCGCTATCGTGCGTGCATTGTGTATGCAGCCGGAAGTAATGCTCTTCGATGAGCCCACTTCTGCCTTGGATCCTGAGATGGTGGGTGAAGTGCTTCAGGTTATGAGAGACCTGGCCAGAGAGCATATGACTATGGTGGTAGTTACCCATGAGATGGGATTTGCAAAAGAAGTGGCGGATCGGGTAGTTTTCCTGGATGAAGGAATTCTGATGGAACAGAATTGTCCGGAAGAATTTTTCGGGAATCCGCATAATGAGAGATTGAAGAGCTTTCTTGGAAAAGTTTTGTAGTCGCTGCGGGCCTATGGTCCGCAGCGATTTCAGTGGTGTTGATAAGGAAATGGAATGATGGTTATTAAAAGGAAACAGACTGGCTGGTTGCTGTGTGCAGGTATAGCTGCAGCAGTATGCGGCTGTGGTGGTAGTGATTTTCGTAATCCCTCCAGAGGAGAGACGCTGATCATGGCAACGAATGCTTATGATGAGCCATATGTATATTATGAAGGGGAAGAGATTGTCGGCATTGATGTGGAGATTGCCCGGGCGATTGCGGATAAACTGGGAATGGAGCTTCAGATTGAGAACATGGATTTTGATTCCATTCTTGAGGCCGTGAATGACGGAGACGCTCATATGGGAATGGCGGGGATGGCTGTGACACAGGAGCGTCAGAAATATGCAGATTTCAGTGATCCGTATATGAGGTTCAACCGGGTGGTCGCTGTTCATGCGGACAGTGAGATTGAGGGAAGTGACGACTTTAAGGACCGGATTGTAGGTGTCCCGGACAGTATTGCCAGTGAGATTATCATAGATAGCCTGGAGGATTCGCTGATCCGGCAGTATGATCAGGAAGAGGAAGCATTGCAGGCGCTGTCGGATGGAATTGTAGATGCAGTCATTCTGGAGAGGGAGTCTGCGGAAGAGCAGGTTGCCGGTCTGCAGGGACTGGAGATTTTGGATGAAAAATTTGTGGCAAGGGGATATGGAATTGCAGTTGCGAAGGGAAATGTCGAATTGCTTGACGACATTGATAAAGCACTTGACGCAGTGATTGCAGACGGGACGGTATACCAGATCGTCAATAAATATCTGACAAAGCAATAATACCGGAAAGACCGGAAAATTGAAAAATCTGGTTGAACTCGGAACGAATATATGATAGAATAGATCCGTTTAGTAATGCGGAATTAAAAAACAGAGCAGGCCCGGACAGGACACAGATCAATGGATAGACCGCAAAGCGGTCAGGAATTGATCTCCAACCAGTGGACAGGAAGGGCCGGAGCGGAACTTTAAAACAGAGCAGGCCCGGACAGGACACAGATCAATGGATAGACCGCAAAGCGGTCAGGAATTGATCTCCAACCAGTGGACAGGAAGGGCCGGAGCGGAACTTTAATAGGAGGTGCCGAAGTGGCAATTTTGAGAACAATTCTTACCATAGTCTTTGTGTTGGTCTGTGTGATATCTGTAATACTGGTATTGCTTCAGGAGGGCCGGTCTGCAGGTCTGGGTGCAATTGCAGGTGCGGCAGAGACCTATTGGGGCAAGAATAAAGGGCGTTCCATGGAAGGAAATCTGGTAAAAGGAACGATCGCTTTAGCGGTTGTGTTCTTTGTCCTTGCAATTATTTTGAATCTGGGATTCTAAACAGAGAAGATTCGGGGCACTCTTAATAAGAGTGTCCTTTTTCATTATTGAAACTTTGCGGGCGGAGCGGGGATAGAAGCCTGTATGGATATGGGACCGGGATAGAAAGCAGGAAAGGGGAAAAGCAATGATACAGGGTGAGCAGGAAAAACGAAAAAAAACAGTATATGAACTTATCTGCAGTGATTTTTATGTGCCGATGAAACTGAAGGAAATGGCGATTTTCATGGAGATACCGAAGGAACAGAGGCAGGAGCTTCAGGAAGTTCTGGACGCTTTGATTCTGGAGGGAAAGATTGAAGTATCTCAAAAGGGAAAATACAGAAAGAGCAGAGGGAGTTTTCTGACAGGTGTATTTACAGGCCATGCCAGAGGGTTTGGTTTTGTGACAGTAGAAGGGATGGAAGAGGATATCTATATCGGGGAAGAGGATGTTCGGGGAGCCATGCATCAGGACGTGGTGCAGGTGCTTTTAAAACCTGGCCGGGAAGGAAAGCGCCGGGAGGGAACCATTACAAAAATACTGACAAGAGGAACCACACAGCTGGTGGGACTTTATCAGGAGAGCAGGAACTATGGATTTGTCATTCCGGATAACGGCAGATATACAAAAGATATTTTTATACCAAAAGAATTTTCCAAAGGAGCAGTGAACGGACATAAGGTTGTGGTAATTTTAACAGATTATGGAACAGAACGGAAGAATCCGGAAGGAAAAGTCACAGAGATCCTGGGGCATGTCAGCGATCCGGGAACGGATGTGCTGTCAATGATAAAAGGATATGATTTGCCTGTGGAATTTTCGGAGAAAGTCATGAACCAGGCGGAGCGCACTCCAGACCGTGTCACGGAGGCGGATCTGAATGGGCGTATGGATCTCAGAGATGTGCAGATGGTGACCATAGACGGAGAAGATGCGAAAGATCTGGATGATGCAGTGTCTCTGCAGAGGAAAGGAGAACATTATATTCTGGGTGTTCATATTGCGGATGTGGCTAACTATGTACAGGAGAGAAGCGCCATGGATCAGGAAGCGCTGAAGCGGGGGACCAGCGTATATCTGGTCGACCGGGTGATTCCTATGTTGCCCAGAAGACTTTCCAACGGGATCTGTTCATTAAATGCGGGAGAAGACCGCCTGGCGCTCAGCTGCATTATGACCATTGATTCCAGAGGAAATGTGGTGGATCATGTGATTGCAGAGACGGTCGTCCATGTGGACCGGAGAATGACTTATGAAAGTGTGCAGAAGATTTTGGATGAAGATCCGGTGGAAACCGGACGATATGAAACATTTGTGTCTATGCTTTGCATGATGCAGACGCTTGCCGTGATTCTGAGAGAGAAGCGGAGAAAGCGGGGGTCCATTGATTTTGATTTTCCGGAGACGAAGGTAATATTGGACGAAGAGGGACATCCGGCGGATATTAGGCCCTATGACCGAAATGCAGCCACCAGAATTATAGAAGATTTCATGCTGATAGCCAATGAGACGGTGGCAGAGGACTGTTTCTGGCAGGAGCTTCCCTTTGTATATCGGGTTCATGAGAACCCGGATCCGGATCGGATGAGAAAACTGTCTGCTTTTATCAATAATTTCGGATATGCGATTCGTTTTCGGGAAGAAGAAGTACATCCGAAAGAGCTGCAGAAGCTTTTGGAAAAGCTGGAGGGCACACCGGAAGAGATGCTGATCAGCCGTTTGACTTTGCGTTCCATGAAGCAGGCAAAGTATACGACAGAATGTACCGGTCATTTTGGCCTGGCAGCCAGGTACTATTGTCATTTCACCTCTCCGATTCGCCGGTATCCGGATCTGCAGATTCACAGAATCATCAAAGATGCTTTGCGGGGCCGGATGAATGAAGAAAAACTTATCCATTATCAAAATATTCTGGAGGAAGTGGCCGGACAGTCAAGTGAGCGGGAACGGAAAGCAGCGGAAGCTGAGAGAGAAACATTTCGAATGAAAAAAGCCGAATATATGAGTGAACATTTGTATGAAGAATTCGATGGTGTGATCTCAGGGATAACGGCATGGGGGCTTTATGTGGAACTGCCGAATACGGTGGAAGGTCTGGTGCGTGCATCCTCTTTACAAGGCGATTATTTTGAGTATAATGAAAGTAATTATGAGATGGTGGGAACGCATACCGGGAAGACCTGGAAGCTGGGGCAGGCAGTGAGGATTCGGGTGACAGGAGCAGACAGGCTTGCGCGTACCATTGATTTTGAGCTGGTGGAAGAAGAGGAAGAATGAGGGGCATATGGCAAAGGAAAACAGCAAATTGATTGCGAATAATAAGAAAGCATATCATGATTATTTTATTGAAGACACATACGAGGCAGGAATTTCCCTTCACGGGACAGAGGTGAAATCTCTGCGCATGGGAAAATGCAGCGTGAAAGAGGCATTTATCCGAATTGAAAGAGGGGAAGTCTTTGTATACGGCATGCACATCAGTCCTTATGAGAAAGGCAATATTTTCAACCGGGATCCGTTGAGAGTGAGAAAGCTTCTGATGCACCGGGCAGAGATTCATAAAATAGCAGGGAAGATTGCGGAGAAAGGATATACGCTGGTTCCGCTGAAAGTATATTTCAAAGGAAGCCTTGTAAAAGTAGCAGTGGGTCTGGCAAGGGGCAAGAAGCTCTATGACAAACGGGCGGATATTGCGAAAAAAGATATGCGCAGGGAAGCGGAAAAGAATTTCAAAGTGAAGAATCTGTACTGACTGCAGGAGAGAAAATCTTTGCTTGACATTTATGGAGACTCCGTATAAGATAAAGATACGGAAAATTTTGTCCAGCGTTTACTTTTACACCTTTTCGGGCTTGTAAAGGTTTCGACGGGGGTTTTGAAATTGGGGCAGCCATCCGAAGGCACCGCGTAAGGTGCGACCATAAATATAAACGCTGAAGATAATTTAGCACTCGCTGCCTAATGGCAGCTGTCTGACACAGGGCACCTGCACCTTGTGACCCAGGCATCATTTATGCAGGAAACGACGCATGCTAAGCTTTGCCCATGCGGGCGTATGATGAAGCTACTAAAGCTGTAAGCCTGCCGTCTGGCGTACGGCCAAGGGAATGGTAAAGAAACGGCTGTGATGGGAGATACCGCAATGGATGGGCTTTCGGACAGGGGTTCGATTCCCCTCAGGTCCACTGATGATGCCATGTACCTGATCAAAAGGCACATGGCATCTTTTATCGCACTGCGGCGGAGAAGAATGATGCTGCAGATGTGGACTGCTGCAGGCAGAGAAGTTCTGTATGCAGAATTCTTTTCAGGAAATTTTTAGATGATACGCGGAGCCGGCAGATACAGGTAGGGAATCGGCAGTCGCGGGAAAAGGAGAACAGAAGTATGAGTTTGAAGGAATGTTATGCAGCTTTTGAAGGAGATTATGAAGGTGTGCTTTCCCGTCTGCGCAGCGAAAAAATGGTTCGGAAGTTTGCGCTCAAATTTCTGAAAGATACCAGCTATGAGTTGCTTGTAAGTTCGCTGGATGAGAAGAATTATGGAGAGGCTTTTCGTGCTGCTCATACCATAAAAGGAGTTTGTCAGAATCTTGGATTTACAAAGCTTGGAGAGTCCAGCAGTCATCTGACAGATGCTCTGCGGGATGGATGGAGCGAAGAAGCAGGGACATTTCTGATACAGGTGAAAGAAGATTATGAAAAAACTGCAGAAGCACTTCGGATACTGGAAGCAGAAGGAGAAGGTTGAGCTGTCGTCTGATATCTGAGAACCTGTGGAGGTGATGTGGGGTGAATAAAGGACCCATACGATTTTTGAAGATCAGTGTTGCTTCTGTGTCTGCTCTTTGTGTTATGATCTTCGGTTTTCTGGCAGTCTATATGAATCAAAAGAGCTTTGATACGATCAGTGAGGTTGGTACCATCTATATGTCAGGTATGAATGAGCGGATTTCCATGCATTTTGGAACAACGATGGAATTACGTTTATCTCAGCTGAAAACTATGGTGGAAGATTTTCAACCAGGCAGCAGAACAGATGAAGAATTGCGGCAGGGACTTGCTTATGCTGCGGAAGTAAGAGAATTTGATCATCTTGGGTTTTATTCCCGGGATGGAGAATTTGATATGCTCTATGGAGATAACCTGACGGTTCTTGATCCGGAACCGTTTCTGACATCTCTAAACAATGGAGAGAGTAAGATCGCGGTAGGAAGTGATATTTCCGGGGAGAAAGTGGTGCTTCTGGGAGTATCTGCGGATTATAATATGGAAGGCGGAGAGTGCACAGCTATTATAGCGGGACTGCCGGTTGAATATATTCAGGAAGTGCTTTTTCTGGATGAAGAAGAATCTTTGGTATATTCTCATATTATTCGCCGGGATGGGAGCTTCGTAATCCGCAGCGGAGATGCGTTCCGGGAGAATTATTTTGATCGGATCCGGTCTATCTTTGACGATTTGGGCGGAACAGATGCAGAACAGTATGTGAATGGACTGAAGTCAGCCATGAGCGTAAGAGAAGACTATTCGGTTGTGCTGAAGATTGGTTCTGAGAGGCGTCATCTGTACTGTACGGCTCTTCCTTATTCGGAATGGTATCTGGTTACGATTATGCCATATGGTTATCTGGACGAGGCTGTTCAGAAGCTGAGTGGACTTTGGGGGGTCATGGCGGTTATAAGCTGTGCTACAATTCTGTTTTCTCTGCTTTTGATCTTTTTCAAATATTTTGGACTTACCAGAAAACAGCTAAAAGAAGTGGAGGAAGCACGTAAAGAGGCTGTCTATGCGAATAAAGCAAAGAGTGAATTCCTTTCTAATATGAGTCATGATATCCGTACGCCTATGAATGCCATTGTGGGTATGACAGCCATTGCAACTGCGAATATTGATGACAGAAAACAGGTTCAGAACTGTCTGAGGAAGATCACTCTGTCCAGTAAACACCTCCTGGGACTGATCAATGATGTACTGGACATGTCTAAGATCGAGAGTGGTAAGATGACGCTGAACATGGATCAGGTTTCTTTAAGAGAAGCCATGGAAAGCATCGTCAGTATTGTTCAGCCGCAGATCAAGGCGAAGCAGCAGAAATTTGAAGTATCCATACATGATATTTTTGCGGAAAATGTGTATTGTGACAGCGTGCGTTTGAATCAGATTCTGCTGAATTTCCTGTCTAATGCCATTAAATTTACTCCGGAAGAAGGTGCCATCCGCGTATCTGTCAGTGAAGAACCTTCCCTGAAAGGAAGTGCTTATGTACGGGTTCATCTGTGGGTGACAGATAATGGTATCGGCATGACTCCGGAATTTAAAGAAAAAATCTTTGATTCTTTTACCCGTGAAGACAGTGCTCGTGTGCGCAAAACTCAGGGGACCGGGCTTGGAATGGCGATTACAAAGTATATCGTGGATGCCATGGACGGAACGATAGAGGTTGAGAGCGAGCAGGGAAAAGGCACGAAGTTTCATGTGATTCTGGATCTGGAGCAGGCAGATGTACCTGAGGTGGATATGGTGCTGCCGGACTGGAACATGCTGGTAGTGGATGATGATGAGCAGCTTTGCCGGAGTACAGTAGATGCACTGAATTCCATCGGAGTAAAGGCAGAGTGGACGCTGGATGGAGAAAGTGCGCTTGAACTGGTGAAGAAGCGTCATGAGGAGCACAGGGATTACCATGTGATTCTTTTGGACTGGAAACTGCCCGGGATGGACGGGGTCAGGACTGCGAAAAAAATCCGGGAACAGCTTGGAGAGAATATCCCCATCCTTCTGATATCTGCCTATGACTGGGGTGAGATTGAGAAAGAGGCGCGGGAGGCAGGAGTCAATGGTTTTATATGTAAACCCTTGTTTAAATCCACATTATTCTATGGGCTGCGGCAATATGCAGGACAGGAAGAGGAGTTGCCGTTACCTGCGGTTCAGCACCCGGATTTGACAGGCAAAAGGATTTTGCTTGCAGAAGATAATGACCTGAATTGGGAGATCGCGGAAGAGCTGCTCCATGAAGAGGGACTGGAACTGGAGCGTGCGGAGAATGGACAAGTCTGCGTGGAGAAGTTCCAGCAATCGGCGGAAGGATACTATGATGCAATTCTTATGGATATAAGGATGCCGGTGATGACTGGATATGAAGCAGCGTGGGCGATTCGCGAACTGCAACGGAAAGATGCGAATATCCCAATTATAGCTATGACTGCGGATGCATTTTCAGAAGATGTGAAGCGGTGTCTGGACTGCGGTATGGATGCGCATGTGGCGAAACCCATTGATGTGCCAGAAGTCATGCATCTGCTGGAGAAATATATAGAGCAGAGACATGGGGGCTCTAAGGATTAAAAATACTGGAAAAAGCGCTGATTCTGATGGATCGGCGCTTTTTCATGGGATATTTATGTTATTTTAATGTCTACAGAACCGGAAGCCTCTCCGGTATAAGCAGTTCGGGCATATGCGGCCTGTGCTCTGGCACGGCGGACTTTTCTTGCTTCAGGAGTAACTTCTGCCTCCATCCGGGTGATTTTTTTGCCGGAAATAACCTCTTTTGCAGCTTTGATCTCTGCTTCCGAGGGGGCTTTTTCCTGAATATCTGCATTCTCTTCCACGGTTTCTGCAGCGGCTTCTTCATTGACAGAATCGGCAACTTCTTCTGGTGTGTCATTGGTCTTATCATCAATGCCTTTTTCTGCTTCTTCTGCCTTTTTCAGATCTTTTTCTGCTTTTATCTGCTCATTTTCACTTGGCAGTGACCGATATTCTCCACTTTGAAGGAAGGCTCTTTCAGCATCTCCCAGAGCATTGGTTTTAGCCAGTTCCTGTGTAATAATCGCCAGTTTGGCACCTTCGGGAATATTGGGATTGGTGTCGGTTTCTTTGACTGTGGCCAGAGAGGCAGCAGCGTGACTGAATTTGACCCGTTGTACTTCTTCTTTGGTTTTACACTGTTTCAGCTCCCGTTCATAAGCCTGGCGTTCCAGCTCAATCTGTTTTGCCTTCTCGTAAGTCTGTGGGTCGTTTTCCTTCAGATATTGCATCTCTGCAGCAGACAGACGCTTTCCTGACCGTATTTTCATATCAATCTGTTGTTTGGAGACAGAGGAAGTATTCTGCTTCATGAGCTCCGCCGCTTTTTCGCGCTGGTCTCTTAAAAGCCTTTCGGTGGCGGTAAGATTTTCCGAGTTGCCTTTGGATGTGTAATCTCCGGAGGATTTCCGCTGCTTCCATTTCATCTGCATTTTCATATTTTTTGTATAGGTATTCAGAGAACTGATCATAGTGATATTCATATAGTAATCCCCCCTTTTTGCTGAGAACTGGTCGAAACAGTTTCTGAAATATTTGTAACAATGATACATAAGCCATTTAATAAAGATATATTTTTATATATCGCCGTATTTTTCAGATAAATAAGAAGAGCTGCCCGGATTCGTTCACAAAACGAACATAAATTATTGTTATAATCATTGCAATATATAGGAATGAAGAGGATGTACAGTATGGAAAAGCTGAAGATTCTGGTGGTGGATGATGAAGGCCGTATGCGTAAGCTGGTTCGGGATTTCCTTGTAAAACAAAATTATGAAGTGATGGAGGCAGGAGACGGAGAAGAGGCACTGGATCTTTTCTTTGCACAGAAGGACACTGCCCTGGTGATCCTGGATGTGATGATGCCGAAAATGGACGGTTGGCAGGTATGCCGGGAGATTCGCCGTTATTCGAAAGTCCCGATCATTATGCTGACAGCGAAAGGCGACGAGCAGGACGAGCTTCAGGGATTTGAGTTGGGAGTGGATGAATATATTACCAAACCTTTCAGCCCGAAGATTCTGGTGGCAAGGGTAGAGGCGACTCTCAGGCGGGCAAATCCGTTGGCCAGTGAGGATGTGCTGGAAGCGGGGGGTATTGAGTTAAATAAAGCGGCCCATCAGGTGAAGATTGACGGAAAGGATATGGAACTGAGTTATAAGGAATTCGAATTGCTGTCCTATTTTATGGAAAACAAGGGACTTGCTTTGTCAAGAGAGAAGATTTTGAACCATGTATGGAATTATGATTATTTTGGAGATGCCAGAACCATTGATACACATGTGAAGAAGCTTCGGAATAAGTTGGGCGATAAAGGTGAGATGATTAAAACTATCTGGGGTATGGGTTATAAATTCGAAGGATAGGAAAGGGGGAGACCATTCAAAAGGGTCTCCCTTTTAAGCATAAAGATGGATACTGAACAGCCATGCGATCAGGATACGGACAAAACTGGTGAGGAACCGGGATGTAAGCACAGAGGAAACGCCGACTTTGATGGTGTCTTCTTTTGCGTCTGCCAGTCCAAGACCCACAGGTATAAAATCGCAGGCAGCCTGGGTGTTCACTGCAAACAGAGCCGGCAGTGCCAGTGAAACCGGGAGTATACCGCTGCCGATCTGTGTTCCGATGATGGTTCCGGTGATCTGGGCTATGATAGCTCCGGGGGCGAGGACCGGCGAAAGCAGAGGAAAGGAAATGATGCCGCCCAGTAGAAAAAGTCCCAGAATATTAGAGGACAGGAAAGTAAGTTTTTCGGCAATCCATAAATTAAGGCCGGAACATTCCACTGCTGCTGTGAAAAGAGAGACGAATCCCATGAGCGGCAGCAAAGTATACAGAATCGTGCGGACACTGTCCTGTGATGCTTTGTAGAACAGGTGGCAGCCTTTTCCGACACCTGGAAGGAAATGATTCCAGAATCGGAAGAGATACTGTATAATGTCCCTGTTTTTTGAATCCGGGTCTTCTGACGGACCTTCTGCAGAATGAATACAATCTAAAGTGACGTCAGATACATAGAGATCTTCTGTCATATAGCGGGCCAGCGGCCCGCTTTTTCCAGTGGGCAGAATATTAATTGTGGGAATCTGTTTCTTGGGATAGATTCCGCAACGCAGCGTGCCGCCACAGTCAATGACAGCCAGGAAAACTTCTTCGTCCGGGACCGGATTTGAGAAGCCGTTTACCGAAACGCATCCGGTGAGCCGTTCGATTTTATCTACAATTTCCGGTTTGATTCCGCCGCTGGTTACGTAGATCAGTTTATTGCGTTTTCCGTCCGGTTTTACAGTCAAAGGTCCGCCGTAACCGCTTTTGCCGGCAGAAATATGGATCTCGTGCCAGAATGGTTCTGTAGAAGAGGAGTTCATACTGGTCTGCACAGTGTCTTGGGGAGAAGGCTTATCATAGTCCGGTGTATGGGAAAGCGTCAGGTGCATCTTTTTACAGTAGTAGACAGTCGTCCAGTCTGTTACAATTCCGCAGATCAGGTTGGCCAGGAGACCGGCAATCAGGTAGCGGATGGCCAGCGGATAGACAGAGTATCCCAGTATCTCAACTCCATGGGCAATGCCAAGCCAGATAAAGAGTTCGGCAGAGTTGATGTGAGGAAAAATACCACTGCTGGTGTGGCAGAAAAAGGAGGCGCATGCAAAATAGGAGGGTTTATCTTTTTCAGGCATAAAACGACCAAGAGTGAGAACAGAAGGATTACATAAGAAGATGGCGCCGAAAAAAGGGATCAGCATATATTTCAGCAGCAGATGCCTGGAGGCTGCCTCTGCTGCTTTCTCTATAAACCGGTCAGGAACCAGGCGGATAAGCGTGTTGGTCAGAATCAGTACCATGAAAATGGTGGGAATCAGGTTTCTGCACCAGGAAATCAGAAATTCTCCCCCATACGAAAACATATTTGAAAAAAGGTGAATCAATTGATCTAATGTATTTGTCATACAGACAATTCTCCTAATCTGATATTTTTTTGACAATCCCAATATAACATATTTACGGCTTTTTTCCAACGAAAGGAAAAAGAATGTATTAATTTTAACTAAAAAATGGAGTAATATGCAATCAGACAAAGCAAAGTACACATGGCCATGTGACTGAAGAGAAAAGTCTGACACAATTGCAGGTTCTGAAAGGAGAAACAAATTATGAACATCATTCCACTGATCGTTCTATTCTGTGTTGCATTTGCTCTGCAGTATCTTCTGACATTTATACAGATGAAGAGTTTTATGCAGTCTTACCGGTCTCTCAGACAGAAAGGACGGGTGGCGATCGGAAAAACCAAAGGAGCGTTTCATGCCGGAGCAATTGCAATGTTCGCCATAGACAGCAGCGGCAGTATCCTGGAAGGAAGTTATCTGCAGGGAGTGACCGTATTTGCCAGAGTCCGATCTTTGAAAGGATTTGAGGGAATGGATGTGGGGGCGATCAGGCAGACGGATTGCCAGAAGATGCGTCTTCCAAAACCTCTTGCAAAAGCGGTCCTGGAAGCGTCGTCCAATTACCGGATCCTGATGTCGGGAGGCGAACTTACAGAGGAACCTGCACCGCTTGTAAAGGCTGCCAGTGTGTTAAAACGTCTGGCTGTGCCACATACAGAATAAGGAGGTTTATATGGATATTATAGTAAGAATTGCTGAAGGATTTATGGGGCTGTTTGACGCAGGTGCAGTTACTTTCGTCAGTTGGGTTTCCACGATTGTGCCCAAAGTTCTCCTTCTGCTCGTATTTATGAATGCACTGATTGCCTTGATCGGCCAGGAGCGAATTAACAAGTTTGCAAAAATCTGTTCCGGAAATGTAATTCTGGCATATGGGGTACTTCCATTTCTCTCTGCATTTATGCTGGGAAATCCCATGGCCTTGTCCATGGGGAAATTTCTTCCAGAGAGAATGAAGCCCAGTTACTATGCGTCATCAACCTATCACTGCCATACCAACAGCGGGATGTTCCCGCACATAAATGTGGGTGAGATTTTTATCTATCTTGGAATTGCAGACGGCATTACGACGCTTGGGCTCAGTACAACACCGCTGGCAATCCGATATCTGCTGGTAGGTCTGGTTATGAACTTTTTGGCTGGATGGATTACGGATTTCACAACAGCATTCGTTATGAAACAGCAGAAAATAGAGCTGAAAAACACACTTTAAAAACAGTAACGGCCCGGGAAACACTCGGAAGAATTTCAGGGATGTGGAGACGGTCTGAAGTTTTTCCAGATACAGGACGTTGAGAGGGCAGAAACGAAATTTTAAATAGGAGACAAAAAATGACAGAATATGGTGCTATTAGAATAGAAAGAGGAAGCGGCGGATTCGGTGGGCCTCTGACAGTTATGCCCAAAGAGGGAAAAGATAAAGTAGTCTTTATTACTGGAGGCGGTGCGGAACCGGAAATTATAGAGAAAATTGTGAAACTAACCGGATGTACAGCGGTCAATGGGTTCAAAACTTCTGTGCCGGATGAGGAGATTTTCCTTGTGGTGATTGACTGCGGCGGCACATTGCGGTGCGGAATCTATCCTCAGAAACGGATTCCGACGGTCAATATTATGCCGGTGGGAAAGAGCGGTCCGCTGGCGAAATTTATCACGGAAGACATCTATGTCTCAGCAGTAGGACCGGATCAGATTAGTCCGGCAGATGAATCTACAGCGGCAAAAGCACCGGCGAAAGAAGCAGAAAAACCAAAAGCGGAGACAGAACGGAAATTCAAATACAGTACGGATAAAAAAGTATCGGAGACTTTAGGGGAAACCAGCAAATCCAGTATTATTCAGAAGATTGGTATGGGCGCCGGAAAAGTGGTAAACACCCTCTATCAGGCAGCGCGGGATGCGGTACAGTCCATGATTACAACAATATTGCCGTTTATGGCTTTTGTGGCTATGCTGATTGGTATCATTCAGGGTTCCGGATTCGGAGACTGGTTTGCAAAACTTCTGGTGCCGCTGGCAGGAAACGGTGTGGGACTGCTGGTACTTGGATTTATCTGTTCCATTCCTGTGCTGTCGGCACTGCTGGGGCCGGGGGCTGTAATCGCCCAGGTGATTGGAATTATGATCGGCGTGGAGATCGGAAAAGGGAATATTGCTCCGAGTCTGGCACTTCCAGCATTGTTTGCAATTAACACTCAGTGTGCCTGTGATTTTATTCCGGTAGGACTTGGCCTGGCAGAGGCAGAGCCGGAGACTGTGGAAGTAGGAGTGCCGTCGGTTCTGTATTCCAGATTTTTGATTGGAGTACCCAGGGTACTGGTGGCATGGGTTGCCAGCATCGGACTTTATTAAACGCGAAGAAAATATAGATGAAATTATAGAAAGGAAAAACATATTATGAATACATGGTTAAATCTGGAAGGAAAGACAGTAATTGTAACAGGAGGAGCGTCCGGAATCGGGAAAGCAGTCGCAGAAGAGTTTTTGAATCAGGGAGCAAATGTGGTGATTGCAGATATGAGCCCGGAAGCTCCGAAGATGGAGTCGAAATCTGACAAATGTCATTATACGGTGACGAATGTAACAGATCGTGAAAGTGTGGAACACATGGTAAATGAAACGGTGGAAAAGTTTGGGACTGTGGATATCCTGGTAAACAATGCGGGAATTAACATTCCGAGACTTCTGGTAGACGATGCAAAACCTCATGGGGAGTTTGAGCTGGATGACGCCGTGTTTGATAAAGTGGTGAATGTAAATCTAAAAGGTGTCTATCTGTGTGCACAGGCAGCAGGCCGCGTGATGGTGGAGAAAAAAGAAGGCGTGATTATTAATATGTCTTCAGAGAGTGGACTGGAAGGCTCAGAAGGGCAGAGTATCTATGCAGCCACGAAAAATGCAGTGAATTCTTTCACCAGATCCTGGGCGAAAGAACTGGGAAGAAAGGGAGTCCGGGTAGTCGGTGTGGCGCCGGGAATCATGGAGGCTACAGGACTCCGGACGATAGGATATGAGACGGCGTTGGCTTATACAAGAGGAATAACCATTGAAGAGCTGCGGGCAGGTTACAGTAAGACTTCCACAACACCTCTGGGACGCTCTGGTAAGCTTTCGGAAGTGGCAGATATGGTCTGTTATCTGGGCAGTGAGAAAGCTTCCTATGTTCATGGCGTAACTTATAATGTGGCAGGAGGAAAGACCAGAGGCTGACCGGACGCTGAAAAATTCCTTTCCGCCGAAAAAATTGTGAAAAGAAATGATGCTTTTATTAGAATGTGTTTTTTAATATAATAAATACAGAAGAAAAAAGTATGCCTGTTCATTCCGTGGAAAAAACTGAGGCAAAAGCAGGCGGAGGAAGGGGATGCCATGCGTTCAGGGACATCAGACAGCAGAATCGCACAGATTCTGGAGATTATGGAACTTCGCAGGACTGCCAGGCTGGAAAGTCTGGCAGACAAGCTGAGAGTGGGAACGAAAACCATTCGGAACGATATCAGGGAACTGAATCAGCTTCTGGAAGACAGTGCGCTGGTAGAGTCCGTATCAGGCCGGTATGCACTTTTTGTACTGGATGAGAAAAAGTTTCTGGAGAAAAAGCAGACCGTATACGGCCAGAATGATTATATGAATTCACCTGCAAAACGATACGGACATATTCTGAACCGGTTGATGCATGAAGGAGGCTCTGTTCTCATTGACGATCTGGCAGATGAGATATGTGTGGGGCGTACCACGATCAATGGAGATTTGAAGAAGCTTCGGGAACTGCTGGAAAGTTACCAGATCCGGATTGTAGGCAAAACAAATACGGGGCTTCGCCTGGAGGGAGAAGAATTTAAACTCCGGTTGTTCATTCTGGAACAGATGTATGATCAGGTGTTTGAATCCTTTCTTCTGGATGATGATCTGGAGAATATGGTGAATGGATATTGCCAGGAATATGGCCTGGACTATATTACGACACAGTATTTTATGCGTTCCTATATTCTGATGATCGACCGGGTATTGAATGATCATCCTCTGAACTTTCTTCAGGAAAAATATCATGAACTGGAGCAGACGACTGCATATCGTTTTGCAGAGAAGATTGTGGAACAGACAATAGAAATGTTTCAGATAGAAATTCCAATGGAAGAAATACTCTTTCTGTCGCTTCCTATTGCAGGAATGCGTACGCCCATGAGCAGGGACGACAGGCAGGCGCTTGAGATCAGTGAAGAGGTGGCGGAGCTGGTAGTAAAGATTCTCAACCGGATTGCATATGATATGAATTTTCATATTTCCCCTACGGATCTTCTGGATGATTTTGTGTATCATATCAACTTTATGCTGAACCGTCTGAAATACCGGTTTTATATCAGAAATTATGCGTTGGCAGAGATTCGGGAACGATATCCGCTGGCATATAAGATGGCAGAGCTGGCCAAAAAGGTCATAGAAGAACAGACCAGTCTTCTGGTGGTAGACGATGAACTTGGATTTCTGGCTTCTTACTTCAGTCTGTTTCTGGAAGAACAACATTATAAGAAACAGAGGGCATTTCGGGTGGGAATCGTCTGTGCTCAGGGTGCGATCTCTGGGAGACTGATTCAGGTGAGACTGGAGAAGATGATGCCAGATTCTGTGGAGTTTGAACTGCTTTCTGAAAAGGATGCAAAAGAGCGGGGAGATTTTAATCTTATGATCTCCACACTGAGGACTTATGAATCCAATAAAGTACCTGTGATCTGGCTGGAGGAAATTTTTGACGAGGTGGAAGTGCTGCGTCAGATTGAGCGACTCAAATGTTTGGGCCATCTGGATATTTCCATGAAAACAGGTATCAATTCTTTGATTGCGACGATTCTGGAACCAGAGCACTTTTATGTGCTGGATCCAAAGTTGTCTTACCTGGAAGCGATGCTGTATATGACAGAACTGCTTATAAAGGAAGGCGTACTGGAGTCTCAGTTTCAAGAGGCGCTTTTAAAGCGGGAAGAAAAAAGTACCATGTTATTTGATGATCATATTGGATTTCCGCATCTGCAATATCCAGGAGAGAAGATTGTGCTGGCAGTGGGAGTGTCAGAGCGGACCGGACCGGGAGTCCGTCTCCTTCTCTTTCTGGCCTTGCCAAAAGAATCTGAACTTAATGATGATATTTTGATACATATATATAACGAACTTCTGGTAATCGCTTCGGACGGTCCGATGGTGGAAGAAATTGCAAGGTTAAAATCAGGTAAAGATTTCGTTCTGTACATGATCAGAAATAATGAATTATTTGAAAACATATAGAAAGATGGGATCAGGAGGTTATGAACTATGAAGACAATTTATGAGAATACAGTAAAAGGTGTTGGTGATCTGGCAGCTGCTTTTGCAGAAGAGAAGACCATTATTTTATTCGGTGACAGCGCACCGGATACGCTGAAGGACTACTGCTACAGCATTGACGTAAAAAAAGCGGACGCCGTTATTGAGCCGGGGCAGACTCTGGAGATTGACGGAAAAACATACCGGATTCTTGTGACTGGCCATGTGATGCAGAAGAATCTGGAGGCGTTGGGGCATATTTCCATTCAGTTCAATGGTGCTTCAGATAGTCTGCCGGGAAGCATGGTGGTAGAAGAAGCAGAAGTTCCGGTTCTTCAGATCGGAAGTGTGATCCGGATTCTGGCGTAAAGGAAAGTGATGATCAGACGAAAGATTCAGGTGTCCGTACCGGGCGGAATTCATATGGCTGTTGCCGCTGCTCTCAGCCAGACGGTTAGAAGGGAAGACGAGCATGTATTCCTGAAAGCAGGAAAGAAAATGGCAAGTATCAGAGAACCTTTGAATGTGTTGTCGCTTGGAGTTCACAGGATGGATTGGGTCGAAATCATTGTGGACTGTGAAAAGGAGGAAGAGTCTGTTCTGGAGCAGATCGAAAAGATTCTGTGTCATAAATAACAGACTATCCTGCCTTGCGGATAACAATAAAATAGCTAATGATCAGAATAACTACAGCTCCGGCCCAGGCTGTGATTTCTGCATAAAAGATACCAGTCTCCCCAATGAAACGGGGCAGAAAGACAGCAGTCAGGGCGCGCATGACGAATTCTGCAATGCCTGATACCATTGGGAGAACGGTATTGCCCATGCCCTGGATGACAGAACGGGTGATGTGGAGGGTGTAAAGGACAGGCAGACAGACACTCATGACAGCCAGATAAAAAAAGGCAATTTGAAGCGTCTGTTCAAATTCTTCCGGTGTGCCGGAAATAAAGCAGCTGAGGATTTCTCTGCCGCCCAGAAGCATACATACAGCGATCAACGCAGAGGTACAAAGAGCAATCAACAGGGCAGCACGCATGCCCTGTTGAATACGTTCTGTTTTTCCGGCACCCAGATTTTGGCCTGTATAGGTGACCATTGCGTAACCGTAAGAGGTGGCGGCTACTTCCAATACACCGTAGAGCTTATTGGTAGCGGTGAAGCCGGCGATAAAGATGACACCAAAGCCATTGACTACAAACTGTACAATCATGCCGCCGATGGAGATGATGGCATTCTGAAATGCCATGGGTGCACCAAGGAGCAGCAGGCGGACAGGCAGCCCTTGTTGAAATTGAAAATCAGTCCGGGTCATAGCCAGCAGTTCGATTTTCCGGATATGATAATAGCAAAACACACAGGAGGTCATTTGGGCAAGCAGAGTGGCCGCCGCCGCACCGCTGATACCAAATCCGAGACCGAGTACAAAAAACAGATCCAGGATAATATTGATAACAGCAGCTACAATCATGGCATACAGAGGCGTCTTACCGTCTCCCAGAGACCGCAGGATACTGGCAGACAGGTTGTACGCCATGACTATAGGGATACCCAGATACATGATACGCAGGTATAGAAGAGAATCTGCCATAATGTTTTCAGGGGTCTGCAGAAGTGAGAGTACGGGGCGGGCAATGAGCTGTCCGGAACCGAGCAGCAGAAAAGAAGACAAAAAAGCAAGGACCACAGAATTACCAACCGTCCTGCGCAGTTCTTTTATTCTACCTGCCCCGAAATGCTGAGCCATCAGAATTCCAAATCCCTGAGTAAGCCCCTGGATGATTCCGAGCATCATCCAGTTCATCCAGTCTGCAGCGCCCAGAGCAGCAAGAGCATGTACACCAAGGGCTTTTCCTACTACCATGGTGTCCACTACTGTATATAATTGCTGGAATACATTGCCAATCATCAGAGGCAGAGCAAAAGTGAAGATCAGGGCGGCAGGCCGACCTGCAGTCATTTGTCTTGTCCGTGCCATACGATTTTCCCTTCTTTCTTTTGTATTTAATCCTAATGATTATAATGAAACCGGTTTTGCAAGTCAATAACAATTGAATTGCTAATGAGAATTTTTTCTGCTATACTTGATAACAGGACAGGCTGGAGACTTAAGATACCAGTATAGAGGGGGAAAGCACTGACGAAAGAAGAAAGAGAGTATATTTACACAGGAGCCGCGTTGGGAAAGGAACAAATGCGGTTTGTTCCGTAGCAGATAAAGCCAGTCAATCCACTGTAACAGATGTAGATGCCATGAGATACAAAAGGAGGATACGATATGCTGGATGCAAAAGATCTGGAGATGATTACAGAGATTGTAACAAGAGCAGTGGAGCCTGTGTGCAAAGAAGTAACAGGGCTGCGAAAAGACATGACCGATCTGAAAGAAGACGTAACCGAACTTAAAGAAGATGTAACGGTCCTGAAAGAAGATGTAACCGAACTTAAGAAGGACGTGACAG
>CAJTTI010000007.1:40448-70513 GCA_910579225.1 uncultured Lachnospiraceae bacterium | reverse complement strand
GTAACCGAACTTAAGAAGGACGTGACAGTTCTTAAGGAAGATGTAACGGTCCTGAAAGAAGATGTAACCGAACTTAAGAAGGACGTGACAGTTCTTAAGGAAGACGTAACGGTCCTGAAAGAAGACGTAACCGAACTTAAGAAGGACGTGACAGTTCTTAAGGAAGATGTAACGGTCCTGAAAGAAGATGTAACCGAACTTAAGAAGGATGTGACAGTTCTTAAGGAAGACGTAACGGTCCTGAAAGAAGATGTAACGATCCTGAAGGGAGATGTAATAGAACTTAAGGAAGATGTGACAATTTTGAAAGAAGACGTAACAGTCCTTAAGGAGGATGTATCAGTTCTTCAGGAAAATATGTCGGCTGTGCAGGAAGACATCAAGGGACTTCAGATAAATATGTCATCTGTTCAGGCAGAAGTTAGGAATCTGAGCATGTGCATGGAAAATGATGTCAGAGTGAGAATTAACATTATCGGGGAAGGACATCTGGATCTGGTTCGGAAGCTGGATCAGGCGCTGGAGAATAAGGAAGAACGTGAATTGATGAAAGTGAGAGTTCTCTGGCTTGAAAACGAAGTGAAACGTCTCAGGGAAAATCTGGAAGCTTAAATGATGAAAAAGCGGAGCTGATTTTGTGCAGCTCCGCTTTATGGTCATATGTAAAACAGACAGAAAACAAAACAGAGAAATCAGAACCGGAAATCCCGTTTTCCTTCTCCGATATCATGGATATGCTCCGTGGCAATCCGTTTGACTTTGGGATTGGGGATTTTCTCCAGTTCCTGCCCGATCAGTTCCATGCCGATTTTTCTGGTCTCTTCACTGGCATAGTCTTCCAGATATTCTTTCAGCGTCATCAGGGCATTGGGATGGCAGCAGTTTAGGATCTGCATATTTTTACACAGGGACATAAAACGGTCGCCGGTGCGCCCTTCCCGGTAACAGGCAGTGCAGAAGCTTGGGATATAGCCCAGTTTCATCAGCCAGTTTACCACCTCATCCAGAGTCCTTTGATCACTTACATCGAACTGAGCACTGGTTATTTCTTCTTCGGTTTCCGGGGTCGCATATCCGCCCACACTGGTTCTGGAGGCGCCGCTGATCTGGGAGACGCCAAGAGGAAGCACCCGTTCCCGGACTTCCTGGCTCTCTCTGGTGGAGATGATCATGCCGGTGTAAGGCACTGAGATCCGGATCAGGGCGCAGATTTTAGCAAAAATGTCGTCGCTGATGCTGTTGTCAAAAGCAGAGGGATCAATATCATCCGCATGCTTGATCCTGGGAACGCTGATGGTGTGCGGGCCGACGCCGTGAACCGCTTCTAAGTGTTCTGCGTGCATCAGAAGTCCTGCAAATTCATAGCGGTATAATTCCAGCCCAAATAAAACCCCCAGGCCCACATCGTCGATGCCGCCTTCCATGGCCCGGTCCATGGCTTCTGTGTGCCATGCATAATCATGCTTTGGTCCGGTAGGATGCAGTTTTTCATAGCTTTCTTTATGGTAAGTTTCCTGGAACAGAATATAAGTTCCGATTTCTGCCTCTTTTAAGCGGCGGTAATTTTCCACCGTTGTGGCTGCGATATTGACATTGACCCGGCGGATCGCGCCGTTTTTGTGTTTGATGCTGTAAATGGTATGGATGCATTCCAGGATATACTCGATGGGATTGTTCACCGGGTCCTCGCCGGCCTCAATTGCCAGCCGTTTGTGTCCCATATCCTGCAGGGCAGTGACTTCTTTGATGATTTCTTCCTGTGTCAGTTTTTTTCTTGCAATGTGCTTGTTCTTGGCGTGATAGGGGCAGTAAACGCATCCGTTGACACAGTAATTGGACAGATACAATGGTGCAAACAAAACGATGCGGTTGCCATAGTAATCCTTTTTCAGCTGTTCTGCCAGTGCAAAGATTTCTTCGGTCTTCTCCGGGAGATCACAGGCCAGAAGGACAGAAGCTTCCCTGTGGGTCAGGCCTTTCCGTTCTCTTGCCTTGGCAAGAATCTGATCAATGACCTCCAGGTTATCTTTGTTGGCATCCGCATAGGACAGAGTATCAAGGATTTCCTTATCCGAGATAAATTCCTCTGCTTTTAATGATTTTACATTGTACATGGGTGATGTACGCTCCTTTCTTTTCGGTCAGGCAGGACGGCATCAAGCGCTCCCGGCTTCCCGGTCAGTGAATAGTTATATTGTGATGCTGTCTGCTATGGAACCTGCCGCCATATAAGCGGCAGCGGAATCATTCCTGTATTCCGTGAGCAGTCAGCGAAGCACCACCTTTCACATTGGAATATACGGTCTTTGCAGAGACTCCCGGAAGTCTTCCGATCTTTCCGGAAAGGGCACTCACTACGTCCTGGGGGGCATCCAGGGCCACACTGATGATATTCACCTTCCGTTCCCGGTAAGGGATCCCCATCCGCCCGATAATGTAATGGCCGTATTCGTGTAAAAGTCTGTTCAACCGCTCTATGGCGTCTGTGTTTTCAACAATAATTCCGATCAGTACAATCCTGGTTTCCATGCATTTTCTCCAAAAATTGACATCGTTTTAAAAAGTTGTGAAATATTTCTATAAATTTTAACACACTATTCTCAAAATGACAACTATTATAATATGAGTGAGTTCGTACAATTTGACAATATGTGTAAAAATGCACAAAGAAACAGAAATAATTCTGTATGATCTGTACATTGTGCGAAAGGCCGCGGAGTGTTAAAGTTATAAGCGTATACATGTGCGGTTTGTACAATCAACAAAACAAGGAGGAAAAACGAATGCTGGATCAGTCTTATTATCGTAAGACAGATGAGATCATTGAGCATTATGGCCGCAAGGCCGGCTCACTGATCCCAATCATGCAGGATATTCAGGCAGAATATCGTTATCTGCCAGGAGAGCTGCTGACCTATGTGGCAAAAGAAATCGGAATCAAGGAGGCAAAAGCATACAGTGTGGCCACCTTCTATGAGAACTTTTCTTTTGAGGCAAAGGGAAAATATGTGATTAAAGTATGTGATGGCACAGCCTGTCATGTCCGGAAATCCACTCCAGTGCTGGAAGCACTTTGGAAGGAACTGGGACTCAGCAAGAAAAAACATACGACAGACGATATGATGTTTACTGTGGAAACCGTATCCTGTCTGGGCGCATGCGGTCTTGCTCCGACCATGATGGTAAACGAAGATGTATATCCTTCCATGACACCGGAAAAAGCACTTGCAGTAATTGAAGAATTGAGAGGTAAGGGCTGATGATTAAAAACAAAGAAGAATTGTTACAGGTACGTGAATCAGCCAGAGAACAGGTAGCAGCGTATGACTGCAGAATTCTTGTCTGTTCCGGTACAGGCTGTATTGCAACGGGCTCCACAAAGATTTATGAAGAATTTTTAAGTCTGACTAAGGATGCTCCGGGTATTGTACTGGATTTTGCTCCCCATGATGAAGGCGAGCATGAGCATGTGGGCGTCAAGAAGACCGGATGTCAGGGCTTTTGTGAGTTGGGGCCGCTGGTTCGTATTCAGAAGGGTAATGAAGTCATCCAGTATGTAAAAGTCCAGATCGAAGACTGCAAGGAGATTTTCGAGTCCACTGTTCTTGGCAACGATGTGGTGGATCGTCTGCTCTATACCAAGAAGGATGTACACTACAAACATCCGGAAGATATTCCATTCATGGCAAAACAGACCAGAATCGTACTGGAGAACTGCGGACGCGTGGATGCAGAATCTCTGGATGAGTATATTGCAGCGGGCGGTTTTGAGGCGCTCACCAAAGCCATGTTTGACATGAGCAGAGAAGAGATCATTGAGGAAGTGGACCGTTCGGGTCTGCGCGGACGCGGAGGCGGAGGCTTCCCCTGCGGAAGAAAATGGAAGCAGGTTGCAAGACAGAAAGAAAAGATCCGCTATGTGGTCTGCAACGGTGACGAGGGTGACCCGGGAGCATTCATGGACGGTTCCGTTATGGAAGGCGATCCCTTCAAGCTGATTGAGGGTATGATGATCGCCGGCTATGCAGTGGAATCCACCGACGGCTATATCTATGTGCGTGCAGAGTATCCCATGTCCGTGAAGAGACTCCGCCATGCCATTGCACAGCTGGAGGAAAGAGGGCTGCTGGGCGACAACATTCTCGGTACTGATTTTTCCTTCCATTTACATATTAACAGAGGTGCAGGCGCATTTGTCTGCGGCGAGGGTTCCGCTCTGACCGCATCCATCGAGGGCAACAGAGGTATGCCTCGTGTGAAACCGCCGCGTACCGTAGAAAAGGGTCTCTGGGAGAAACCGACGGTTCTGAACAACGTGGAGACTTATGCCAACGTTCCGAAGATTATTCTTCAGGGCGCAGACTGGTACCGGACCATCGGTACAGAGGGCAGCCCGGGAACAAAGACCTTCTCCCTGACCGGTTCCATCGAGAACACCGGTCTGATCGAGGTGCCCATGGGCAGTACGCTCCGGGAGATTATCTTCGATATCGGCGGCGGTTTAAAGAACGGCGCCGAGTTCAAGGCAGTGCAGATCGGCGGACCGTCCGGCGGATGTCTGACCGAGAAGCATCTTGACGAGCCCCTTGATTTCGACTCTGTGAAGAAATTCAACGCCATCGTCGGTTCCGGCGGTATGGTGGTTATGGATACCAACACCTGTATGGTGGAAGTTGCCCGTTTCTTCATGAGCTTTACTCAGAGAGAGTCCTGCGGAAAATGTGTGCCCTGCCGGGAAGGTACCAAGAGAATGCTGGAGATCCTTGAGAAGATTGTAGCCGGTGAGGGCGAGATGGAAGATCTGGACCGCCTGGAAGAGCTGGCGAACATGATTCGCAGCATGGCTCTTTGCGGTCTTGGAAAGAGCGCTCCGCTTCCGGTCATCAGTACGCTGAAAACCTTCAGGGATGAATATGTAGAGCATATTGTGGATAAGAAATGTCCGGCGAAAGTCTGTCAGGCAATGCGCCGCTTCTCCATCAATCCGGAGTACTGCAAAGGCTGCGGCAAGTGTGCGAAGAACTGTCCGGTGGGCGCGATCACAGGTGTCCGCAAAGAATGCTATCATATCAACCCGAAACTTTGTATCAAGTGCGGCGCATGTAAGGATAACTGTGCATTTGACGCAATCTATATCGAGGAATAGGGAGGACAGATATGGGAACAATTACAATAGATGGTAGAAAAGTAGAATTTACCGATGAGAAGAATGTCCTGTCTATTATCCGTAAAGCCGGCATCGACATTCCGACTCTTTGCTATCACTCGGAGCTCTCCACGTTCGGCGCATGCCGTCTGTGTACTGTGGAAGACGACAGAGGAAGGATGTTTGCATCCTGTTCCGAGGAGCCCCGTGACGGTATGGTGATCTATACCAATACCGGAAAACTGAAGAAATACCGTAAGATGATCATTGAACTGCTTCTGGCAGCTCATTGCAGAGACTGTACTACCTGTGTCAAGAGTGGTGACTGTGATTTGCAGGCGCTGGCTCTTCGTTTTGGCGTGACGGAAGTTCGTTTTCAGAATTACCGGGAAGAGAAGCCTCTGGACTTCAGTTCTCCGTCCATCATCCGCGATCCGAACAAATGTATCCTCTGCGGCAACTGTGTGCGTGTCTGCAGCGAGCTGCAGGGCGTAGGTGCACTTGGATTTGCTCATCGTGGATCGGATGCCATGGTTATGCCGGCCTTTGACCGTGAGATTGCTACCACCGAGTGCGTGAACTGCGGACAGTGCCGTGTGTTCTGTCCCACCGGCGCGATCAGCATCAAGGACGACAAGGAAGCGGTATGGGATGCTCTGGCAGATCCGAACGTGCGTGTGGTGGCTCAGATCGCTCCGTCCGTCCGTGTGGCAGTGGGTGATGCTTTTGGACTTCCCAAGGGCAAGAGCACCATGGGCAAGATTGTCAGTGTGCTTCACAGAATGGGCTTTGACGAAGTTTATGATACGAACTTCAGTGCGGACCTTACGATCATGGAAGAATCCGCAGAGTTCCTGGACCGCGTGAAGAACGGCGGCAAGCTGCCGCTTCTCACTTCCTGCTGTCCGGCATGGGTGAAGTTCGTAGGCGATCAGTTTGAAGAGTTCAAGGACAATGTATCCACCTGCCGCTCTCCGCAGGGTATGCTTTCTGCAGTGGCGAAGGAGTATTTCCGTGACCCGGCAAACGGTCAGGGCAAGAAGACCGTGATGGTATCCTTTATGCCGTGTACAGCCAAGAAGATGGAAGCAAAACGTCCCAACAGTTGTACGGAAGGTGAACAGGATACGGATTTTGTGATTACAACCACTGAGCTGGTCCAGATGATCAAGACTACCGGTATTGATTTTGCAGATCTGGAATCCGAAGCTTCCGATATTCCGTTCGGCCTTGGTTCCGGCGGCGGTGTGATCTTCGGCGTGACCGGCGGTGTAACTGAGGCAGTTATCAGAAGACTGACCGAAGGTCATGATAAGGCAACCCTGGACCGTATCGCAGAGTGCGGCGTTCGTCAGAGCGGTGAGGATGATTTCATCCGTGAGTTCACGATTCCATATAATGGAATGGATGTGAAGATCTGTGTCGTCAGCGGACTTGCCAATGCGAGAACTGTCATGGAGCAGGTGAAGAGCGGTGAGAAAGAGTATCATCTTATCGAGGTGATGGCATGCCGCCGCGGATGCGTTATGGGCGGAGGCCAGCCGCGTCTGAAGGGCCTGAAGGCGAAGAACGCAAGAACGACGGGTATCTACAATGCAGATAATATCTCTGTCATCAAGAAATGTGATGAGAACCCGACGGTTATTGCGCTGTATGAAGGTTTCCTGAAAGGCAAGGAGCACAAGCTGCTTCACAATGAAGAGTTCTGCTCTCATTAAAGCTTGTTTTATGAGAAGGTAATAAATGATACAAGAAAGAAGGCGGAGCATATGTAGCTCCGCCTTTTCTCAGAGCTCTGTTCTTATTCTGCCATCTGTACTATAAGGTGTTTTGCGGCAGGCGATGCCGTGTCCCAGTTGAGATGTGAATATAGGTTTGATTTATGCGGGCTCTTTCTGTCGGAAGCGCAAGTCATTGGAAAGGATTGATGGCAGCTAATAAAAGTGATACAATATGGTTACCGGAGAAGACAAGAGAATTTGATCGTATTTAGCAGACTATTTGGCAGGAAAAGGAGGAATACGTAAATGGCAGATAAAGAAAGACAGAATACCAAAATAGCAAGGGGAAAAGACCAGCAATAAAATGTCCTGGACAGAGAAAAAACCATTGCAGATCAAACACTCGATCCGTAAAAAGATGACCATACTGTTTTCTGTAGTGCTTTTGGCCGCACTGACCGCCTGTTGGCTTGCCAACAATTTTTTTCTGGAGCAGTATTATGTGGGCAACAAGGAAGAAATCTTAAAAGAAGCATATGGGAAGCTTGACGAAGCTTCGGGAACGGAGACGCTGGAAGAGGCTGGATTTATCGAAGAGCTGGGAGTGATCTGTGAGACCAATGATATCAGTCTTTTGGTCATGGGCTATAACGGTCAGGTGAAGATTTACACCATGAAAAACTATGAACTGATGAGGAACAGACTCTATATGTATCTGTTCGGGCAGTTCTCACCGGGTGGAAAGGACGGTATTCTGGAGGAATCGGGCACTTATGAGATCTGGATGAATACGGATATTTATTCTGGGATCGAGTATCTGGAGATGACCGGTTCGCTGAAGAGCGGGGAACTTTTTCTCATGCGGACGGCCCTGGAGCCTATCCGGGAGAGCGTGCAGCTGGCCAATCGGTTTCTTCTGTACGTTGGGCTTACCGTTCTGGTGGCCGGCGCTCTGATCATCCAATTGCTGGCGAAGAGGATCGCAGAGCCGCTCTTGGAGCTGGCGAAGCTGTCAGAACGGATGAGCGATCTGGACTTTGACGTAAAGTTTTCCGGCGACAAAGAGGATGAGATTACTTTCCTGGGCAATCATATGAACCGACTTTCAGAGACGCTGGAACGGACGATATCCGAGTTGAAGACGGCAAACAACGAACTGCAGAAGGATATTGAACAGAAGACAAAAACTGATGAGATCCGTAAGGAGTTTCTCTCCAATGTATCCCATGAGTTGAAGACTCCCATCGCCCTGATCCAGGGGTATGCCGAAGGATTAAAGGAGTGTATCAACGACGATCCGGACAGTCGAAATTTCTATTGTGAAGTTATTATGGACGAGGCGTCCAAAATGAATCAGATGGTGAAGAACCTGCTGACACTGAACGAACTGGAGTTCGGTGGCGAGGTGGTGAAGATGGAGCGGTTTGATCTGGCGCTGATGATTCACAATATGCTCCAGTCCGCCGGGATTTTATTCGAGCAAAAGCAGGTAAAGCTGATCTACGAACAACAAAAGCCGGTCTATGTATGGGCTAATGAATATAAGCTTCAGGAGGTCATGAACAATTACATCAGTAATGCGCTGAACCATGTGGACGGGGAGCGGGTCATCAAAGTCACGGTCAAGAGGCAGGAGAACACCGTGCGGGTAGGCGTGTTTAATACGGGGCGGCCGATTCCCGAGGAAGATCTTGACCGGATCTGGGAGAAATTTTATAAAGTCGACAAGGCGCGGACCCGGGAATACGGGGGCAGCGGCGTGGGGCTTTCCATCGTCAAAGCGATCCTGGAATCCATGCACCGGGGCTATGGCGCGGTCAATTATGAAAATGGCGTGGAGTTCTGGTTTGATCTGGATGATCAGGCTGGTTCGTGACCAGAAGAGGATGTTGCAGATATGTGCTGCAATATCCTTTTTTTGTGTCTTTGAAAGCACTGCAAATGGTATGTACCAGGGGATGACTACCTTTTTGGGTAGTGGCTTTTTCAAAAGGGGTTTGATAAAATTTTGTTCAAAGAGTACATCCATCATCCATCAGGAAGGTAAGAGTTATGAATAATACGAAATTATATCCATTCGAGCGGAACCGCTATTATTCCGGAAAGATGCTGACGTCCTCCGATTTTCAGGCGGAGCAGACGTATTTTAACAACAAGCGCAGATTCATCAACAGCCTGATGTACGGCAGCGGGGTGGTCTGCGGCTTTGGCGTTTTCAGCCTGGATGATCTGTCCGTCCTGATTGAGAGCGGAGTGGCCATCGACGGCGTGGGACGGGAGATTATCATGGAATCCTCCGTGGTGAAAAAACTGTCGGCGGTGGAAGGATTTGAGACATTACATACGAATATGGCGAGTCTCTGCCTGCGTTATAAGGAGGATCCGGTCCATACCGTGTACACGATGAATGCGGGAACCGGGGAAGAAGGTCATGAATACGAATATAACCGGATCAGCGAGAACTATCAGTTGTTTTTGATGGAACAGGAAGAAGCGTCGGCTGCCTACCGGATGGAAAGTGAGTTTCTGACGGAAGGAGTCCTGTATGAGGATGAAGATTTTGCGGTCCGGCTGGTGATGCCGGCCACGGTCTGCAAAGGAAGGAACGTCAAGCTGGAAGTGCAGGCGGAAAAGCGATCGCCTGCTCACAAGACTCTCAGCTACCACGGAATTCTGCAGATTCCGGTGTTTCTGACGCCGGAGGGAGAGCATGAGGTGGAAATCGAGCTTTCCGACGTGTCCCTGGCGGAAGGGGATTCCCTGAAAAAAGAATACTGGCTGACCACTCAGGATGTAACGATGCTGGATACGACGGTTCTTTTAAAGAGCGGAACGGCCCGGGTACATATCAATGGAATCCTCCAGGAAGCGCCCTCCGGGTGTTCGGTCCGGGTGATGATCGCGGACTGCCGTCCCAGAGAGCTGGTAAGCCGGGAGATCGGCCGCATGAGCCTGGAGATGAAGAGTATGGGAGATGTGCGGGATTACATCCGTCTGGCGGATCTAAAGCTGGTGCGGACCGAGAATGCCTACATCATTGAGGAAGTGATCGAAAAAGGGGTGAAGACCTACATCACGGCCCCGGCCCAGGAGATGCTGCGGAACGAATACCTGGAGTATTTTATGAAAGAACCGGTGCTTTTAAAAGACGACGACGTTTTTCCGGAGCGTCTGCCCAGCCAGAACCCGGCGCTGCCCGGGGGCAGGACGCCGGAGGTCGCCACGGGTATTCTGGAGATTCCCCTGGGGGAGTCGGCAAAGAGAGGCGATATCCGGTATTCCGGCGAGATCATGCACGGCCTGGGCAGCGGAAACGTCTACGTGGATATCGGCTATGAGTATATCACAGATGACCCGGCCCTTAAGACCAGCGCAAGAAACACCATCTACGGGAGCACGGAGCTCTTTCAGAGCGAGAATTCCATGGCAGCGGACGCGGAGACGGCGGTCAAAGTAATGAATGACAAGGGAAGCTTTGTGGTGGCTGTACGGCTTCTCCAGAATGTAGACTATCTGGTGCTGACCTACCGCTGGGTGGCGATCCGTTTCCCGGCAGGCAATGACCTGGGACTGATGGAGAATCACAGCGGAAAGAGTATCTCCGTTGATACGCCTACGGTGGTGATGGGCACCAGAGAGAGTCATTATTTCCATGTGAAGTACCACAATATGGACAGCTGCAGTGTGGCATATGAACTGACAGATCCGGGGAGCGGTGAGATCACGTCGGACGGCGTCTATACCGCGCCTGCGAAGGAAGGCGTCTATGAGATCCGGATCTATTGCATCGATATGCCGGTGATCTGCACCTATGCTTATGCTATCGTGAAGAAGAAAGAGGCTTAGAGATGTTCTATCAGTCACAGAAGATGAAGCTTCGATGTGTCCGCATTGTGAAAAAAGGCAGGACGAACGACATCGTCATATGTGAGGATCTGCATACCTCTGCCCGGAATCTGTACACGCTGCTGGTGATCAGGGAGCATGAGATGGTCAAGACCTATCTGGAAGTATTTGAACAGGCAGGACTTGCGGCCCAGGACTCCTATATTGACTGCTTTTCCGATCAGGGCGCCTTCTGTATGGTGTTTGCCTACCAGCAGGAACGGCCGCTGAAGGAATTTTACATGGGAGAGTCCTACACGCTGACGGAATGTGAGAATGTGTGCTTTGGCATCATTATGGCCTGTATTACTTCCAATCTGCCCTATCCGCTTCTGTATCTGATTCTGGAGCAGGGACAGCTTCATCTGTCGAAAGATCATACGGTCTGTCTGGGCTATCAGATTGATCTGGAGGAGCTGGACCCGGGGAAAACCGAGCGGGACTGTGCGGTGCAGTGCGCGTCGATTCTGCGGGATCTCTTAAAGCCCAAGGCTTCTCAGAAGGCGTTTAGCTACCGTCTTCTGGAGAAAAAGATCGCACGGAAAAGTTACGGGCAGCTCATGGAACTGTACAAGGATATCCGGATTACGGCGGCGCCCGGACAGAAGATGGGGTTCAGAAAAAGAGCGGCGGGATGGTTTCGGCGCAATCAGGACGGACTGTTCCGGGTTCTTCTGTATCTGTGCGCAGTGCTTGCGGCGCTGGTGCTTCTCTCCTTGCTATCTCAGCTGTTTCTGGGAGATATACCATGGCTTCGCCTTCTTTTTAATGGATTTAAGATCATCGGGACCGAGACACTGGTCAGATAATCGGCGAAAGGATAAAGCTTTATGAAAAAACAGATTCCATATATCGTTGCGCTTGCCTTTATGATCGCGGTGGCCGTTCTTGCGTTCCTGGACGGTCTGACCTGGAGCAGGGAGAGAATGAGGTCCGCGTATCTGGACGGGTGTATGCAGGGAGACCGGATCTATCTGGTGGAAAACATGGAGAGAGACGGAGTCCTCTATGTGATGGATTCCGACGGTGCGGTGGAAGAAGTCTCTCTGGCTTCCGAGGTGGAAAAGGGCAGTTTCTTTGTAAAGATTGACTATGAAGACAGCCTCTACGGACTTCTGGTAAAGAGGGAGACCGAAGAAGCGGCGTCCTGGCGATATCGGATCGTGCAGTATGACGACCAGGGACGGATGACGGAGAAGACGCCGGAATTCACCCTGCAGCAGCCGGGGATCGTGACCGGATTTACCGCGGAACCCAAAGGATTTTATCTGACGGCGGTGCTGGAAGACGGGGTGTCCGCCGGGGCTTATTATGTGGACAAAAAGGAACTGGGAAGCGAAGAAGAGGAGCCTGCCGCAAAGAAACTGTCGCAGATGGGCGGCGCGCCCTCCGGGCGTATGCTGGTCGAGGCCCGGTATGAGAAGGGGGAATTTCTTTACCGTCTGGATGACGGAAGCGGACTCGGGGACTTTCAGGTGGAGGAGAAGCTTCAGGCGGCCTTCTGGTACCGAAGTCTGTCCGTCGGACAGCTTATGAAGGTCCGTCAGGATAGGATGTTTCTCTATGGGGGCCTTCTGCTCTTTGGCTACGCGGTGCTGCTTTTGTTCCTGACTGTCCTTCGGAACCGCAGTCACACCGTCTATACGATCGCGGTGGTGGAGCTGGCCCTGTTGGTGATCACTCTTGCGGGTGCGGTGCAGGTGCCGCGGATACAGGAGAAAGCCAGAGAAGAGGAGGCCAGGCGGTTCGGTCGCTATTACGTCAGGGCTCTGACCGAAGAGATGGGAAACCCGGAGAGGTATCATCCGAAGGAAGCAAATTTTTACGAGGGAGAAGAGTATGAGACCCTGCGGGCGCAGCTGTCCCGGTTCGTCCGTCAGGATGACATCTCAGAGATTTTCGCGGATATCTGTCTGGTGAGCGGAAAAGACCACCGGGTTTTGGTCAGCGTCAGCGGCCGCAACGGACAGATGTTTGAGGAAATCTACGGAGTGGGAACGCGGAAACTGCTGGATAAGCTGACGAACGACGGCCGGGAGGGCAGTATGTTCATCGGCATCCAGGGGAGAACCCACCAGGTGATCGGAGTGGCGGCCTCAGAGGGATTGTCTCCGGAATATCTGATGCTGGGAATCACCCGGCAGGAGGATGGATTCCGCTCCCCCTTCCGGAGTCTGGTATCGCCGTTTCTTTACGCGGGGCTTGTGTTCCTGGTCGGCAGCGCGGTCAGTATCTGGCTGCTGCTTTTACAGGGCAGGGAGCTAAAACACTTGGCGGCAGCCATGCAGATGCTGGCAAGTGGCGAGACCGAGATTAAAAAAGAAGCCGTCCACGGAAAAGATGTGGACTTTATGTGGAACAGCCTGATGGAGACAAGGAAGACCATCAGCCGAATCAACTATACAAAGTATCAGATCTTTGAGTCGTGCTACCGCTTTGCGCCCAAGAATATCGAAAAGATACTGGGTAAGGATTCCATCACGGAAGTAGGCAGCGGAGACATGGTGCTGCTGCATGGGACCGTGGCGGTCATCTCCTCCGACCGGGCGGAGGGCAGCGGTCAGGCAGTCGCAGAGCAAATCAGCAGCTTTGTATCCCTGATCGAACAGCACCAGGAGCGAAGCGGCGGCTTCTTTGTGTCCGGAGATTGCAGTCTGGATACGATGAAGGTGCTGTTTCTGGAAGCTTCCAGAGACACCATAGAGTTCGGCGTCTCTCTGATTCAGGGATTTCTGGAACAGGATCAGAAGGTTTTGCAGAACCGGAGAGCGGGAATTCTGCTGCACTATTCCCAGTACATGTACGGGGTGGCGGGCACCAGGAAGCACAGCATTCCCTACCTGTTGTCCAGAGAACTGGAGGAACTGGAGCGGTATGCCAGATGGTTTCAGACTTTAAATCTTCATCTGGTGATCACGGAGAGCGTCAAGAGCAGAGAACATCTGGACAGTCCGCTGCGCTATCTTGGTTATCTGCTCATCACAGGCACGAAGGAGCGGATTCGTCTGTACGAGGTGCTGGACGCCTGTCCTCTTCGGGAAGGCAGGAGCAAAGCCCAGACGGATGCCCGGTTCCAGAAGGGAATCCACCTGTTTTATCAGCATGATTTTTATCTGGCAAGAAGCGCATTTAACGAGGTGCTCCGGGAGAATCCGGAGGATTCCATGGCCACCTGGTATCTGTTCACCTGTGAAAAATACCTGAATGAAGCAAATATTCAGGGCGACATCTGCAGGCTCTGCCCGGACGATGCAGAATTATAATCAAAAAACAGCATCTGACCGACCGAAGCCCCGGAAGGATTTTATGAAGCCGAAGGCGGCAGAAAATGCTTCCAGATAGGGGGGCGTAGGGAGTGTCGGATGTGGAACTATAATAAGAAAGGGGGATGAGGATGGGCGATAATCTGTTCAAAGTTCTGATCACATCGGCCAAGGCGAAGGTGACGCCGCTTGTGACGAAGATCAAGCTCTGGACCAGCTGGAACTTTATCCGCACCCGGCTGATCACCAGAATCCGGGATTTCTTCACCTCTCTTTTCAACGTCAGGCCCCGGCACAAAAAGGATTATTACGAGATGTTCGGCTGGCTGGTCAGCCGGCGGCTGGCCATCGCCCTGATGGTGGCGGTGGGCGTATTCAGTCTCTATTATCTGTTCAGCATCCATTCGATCCTTCCCTCCGCGAAGACGGAAGGGGTAAAGACCTACGATTATGATTCCATCCTGCTCCGATTTGCGAAAGAGAAGGTCCGCATCCTAGGGAAATCCGGCTATCTGGCCTACGAGGGGCAGGTGGAAAACGGAAGCGTTACCGGGTACGGAACCTTGTATAATCCCCAGGGAGTCGTGGTGTATCAGGGCAATTTCGATAAAAACCAGTATCAGGGCAGCGGCACCCGTTATTACGACAGCGGAATCACCATGTATGTGGGAGAATTCGAACAGAATTTATTTCATGGAAGCGGAAAATTATATCGGGAAAGCGGAAGTCTTGCTTATGACGGAGAGTTTTCCCTTGGGAAGAGAGAAGGGGAGGGCAGACTGTACGATTCCGGAGGAAATTTGATCTACACCGGCAGCTTTGCCCACGACGCGCTTTTATACAGCGCGCTGCTTGGAAAAAAAGTGTCGGAGGTCTCCGAAGCCTATAAGGGAACGCGGACCCTTTACGAAGGCGGTCAGGACTTCGTGGTGGTTCTGGAAGACATCGGAGCCATGTATCTGGGAGCGGCGGAGACCGATACCCTGAACGGCGAGCGGACGGTGGAGCAGGTGCTGGTCTTACAGGATTCCTTCCAGGGGGGAGGGGTCGTCTGCACCGATATCCCTGAATTGAGAGAATACTTTGGAACGGAAGATTACGCGGGCAACGCCTCCGTCACCCTTCTGGAGGCCGTAGCCGTGGGCCGGGCGGTTTCCAGAGGAACGGGCATCGGATTTCGGCGGGAAGTGGAGATGGAGGTCACCTCGGAATATGAAGATTATTATCAGGTGGAGGGCTACGACGAGAACTATACGGTCTATCTGTACTCCTTCCACAAAGACGGGCTGATCTATAACTTTGTCTGCCAGAACAAAGAAGAAGGATTCTCCTTCTATACCATCGAGCCGATGTAGTGTCAAATAACCTATAAAAAACAGCATCTGACCGAAAGCAGCCCCGGAAGGATTTTACGGAACAAAGTGAGGGAAAATTCTTCCAGATACTGGGGCGAAGTGAGGGCAGATGCGGGACTCAAATAAGAAAAACAGCATCTGACCGAAAGCAGCCCCGGAAGGATTTTACGGAACGAAGTGAGGAAAAATTCTTCCAGACACTGGGGCGAAGTGAGGGCAGATGCGGGACTCAAATAAGAAAAACAGCATCTGACCGAAAGCAGCCCCGGAAGGATTTTACGGAACGAAGTGAGGAAAAATTCTTCCAGACACTGGGGCGAAGTGAGGGCAGATGCGGGACTCAAATCGAGGAGGCGGCGTCATGAGAAAGAGGAATGGACGCGGCAGAGGGCTGATTCTTCTCCTACTGCTGTCAATTCTGGGAGGAATGGTCTCCGGCATGAACGTACAGGCAGAAGAAGGTCTGCTGCTGACCCTGGATGCGGCGAAAAAGAACGGCGTGGCCAACAGTCCTAAGCTGGAAAAGCTGGAGAGTGAACGAAATGTAAAAGAAGTGTCTCTTAGACAGGCGGTCAAGTCCATCAAAGTTAAAAAAAAGAATATGTCCACCTTTCGCTGGTCTCCCCTTCTGTCTTTTAAATTTCCGGAGAAACCGGACCTGTCGGAGGCGTTCGAGTTCGAGTTTAAACCCATTCAGATCCAGGCCCAGATCGATACAGTCAATCATAAGATGACGGATCAGATACTGGAAGTGTATGAGGCGGTCTCCAACCTGTATGTGGACATCGTGATTCTGCAGGACAAGATCGCTTTTGAGGAGGAACGCCTGGAGGTCATGAACTTTACACTTCTGAAAAACCGTGCCGGACTGGTGACCGGGCAGACGGCAGAGAAGGATGTGGAGGCCATGGAGCGATCCTTAAAGGCGCTGAATGATCAGATCGCATCAGACCAGAGAAATCTGAATGCAGACAAGAAAAAGCTGTCGGAGATGATCGGGATGGACGTGACCACCGGATATCGATTCGAGAATCCTTTCGTATCTTCACGGATCGATCGGAGTAGCTTGAACGACCTGATCCAGTATACGCTGGATCATGATGAGAATTATTATGAGGTCTCCCTGAACGCGGCCACAAGCCTGATTTCGCTTCGAACGAATTACCGGTTGATGGAGGGGCAGTACGGCGGCAAAATGTCGTATATCTCCGATTTTGTGAATCAGGCGATTGCGGGCCAGAAGATCAGCCAGAAGGCGTTTAAAAATCAGTATGAAGAATTCTTAAAAGCCATTGATGAACCATGGCAGGGAAATGTCCGGATTCTGTTTATCCGGATTCCAAAGGAATGGTTCAAAGGTCAGATCTCCGGCATCCGCTATGTGGAGGATGAGCCGTACGCCTTATATGAGGCGGCGCTGGAGTATCAGGACGCGCTTCTGGAAAAGCAGAACGAGGAGCGGTCCTTAAGGCAGCAGGTGGAAGAGAGCTTCAACAATCTGGTCAGCATGCGGAATGCCTATGACACCCTGGCGGAGCAGGTGAAGGAGGCGGAGAAAAGCCTTCGCGCCGAGGCGGCGCTGAACCGGCTGGGGGAACTGACCTACGAAGAATACAGCACTTCCCTGGCTTCCTATGAGGAGACGCAGAATGAGATGTATGAAGCGCTGGGCGCCTACTCCCAGGCGCTGTATTCCTTTGACCGGCTCACCTGCGGGGGCGTGACCGCTCTTCTTCAAGGGACGGGGGCGGATCTGAACGCGGGAAGCGGCGGAGAGAGCTATGTGGACGAGGAGTACGCAGGCGGCGCGTATTACTATATAGAACCGATCATCGACCAGCAGGAATTCCGGGTTGGCGTGAGCATTCCGTCAGATTTCCAGCTGGAGGTCACTCATTTTGAACTCTGGTGCGATCAGATCCAGATCGGGGCCCGCACGGAGATTGGCAGCACCATCCGGCATCTGGGTCTGTCCGTGGATCAAGTGTCTGAAGTAAAGCTTCGGTTCTACAACGGCGGCGAGTTCGTAGACGACTGCGTGATCGATCCCGAGGTCTACAGCGGTCCCATAACGCTTGTAAAAGACTATCGGATTTTGGAGCAGGAAGGGACGCGGATCGGAACCTATACGGTGGAGAGCTATCCGGCGACGGGGATGACGGGGATCACTCTCTTGCCGGACCCGTCGGAAGGGATCGGCTATTACCGGATTCGGAATCAGGAGGGAAGCTGTCTGTTGGGAGACGCACTGCTGCCCATAGAGACAGAGTTTCGCCACCTTTCGCTGGTGCAAGAGGGGATGGAGGAGCTGACTATCGAATTTTTCGGTACAGATTCCGGGCTTTTATACACCGGGTATTTTGAGACCGGCAGTCAGACACTGATAAAAGAGGAACTGGAGTAACTGTTCAGCACAGGACGAAGCACTTGCTGCTGAGGCCGTAAGAACATGATTCAGGAGGAAACATGAAGAAGAGTAAGAAGATTCTGGCAGGCTGCATTTTGATGTGGTTTTTGTGTCAGCAGGCAGTTGCAGGAAAGATCTTTGACGAGTCCGTGGCGGTTCCTTACGAGACTTTTCGGGCATCCCATACGGTGGAAGACGCCACATTGTTCATCGGCACCTATCTGATTCATGTGCAGGCTCTGACCGATGAATTGTACGAAAAAGCCAAGGAGAGCGCTTCGGATTCCAGTCAGATGAATATTTATTACAAATCGGAGCTGGCATCCGGCGCCTGGATGGACATCACCGACGCAGGCGGACTCTCAGATCTCGCGGGACAGGGAACGGTGGTGGAGGAAAGCGAGATCTTTCCGCTGTGGGTGACCTGCTATACCGGTTCCGACGGCATCACCAGAGATGCCAGAGACGATCATGTGATTGATATTTTCAGCGAGCCGTCTCCCTATGACCTTTACAGCCTGGCGGAGCTGGAGCCCATCAAGATTCAGTACAGTAATGTGTTTTCCCCGGAAAGTGAGGGGGTGGACCGTTATTATTATAAGAAGCTTCGGGATTTTTTCAGTCTGGATCTGCAGAACGAGATCACGCAGGAATGTGATCTTCAGCTTCTGGGGCTTAAGGGCTGTTATGAGAGCCTTCGCGCTTCCGGGAAAAATGAGCTGGCAGAGATTGTCAGCAAGCTGATGAGCAGGATAGATTCCAGGAGAAGGGCGGAGATCTTCTCCAGACTGTCCCAGGTGGACGGCAACGAACTGAGCGTCCTGCAGGATATCTGTTCCGGATCACAGTTTTATAAAAAGAAAGACAGTGAGGAGGACGAGGAAAACGAGGATGGGGAAGACCAGGAAGAAGAGGAAGATGACGACGACTATGACGGAAAGCAGTTTGTGGAGAATTCCGCAGTTATAGACGCCATCGGCACGGCGATCCAGAATTGCCAGGAGAGCTATATCAAGCATGCCGGAAATGTGCTCACAGAAGGCGACACGGTTCTTAAGAACGCAGAGTATGAGAAAAGCATGGCGGCGGTGGAGATGGCGCAGGGAGGCTATGGAAGCGGGATGGAAGCGCTGCTTGTGGAACTTACCCATCTGTATCACCTGGAGGAGGACGTGGTGGCGGATGCCGACGCGGAGCTTTCACTGCTGGACAACGAGCTGCTAAGTCAGGCGGACCTGAAATACGCGCAGCTGCTGACCGAAGGAGCCGGAAGCGCTTATCAGACAGCGGCGGCGAACGGTTCCAGCCAATCGGTGAAAAATCAGGTGCTGGAAGATCAGAAGGCGAAGACCGACGCGGCGAGGCTGGAGCTTCAATATCTTTTGCAGTCGAAATCCAAGCGGCAACCTTCCGGGGAAGCAGCGGCCTTTCTCTATCAGAGGATCGAGCACGCGGAAGCACTCTATGGGCAGATTAAGGAGGATGACTATCAGTCGAAGGCAAGAGAAAGCATCGACGCGCATATTCTCTGGCTGAAAGAACTGGCCCGCTCTGTTGAGGAGGAAGACGAGACTTTGGAATCTAACCTGCAGAGGCTGGAGAAGAAGAAGACCGGGCTTTTAGAGGAACAGACCAAAGCCATGGACCAGAATGATCTGAGTACGGTGAAAAAATATGATGTCCTGATTGAGCAGGTGGACCGGGAGATCGAGGCCGAGGAGCAGAGGCTTCAGGCGATTCTCACAAGTGCCTCCAGTTCTGCGGCGGAAAAAGCGAGGGCGGCGAACCAGACGGGCGAAAGTTCTGTGTTGAACAATATTAACCAGATCAAAGACGCGGCGCTTCTGGAGATTGCTGAGGGAAATACAGAGAATCAGGAAAGCATCATGAAAAAACTTAACGCCCTGTCTGCCCTGGGAGCGGAGAGCGCCATCGCGGAGATCCGGGACAAGATGCGCGCCTCCGGCAACGACTTTCAGGAGGCGGAGAAGCAGGCGGAGCAGGCCATCCTGGACAGCCGGGAAAGCAGTTTTCATGACCGGTACGGCGGCGCGGGCGGTACCGGAGGCGGTGGAAGCGGTGGGGCGCAGGCCGGAGGAGAGACCGGCGCAAGCACGGATACCTCACCCGGGGGAAGCCCGGGAGGAAACGCTTCCGGCGGAGCCGGAACGTCGACGGGCACAGGCAGCGGCGGAGCAGGGACCGGTGCAGGCACGGACGGCAGCGGAGCCGGGACAGCGGCAGGCACAGGTGGCGGAGCCGGAACAGCGGCAGACGGCGGCAGCGCCGGCGAAGAAGACCCGGCGGCTTTGGTCGAGGATGCCCTGGGAGCGCCTTTTGACGAACTGAATGACCGCCAACAGGCGGCGGCAGTGACGGTCCTTCACCGTATGGGACAGTCCGGGAATCAGCGAGCGGCGCAGACGGCGGACACCTGGCTGAATATGTGCGTCCGGGAGGGAAACCGGTATGTGTTCCAAAAGCTGAAAAGGGAGGCGGAAGAATACCTTCCGCTGCCGCTGATTGCTTCCTGCACCGGACACCGCTATGTGTACAGTGACTCCAGGACGGAGGTGACGCTGTCGAAGAAGCTTTCGGTCTGCCGTTTCCAAGTGTATCGGGATGAGGTGCAGCTTTTGGACGGCGTGACCGAGAAGCTTTCCGGGGCTGTGAAGGCCCAGGGCGACTGTCCCTATCTGTCAGAGGAAGATGCCCGGCAGTATTTTGACTGTGAAGCCGAGTACATCGATGGGACGGAGTACGGGATCTGTCTGGGACCGAAGGAGAGCCGCCTTGTAACATCCATCGAAGAGACGATCAGGGAAGGGAGGAATTGATATGGCAGATTATCCGATTATTGCAGATGTCAGTTCCTACATCGTCCGGACGCTTCGTCAGAAGATGTGTCCGGAGCCCATCCCGTCTCCGAATAATATAGAGATCTCTTCCCCGGCGGATCAGGATGTGGATTATATCCTGGGCCTGTATCTGTACGATATCCGGGAAGAGAGCGATGTGACCCAGCAGCCCTTTATCCAGAAGGGCCGGGTACAGCTGCAAAGACCGCCAAGACCATATGGTCTGTACTATATGGTATTTATCAACGGCTCCTCCCAGATGGGGTTAAAGGCGCCGGATATACAGAAGATCATCGGAAGAGTGGCACAGATTGTCAACGACAACAGTTCCGTTCTGCCCAATCAGCTGCAGTCCTGGCTGGACACCCAGGAACCTCCCATTGTACTGTCTCAGGCGAAGATAAGTTTGGAGGAGAAGGTTCGGGTGTGGCAGGCGATCAACAAGCCGTATCAGATCAGTCTGTTTTATAAGGCGGCGCCTGTATTTTTGTCCAGCGAAGTGGTGATCAACACGCCCCGCGTGGTGGATGCCAGTTTTGGACTGCATCTTACAGGAGAGGAAGGAGGGGATGGGTAGCAGATGAATGCATCTGTGATTCGTTTCCGGCTGGATCTGCTGGTCCGGCTGATCGACACGACCACCGGCGGGTCCGTGGAAGAGAGGAACGTCCGTTTTTTCAGAGATGGGAAAGTGGTCCGCCCCGCCACGAGGGGAGGCGGCAACTATGTGTTTTTGAACTGCGGACGGGAGGACTTCGAGCTGGAAATCCGGGTGTATGGATACGATCCCTTCCGGATGTCCGTACGGTATGAGACGCTGGAGGATGCGATGCCCGTCATCGAAGCGTTTCTGATTCCGTCAGAGAACGGGTCAGGAGGGTATCCGGTGCTTGGCCTTTCCGGCCGCCTACCGGGTATTCAGTCCATACAGGCGGTAAATGTAAATGCGACCTGCTGCTGTATCAGCGGATTTGACGAGCGAAGGCGGATCATGAAGTTGTTCGGCGTGCATCGGACGGGCATGGATGGCATCTATTACGGTCTGGTTCATCCGGACAGGCAGGATTACGAGCCCTTTGCGATCCAGAAGGCGGTCGGGAAAGACTCGGTGAAGATCGACCATCCGCTGAAGGAACCTTTCTCTGTGAACGCGCCCATTTCCAGGATTATTTTTGGAAATGTGACGGCAGAGGGAGATTATTGTATCCGGGTCCGGGATGACAGGGAGCGTCTCGTTCATCTGGTCCGGTATGTGGTAGAGGACGAGGCGAGATTTCGGATGGTGGATTTTCGTCGTCCGGAATCCGGACTTTTGTGAGGTGAGAGACGATGGCAGAGATGATAGCGACCGGGGCGTCGGCGGTGTGTTCTTTTGGAACCGCGCCGGGGACCATAAACGCGACTTCCCAGGCGGCCTGCCTGGTGGAGGGCAAACCGGCGGCGACGATTCAGGATGCCCAGCCGGCCAATATCACGCCCTTTGGGATGTGTACTTCGCTTCTGAATCCCCAGGTGGCGGCAGCCACAGCGGCGGCTATGGGCGTACTCACCCCTCAGCCCTGCATGCTGGTGCCCGCGGGTACCTGGACGCCCATGAAGCCGGGAGTACTCCTCGGCGGTCAGCCGTGTCTCACCCGGGACAGCACCCTTATGTGCAGCAACGGAGGAGGGATGATCAGCATCACCGTTCCAGGCCAGATGAAGGCCGTGATATCATAATAAGAAACCTGAAAAGTAACTATTCAGCACAGGTCGAAGCACTTGCTGCTGAGACCGTAAGAATGCGATTCAAGAGTGCAAAATTCCATTGCCGAAGGCGATCTTAAATGGATTTTGCATCGTAACTGTGAAGGTACTGAACAGTTACCCTGAAAACAGCATCGGGAAGATGCGGAACTTTAATTAAGGAGAGTAAATATGGCAGAATATTTTACCCCCGGGGTATATGTGGAAGAATATGATCATTCTCCCCGGAGCATCGAAGGCGTCGGTACCAGCACCGCCGGTTTTATCGGTTTTGCGGAGAAAGGACCGGCTGTGGGAGCACCGTCTCTGGTGACCAGCTTCAAGAGCTTTACCAGACAGTTCGGCGGATTTTTGAGTCAGTTTACCTACGGAGAATACCGGTATCTGGCCAACAGCGTGGAGCAGTTTTTCATCAACGGCGGAACCAGATGTTACGTGTCCCGCGTGATCGCGCCGGATGCAAAGGCGGCGAAAAAAGAGCTGGGAATCCTCTCCATCGAGGCGGCCAGCGAAGGAAAATGGGGCAACCGGATTCAGATCTCCATGGATACGGTGACCAAACGAAAGATGCAGCTCATTGCTCAGTCGGGCAGCGGCTACATCGCCAAAACGGTGGAAGGTTTCCGTGAGGGGGATCTGGTGGTGGTCGGCGGCGAGTACAACCGTATTGCCACGATCTACGACAACAGCGTTACCTTTGAAAATCCATTTGAGAAAGAGGTCGTGGACACCGGCATCATCCCGAAGACAGTGCTCTATCTGGTGACGGTGGACGTGAGCATCCGCTATAACGATGAGGTGGAAAATTACACGGAGTTAAGCTTCAATCAGTCCTCTCCGAATTATATCGGCTCCCGGCTGTCGGGCAGCGAACTGGTAAAGGTGACCGTTGGTCAGACTGAACAGATCGGAAATCCGGTGGAGGAAGTGTTCGGAAAGGGGAATCCGGGCGGCATCCTGAATCTGGAAGGCGGCTTTGACGGAACCATGAACAAGGTGACGCCTGCGACTTTTATCGGTACGGACGAAGGTCCCGGCAAACGCACGGGAATTCAGTCTTTCCTGGAGAACAGCACAGTCAGCATGATGGCGATTCCGGGCATCACCGATCCGGAAGTGATCGTATCTCTGGTGGCGCACTGTGAGAGTCTCAAGAGCCGGATCGCGGTTTTCGACATGCCGGGAGATCTGTACAAGACGAAGGACCTGATCGAATACCGCAATATCATTGATTCCAGCTATGGCGCCATGTATCATCCCTGGATTCAGGTCTTTGACCGGTCCTCCAACAAGAGCGATTACATACCGCCTTCGGGAGCGGTGCTTGGAGTGTATTCCAGGACGGATATCAACCGGGGCGTGCACAAGGCGCCCGCCAATGAGATCGTGTTCTGTACCGGCCTGAAGGTGAATTATACCAAGGCGGAGCAGGATGTCCTGAATCCGGAGGGCGTGAATCTGATTCGGGCGATTCCGGGACAGGGAATCCGCGTGTGGGGCGCGAGGACGGCCAGCAGCAACAGCGCGTTCAAGTATGTCAATGTCAGAAGGCTCTTTATCTATGTGGAGGAGAGCATCAAGGCAAACACCAACTGGGTGGTATTCGAGCCCAACGATACGGCACTCTGGCAGAGAGTCAGCCTGACCATCTCTTCCTTCTTGGACAGCATGTGGAGAACCGGTATGCTGGCAGGTTCCACGCCGGGAGAGGGTTATTTTGTGGAGATCGGGCCGTCTACAATGACCAGAGACGACATTATGAACGGCAGACTGATCTGCAATATCGGTATCGCACCGTCGAGACCGGCGGAGTTTGTGATCTTCCGAGTGACGCAGCATACGGCGGAAGCCGGCGGGGGAGAAGAGACGGAGTAGGGTTACTTTTCTGAGGGGACCTGGATCCCCGAATGTTATGGGTACCCGGACGCCCGACTCATGCAGATATTCCTTCCGGACCCCGCGGGAGTTTATGCCCCGAAGGAGTACTTAGTGAAAGAACGCAGCGGTATGCCATACCCCGGAGGGGTATTTGAATCTCCGAAGGGGTCATTGGGCACGTAAGTGCCTGATGACCGGCACCCTTTAATGGGTCTTGCAGGAACATCTGCATGATTCAGGCTGAGAGTTGGCAGACGGTGGAAAAGTAACAGCGGAGATAGATATTAAAAGATTGAATGATGATAGATAAGGAGAGATGAGAGAATGGCGACGTATGAGAACAGTAAGGGGCTTGCCTATCCTTTGACGAAGATGAATTTCCTGGTGACGGTGGACGGGGTGTCGGGGACGGCGGCGTTCAGTGAGGTGACGGGCGTGGAGGCGACGGTGGATGTGATTGAGTTCCGCCAGGGCAACGCCAACAGTCTGGCTCCGGTGAAGATTCCGGGGTTGGTGAAGCATGGGAATGTGACGCTGAAGATGGGATATACGCTGGACAGCGCGTTTAAGACCTGGGTGCAGGAGTGCGTCAGCGAGGTCAGAGGGGAAATTCCCCGCAACAATGTGCAGATTGAGATGATCGATATCAACGGGGGAGCGCCTCAGGCGCTGGCGACGGCGATCACGGGCACCAGAGTCTGGGTGCTGACCAATGCGTGGGTGACCAAGTACAATGCGCCGGATCTGGATGCGAAGACCAGTGACGTGGCGATTGAGAGTGTGGAGATCGCGTATGAGGAGTTGGTGATTCCGAACTAGAGTTAGCGGGCCCGGACGCTTTTTTCAGGCGTTCGGGCCATAAGGAATACGGAGGGTAATGATGGAGACAGTATATGATTTTACGCTGCCCAGGGGGTATCTGGACAGTGCGGGAGAGGTTCACAGGAGGGGGAAGATGCGGCTGGCGACGGCGGGGGATGAGATCAGCGCTACCAGGGACCCGCGGGTGCTCAGTAATCCTTCTTATCTGACGATTGTGGTGCTTGGGAAGGTAGTCACGGAGCTGGAGGGCGTGGAGATGGTGACGGCGAATCTGATCGAGAAGCTGTTCACGGCGGATCTGGCGTTTCTGCAGGATATGTATCAGCGGATCAATGACATCGAGCCGCCGATGATGGAGACCGTCTGTCCCGACTGCGGGAAGGTGTACAAGGTGCCGCTAAATTTTACAACAGGGGGATAAAGCTGTATCCGGAGGAAGAGCTTTACCGGGAGATGGCGTTTATCTCGTATTATTTTCACTGGAGCAGCGAGGAGGTCCAAAGGCTGGACCACAAGGTCCGAAGGAGATGGTGCAGTGAGATCTCGAAGATTAATCAGAGTCTGTCCCCCGAAAAGAAGTCCAGAGAGAAAAGCATTCTCGACATGAAAGCAACGCGTTAGACAGGAGAGGTTATAGGATATGGCAGTCGTGCAGGCGAATTCCGGCAATATTCTGGTCCGGAACTACGGGAACAATCCGGCGGTAAATTTTAACTTTATGCTCCGGGTGGAGGGAGTCTTTGATCTGCCCTGCAGGTCCGTACATGTATTTCAGAAGGAAAACGAGTACGAGCTGATCCAGGAGGGCGGACTGAACGATTATGTCCATATGCGCCGGAAGCCGATCTCCAAGCCCTTTACCTTTCAGGTGGAACGGTATGTGGGGACGGATATTTTGGATCCGCTGGCCAACGGAACGGATTTAACGCTGCCGGTGATTCTGATGGTGAATCGTTACCGGATCTACGGGGATTTTCTCCCGATCCGCATGTATGTCTTTACCGGATGTACGGTGATGTCAAAAGAGTATGGGGAGCTGAACGCCGAGAAGGGCGGCCTTCTGGTGGAGACGACGACCATCGCCTACCGGGAGCTGGTATGTGTGGACGATGTGGCGGGGAGCTTTCTGATGGAAGAGCCCTGGAAATTTGAAGGCATCAGCAAGAGCGGGAACGGGAATCAGTCCGCGAACCGTTCCCGGGAGGAGGAGTCCGCCGCGCAGATGGAAGCGCGGGCGAAGAAGTGGATCTTCTCGGGGGGCGACAGCGACTTAAAATATCAGAGAGTGGGCGGCGGAGATTCGCCCGAAGAACCGAATGTCCGGCCGGATTTCCGCGGAGTAGGCGGCAGTACCACCGACAGCGTTTACGCACAGAAAGAACTTCGGAAAGCGCAGATGGAACAGAAGGCCAGCAGATGGAGTTTTCACCAGAAAAAGGAAGAGGCGGGCCAGGAAGGAGCGCTGCCGGAATTTTTAGGATCCGGCGGAAGCACGACCAGAATTACTTATACACAGAATGAGGTCCGAAAAAATGTCATGGAAGAAAAGGCAAAAAAATGGACCTTTGGAGGGGAAGAAAACGAGGATGGTTCAACCCCCGGATTCCGCGGTTCCAACGGAAGCACCACAGGAAGCAGTTACGCGCAGAATGAAGTGCGCAAAGGCACGATGGAAGAAAAAGCGGTGAAGTGGACGTTGGGCGGAGGAGAGGGAGATGAGAATGGTTCTCAGCCGGATTTCCTCGGAAGCAATGGAAGCACCACAGGAAGCAGCTACGCGAAGAATGAAGTGCGCAAAGGCGTGATGGAAGAAAAAGCGGTAAAATGGAGCTTTGACAGCGGAGAAGGCGACGGGGATGGTGCAGCTGCCGGATTCCTCGGAAGCAACGGGAGCACCACGGGAAGTACCTACGCCCAGAATGAGATGCGCAAAGGCGCCATGGAGCAGCGTGCCCAGAGGTGGCTGCCCAAACGAAGCGCGGTGGATACGGCAAATTTCCTCGCCGGCCGCGGGAACCATACGGAAGACTTATAGAATCTACATAACTGTGAAGGTACGGAACAGTTACGAATTTACATGAAAGAAGGGAGGATCGGTCAAATATGCTGACTTTGAAAGCGCCGCTGGAGCTTCGTTGCAATCCGGCCATGATCTCCTCCCAGGAAGCATTTTATCATAGAATCACAGGAAATTACGGACTTTTGTCCGCCGGAATCGACAAGGAGGATCTGCTCCATGTGGTGACCGCCCCGCTGGAACTCTATCTGGAGGAGGGCGGGGGCGTCCGGATCGCGGAGAATACCCATATCGAGAATCACCAGGAGACGAAGCTTGCGGTCATCAACAATGTGCTGAACCGGATCGCGGTGATGGAGGAAGCAAACCTCACCTATCAGGACCGGGTATTCATCACGGATGTGCTTAAGAAGCTGGGCGTCCGGGAGGTGAATCAGTTCATGAAGCAGGTATTCCGCTTAAAGCAGGAGACCCGGACCACAGAGCGGCTGATCAGTCTCTACTGGAATCATCTGGGGGAGTTAAGAGAGCGGGTGGAAGCCTGGCACAGTCACGAAAAAGAACAAAAGACGGCGGAGGAACGAGCGGCGGCCGGACCGCCGGGAGGGACGCTTCATCAGGAGATTATGAACCGTCTGAAAACCGGAGCCATCTATCAGATCCTGAATAATTTTCAGCAGAGCCAGAGCTGGAACAGTCAATATATCACCCGCCAGGAGTTAAAGATCAGCGAACAGAAGCGGGTGGCGGTGCAGGTTCTCTTACAGAAACTCCGCCAGGAGGTGAGAAAAGAGTCGCTTCCCCTGGTGTACCGCCATGACGACGGATACCGGCAGCCGGAGCCGGAGGATGAGGACTCCATAGAAACCTGGGTCGGCAGTCAGATCACCTCTTCGGTGCTCCTTAGCCTCGTCGACAATCTGTATCTGAGCCTCTCCCACCGGCAGCAAAACCGGGCCGATACCTGGCTGTCCATGGAGCACGCGCTGTATCAGTCGGCGGAGAATACCCTCTACCGGCTCAAAACCGGATTCCATAACCAGTGGCAGGTGCAGAGCGAAGAGAACCTCTGGACCGTCCGCCAGCAGAAGCTTACCGAACAGGAGATCCATCTGGCCCAAGAGCTTCTTACCGCGGGGCGGGAGGCGGAGGAACGGTTTTTCTTCCTCTGGAATCAGTACGGGGAGAATACCTGGCAGATCCTGAGCGAAGGGTATCAGAGCGCAGAGCTCTCGCATCCGGAAGGGGCAAAAGCCTCAAAGGAGGAGCTTCCGGCGGCTGCTTTGGAGGAGAAAAAAAGGAGCCGGGAATCGACTGACGCGGCATCTTCCCGCAAGAACGGCGAAGAGAGAGGAAGCAGCGGGAACATTTCCGGAATGAAATCATCCGAACCGGAAACAGAACAGGAACCGGTAAGAAGCAGGGAGACTGCAAAAGAACAAGAAGAACAGCTTCTAAAAGCGGTCGAAAAAGCCGGAGAGCCGGGTCTCAGGCAGGGAAAAAGCGCGTCGAAAGCGGGAGCAGAAGCGGAGATTCACTTTCTGTCCGGCACCTCCGCCGGTTCAGAGGAGATCGCGCCGGAAGCTTCCGTAAAGGAACTGGTCCGCTGGGTACAGGAAGGGCGGGAACGGTTTTACCGGACGGCGGAACAGTATTTGAAAGCGTCCAGTCAGGAATACCGGGAAAGCAGCCAGATTTTCCGGATCGTCGAGGCGGCCAGAGAAGCGGAACGCTCCGCAGAAAAGCGGACAGATACCGGACTGCTGAAAGAGGGGGAGTCTTTGGGGGGCGGCCGGATGGAAGCGGCCGAGACGGTGCTTTTGAAATGGCAGACTGCGGACCGGGAACCAGATGCGGCGGCAGGCTCCGGGGAAGTGCAAAAAGCCGGAGAAGCTGAGGTTGGGGGTCAGGCAGCGAAGAAGCCGGAGGAAACGGTCCGGAAGGAAATTTTGAGGGAGGCATTCCGCGCGTCCCTGCCCCGGGAGTCCGGAGAGGAGCCGTCCCTGGAGATGATATACCAGACCGGAGAGCAGGGAGCTCCTTTTGATCTGCCGGAGGAAAGTCCTCTGCCGCCCGGGACATCCGAAAAGGAATCTTCCGGGGAGCTGCTGCGTCAGATCCGCCAGATCAACCAGCAGAATCTCGAGAGACTGAAAATCCACCAGGAGATAAAGAAAGGTCCAGGGGCCGTCTCCGGGAAAATACCGGCCGCAAAAAGAGATATGCGAAGGGACAGCCTGAAGGCCCTTAAGGACCCGGAGGGCCTGTTCCGGGAATACGAGGAAGAACGGCAAAGAGAAGCGCAGGAAGAAGAGAAGCGCACAGAGAAGCTGATGGAGCTTCTGCCGCAGCAGACCCGGAGGGCCTATGAGAAGCTCTGGCAGTATCTGTCCGCTCAAAAAGAAGGAGCGGCCCAGGAGGCGAGGGAGGCCGGCAGTATGGGGATGCTGCTTCGGGACATCCATGAGGCCGAGACCGTCCACAGAGTGACGGAGCAGGTGCCCGGGGAAGAGCTGCGCCGGATACAGGAGACTTCGGAGACGATTCTGGAAAAATGGAAAGAACCAAAGATTTCCGGGACAGAGCCTTCCCGCACGTTCCGTCAGGAGCGGCGGGGGAGCGAGGTCTCGCTGGTCCACAAGGCTTCAGAGCATCAGATCAACCAGGAGATGCTGGAATCCCTGATGGAGCAGAACCGGATTACCCGGGGCAAAACCCAGGTCACCCATGAAGAGACCCGGGACCACAACATCGTCAGCAGGACCATGCATCAGGAGACCCGGCAGGTGGTCAAAAAAGAGACCGAGGATCTGACCGAACTGGTGGAGAAGGGCATCCGGCAGCAGATGGGCGCCCTCTCGGAACAGATCTACAGCAGGCTGGAAAAACGCCTGCAAAACGAGAAGAAGCGTAGAGGTTTTTAACAGCATCTTCCGGACAGTACGCAGAGCTGTTTAAGAAGCGAAG
>CAJTTI010000007.1:17719-40348 GCA_910579225.1 uncultured Lachnospiraceae bacterium | reverse complement strand
CGGAGAAAACAGCTCTGGGCACCCAGGTACTGGGAGGAAGATGCGGAACTGGAATGAAGGTTTTTAACAGCATCTTCCGGACAGTACGCAGAGCTGTTTAAGAAGCGAAGCGGAGAAAACAGCTCTGGGCACCCAGGTACTGGGAGGAAGATGCGGAACTGGAATACGAGGTTTTTAAATTAAAATGAATGCATTGATACAGGATATAGCGAGCAGTTTAACCGGTAATCTTCCCAAAGCGATCCTCTGCGTCCGGGATTTGTCGCAGGTCACAGAAAAAGACGGGGATCTCAAAGAAACAGGGAAAAAAGCGGCTGATCTGCAGAAGAGCCTTCTGCGCAGTACCGAGGACGCTCTGAACGGCCTGATGGAGAATCCCCGCATGGGAAGCCAGTCGTTTCGCTCTCTGACGGGCAAGGCGGGAACGATGGCGGGAAGCGGCTATCTGGCCCTGGAAGTCCAGTATAATCCGTCGTCCATCCATATGGACACCCAGGCGGGCAAGCAGGTTCAGTATTCCGGCGGAGATCTGGGCAACGGCAGCGCCAACCAGATTACCCAGATCATTCAGCCCGTGTCCACTACCATGGGTTTTCAGCTGGTCTTTGACGACATGAATCCCCAGGACGCCTTTTTGCTGGAGAGCACGGCGCCGACGGCGGGGAATCTGATCTCCGGGGCGGCGGACGCTGCGAGAAAAGTAAAAGGCGCTTATTCCGTCCAGGCCCAGATGGACGGACTGATGTCCCTTCTGACGCTGAACGTCACCAGGCAGGTAGTCTTCTACTGGGCAAAGATGTGTTTCCGGGGGGAGCTGGTCAGCGTGAACAGCCGCTATACCATGTTTAACAAGGACGGCAATCCCATCCGCGGTGTGGCGGACCTGGCCATCTGTCAGGGAGGAGAAGAATTCGGCTACGAGGAAACCTACTGGGAGGAAGCTTTTACCAGAGCGTTTGGAGATTCCCTGGAAGACAAGGTGACCGGGAAGGTGGGAAAGGCGGCGAAAGCCATGCAGAATCATCTGTTAAACATTCATTTGTAGGAGGCGTCTTGATCTATGGCTGTGACATCCATGCTGAAAAATGCCGCGGAAAGCGCCGGCGGGCATATTGAGAAAGCGATCATAGAGATCATCGATCTAAGGGGCAGGGAACTGGTCGTGGAGCCGCCGGTGTCCATGGGAGGCTCAAAGGTACCGGGCCTGTCGGCGCTGTCTACTTTCGGCGGGATGGAGGCGCTGACCGATGCGGCGGCTTCCGTGCTGGAATCTGCTCCCAGCGGCCTTTTGCCCAGTCTCACGGGAGCTACAAGAAAGTGCTTTTATGTACAGTTCAATCCCAGCGAGCTGTCTCTTACCGGATACGGAGGCGGCCGTGTGGCCAAGACGGATTTTTCCGACAAGGACGGCAAAGGGGATATCCGTTTCGAGTCGGCGGCGGTGCGGATCACTTTAAATGTGAAGCTGATCTTCGACAAAGTGGACCCCCAGGATGCGTTTATGGCGGAGAAGCTTGGCACGTCGATGACGGGGATGGCCCAGGGGGCGGTGAGGAGTGTAAAAAAGGCGGCCGGAAAGAAGGATGATTCCGTGCAGACGGAGGTGGAGGGCTTCATCGCCGCCCTCCGCTCCAAATATACCAGACGCATCACCTTCCACTGGGGGACGATGAACTATGCGGGAGTCCTGAACCGGGTTTCGGCTCAGTATACCATGTTCAACGTCAGAGGACAGCCCGTCCGGGCGGCGGTCTCCCTGTCCCTGGTGTGTGCGGATGCGGAGATTTCTCCCAACAGTATGGGCATCTGGCAGAAGCATTATGAAGAGGCGTTTCAGGGCGGGAGCAAGAGCTATGTGAAGGCGACTCAGAAAGCGGGAAATCTGCTGAATATCAATCTCTAGGGGGCATTATGGCGGCATATGACTATGAGGGACTGAAGAAAAAATACGAGGATTTTGCCTATCCTGTCATTCATGTACAGATTGGGGGGAAAGATTTTCAGGAAAACAAAGCCGGACTTCGGCTCTCCGATGTGGAAGTGGAGATGACCAGCGGGTTCGAGGCGGCCATGGCCACCTTCTGGATCTACAACTGTTATAACCAGGTTACCTGTGCGTTTGCCTTCGACGATCTCAAGAAATACATCTGCATGGGTTCCTCTGTGATCATAAGCATGGGTTACGGCGTGCGTGTACGGGAAATCTTCCGGGGATTTATCTCCAGAGTCAACTTTGTGTTCCGTCAGGAGGAGATGCCCGGAGTGGAGATCACGGCCATGGATGTGAAGGGCATCATGATGGCGGGGAATTATTCCAGGCAGTTAAAAGCCGTCAGCTTTTCCGACGCGGTAAAAGAGATTTTGAGCAGTACCGCCTATTGCCGGCTTCAGTCCAATGAGATCATTACGGGACAGGAGATCCAGGACACGCCGGACAAACAGCGGCCAGAGCTCCGGGGAGAGGAGAAAGCCAGCGACCGGACCATCGAGATGGTCTGTGAGAGTGATTACGAATTCGTGGTAAAAGCGGCGAAAAAATACAATTATGAATTTTTCTCCGTGGGCGGAACCGTGTATTTTCGGAAGGCCAAGAGCAATCAGGAGCTTTTGATGGAGGCGGCGCCGGGGAACGGCCTACGAAGCTACGAGATCGGGTATGATTTCACCGGAATTGTGGAAAAAGTAGAGGTCCGGGGGATGGACGCGGGGAAATCCAAGGTGATCAAAGCTTCCAAAAAGATGAAGAATAAGCTCTCTCAGGGAAACAAGGCAAAGCCTTTGATAAAAAATTCACAAAAGGTGTATATTGACCCGACCGTCACATCCAAAGAGGAGGCGGACTATCGGGCGGATTATCTGGCGGAAGATATTTCCTACAGGCTGGGGACGCTGGAGGCGGAATTTATCGGGCTTCCGGAGCTGACGCCGGGCCGGTTTTTGAAGATCAAGGGACTGGGAAAGGCTGTGTCGAATACTTTTTATCTGGTCACCGTGCGCCATATCATGGATGAGCGGGGCTATATCACGAAGGTCACCGGGAAGGCGGCCGGCATGGAGACGGAAGGAATCGGATGATATGGGACTCTTTGACGTCATTGACGATATTGCGGAAAAGCAGGTGATGAAGACCGACACCGGCGACAACCGGATCTTCGGGGTCGTCGTCGGCCGGATCGCTAAAAATTATGACAAGGATATGCCCGGACGGGTGTGCGTCTGCGTGCCGGTGCGGGATCAGGATGCCAATGAGCTAAAGTGGGCCAGAGTCGCCATGCCCTCCGGAGGGTCCGGCTGGGGACATTACTTTTTGCCGGAGGCCGGGGATCAGGTGCTTCTGGCGTTTGAACAGGGAAATATCGAGAAGCCCTACGTCATCGGCTGTATCCCCAAAGACAGCGATCAGATCCTGAAAAAGTCGGTGGATGAAGACAATCAGTACAAGAAGATCGTGACCAGGAACGGCAATACCATCTATTTTGAGGACAACAAAGAGGGCAGCGGGGACAAAGACAAGATCCGCATCACCACGGCGGGAGGCGGTCACCGGATTGAGCTGGACAACGAGAACAAGATGATCCTTCTGTCGGATGAAGAAGGGACGAATCTGATCCGGATGAAGACCGGGGACGGTCAGATGGAGATCACGGCGGAAAAGAAGCTGACCATCAAAGTAGGGGACAATATCGAGCTGATCCTCAACGGGAGCAACGGCGCCGTCTCCCTGAAAGCGTCCAAGATCAACATCGAGGCCAACGGCAATATCGAGGCCAAAGCAAACAGCGCCATGAAGATGCAGGCGGGTAATGTGTCCGTGGAGGCCAATGCGTCGCTGAAGTTAAGCAGCAGCGGCCTTGCCGGTCTTTCGGGAACGCCGATCAAATTAGGATAAGCAGGAGCAAACAAGATGCCAGGAGACCATTTTTTAGGAACAGGGATGAAATTCCCGCCGCAGATCAACCCGGCCACGGGACGCTTTGCCGTCTCGTCGGAGGAAGAGAGTGTGAAAGAGTCCGTCTATCTGATCCTGATGACCCAGAAGACGGAGCGGTTTTTAAGACCGGAATTCGGGAGCGATCTGATGTCCTATACTTTTATGGATATCAATATCACTTCCGTCAATATGATGATCCGCTCTTTGACCGAGCAGATTCTGTCCAATGAACCAAGGATACAGAGCGTGTCCATCACCACGGACGAACAGGTCCGGAAGGGATGTCTTCTGGTGAACATTGACTACGTCATCAGAAGCAGCCAGGTGAGCGATCATCTGGACGTGCCCCTTTATCTGCATGCATCACCTGAGGAAGAAGCGTATGAGCCAGAACAGTATGAAACAGACCAGTGGGAATGAATGGAAGATCTTAGACCGGACCGCCGCCGGGATTGAGGAGCGGATCGGGGAGCTGGCGACGTCCTATGCGCCGGAGTGGCATTTTGACAGGGAAGATCCGGATATCGGCTCCGTGATCGCGAAGCTGTTCGCCGGGCAGATGGAAGAGAATATCGGGCACTGCAATCAGGTGCTTGACCGGTATCACAGGGAGTTCGTGAATTTCTTAGGTCTCTCGCTCCTGCCGGCAAAGCCTGCCAGGGCCACAGTGCTTCTGGGACTGGTGCAGGATACCATACCGGGGGCCGAGGTGCCAAAGGGAACCCGGTTCCTGGCGGATACGGAGGACGGAGAAGAGCAGATCGTCTTTGAGACGACCCACAGTCTGTATGTGACCAGCGCCTCTCTGGATTATGCTTTTTTGACCCTTCGTGAAGATGGGAGCATCCTGCCCGTGAAAGGCAGGTTCGAGGAGCCGAAGATCATGGAAGAGGAAGAGACGCCTCCATCCGGGAGCGATGAAGGGCAGTTTCGCCCTTTCCGTCTGTTCGGACACAGCCCAAATCTCACTCCGATCCAGAAAAATGCCCTTTTATTCTGGCATCCGGTGGCTCTGAATGTGGAGAACAATCCCATCCGTCTGAAGATCACCGGAAATGTGCCGCTGCTTGAGAAGATCCGGGACGGGGCATACCGCTTTTTGTACTGCACGGAAGAGGGACTTCTTCCGGTGGAAGAGGTAAAAGTACAGCCAGAGCTTGAAACTGTGGTTCTGAAAAAAGAGAAGAAAAATGCAGAGCTTCAGATAGAAGGAAATCCGCTGAGCCTGCTGGTGATCGAGGCGTCAGATCCGGTGACAGGCCACGAGAGAGTGACCGGGATACAGGTATCCTCCGAGGGGCAGCCACTTCCCGCACAATTTGTCAGCAACGGCAGTACGGACTTTGACGTGGACGCCTTTGATCCTTTCGGAGACACCCTGTCTTTGTTCCAGGAATGCTATGTGGGGCATCACGATTACTTCGGGAAAGCCGGGGCCGTGGTGCGGATTTGCTTTGAAATGTCCTTTAAAGAACACCGGATTCTGAATCGGGTACAGGGAGAGGACGAGAGCTTAAAGATCATCAAACGAAAACCGAAAGTGATCTGGGTGGATTCGGCGGCGGACGCCAGAGCGGAGGAAGTTTCTTTCGAATATTTTAACGGGATCGGCTGGAAGAAGCTTACCTTTATGCAGGAAGTGTCCGGCCTTTTCCGGGGAGACCAGGGGGGCGTTCGTGAGATCTCTTTCGTCTGCCCGGAGGACTGGCAGGGGACGGAAGCAGGAGCCTATCAGGGAAGATGCATCCGGATTCGGCTGTTAAAATCAGACAACTGTTATATGCGCCCGTGTATCCACCACTATCCGCATGTGGAGCGTCTGAGCGTCTCCTTTTCCTATGAAGGCCGCTATATGGAGCCGGCGTATCTTTACTCCATCGCGGGGACAAAGCGGATAGACCTGACCCGAAAGGTGAAGGAAGGCCGCGCGTTCACGGCATTTTCCAGAGGGGAGTACGAGGAAGACGCCCTCTATCTGGGCTTTCAGAAGAAGCTGGAAGAAGGTCCGGTCAGTCTCCTGTTCCGAATCAAAGAGGGAATCCGCTACGAAGGGATCCGGTGCCGGTTCGAGTACAGCACGAAAAAGGGTTTCTGTCAGATGAAAGTACTGGATCACACCGGAGATCTGTCCCGGTCCGGCACCGTACTTTTTATGCCCCAGGCAGACATGCAGGCCGTGACCCTGGAGGGAAAGACGGCTTACTGGGTCCGCATCACCCGGATTGCCCGGGAGGACGAAAGAAGAGAGGATACCCTGCCGGTGATCCAGGACATCTGCCTGAATGCGGTTCAGGCGGCCAATGTGGAGACCCGGGAGGAAGAAGACTATTATCTGGAAGAGATCAGGCCGGATCTTACAGTGCTTCTCGGGGTACCGGATATCCTGGATGTGGAACTCTGGGTCAACGAGAGGGGCCAGCATACCAAAGCGCAGATGCAGGAGCTGTTAAAAGCGTATCCGGACGATATCCGGGCGGAATATGATATCCTGGGGAATCTCTCCTCCTTCTATGTTAAATGGCAGGAGACCGACCAGCTGACGGAAGCGCCGTCAAAGCGCTGTTATATGCTGGACCGCATGAACAGTCTTCTGATCTTCGGGGACGGCGTGCGCACCGGTCTCCCCGCGGTGCAGGATGATGTGGCGTTCAAGGTGCGGATTCGCTGCTGCAACGGAGAGAGAGGAAATGTAGGTCCCGGGCGGATCCGGGAGACCCTGGGCAATCTGATGTTTGTGGACCGGATCACCAATCCGGTGAAGGCATACGGAGGAAGCAGCATCGAGAGCATGGAGAAAGCTCTTACCCGGGGGGCCAATATTCTGAAATCCAGAAAGCGGCTGATCTCGGCTGACGACTATGTGCAGGAGATTCTGAACTTTTCCGACGTCATCGACAAGGTTCGTTTAGTGGCCGGCAGGAAGATCGACGGGAGCGTTCATGACAATGCCCTGACCGTATGCCTGCTTTTAAAAGACTTTGAGGCGGGGTCTTACTCCTTCCACAGCGTAGCGGGGATGCTGAAAAAACATCTGCTGGAAAGCTGTGAGCTGACCATTGTGCCGGAAGATCTTTCGGTGGTGGAGCCGGTATTTGCCCGGGTCTGTGTGGATATCTGGGCGGAAGTGATGCATATGGACGATGGATTTGAGGTACAGAATCTTTTAAGGGAGACGCTGACGGATTATCTGAATCCCCTGGGAGGCCGTCACGGTCAGGGGTGGGAGATCGGAGTTCTGCCGAGGCGCTCCCAGATCCTGATGAGGCTGAATGTTCTGAAGAGCAAGGCAGTAATCCGCAAGCTGGTGGTGACCGTCCGCTATACGGACCGGACGGGTACTCATGAAGTGGACCTTCACGATATGGCGGAAAATCCCTGTCTCGTCTGCTGCAGCGGAAATCATCGTGTGAACATCGCCAGGGAGGTGCGGTATGCTGAATGACCGATTCGGGGAGGAGAAAACTTACGAAGAGCTGCTGTCGGAAGCGCTGATGAAGATTCCGTTCTATTCGGAGGAATGGACAAACCGGAATCCTTCGGACCCGGGAATTACCATCCTTGAGAATCTGACTGCGTTTGAAGCGCTGCAGCAGAGACGGATTTGGGAGATTACGCCGGCTGTGGTCAGGAGACTCCTGAAACTGGCAGGCTTTGAGGCCAGGAAAGGGCGGTGCGCCAGACTGCTTCTGGCGCCCGGAAGCGGGGAGCAAAAGACGCCGCTTCTGCTGCCGGCCAACCAGCAGTTTTGGCTGGGGGATCTATGTTATGAGACCAACCGGAACATTCGGCTTCCGGCCTGCCGGCTGACCGGCGTCTACCAGGGACAAAAGAATCATATGCACAACGTCTCCTATCTTCTGGATCGGGAAGTACGGGTGCCGGCCTGTGTCTTTGGCAAACAGCCGGAAGAAGGCGCAGTGCTCTTGTTTACCATGGACGCGCTCCCCGCTCCGGGGGAGGAGCTGATCTTCTATATCACCGTGGCGGACCGGCACAACCGGAATCCTTTCGGGGAAAAGGCAGACAGCACTTTTGCCCGGATTCGCTGGGAATGTTATACCGCCCAGGGATTTGTAAAGATGCATGTCAGAGACGACACGGGAGGGCTGCTGGTCAGCGGAGAACTCAGGATGCGTCTGCCGGACGCGGAGGCTCTGCCCTGTGAGGATGCGCCGGGCGGAGCGTATGCCATCCGGGCCGTTCTGGAGAAGGCGGACTATGACGTGCGGCCAAAGCTGGTGCAGATCGACGGGTTTCTCTTCGAGGTATGGCAGAAAGAAACGTTATCCGCCTGCTATACCTTCAATAAGGTGTCGTCGGCCAGCCTGCCCGGACACCTTCTGGGAGAGGGATATGTCACAGTGTTCTGTAAAGAAGAAAAAGGTTCTTCCTATAAAAAATATGAGCCCTGCCGTATCCCCGGGGAAAAAGGAAGATTTTTTGAAGTCCGGGAAGACGAAGGAGGGCAGGTAACCTGGCTGTTCGACCGGCGGAAGTTCGGTTACGGGCCGGCCAGAGTGAAGAATGCCATCAAGATCGTCGTATATCAGGAAGCCGTGATGCGCCGGTATACGCTGGGCACGGTTCTGGGATGCGACCATCAGAAGATCCCTCTTCCCGCCGGACACCTGGCGGCGGAATCTTTCTGCATTATTGCCGGGAGAAAGGATGACCGCGGAGAGGCGATCTATGATTTCGTCCGGCCGGGGCGTTATGGGGAGAAGGATCTGACTTATGAGCTGTATGAGAACGACGGATATCTGATTATAGAAGATGCGGGCGACTATATCGGCGCCAGCCTGTATATGGGAGCCTTTGCTGTCACCAGAGGAGCGGAAGGCAATATTCGGGAGGGCAATACGCTGACGGCCGCGGGACTTCCTGGCTCCTTATATTTTTACAATCCCAGACCGGGAGCGGGCGGCTGCCATCGGGAGAGCCTGGAGGAAGTGAAGAAACGGTTCCTCATGGATCTGAAAAAGCCTTTTGCGGCGGTGACGGCGGAAGATTATGAGCGTCTGGTGATGGAAACACCGAAGCTTTGTATCCGAAAAGTCCGGGCGTACGTAAGCGGAAGCCAGAATCTGGTCCGGATCGCGGTGATGCCGGGGACGGATGAGGCGTTTCCTGATTTGTCGGAGGTCTACCGCCGGGAGATCTTAAGACAACTGGAAGAGAGAAGACTTCTGACCACCCGGATCGAGATTCTGCCGCCGGTATACACGCCGGTGGATGTGCAGGGTACCATCTATGTGAAGCGCCAGTATGAGAACAGTCTGATATTGATTGAAGAGACCATCCGCAGGAAAGTGGACTATCTTTCTTCGGGCCGGAATTTCGGAGAGGTGTTAAAGTTTGACGAGGTCTTTCATGAGATTGAATCTCTGGACTGTGTGGAATTTATCTATGAATTGTCTCTGTATCCGCAGAATCCCGGTCTGGCGAGGCTTGTGGAGGCAGATATTGTGCCGGGGGAAAACTGTCTGTGCTATGCGGGAAATATCCGACTGCAGACAGGCTGATCAAAGAAAGGGGGGTGGACCGCCATGGCAGGCGCATCCTATTCCATAAAAAAGAACCGGATTGAGAGAGGATGGCATCCGGGGTTTGTGCTTGACGGGGACGGAACCCTGCGGCTTGATCCCGGGGAAGGCGTCCATATGCTGTATCTTCGGGCCGTCGACGGCGGAGAGGAGGGCGCTTCCTGGGGAAGGCTTCGCTTCCGGGTCTCCTGCCCGGAGGATACGGTCTATTATCTCTACGCGGCGGCTTTTGACCAGGATTCCTTCTATCGGAGAGAGCAGCCGGTGCGGATCGAGGATTTTCTGTGCGACCGCCGGGAGTCCCACGAGATTAAGCGGCAGTTTATGAAGGAAGCGGGTTTTTTAAAATTCACCAATCAGAAGGATGTGCTCTTGTATGAGCTCCAGGGAAGAAACCTTTATCTGGTGCTGGAAGTCCAGGGAACGGGAGACTTTTCCATGGGGCAGATGCGGGTGGATCAGCAGGGAGATCCTTTTATGAATACTTTTCCGGAGATTTACCGGGAGAGGGGTAGCTTTTTTCACCGCTATCTGTCGGTATTTTCCAGTATCTACGAGGATTTTCAGGAGGAGATCGATGATCTGCCAAAACTCCTGGACCTTGATACCTGTCCGGCCTTCCTGCTGCCGGTCTACGCTTCCTGGCTGGGCCTTCGGGTGGGGGAGAATTTTCTGGAGGAGCCGGTTCTTCGGGCTTTGGTGAAAGAGGCCTTTTCCCTGAACCGGATCAAGGGCACGAAGGCGGCTCTTTTGAGGATTGCCCGAATCGTGCTGGGAGAAGAGGTGGTAGTGCTGGAGCGGAATGTGATGAGCGCTCACATCCGGAAGGAGCAGCTTAAGCAGGTGAACCGCCTGTACGGCGGCACGGTTCATGACGTGACGATCCTGGTGGACCAGGCGCTCACCGAGGTGAAAAAATCGCAGCTTTTGTTTCTTCTGGACCAGTTTCGGCCCATCCGTTCTAGGATCCATGTGGTCTGTCTTAAGAAGACCTGCGTGCTGGATTCCTATTGCTACCTGGACTGGAATGCAGGGATTCCCTGGCAGGGAGAGGGGCGTCTGGACCGGGAGATGGAGATGGACGGGGCGGTTTGCCTGCGGTGATATTTTAATGATAAGGAGAGAGGATTATGACGATTGCGGAGACGAGAAGAGAGGGTATGGTGCAGCTTGATGTGGAGGGAAGGGTGGATACGAATACGAGCCCGGAGCTTCAGAAGAGGATTCTGCAGGCGTTTCAGAAGGGGAGTACGGTGATTTTGAATCTGGAGGCGGTGGATTATATCAGCAGTTCGGGGCTTAGGGCCTTGTTGATCGGGCAGAAGACGGCCAGCTCCAAGGGGGGCTCCATGAAGCTGATGCATGTGCGGGATTCGGTGAGGAAGGTGTTCGATATGACCGGATTTTCCCAGATGCTGACCATCGAATGACGGCATGATTCAGTTTGTGCATGTAACGAAGCAATACGAAGGCGAACCGGAACCGGTTCTTCGGGATTTTTGCGCTGTGATTGAGGACGGGGAATTTGTGCTTCTGACCGGGGAGAGCGGGATCGGGAAAAGTACCTGTATCCGGCTGCTGCTTCGGGAGATTCCGGTTACCTCCGGAGAGATCTTTGTGCTGGATCAGGAGCTTGGCGCGCTCTCGGATAAGCAGCTTCCATTCTATCGAAGGAAGTTGGGAGTGGTATTTCAGGATACTTATCTGGTCCCGGAACAGACGGTTTACCAGAATGTGGAGCTTGCCAGGCTGATCGTGGGAGGAACGAAAAAGGAAAACCGGACGGTCATCACTTCTTTGTTTGTTTTGCTTGGGATCACTCATCTTCACAATCGGTATCCCAGGGAACTTTCAGGAGGGGAGCGGCAGAAGGTCTGTCTGGCCAGGGCGCTGGTGAATTATCCGTCCATTCTTCTGGCGGACGAACCCACGGGCAATCTGTCTCCGGGGGAGTCCCGGGAGCTTCTGAAGCTTTTTGAGATGGTGCACCGGCAGGGGATCACGGTGATCGTGGCGACCCACGACAAAGAAAATGCCCAGGGACTTGCGTATCGGGAGATTGCACTGGGGGAGAACACCCACATGGACGCCCATCCGGGCTGAGACAGAATAGCGATAGAAAAATGGCGATAAGTCAGCATCAGAACGGACAGTGCCCGTATGGATAAACAGGAGTGGGGTGAGTGCAAATGCATCTGGATGCTGAAAAAAGGAGATGCGAGACTACTATATAGGAGAAGGATATGAACAAGATGCAGGATATCACACTGCAGGCCAGTGATGATACATTATATACCGTGCTGGACGCCATTGAGGCGCATCTTTGTAAAAACGGATGCCCCGATTCCGTCAAGACGGAGGTACTGATCTCGGTGGAGGAGATCTATGTGAATATTGCTCATTATGCCTACGGGGGGAAGGCGGGAGAGGCCACCGTGCAGATGGAGGTCACGCAGAATCCGCGGATCTGCCGGGTCGTGTTCAGGGACCGGGGCGTTCCCTACAACCCGCTGGAAAAAGAAGACCCCGACGTCTCGCTTTCGGCGGAAGAGCGGGAGATCGGGGGACTGGGAATCTATATGGTCAAACAGTGTATGGACAAAATAGAATACCGATACGAAGACGGATACAACATCCTGGTTATCGAGAAGCATCTTCCCCTTCCGGAGGAATCTCCTGAAACTGAAGATACTGATTCGACACATAGCCCGTGATTTCGGAGGTTCTGATCAGACTCCAGGCGTCTCCCCGTTCCAGGACGTCGCCGGTAGCGCCGGGAGACAGACGGAAGATGATCTCGGCGTCCATGCCGGGCTGCACGCGGACGTGGAGCGCGCTTTTGGTATTCAGGGTCACAAAGGTATAAGATACCGGCGCCGGGTCGGCGGCAGGTTCCGTTGTTTCCTCCTCTGAGGGAGCGTCCGGTATCACGGAATCTTCCGAAGCGTCAGCAGAGTCTTCCGCTTCTTTGGCGGAAGCAGATACCGGGAAGACAGACCCGGAGGCCAGAGGGTTCTTCGCCAGGGAAGAGCCGTACAATAACAAAGCAGAACAGATCAGGCAGCCGGCCAGAATATAGAAACCTGCGATGACATAGCCAGGGAATCTTTTTTCTTTTTCATATTTTCTCATGGTAGGTGTCTCCTCGTTTTGTCAGGTTCAGTCACGATAGGATTATGAATGACTGTATTTATCATAGCACGATTTCAGAAGAAAGACAACGAAAAAAGGAGAGGGAATGCGGGTAACGGACAAATTGATTCAGGATGCGAAGAAAAGAGAAAAAAGGAAAAAAATACAGGGGGATGAGGAGGAGGAGACCCTCACTTATTTTCCAAGAACGCGTCAGAGGGCGGTGAATCAGGAGCCGGGAGCGTTCGGCTCGGCGATGGGAGAGGGGATCAATACCCGGAAAAGTGTGTTTGACGATACGGCAGTCTTTGAGACGGGCACCGGACAAAAGACGAGATAAGGCTTCGATAAGCCGCGTACCCGGTCGGCGCTACAGACCGACGAGTTTAATATGAGAGGAATGAATATGCCACTTGGAAATTATACGTTGCACGAACAGCCCGCAGAACTGCAGAATCCGCTGAATATCAATCTGAACCGGAACAGGAATGCGAATCCGGCTCCGCTTCCCGGGGTGGAGACGGAGGAGGAGAGGACTGTCCGGCTTCAGGCGGAAGCCAGGCGTCAGGCCAGGGAGCACCGTGAGAACCGTATCCGGGCCGTCCGCCGGAACTGCCGGATCCTCATGCCGGAGACAGTCTTTAACCGGCGGAGCGTGAGCGTCCAGGGAGAAGTATATGCCGAAAGGTCCATTGAGAGCATCGGCGCGGGGAAGAGAAAGACGCGTCAGGGCTGGAAACGTTCTGCGCTGTATCAGAAGGAGGCCAACGCCAGGCTGGTGGAAAACGGCGTGGAAGCTTTTGAGGCGGGCCTGGCGGAGCGGTTCAGGGAACATGCGCTTTTGGAGTCGGAGCATCTGAAGAGCCAGGCGCCGGGAGTCGTGCTGTTTCTGACCGGGGAGCAGGAGAAGGACGAGGAACTGATGCAGCAGGTATTCGCACAGAGGCAGGAGGATGCGGCGCGGATCTGTATGGAACGGTTTATGGAAACGAATCTGAATTTTGACCTGCGGACAGACCGGTCTTTTGGAGAAGCTTCTTCGGAACTGGAAGGGGTATCCAGGAAGACCCGGGAGATAAAACGCCTGCTGGAGAGATTCCCGCAGTTACGGGAGAATCTGACCGAGGATCGGAAGGTGGATCTGGACGCGAAGCTTGAGGTGGCGGAGGATCTGTCCAACTACTATGAGATACGCAAAAAAATCATCACCAACGCCCGCTACCGCAGTCATTATAATTCGGAAATCTCCTACCGCTATCATGAGAGCGACACCCTGGAGGCCAAAAACCTCACCATGCTTCTGTGGCAGGCGGAGAGATTAAAAAACAATGTGAGCTTATCTCCTGCCGCAGAGCTTCTGGAGAGGCTGGATCAGATGAATCCGCGGGTGCAGACACAGGCGGAGACGCAGCAGCAGCCGCAGAGGCGTGCGGCGCGGCTCACAAGAGAGGATGCCATTTCTTCTTATTCGGATCAGCGCAGCATGAGTTCCAGAAGGCAGCTGGCGTCCCTAAGCCAGTGGATGCGGAGATATCTTCTTAACGGGCCGGCTGACGCGGTGGACGCGTATCGTGGAGGGAACCCGCTATGCCGTAGGCTATACGGAGGAACGCGAACGACTGAAAAAAGCCATGAATGCGGTGGACGAAGCGCTGCGGACAAGGGACAATGTGGCCCTCAGACATGCAAAGGATTATTTTGAGCGGATGACAAACGGCAGTCTGACCATTCCCGAGGATGCCCCGCGCCTGAATTTTGCAGGGGAAAAACCAAAGGAGGCCGGACGCGTCCGCGGCGGCGCGCATCGAACCGAAGTGCTGAGAGCCTTTACGCACTGGAGTGCCCAGGAAGATACGCCGCTGTTCTCCCACGAGCCCACGGTCAACGACTTAAAGCAGCGTTTCGTCTCCAACTGCTATATGGTAGCGGCTACGGCAGGGCTGGTGAACGTAAATCCTTACCTGCTCAAATCCTGTCTTAAGGACAACGGGGACGGCACCGTGACGGTCCGCCTCTATCGCCGTGTGGCGAGGAATCGTCCGCAGGAGGAACCGAACCCGGCAGATATCCCTGCGGATGGAGAGGAGTTGGAAGGATTTGAGGTGGACGACGCGTTCGCGGTCGAGCATGTGCTGGAGCCCGTCTATGTCACGGTGTCCAAGGAGATTCCGCGCATCGGCAGCGCGGACGCCCTGTCCTCCGGCGCTTTGTGGATGCAGATGATCGAGAAGGCCTGCGCCTTTCTGGGGCGCGACGGCGCCACCGGCTATCGATCTTTGTGGTACGGGGAGGGCGGCGAATTTCTGGAAAGACTGCTGGGCGTATCTCCGGTGAACGTGGCGGAGGAGGACAGGAATGACGAGCTGTTCGAGAATATGCTCCATGCCAGGGAGCGTAATATCGTCTACAATGCCGGGAGCAAAAACAACGTGGATGAAAGCGACGGTTTGAACGCCGGCCATGCGTACACGGTGATGGGGGCGGAGCGGATCGCCGGAGAGCGCTATGTGAAGCTTCGCAATCCCTACAGCACCATGTCCCTTCAGGAGGAAGAGGGCAATGTCACCCGCACCGGCAGGATGTTTGACACTTCCTCCGATGAAACTTACGGACAGTTCTATATGAAATTTGAGGATTTTATACAGAAATTTGAAAAGATTACTTATACAGATCTGAGTCATGTATGACCGGGAAAAGGCATAAAACAGGAGGCGGAATCTCTGATACCCACAGGAGTGTGTTCAATGAGAGCGCTGTTTTCCGTACGGGAGATCGGCAGGGAGGGCCAGGAATGACAAAAAGGGGAGAGGAACATTGTTTGACAGAGAGCAGAAAAACGACGCGTTTGAGAGCTATGAAAGCTACATGGAATATTTGTTTGCCTGCGTGAACGAGGGGATCAGCCGCTGTCTGGAGCGTTTGAAGGAGGTCTATGCCACGGGGCAGGGGGATTACAAAAATGTCCTCTATCCGGATCTGGAGATCGCCCACGACACCTGCAGGGAGAAATTGAATCAGTTCCGGATACATCAGGAAGAGCAAAAAGAAACAGAAGCGGAACCGGAAGCCGTTGCCCCGGAGCTTTTGGAGCTGTTCGGAGATTTTCTGGAGGAACAGGGTCGGCGGCAGGAGGAAACGGCAGAGGCGGAACCGGAGAAGGACTGGACGATGGAAGAGATGATGGACTACGTTCAGTCCCGGGCGGCATCGGCCAGGGAGAGCGGGATCAGCCTGCCCTTCTATGAGATCTGTAAGAAACTGGAATACGAACATTTCACGGTCTTCTGTCTGGCCTGCGGGATTCTCTCGTCCACCCAGACCGATTATGCGGGCGTGTTCCAGGTCATCAACGAGAACGGAGGGCTGTCGCTGCCCACAATTGAGTCTGCGGCGAAACTTTACTATGGAGAACGCTTTTCCATCACGGGGGCTTACGGGGACATGTCCGTGTGCCTGGAGCAGCTTCTGCCGGTCCTCAATCTGCAGGTCAGAGACAGCATGCCCTTTTCCACGGTGATCTCTCCCGATAAACGGATGATTGATTACCTCTTCGGCAGACATCCGCTGCGGCTGGACGAAAATTATGCGCGCTTTATGAAGCTTTTGACCGGGGAGGAGGAGAAGCTTAATCCGATTCTGGCCAATCAGGGGGTATTAGACGCCATGGAGATCTCCTACGGGGACGGGGTGCGGATTTTCTCCTATTACGGGGACGAGGGAAGCGGTCGGAAATTTTTTATCCGGCAGTTCTGCAAAAAACAGGGACTGCGGGCCATCTCCATCAACTGCAAAAAGCTGTTTGTGTATGATTTCGGATTTGTGGACCAGGCGCTCTGGGCGGTGACCAGAGAGTGTATCCTCACCGGCGCCTGCTGCTGTCTGGACGATCTGACCTACCGGGAAGAGGAGAAGGACAAATTTTTCGGCTATATGGATCTGGCGTTTTCCAGGCTTCTGGAGCACGGAATCCTGGTCTTTACGGTCAGCCGGGAGAAGCTGTCCATGCGGGAGATGACGAAGGAGGAATTTACCGAGCTGGAGCTTCCGACGCCCTCTAATCAGGAGAGGGAAAACTGCTGGCGGCATTTTTCCGAAAGCTACGCGCTGGAGGACGACGTGGACCTTCTGGAAATGGCGACCAAATTCCTGTTCACGCCGGGCAAGATCAAGTCGGCGCTCCATCAGGCCAGAAGCTTTGCCGCCATGGAGCAGAACCTGAAGATTCCAAGAGCCACGCTCTTTAGGGGCTGCAACGAGCAGATGAGTTCGGAGCTGACCCAGAAGGCCACGAAGGTGAAGGCCAATTTCGGATTTGAAGATATCGTCATGAACCGGGACCAGAGGGAGACGCTGGAGCACGCCATCGACCAGATGAATTTCCGGAAGAAGGTCTATGACAACTGGGATTACACGAAGAAATACCCCTACGGCAGAGGGCTCTCGATCCTCCTGTTCGGGGCGCCCGGCACCGGCAAATCCATGTGCGCCCAGGTGATCGCCCACGAGCTGAATCTGGAGCTCTACCGGGTGGACCTGTCCAAGGTCATCGACAAATACGTAGGCGAGACGGAGAAATCCATCTCCATGATCTTCCGGGAGGCGAAAAAATGCAACGTGGTGCTGTTCTTTGACGAGTGCGACACCCTCTTCGCCAAACGGTCCGACGACGGGGGCAGCAACCAGGCGTCAAACAACAACAAGACGGCGCTGCTTCTGCAGGAGGTGGAGGCCTACGACGGGGTGTCGGTGCTGGCCACCAACTACAAGCACAACATCGACCCGGCCTTCTTCCGGCGGATGAAATACATTGTAGAATTCCAGTTCCCGGACCCGGATACGAGGGAGATACTCTGGAAGACCACGATTCCCAAGGGGACGCCCTTAGGGGAGGACGTGGATATCCGTTTTCTGGCGGAGAAGTTCGAGTTCGTGGGCGGAAATATTAAGAACTGTATTTTAAACGCCGCTTTTCTGGCCGCTGCCGACGGGGACGGGCAGGAGGTGTGCATGAAGCATTATCTGCAGGCCATCCGCTACGAGTTTGTCAAGACGGGGAAAGTATTTACAAGGTCGGACTTCGAACCCTATGCCTCGTTGGTCGGACTGTAAGTTTAAAAATAAAAAAAGAGTATCGGTAAAGCTGCGAAACGATTTCAAGGAGGAATAATATGCCACTGGGAGATAAGACATTGACGAAACAGCCAGAAGAGCTGCAAAATCCGCAGCATGTAAATCTGAATCAAAACCTGAACCAGAATCTGACGCAGGTTCAGCCGCCTGCGGAAGAGACGGAAGAAGCAAGAGCGCAGAGGCTCCAGGCGGAGTTCAGGGAGCGAAGGGAGCGCAGAGAGAGCCGCATCCGGGCGATCCGGGAGAGCTGCCGGATCACCATGCCGGAAGTGGCATATACCAGGAAGGGCGTGATCGTCCAGGGAGAAGCATTTGCCAGAAGGTCCAATGAGAGCATTGGCGCCGGAAAGCGGAAGATGCGCCAGGGCTGGAAACGCTCCGCCCTGTATCAGAAGGGGGAAAACGCCAGGCTGACAGAAAACAGCGGGGGAGCCTGGGAGGAGACCCTGGCGGAGAACAAAAGAAAACTGATGGAGAGGCGTCCGCCGGAAGAGAGAGCGGCAGCGGCGGCGCAGGCGCAGAAGATCGAGGTGTTTCTGACCGGGGAGCAGGAGAAGGATGAGGAACTGCTCCGGCTTGCGGGGGACGAGGAGGCGATGGTGAGAATCTGTAAGGATCGGTTCATGGAAATGAGGCTGATCTTTGACCTTCGGACGGACCGGTCTTTCGCGGAGGCGTCCGCAGATCTGGAAGGGGTCGCGCAGAAGACCCGGGAGATGAAGCGTCTTCTGGAGCAGTTCCCGCAGGTTTGGGAGGGCCTGACAGAAGATGAGAAGACTGATCTTGGCGCAAAGCTTGAGATGGCGCAGGATCTGGTCAATTATTATGAAATACGGAAAAAGGTCATCACCAACGCCCGCTACAGAAGCCACTATAATTCGGAGATTTCCTATCGGTATCATGAGAGCGATACGCTGGAAGCCAAAAACCTTACCGTGCTCTTGTGTCAGGCGGAGAAGCTGAGGAGCAGTCAGAGCTTCCTCCGGCCTGCGGATTTTGTGGAGGGGTATCAGGAGTACCGGGAGACGACTGAGGACAGAGCAGAAGCGGAGGAAACCCGCCGGGCCAGAGCAAAGCTGCAGCTTGGGGCTGTCGAGTATGGCAAAAATACGGTATCCATTGAAGACTCCAGACATGCCGATTACTTCCGGCAGTTTATGCAAAGAGAGGACGATCCTGTCGCAAGGCGTCTGCTCAATGTAAGGGGGCGCAACTATCGGGTGACCGGTGCGGAGGAAGGAATGTCAGAACCCTTTGTAAGACATCTGTCCAATCTGCCCAGATGGAAGGCGGTGCAGTATGCCAGCCCGGAATACGTCAGGAGCATGATCGAAAATCTGACCAGGGAACCCCAGAATGCGCAGGATCGGGCAGAGATAGCAAGCTGTCAGGAAGCGAATCTGAAAGGGATGGGACAGTTCAAGGATCTTTTGAAAAAGCAGATGAATTATCTGAAAAGAAAATACGGGAATGGACTGACCGTCATTTCTGTGGATGAGCTTGAACAGCATGGGAGAGAATTTGCCAATGACTTTACAAATATGCAGGGGCTTGGCGCGTTTATTGATTATTTGAAAAAGTTTGAGGGGATGTTTGATCCCCAGGACGAGAGCGACCTGGAGATGGAACGGCTTTATACCTATTATGATAAGTGTACAACAGGGGAAGGCGCAGAGCGGAATGCATTCCTGCGGGGGAGCACCGGCAGCGCAACCTATTCCGATTACAGAAGAAGGATGGTGGCCTTGATGGTTGCTGATAAGAGCCGGGCGGAATCGGTGATCCAGCTCAGCGATACCATGCACCTGGATATCCGCTGGGGCGTCGCGTTTGACGAGACGGATGTAAAGGGAGCGGAGCTTCCCGTCGCTCTTTCCCAGCAGGATATGCGGGAGCGGATCAGAGAGCAGACGGAGGAGGCCGGCATCGGAGGCGGTCCGGACTGGCAGCAGATGTTCCAGGAGACCGAGCATAAGTCCAGGGAAGAGGCGGCCAGACACTTTGTAGAAAAAGAAACAAAGGAACGGCTGGAAGGAAAAAGCATCCGGGAACTGTTCCGGGCGGCAGCAGAGACGATGGGGGGTCAGTCAGAGGACATTCTGGATCAGGAAGTCGAGATCTATGAAGCCTACGAGATACGCCGCGAAGAGTTTCGCAGAGGCTGGGAGGAACTCCATCCGGGCGAGACTGTTCCGGAACTGTCTCTGACCGGGACGGAACGGAGCATGCGCGCGACCCTCGAGATGTACCGGCTCTACGCGCACTATGAGACCGCCCTTGATATCCGTCGGCAGGCGCTTTGGGAAGCGGAAAAACTTGGAGACCAGGCAGATCCCGTCTTAAGAAAAATGTATGAGCATCTGGCGGAGGATCTGCGTCAGGCGGCGGAGTATTACTCGAAGGAGCGGGGAAAGGTCCGGATATAGCGGATGATCGGAACCGGAAATTTCGATAAGAGGAGAATCTATGTGTAAAATAAAAGAAAAACAGGTAATGACGGACAGTCAGACCCTGAGAGGGCCTGTCACCGGACAGCCGGTCGAAGAGGAGCGGGACGAAGAAAGGCTTCTTCGCCAGAGACAGGAACTGGACGAGAGAAGGAGCCGTCTCTGGGATGCGGGACAGCAGATCGCTGTCCGGATGCCGCAGATGAGCTTCTCGAAAAAAGGAGACGTCCTCGTGGAGGGGGAGCAGTATGCAGGAAAATCCAAAGAGAGCATCGGCGCCAGGAAGAGGAAGGTGTATCAGAATATCAGCTATTCTGCTCTGTATAAGCGGGAAGCAAGGGCAAAGCGGGTAGAGGCGGCAGAGCGTGAGTGGCAGGAGAGCAGGCAGAGAATCATGGAAGCTCATCCGGAAATACTTGCGGGCCGCACGGCAGGAGAAGCGGATCTCATTGCTCAGTTCTGGACGGACAATGAGGTTCAGAACCAGGAGCTTTTAGGTCCCAACAGGAGGGAGGAGTGCCTGGCTCAGTTCATGGAGCTGGATCTGACGCTGGATCTGAGGACCGATCAGGCTTTTGCGGACCAGTGCCCCAGGATGGAAGAAATCCTGAGGAAGTCCGAAGCGTTTCTTTCCCTCTTTGAGCGCAATCCGGATTTCGTCGCCGATCTTTCTAAGGAGCGGACCGAGGCTGTGGTGGATAAGATGAAAAAGGTGAAGGCTTTCACCAATTACTATCAGATACGGAAGAAAATCATGACCAACGTCTATTACCGCAGCCACTATCACTCGGAGATCTCCTACCGCTATCATGAAAGCGACACAAAGGAACAGAAAAACCTGACCATTCTCTTATGGCAGATGGAGAGCGTGAAGAACAATGAGTGGATTCCGAGTGAAGAAGCACTGAAGGTACCGCGGGAGCGAATGACGGATTTTCGGAAAAACGCGGGCGTCACCGACGAAGGACGAAACGATACGATGGAGGCCAAAGCTGTCATGGGTCTGGACAGCGTCTACAGGATCGGAGTAAACACCCAGGAGATGGAAAAGGAAGGCCGGGTTCTGAGGCAGGGAAGCGGACCCGTCCATGAGGGCGTCGAAAGGCTGTCCGGGTGGGAGGCGGACAATCCGGAGCTGATGCGCGCCATGAAGGGAGAGTTTGAAAAACAGATCAACTACCTGGAGAGAAAATACGCAAACGGCCTGCCGCTTTTGTCTCCCCGGGAACTTGCGGACCACAGGGAAGAGATCGTGAGAGACTTTGCGGACCTGGGGCAGTTCGGGAAGCTGTTGGGGCTTCTGAAAGGGAAAGGAAGAGACTTCTTTGACCCGGACCGGGAAGAGGACAGGAAGCTTGAGAGGCTGCATGGCTATTACAGCAGATGGCTCTATACGGAGCGGCAGGCACGGATGAATTTTGCAAAAGGCGGGATGTCCTACTCGGAGTACAAGAAAAAAGCCGCAGTCGACGCCGTGTATAAGTATATCAGTGATACATGGATTCTTCTGGCCAGGAGGGTGGAAGACATGATTGCGGTAAGCGACACCATGAGGCTGGATGTGAATTGGGAAATGTCTTTGAGGAATCGTTAAGATGAAGGAGAAAGAGGAGAAAAAGATGGAGATCACAATTGTAAGAGAAGAAAACCAGAGCTATTTTGAGCCGCTGATGCCGCGGGAACTGTGGGAAAAATCAGATCTGGTCCTGGGCGCCATCGAGGAGGGAGCGGCCTGCGGGGTACTGGCGGCCACCGAAGAGTCGGAACATATCATGGCTCTTGAGTACCTGTTTGTGGCAGAGGACTATCGGAGAAAGGGGATAGCCACCGCTCTTCTGGACGGGCTGCATGAGATCGGAAGGTATTCCGGGATGGATCTGACGATCTGCCAGTATGCGCTGAACGAGGAACAAAGCGATCTGGATCTGTGCCTCGACAAGAATCTCTTTGAGCTGGATGAGGTCCGAACGCCGGTGTACCGGACGGCTTTTGGGGATCTGTCTCCCCAGTATTTCGGAAAGAAACCGGAAAGAAACGATGTGAAAAAATCTCTTTTGCCGCTGTCGGAGGTGACGGCCAGAATGTGGAACCGCTTTGCGGAAAAGCTGGAGAAACTTCCGGAGGATGAGGAGAAGCTGACGGAACTGGAGGTCAAATATATGTATGACCAGGACGCCAGCTTTCTGCTGGTCAAAAAGGGAGAACCGACAGGGTGTATTCTGTTTGAACAACTGGAGGATGATTTCCTGCTGTCTTATTTCTGCGTGCTGAAGGACGCGTCCCCCGTGGATATGATGCATCTGTTCCAGGCCAGCTATCAGAATCTGAAGACCCGCTGCAGAGATACTTCCTGGATCTATATCAACGCGCTGACGGAGACGACGGAGAAAATGGTGAAAAGTATGACTGATCAGAAGGCGGTCCTCCGGGGGCAGGCGGTGACCAG